>NZ_JBNBLH010000010.1:0-134065 GCF_049830555.1 Roseobacter sp. EG26
GTTCCGGCCTCAAGTAGCGTTCTACGCGGTAGGCCGCATAAAGTGTCGCGGGATGGAGCAGCCCGGTAGCTCGTCAGGCTCATAACCTGAAGGTCGTAGGTTCAAATCCTACTCCCGCAACCAGCTTTACCTACTACCTCATGAGCAGCTAGCTCATTGAGGCGGTGGGAAGCTAGCGCCAGCAACTTGATATCCGAAACGTCAATGGAAAGAGGCACATCGGTCGCGTGCCGCTTTTCCGACATCGCTAGTATCCCTGCCAGATGTCCTTCGAGATTGACCACCAACCGCGTCTTGCTCGGGTCGGGCGTCAGAACGATCCTGTCGATAAGACCACGGATCAATCCGGCCGCCTCCTCGCGGTGGCCCGGCTCATTGAGCGTCTTGATCAGCTTCTGAACCTCGCGAGCATACATGTCGGACATGGCGGGATGAAGGATCGGCTCCGGTGCGCATTCGCTCTCAAGCTCACGCTTTAGAATGTCTATACGGGTCGAGATGCGTTGTGCGTCGTCGCGTACCATGTCTGCCGGAAGGCCATCCTTGATTGCCTCGACAATACGCACGCGCTCGCGTTCCAGTTTGGCGAGTTCTTTGCGTTGAGCCGTGCTGGCATCGATGCGCGTACGCCGCAGCTTGTTGAGATGTTCCGTATATTCCTTGCAGAACAGAGCGCAGAGCTCCGGGTCCATCAACTGGTCCTGTAACGCGCCAAGAATGTCTTCTTCGAGGTAATTGCGACTGATCGTTAGTTTATTGTTGCACGTGCCTTTATTGCGGGCGCTGGAGCATCCGATCTGTGTGGCATTGACGGACGAACACCCGCCGCCACACTCACCGCATTTGATCAGAAAGGAGAAAAGGTTCTTGGGACGGCGCGCGTTCCAAAACCCCGACTGCGCCTTCTTATTGACGGCCCCCTGCTTTTGTTTGACGGCATCCCATGTTGCTTGGTCGATGATCCGCAGGTCCGGCATGTCTTTTGTGATCCACTCAGAATCTGGATTAACCCGCGAGACCCGTTTCCCGGTCTCTGGGTTCTTGGCATATCGCAGACGGTTCCACACCATCCGACCGATGTAGAGCTCATTGTTCAGAATGCCTGTGCCGCGTTCGCGGTTGCCGTAGATCGTGCTTGGCCCCCAATGGCGGGCAGTTGGAGCTGCAATGCCCTCTTCATTGAGCGCGAAGGCGATCTTCTTTGGCGAAATCCCAGCAAGGTAGTCGTTGAAGATGCGCTGAATTACGGCGGCTTCCGTGCCGTTAATCACCCGCTGGCCTTTGTCATCTTCATTCTTGACGACATCATAGCCGAAGGCGTTCCCGCCGCCCGACCGTCCAGCTTCAATCCGACCACGTAGTCCGCGACGGGTCTTTTGGGCGAGGTCTTTGAGGAAGAGCGCATTCATCGTGCCTTTGAGGCCGATGTGAAGCTCGCTGATCTCGCCTTCGGCCAGGGTTACGATACGTACACCAGCAAAGCTGAGGCGTTTGTAGATCGCGGCGATATCTTCCTGGTCACGGCTGAGACGGTCAAGGGCTTCCGCAAAAACGGTATCAAATTTGCCCATGATGGCGTCCTGCATCAAGGTTTGCACACCTGTTCGCAACAACGTCGACGCCCCTGAAATCCCGTGATCTGCGTAAGTTTGGGTGATGGTGTGGCCATCGGCCTTCGCGCGCAGCTCACACAGGCGGACCTGATCCTCAATTGAGGCCTCAGATTGCATGTCGCTTGAATATCGTGCATAAATTGCTGTGCGTGTCATTGGCCTTCTCCTTGTGATCTTTGCTGGTTGTCCTCCACGTTTTGCATGGTTTTCCATGTCCGTTCGGCGGCGCGGCGTGCAAGAAAACGAACAAGGTCGCGAAGATCGCGGCGCTTGTTCGACAGCCCAGAAATCTGCTCTCCATTCTGCCATTTTACATCATACCTCATATCCAGCACCTCAAAATATCAATGCATATGCGGAGTTACCCACATGCAAGTTTTTGTAAGGAGTGCGGCGGATGTGCCAGTGCATTGGTGGTGGTGTCGGTGGGGTTTGGGGCATATCGGGTCTTTCTATCTTGGTGTTTATGTCTCCACATGCGGAACAAAGGGGGAGCATAAAAGCATGTAAGTTATTATTTGGCAAGGATTATTTTCCTATTCTTCTGAGCAGGATGCCTCAGGAATACGACTGCGACTGGCTGCGAACGGGCTGCTGCTCTTGCTTTCGGGCGGCCATCTCGGCCTCGCGCACGGGCTTGTGGAATTGCTCTTCTATCTGCTTGCCATGGGCATAGAGCTCTTTGCCGTAATTCTGTTGAAAGACATCTTTCATCAGGGACTTGGCCGCGACCTGCGTGATACCGAACTCAGCCGAGAGCGTCACCGCCGCTCGGTCGTAGGCTTGATAGAAAGGCTGCGTGGGAGCGGCCTGAACCAACTGCCCGATGCTCGCAGCGCAAGACAAGGCCCGCGCCTGTGCGTCATCTGGCAAGTTGTCTTCAGCGGCTTTCAATCCCTCGCGTGTCTGGTTCATCGACTGGCCCTGGGTGGCGGTGTAGACGTCGCGAATGATTTTTTCAGCGCGCATGGCGTCGAACTTTTCATTTCGGGCGTATGCGTGACTATAATCAACGAGCTTTTCGATGAACGAGCCTGAGCGTTCAATCTCCGCATGCAAGATGTCGGAGATCGCTACGGCCTCTTTCAATTGGCTTTCCGTCATGGATTTTCCCGAGAAGCTTTCGCGGGCAGCGGTGAGTTTTTCGTCATTGGTCATGATCTGTCCTTTCAGGATTGGGAGGGGCCAGTGCGATTGAACGACTGGCCAATGGAGCGCGACGGGCTTTGATCGGGCGCATCGCGCATGCGGATGGTGTTGGTGAGGCTGCGGTATTGATCCAACTCATCGGATTTGATGGCTGCAACGCGCTGATCGTAATCTTGGCGCACACGCGTCTCTGCTTTGCTCTGCAAGGCGTCCGCACTGGAACGCGTGTCGACCCCTTTGGGCAACGGGTGATCCAGGCGAATGCCATGTTCTTCGCGCAGGATGATCTCTTTGGCCTCGGCAATGCGGGCGGGATAGTCGCGCGCATGGGCGGCTTGTTCGGCCTCCAACCTTTGGGACGTTTCGCGTATGATGTTTTTGTATTGGTCCCAGTCCTCTCCGGTGCGCAACGAGCGGGCCAGGGACTGCCGTGTGGCTTCGACAAAGAGGTCGCGCACAGCATCGGCTGTGGATAACGGCATGATATGTCTCCTCAAATTTGCGGGATGCGGGCGCGGTCTGGTACACTGTCCTCATGATTGCTTTTGAAGACATTCAGGATGTGGAAGACTGGCTTGGCCCGCTTGGCTATGATGCCTTTTGGGATGCTGTAGCACCGTGGGGTATCTACGCGGGGGCAGATCGCGCGCATTTCGATGAGGTGCTGGTGAAAGGCGTCACAGACGTCGACACGATGCTTACTTGCCTTAAGGCCGAAGTGCGGATGGAGATGACGACGCGCTTTGACTTGAAGGAACGCTACTACGCGCCGACTACGGTCCAGTATTTGCGGCACGTCCATTAGGACTCGGCCCTGAAGAACCGGATCCACGGGCAGTGTTCGTTTTTGGCGGGTACCGTGATGACGCCTGCCCAGCCATAATACGTGCAATCAATGTAGCGGCGCGCAGCATGCGGATTGTAGATGTCGCCATTGTCGTGGAAGCGATAATGGCCGACGACGTGTGGCGTGCCATAGGTGGCATATCCGACCCAAAGAGCAACCGGGACCAAGATCCAGAGAAAGAGAGCGGCAAGTCTCATGAAGCAACTCCAGGCACTGCCAGTTTGATGATGGGATTTGGCGTCAAACGCCCGCCTTCCAGCGGGTTGTCGGCGATCAGATTGCAGTAGGGTTCGATGTTTTCCTGACTGACGGTGTTCAGGACCATGAAGCCGATGCCTTTGATATGAACGAGGCATTGCTCTTTCGGCATCGCCATAAGGTCTGCAGGCGTCATATGTCGCTGTTTGATCAGGCTGAGATTGGTATTGGTTTTGAAGCCACCGTTGTCGCTGCCGAGTGCGGATGCGACTGCGTGTTCTTCACCAATTGCCTTGCTGATCTTCTCGGCTTCTTTGAAGTTGCTAAACCCCAGCCATTGCTTTGTGATCGAGTTGTCTTCAGCCGTCTGCGCTTCGTGTTCGCCGAATTTACGAACGACCTCGCTGGGACTCTGCGAGATCATGATCAACTCGCCGCCATAGGCGCGCAATGTCGTGCTGCGCGTGATGAGCGCTTTTGCCGGGAAGTTGGTCCATTCGTCTGCTAGAATCCTCAAAGAACCTGCACCCGCATAGAGCGCGTCCACAAAAGACATCAGATTTGTGCCCATATAGGTGCCACATCTTTCCATGAATCTCTGCGGCCCTATCAGGAAGATAAATCCGCCGCGCCGGATCAAATCCGCATGGGAACAGTCAGCCTCAGCACCAACTTCGTTGAGCCGTGTACCGGGCGCGAACAAACGCAAGGCACGTTGCGCAGACTCCAAATGTTGTCCAAAATGCTCGTGACCTTGCATGGCCAAAATCGCTTTGGCCTGGGATTTGAGATGCGGCGTGCCTTCTTCCGGCTCAATTTCGGCGAAGGTGATAAGCACGTCCTGATCCGCGATGATTTCCGCCACGGCACCGGGTGTGCAGCGCTCTGAACCGCGTTTCAGCAAATACCCGCATGCAAAATCAATCATCTTGCGTGGCCAGGCACGGAAGTAAGCGTTTCTTTCGTCGTTTGGAGGTTCTGGAATGAGCGTTTCCATGATCGTCTCACTGGCGAAGGCCAGATCTCGTGGGTCAGAATCATAGGCAGAGACCATCGCGCCAAACGGGTTGAGCGAGACACGGAACTCGGAAAGTTCAGGACGTGTGCCAAAGTCGTCTATGACGGCCACCGGGATGCCCATCGCATGCAACATCGGAGTGCATTGTGCGGCCAGTTCGCCGTCTTTGACATCACAAACCAAGACCGGTCGCTCGCGGGCCGTGCTGGCATAGGAAAAGATTGCTGGCACCGCGACCCGCGTGCTTTTGCCCGCGCCATTGGCACCAAATACAGATGCATGTCCCGGTGGTGCCCAGACCGGTTCATTGGTTTCCGGGATGACGCCCAAAAGACGGCGACCTTGGGGATCGATCTCCCCAAGGTCTTTGGTTTTACCCCAGCCGAGCATTAAAGCAGGCCACGTTTGCGCAAAGCAGCGCGCTGGGCCATGCGGTCAGCCTTGGGATCACTGCCTTTCGACTTAAAGCGACCCCAACGCAGTGTGCCAGCAATGGCTTTCACGGTTTGGAACACCGCAATCACACCATGGAAGACCGCACCAACCGCAAAAATGGCAACAAAGAGGATCAGCCAATCGACGTGGGCCACATAGCCTTGCCAACACAGCCAGGCCAACCAGCCGCAGCAAAGGGCGCGCAGATAGCGCTGGTTGATGCGCCAGACCTGTTCCCATGCGGAGACCTCAGACATCAGTTGGCCCCCACAACATCTGCAGGCCGAACAACCAACCAAGCTGGATTGGCAGGCGCGCGGCGGGACAATGTGCGCTCAAACCCAGCACCCCGGTCCGCAGGCCCTGCAAAACGCAGCTTGCGGCCCCAGGTTTCGCCGTTGATGGCGATGCGCAATTCGGCCTCTGCGCCGCCCGCGGCACCACTGAACTGGTTCACCGCAACGGTCAACGCCTGCAAATCAACCGGACCTGGCATGGCAATGGTTTCCCAAGCGGTGTTCAGCGAAGACGATGATGTGAAGTCCTTAAAAAGCGTGCCGGACACGCCGCGAGGTGCCCGGAACGAGATCGGAGCATCCCCCCAAACCTGAACGGCAAGGTCAAAGTCGCAGGCACAGTCCCATTTAATGGCGATCTCAACATTTTGGGCCGCACGCAACTCGTCTTGATTTGGTGCACGTTGGCTGAGAGGCCGCTCGTAGATGGATCCTCCTGCATCACCCGCATCCAGCGCAGCCGTCGGGCGAAAGTGCACCATGTTGCGATGACCGTCCAACTCAGGCACAAACGCACCGACACGTTCAGCAATACCCTCCTTGGCGTTGCGCAGGGCGGTGGCCGGGTCCGGAGCGAATGTGGCCAGTGTCGCGCCGCGTGATGTGACCGAGCCCGAGATAAACCGAACCATGAAGTGCTCATGGCGATCCGACACGCGCCACGCGGTGCCGTTCATGCCCCAATGCACCGCGTAGTTTTGCAGATAGCTGCCTTCGCCAGACGCGCCATAGATCGTATCCGCACGCGAGGCTGCAATTTGATCGTCGTCAGGGATGACGCCGCCCAACATGGACCAATCCAAGTGGCGCGGATCATGGGTGACAGGCGACGTTCCATGAAAAATCAGATCACGCGAGGTATCAGCCGGGTAGTTCGCATTGATCGTCCGCAAGGTTGACGGAAAGTCGATCTTGCCCGCAAAGACATCCTCTTTGGGTGCAATAGCCGTTTCAGCAAACTCCTTCAGATTTCGGAAGAAGGCGGCATTGTCGCGCATCCGGTTGCGCTCGATCTCATAGCGCTCAGGATCGTTTTCCAAAGTGTAATGTGCGATTTGTTCCTGCGTGAGACCATTGATGATCCAGGCCTCTTCGCCCGGGTCGACCGTGTCGATCAGATGTAGGGCGACGGCTTGAATCTCCGCCGTCTTCTCTTCGACATTGCCGACAGGTGACAGAATGACAACGGCTTCGCGGGCATTGGCGGTTTCAGCGATCAAGCCACCAGCGATCAGTGCTATGGCCGACACAGTTTGATTGAACAGTTTCATGAGAGTCTCCTTGATGTGTGGGGATGGGAAGGAACGGGCTGTCAAAGCAGCCCGTCGTCAGGTTTGCGGTTCATGCGCTGCAGAATAGCGATGTCACCGACAACGTCGGCTTCCGCGTAAGTAGCCTTCAATGTACGGATTCGGCCTTTGATCGCACCGAGGCGCAGCGCCAACGCTTCAAAGGTCTGGACCTGACTTTCGCGCGCCCGGATCAGCGGTGGACGCGCTTCATTGGGGATCATGTCGGACGGCGCGTATTTTGCCATCAACGCATCAAGCTGGAAAAACAGCGCGGCTGAGATCAAAGCCTCTGCAACAATGTGACCGACATTGAAGCCCCAGGCGACAAAGTGGTTGGTTTCCTTGAACGGATCGAAGATCCCGCTCAAACCTTCGAACAGGGACGCGAAGAGTGGTATCCAGATGAAGAAAGCGACAATGCCAATGCCCGTGACGACCTTGCGGTACCGGTCTTTGCTGGCTGGATCGCTGAAGACACCAGTAGCCTGTTTAATCATGATCCCGGCGGCAGGTGCCAGCACCGACAGCATAAACGGCAGATGCTTCTGCTCTTCGAAGATCGGCAAACCGGCATCAGCCAGTGTCGCCTGAATGCCCGCGTAAGACGCACCAAGCAGTCCGGCAATGGCGGTTGTTGTGAGCAGGCCAGAGATCTGGTCTCTGGTTTGCCATTTGGAAAACGGTTTTTCTTTATCCGTCTCGCCCGGCCCGGAATTGCCACCATTGGACTTGGTCGCAGGAATTTCCAGCGGCTCATCGGCCAGGTTTTTATCCGTTTCGTCGAGCGCGGCCTCAGCCACATCATACTGCTTTTGGACGGCGGCTTCTTCCGCCTCGGCCTGCGCAAGCTCAGCCCCATACAGCAAATCTGACTGCGCGGTAGTGTAGCGAGCAACCAGGCCGCGCGTTGCGTCGGCGTCGTTGATTTCTGTCGCGGCAGTCACAATGCCCCGATCCAGGGGGACCGAGCGGTGTGTCTGCGGCGTATCGTCTGAGCGGGGCGCTTGCACGGTATATGAAACCGCGTTCGTGTGCCCTTCGGTCTTCTGATGCTTCATGGGATGCCCTTATGTTGAACACCAGCGCAGGTCATCCGCGCTGCTGTTCAGGGTTTACGAGGATCGATTCTCGGGCGGGGGCAGTTCGTGCGCAGTATTGCCCCCGCTCAGACGTTCAGCTGCTTGTCGCAGAGGTGATGACCAAGGTCAGCAAAATCAGGATGACACCGATCACGTGGGCCATTCGCAGCTCTTCACCAAAGAACGTACCAAGGGCGATGGACCCTAAAACAGACAGGCAGGATGACGCCAAGGCCACCCAGATTAGCGGTTGTGCGGACAAGAGCAGCACAATGAACATCGCTGTCCACACCCAGCACCCAACCCCCACAAGCGCCCAAACGACATCACTGGTCGCCACCGCGTGTTTCAGCGCCGCCATCCCAGCAAGGCTTGTCGCGACATTGCCCACACACAGACCCAAAGACATCCAAACAGTCATGCGCATCCCTCCAAAATAAATCCGCCCCCGGTGTTTGGACCGGAGGCGGATTGCGATGGGGGCAGTTCAGGCATCGTTGAAGCGCTTTGAGTTCAAAACCCGTCTGGTGATATCCAACATCACAAGCCGTTCACCCCAACGAGAATCCGGCTTGCCGGTAATCTGACCCGCGATGGAACGATCAAGCCAGTCGCGGATGGCGCGGTCATAAGACACCGGCTCGTCGTTCCAATCCGAAGTTACCGGCAGGTGCAGCGTCTTGCGCCCGTCGAACACCTCGTCGATTGTCTCAGGTTCGATGACATATGGTCGACCACAAGGCTTTTGGAAACTCATGCCTTTCTCCAGGCCACCGTAGAGCGTGTAGGCGACCATCCAGCGGATTTCAGGCAGCATTAGATTTTTCTTCGCTAGCCAGCGACCCATCTCGCAGAAGAAACCCTTTTGCAGCACAGCTTCCTTTGTTTTGGCACGGATCACGTCGCCCTCAGGGATGATCAAGTCCTGCGTTGGAATGAGATCGTTGGGGGAAATGGCTTTCAAGGGAACGCAAGGGGTTGGAAGGTCGCGCTCGCAGATACTGCAGTGCCCGATGGTTTCACCGGGTACATTGATATCTAGGGTTTGTAATTTCGTGTCTGCGTTACGTTCAGTGACCTGTTTCTTCATGTCGGACTCCTTTGGTTTATTCTGAGCCCGTTGTCGCAAAATGGAGTATTGTTAGCATTTCCGTTGGCCGGCATTATATTTGCGTTCACTTTGCGACAAGTTGACGAATTTAATAAATTGTGTTATTTTTCAGTATATTACAATATGAGAGGTTTATGAGTGAGACAATTGGCCGATTACTAGGAGAGCATTTGGGTATCCTCGAAGAAGATCTGCGAGAAAACCCCCTTGATCCTGCAATACTGGATAGAATCAGTCGGGTCGCTGGGATTTATGCAAACTTGAAAGGTGCCGGACTTCCGGAATTTGAGAACGATTTCAGGGATGGCTACAACATCGCGAAAGATGATGGACTGCGTAATCGTGCACCTTCGGCACCTGGATTTGACATGGGTTGACGAATAGGTGATCGGTGCTTCTGCTAAGTCACGCGAGATCTATGTAGTTGGGTGAGCATGGTTGAAGAACATATACTCAAATTGGCACCGGACTTCCTTCGCTATTGGGTTTTCAATGTTGCAGGCGCGGATAATCAAGCCCGTACAGCACAAAAAATTGGATGTTCGGAATCAGTTTTGAGTCTTTGGTTGAATGGTCAACGTGCGCCGAGGCATGGCAACTTATGTTTGATTGCCGCATTTCTTTTCTCTGATGACAAGGTAGCACGCGACAAAAAGGCATACGTGGCAAAGGAAGGAAAGTTCATTGCGGCGGTCATGTTCCTCAGGCGCTGCGACAGCGGTGAAGTGTCCATTGACGATAATCCGCCGGAATTCGCATACTTATTTTTAGTTGCGCAAGGCTTGATTCAAGGGAACGGAAGGCCCGCGCAAAACGAGCCATATGCCGACCTACCTGACAATCAAAGTGCAACCCAGACGTCAAAAGCCAAAGTGCCGACCCGCAATTGGGCCCCTGATTTGGTCGAGCTTTCAGGCGTTGGGTGGACGCAAATGCCTTCCGATAGCGATGATTTTGAGTTGGCTATCGAACTCACATGCGATTTCTTTCGTGAGATTATCGGTACTCGGGAATTCCGCTACGGCGCGCAGGTTGCATCATTTAAGGTTACGCCAACGAATTTCGATTTTAAAAAAATTTATAAGAATAGCAGAGGTGAAATCCCCGAGTATGTGCGATACCTAAAAAATGGGCATTGGTATGTAGAAGGACCAATTGATCGACACGGTCTATTGAGAGGCAATGCTCTTTCGGATGCCATTTGTATTGTGAATCCTATTTACGAAGGTCAAGCCAGCTTAGAGGTCGACGCTTATGTTGAGAGGATAGATCTAGATGTGAAGTCGATTAATACAAGAACAAACATCAGCGAAGAAATGTCGGCAGACCAAAGGACTCAACTCATTGATCATATGGTTTGTATTCTCATAAACAAAAGAAACGAAATCGATGAACGAGGTATAGTGCTATCTTCGGCTAAGGTGGAGAAGTGAGTAGTGATAGTCAATGCGGCCCATTTGAGGCTCTAACAGATCAAGATCGTCAAAATATTCAAACGATGCTCGAAACTCCACATCTTACTTTTACCCAAGCAGTAAAAATCCTCAAATTGGACCCAGCCACAGATTTTAGATACGCAAACCTATCTGGTATTTCGTTTGAGGACGAGAATCTATCCGATTTTGATTTTGAAGGTTCCAAAGTCTCAGGCTGCTCCTTTTCGAAAAATTGCCTACCTTCTTTTTCTATTCGCGGCGAGGATAGAAGTTCCGATGACTTGGAACAGGACCAAGCTGCGGACACGCGTGCTGGTCGAAGCAGCAGTTTTGGCAAAAGAAATGGTCGAATGCGCGACTTTTCAAAGCAGCCGTCAGATCCAGAAGAGCTATATTCGTTCGCGAGAGATCTTCAAACAGGCACGCGCTTTGAATCGCCAGCCCCGAAAACAGCCAATGAGTTCTTTCATAAGGCTGCTGAGTTAGGCAATGCTGAGGCAATGTATAGCTTGGCAGTTAACTTGCAAAATTCGCTTGGCTTCCAAGAAGCTGACTTACAACTTGCAAATGAGTGGTTTTTCCGCTCGGCAGACAATGGGAATACAGATGCGATGGTTGACCTAGGTTTCAACCTTGTGCGCGGTCGTGGGTTTGAATTGGCCGATGAAGTGCGCGGCGTGCAATACTATCGCGAAGCCGCTCGAAAGGGAAACGCTAGGGGCATGTTCAATCTTGGATACGCCATCCAGACTGGAATTGGAGAAGAAATTCGCAATTTAAGGATAGCTAACGAGTGGTTTGAAAGCGCCGCTGAGCTTGATGATGCTGCTGCAATGTACAATTTGGCTCGTAATCTTCAAAACGGGCGAGGATTCGATAGCCCCAATCCAAAAAAAGCAAATGAATGGCTTTGTAAGAGTTCCAATCTCGGGAATTCGAAAGCGATGTTGCAGTTGGCGCAAAACCTTGAGGAAGGCATTGGCTTTGAAGCTCCGAATCTAGAAAATGCGGAACACTGGTATTTGGCAGCGGTGAATGCAGACAACATTACAGCAATCAAAATAGTGGCTGAAAAATTCAAACACGGGTTGCCTCCCTTTTTAGTCAATGTTCAAACTGCCTCGTTTCTTCTAAAGCGTGCCCACGCTCTGGAAATTCGAGAGGCCGGCGGTGAAGTCTTAGACTAAATGGCCAGTTCTACTCCCTCCCACACAAACACTTGCGTGTAGGTCGGTGTGGCGAACTGAGTGCCGAAGCACCTTCAAGATTGACACCCTCCGCGTCACATCTTGCCGATCCTTTTAAAAATCAGGATGGCAAGCTGTGTACGGCGTAATACGCCATACATCTTGGAAAGGGGCTGCGCCCCGTTTCATCCCGCTGATGAGCCTAAACCTGTCGAATGATATTTTCCGGCGACACGCTCTTACGGATGCCAGAGGGCTGCCACTCTTGCCGAAGTGACATCGCTTCACACTCAATAAGCCTGTCCGCAGGTGGCATCTTGAACAAGCTAATCATTGCCTGGTCAAGTTGCCGATAGAACTGGCGTAGATTTTCAGTGCGAACCGCTGCCATCCGTTCTGACGGATGCGCTTGCTGAACGCATGTCGCCTGCGGTGTCAAAAAAAACAACTCATGCTGATGATAATCTGGGAACTCCTTATCGAACCATTCGAGGTGCAACAGCCCTGTACCGACTTCTTCACTGTTGAGGGGGCTGTCATTGTTTTTCTTCGTTTTCAGTGACCACAAAAACGCACACTTAGTTTCTTCGTGTAACCACAGAACATCGAGGGTCGAATTTTGATCCGACTCTTGCTCAGGTCTTGATGAAACGAAGCCGAGAACTTCTCCTAAGAGCCGCATCGCTTCTTCATGTTGATTACTAGATGCATCGTCTGCCAGCAGTTTTTTTATGTGAAACTCATGCTTATCCCACGGATTTTTCGCGACTGCTTTATCGCTAGAAAAAATCGACAGAAGACTTGCGTGAAAGCCGTTTTTAGGTGCCACAGCTTTGACGATAGACGCAGCTGTGGACGGCTGCGGAAGCGCAATGTCAAAAAATGTTCGCGCCCGGGCATCAGCATAATGCTTGCTTGCAGTCTCAGAGTCACCTTCGCATTCAAACGAGTGTCCAATATGCATGCTATACCAACCAGCGAGTCTCCGGTCCGCCGGTGCGACTTCGTGGATGGCTTCGCCTAGTGTCGTTCGAGCGATATCTGGTCGACCGTCCCACATTGCTGCTGCGAAATTAGCCTCGGCAAGAGCACCTTTCAATAGGGCTGCATCAATCTCGAGCGCTTGTTCCTGTTCATCTTCGCTGACACCAGTAGAAGAAACAGTGTCCTTGTAGTAGCTAAGCCAGCCCCGATCACGGCTAAGAACTTGATCAACCAACTTAGGGAACTGGGAACCGTCGGCAATTTTTAACTGGTCAATTAAGGAGCGCCCCAGTTCAACCTGTTTTTGCAGAAGCGACGGCAACAATGCGAGGTTCCGTGTCTTATTTAACCAACCAATCAAACGATCATCAAAAGAAAATATGACACTGTAATCGTTCCGGCCCCTGTTCGTCCGTCCAAAAAGTTGAACAACTCTATTAGCAATGCGGGCGGCAAAAGCATTTCGCATTTCCAAACAATCAAACTGATATGTTTCGCAAAGACTAAATCCAGTTGGCAAACCGTCAGCTATTGATACACGACAAGTTCCATGCGGCAAATCAATCCCATCCACACGCGCCACCAATGAAAACGCCCCTGGTTCGGTTTGCTGCCTAAATTTCTCAAGACTTGCAGAAAACTCTGACGACTTTGCAGGGCTCACCAAGTTAAAGTACTTGTCCGCTGCGGCGTAAGAAGACGAAGCAATTAGGACCTTGTGGTGCTTAGCAATGTTCGCAGCCAAGTTAGTGAACTCTGGGTTCGTTACGCCATCCAGTTTGAGTTGATCGCGACGACGCATTATGATGAGACGCTCTCCAACGCCTGCATCATTTTCAGGTTCAATTTTTACCGCTGGACGCTTCCCGAAGGCACGGCAGAAGTCGACTTCGCTGGTCAACGTCGCTGACAGGTAGATCCTGCGAACGTCATTGGCGGCTAGCAGGTCCATCCGCTTGGCAGGAAGAAAGGCGGGTGCGATCTCGATTCTATACCTTGAGATAAAGATCGAACACGCATGCAGCTTGTCTGCAAGATGGCCATACGCAAACTCACTCGAGATCGAATGCCGCTTCATCCAATCGACCAATGCGCCGGATTTTGTAAGTTCGACAACCGCACCCGGTGGAACCGCAGTACACGAGTAGGTGCTAGACCCCTTCAAGATTGCCGCTAAAAACTCCTTTCGGGAAATTCTTTCGAAATATGGAAGTACAAGGCCAATAAACTCGCCGAAGGCGTCTTTCTGCTTTTTTCTGTCAATCGAGATCGTGTAACAATCACGAATGGTTTTTTCAGCCACATGAGCATCATCAAAAATGATCGCACTCGGTCGTAGATCGCCTCGGAAAACGCACCGGGAGTTGAAAAGAGCTTGGTAGTTGGTGATGCAAAAGCCGGTCCCATTCTCAAAAGCTTCACTAGAAAAACGCCCACCTGCGCGCGTCGAGCACCGAAAGCCCAGTCTTTCGTCACATTCTTTTTTTGTCTGTCTAACCAAATCATTAGTCGCGCAGGCATAGATAACATTTTGAATGCCTTCGTTCATCAGACTTTGGGCAATTATAATGCCGACAAGAGATTTTCCTGCCCCCGTATGCAGGGACACCAACACGTCATTTTTACTACGAACTTTGTCCCATTGCTCCAGCGCTTGTGACTGACCACGCCAAAGATCATTTGGTGTGGCATCCAAAGAAGAGGCGCTCCGAAAAACCTCAACTGGGTCAGTGGGTTGTGTGTCTGAGGTTGGGCGGCTAAGTTTGTCAAAGTCAAAAAGGGACATTTTTGTTCACCGATAGTTACGCCGCAACCGCGTGCTGTTCACGTCGAAAATACCTCAACTCTCAGATGTGTCCAGCGTGTTAACTGATTGCAAAAGTTGTTTCTGGCTTCTTCAAGCAATTACAGTTGAGCTAGTCGTGATGCACTTGGGTCGCTTCAGCTTTTGCTCGGTTCGGCCTATCTGCAGTCCTATAGTTCAACGGCCCGCCACGGGTCGCCAGCCGGCCGCAAGCGCCTCGGCTTCATCGCAGAACCACCGCTCTCCGTCCTCCGGATTGATCCTCGTGTTGCTGTAGTTGGGCGACCATGGCGTGTGGTAGATTTTCAGCTTGCCTTTGCTTGCGCCAATATTGCCTTTGATCGGGCACTTTCCATCCGGCGCATCCGCCAGTGCCCGGTTCCATTTATCATCGCGGAAGTCCCATGGCGTCTGCGTCTCGGCCTGCCAGACGCCGACCGCCATGGTGCGTGCCTCGCTTTCCAGTGCAACGTATTCATTGCTGTACTCGATGAATGCCCAGGCTAACCCTTCCGCGACTAAGGTTGCACCGATGTCACGCCCGCCGACAGAGCAGCGGGAAATGATCCGACCATAGGGGTCACGATCCAATGCTTCGCAGGAGATGTCCTCACCTTCAATCAGATTGTGCACTCGGTTGACGGCAGTTGCTCCGCAACGCCACGTATTGCCGTCTGGCGTTTCGCATCGTTGCGTCTTTTCGGGCGCATCGACGCCGTGCAGGCGGATCAACATTGGCCCGATTTCAAGCGTGTCACCGTCGAACACGCTGACATCGCCCCGGATCGTTACGGATTGCTGGCTCGGCGAGGCGGTAGCAACACCACCAGCCAGTTGTGCCGAGAGGATCGCAGCCAGGGCCATGCGTCGAACGGAGCTGGGCAGCGGCGTCCCTATCATTAATCGCGATCTGGGGATCAGGTGCGACATCAGTGCCTGCTGTATCCGGGCGGATGCCGGTGCATGTCGATGACCATTTACGACCTCCTGCGCAAATCGGGAACTTCCCCGATATCCAGAACTCAAATCTCCTTTGTCTTGGTTAAGTCTGTATGAACAAAACTATATGCATTCTGGTTTCGACACCGCATGTTTGCGCCGACTGGCTGGTTTCTGGTATACTGGAAGCGAGGTAAAAATGATTGAAGACAGTGAGTTAATAGCACGGCAGCGCCGTGGCTTTGAGGATTTAAACAACGAGATCGCCGGGCGCGATGTCGGGCGGCAGGCGCGGTTCTTGAACGATCACGCCGGGTCAGCCGAAACCAAACGGAAGGAACGCGACGCGCGAGCGTTCCAGAATCACTTGATGGAATTGCTCAAAGATCCGATTTATCGCGCCAAATACGATGGTGTGATACAGGCGCTTTCCGACGCGGAACAGGCGACGCAAGCGGCAATCGACGCGTTGGCGGATCACCTCCAAGCGGCTCAAACGGACCTCGCCGACATGATGGACAACTCCGCGCGCTTGCCAGACGGTACGCAAGTTTTCCGCGATGCAAATGGCGTGGTGCGACGTGAGGACGGAACAGTTATTGAGGACCAACTTGCCGATACAATCCTTTGGACCGGGCAGGAGCCAAGTTTCGAAGATGTCAACGCTGCAAGAGATCGCATTGAAGGTCTACAAGGACAGTTGGATGCGACAAACGGATATCAGAATGATGTTCTTGGCCCTGCGCGTGACAAGATCACTGATCCTGACAATCCGCCGTCGCTCGGAGAGCTTGATGACATCGCGAACGATATCCAAGGCGAGATGCCCAAATCCGTCAGGGATCAGATGCCGGAAGCGGACACGACTGCACTCGAAGTGCAGACACAAAACATTGGGTTGCCCAAACTTGGCGGCTAGGCTTCAGTTGATCGCACCGCAGGCTTCTAACAGGATCGCAAGGATAGTGCCGCTGGGATGGTAGTCACCGTATTGCGCGATTGCCTTGCGAATATGCGCATTACGGGCGTCCTTCTGTGCGTCTCCGAAGTACCAGTCATCAATGCAGCTCGACCTCTCTGGCTTCACCTGCGTCAGCACAACGCCCGCCATTGTAACAGATGTTTGAATGTAGCTGTCCTGTGATGCGACTTCCCAGCCTGCAAAATCAGCACCAGTGAAGCCTTCCGCTTTAGAAACATGTGGATTAATCGCCGCTGTGCACCCCACCGCCATTGCGGCACACCACCGTGCTATGCTGTTCATATTCCATGGTTTTTGAACATGAAGGCGCTTTACGCGAGTCGTGCGCAGAGGTAAACAAATCACAAGGGATTGGGCAGTTTTCAGGCGATAACGTCCGGTCGAACAAGCGCTTCAATCAGCAGATCGAAAGGGATCCTTTTCGATCACATTCCGCGCCAAGACGATACGGCTACATCCGGGTGTCCACGTCTGCGCAGCAGACCGACCGCCAAGTCATGCAGTTAGAAGCGGAATGCGACGAGTTGCGCGTCGAGCATATCTCAGCAGTGGCATCAGAACGCCCGGTGTTTGATGCTCTGCTGGCAGACTTAGATGCGGGTGATACTTTCATCGTCGTAGATCTCGACCGCGCTTTTCGGTCCGCCATTGATGCCATCATTACCAGCGAAGCGCTACGCAAACGTCATGTACGCTTTCAGATCCTAAGCTTTCCGTTTGATACCACCAGCGACGAGGGTGAATTGTTCTTTGGGATTGTCGCGCTCTTTGCACAGTTCGAGCGGCGTATTATAGGCAGGCGGACACGTGAGGGCATGGAGGCCGCCCGCAAACGGGGTATCAAGCTAGGGCGACCAGCGCGGCTGGATGCGGAAACGATTGTCTCGGCGTACGACTGGATGGTGGCGAATGGGCTGCCCTGCGCCTACGTCTCTGCGCTGTTAGGGGTGTCACGCCTTACGCTGCAGCGAAGTTTTCGGAGAGAAGGGTTGGCGTATCCAGTTGAAAGTTAAGATAGCTCCTAAACGGCCCATAATGTATCGGAAAAGCAGCTTCTGGTGGCCAAGTGTGCCGCATCGGAAACGCGTTCCATCTGTATTCAGCCTAGCTTACTCCAACAATCGTTTACCCAGATAAAGTAGGACGCGCGAACCTTAGTGTCAGGTGCGATTTGATCGGGCGGAAGAAAACCAACAGCTTTTTCGAACGCACCGAAGGACGCGATGTGTTTTGAAGCAATATGGATCATCAACACCTCAAAAACTTCCAAGACTTGGCTCGCGACTTGGGGCAAGAACAGCCGCATTTCTATTTCTGACTGAGGAGTCGCCGCATGCACCACCTGCACTGTAGGGTTCGCCAGAGTGCCATCAACGGCAATGGCAAAGTCCTTTATAATCACGCGATGGACATCTTTGGGATGCTCAACGCAGTTACGTAGATTTCTAACAAAAACCATAAAGGGTGTCATTGAAGCCGCAAACTTCGAAAACTCATCTGCATCACCGTAGAGTTTCTGAATCTCCGCCTCGAAGCCATTCCACAATTTTTCTGTATGGCCGTAGAACTGTTGGGTAAGGGTAAAGATGGCTTGGGTAGCATGTTCTATTTTCTGTACGAAAGTCTTGATATTTTCATCGAGCCCTTCAACTGATGGTAACGCCACTGAACGCTGTTCCGGTTGCTCGAAAGCAACGAGCGCGCTGTCATGCTCTCGAGCTAGTTTGCGCTCAATTTTCTGTGCTGCTAGGAGTTCTTTCATCACCACAATCGAAAGATCCATGACACGCTTCAAGTCAATTTCACCTGCGAATTGATTGGAGTTGAACAAGACGTTCGCAGTCAGAAAACTTCGCGCGACGGTTTCCGACTCAGAGCCCTGACTAACAATTTTCTGATGCCCATTCGGGATATTTGAGTTTGTTCGCTCAGGGTCAATGTCGTCGGCCAAAAATATTCTGTAAATCGCATGTTTTTTGATGATGTACATGTCTGTATCTGCGACACTAACCATCCCGGAGATGGGGCCGTCACTATCATCGCCGACCTGCATTGATAAAGCGCTATCCCTTATCTTTCCGATACGGGCTTTTTCTTGATCATTCGACATGAGAATTACCCAACGCTTTTCAACAATATGCAAAAATCAAACTTGATACGCTGGAAACTGCGCCGATTATTGCTTGCCGATAGCGTTGTCTCGATAAACCAGATGTCACCCACAATCTATTCCTAGTGTTTACCAAGCCCAAGAAATTCGAAAAATGCAGCATTTCGTTGTGATGCGGCATCAAACAGTCCACCAAAGTCAATTACTTCAATGTAAGCCTTGATGTTCTTACTGCCATTCCAGCCGAAATAACTCTGACCATCCGGTGCTTCGTTCAGAGTGGCATATTCACAGCGTTCGCGCATCGAGTCTGTAAGATCAGCGAGGACATAGACATAGCCTGGAAGCTCTCGTGCGCTTGGGATTGCGCGCCCGGTCTTTGTCATGACACCACCACTGCGAACCCGCCGCAGGTATCCTAATGCTTGCTCTATTGGGTCCTTATCTTCTCCTGTGCTGTATCCCTTGCGCATCGGCTTCTTTATCTCAACAATTGTAATTGTTGCTTGGGCCGATCCCGTAGTATCTGAAAATGCATGCGGGTTATCGTAGATGTTCAATCCTGCAAGGTCTGGTTCTTTCCCACCGCCTGCGGCAGTGATTGGTATCGAGCTCAGAGACTTGTCAGATCCTAGGTAGTGCTGATGAAATGCTAGTCTTTCATTGAGTAACCAAAGGTTGCTCGCACGAAGTTGCGATAAGTCTTCGCTAGTTGAGCCCATCGGCATGATCAGGTTGTGGATTACTGACTCGCGTTCAAAGCTACCGTCGGGTTGAGCATTGAGTGCCGAGTTGAGTAAATCAAGAACAACGCGCCTGTGTGTCACGTATGCAGCGAGATCCGACTGCTTAACGCTTTGCAATCGATCCATGTATTCGGCGATCCTTGCTGAATAGCTTTCTACAGTGTCAGAAAGGTCAGGGTTCAAAAGACGCTCACCTTCCTCAAGTAAACGCTGTTCAGTCTGATACTTCCGTGAATGCAACTCCCTGTCGATTTGTGCATCGTTGGTAGACGGATCAACGAACAACTCGTCTTCACCCATGTATCGGATTATCGGTAAGTAGTGCGGAGCTTTCTGCATAACAAATTCATCGAGTCTGTCACGCCCAGCCTGAATATTTGCCTCGAGAGATTCCCCCAAAAACTCAGAAACAAGCGGCTTAACTGCTTTTCGAATGTCACCACGAGAAATTTCTGTATCTGCGAAAAGCCCATCGACTTCCTCTTCCATGTCAAAGCCAGTGCGTTCAGCGACAACCCTTTGGTCCAGAAAGTCGCTTACAATGTACCCTGCATATCGATATGGGCCATCAGCATCGGACACACTCGCTGTCAGTCCGGGAAGCTCCAGCCCCTCTTCCGAAACAAGTCGTTGGCCAGCACAATATGCAAGCACATGCTTACGATCTGAGCGCGCCCGAAATTTGACATGCGTGACGTCAAAGTGAATGCCTTTGATCGTAAGGTCTTGGTGGGCTGATCCAGCATGCATATGAGCATCGAACAGACTATGCAGGTCGATAGCATCGTCAGTTTGATCGTCTGTCAAGGTAATGCTGGGGACTCCTGCTGATCTAACGAAGTACCAAAGCGCATGCTCAAGTAGTCTTCCCGCGATAGCGTCTGCGGTCTTTTCAACGGCCTTCGCATATCCGGGTCTGAATCCCAAAAGCTGTACTTTTGTGCCCACGTCTACTTTGTCGGTTTCATCAGTCGGGTCGCCACCAGCGACTTCTTCGCGGCCGGAAAAGCGGAAGGAACGCCGTTTTAAGGTTTGATCATCAAAGAAATGGCTGGATATTCTGACATCATCAAATGCCTTAAGCCAAGTTAGCCGTCCAACTCCCCGACACCCTTTGTCACGCTTGTTCGTAAAATGCAGGTGATTGAACGCGTCCCAGTTTGTGGCGTTAAAGCCAATTCCATTGTCTATGACGTCGAATCCGACAACAGCACGTTCTGGCTTTCGGCCGGGGCCAAAATCCAAGCTGACCAGCTCATCTTCCCGATGAATATGTACAGAAATTTTTCCTAGATTTGACACATCAGAAGCGCTTGAAAATCGGTCTTCAATGGCATGGACTGAGTTCACAACTGCTTCAAACAGAGGAATCAACCCACTTCGTTTCGGCAGATTGAAGTTTCGGAGTTGTCCAAGAAGGCTTGATTTCAAAGAGCAATTCCTTCCCAGTCCGTTAACCAACCAATCTCAAAGCCAACGGTGCTTGAGGAGGTTGGGATGTATCAATTTACTACGACTTCCACAGATTCTTGACAAGCCGAAGAGCGCCTTTCGCTAAAAAGGACACCTCACGCTCACCCAGCGCTTAAGAGACTGCAAGGCGCACAAGAAAACTGTGTGTGATCTTTCTTCTTACCGTCGAATGACGGTAGATGTCAGTTTTGGGCATAAACCAAGAGATTGGCCGGACTCGCGGCGAGTTTTTTCTTCCGGTCCTCTGTCCCATACAAGCGTATGCTTTTGCTGATTTTCCTTGCAACTTTCGGCTGTATTTGTTCTTGATATGTTCCTGTTTGTCGAACCCGTACTGAGTAAGGAGATTTTATGAGTACAGAAAGAAACGAAAAAAGAAGTGGCAATGATGCCGCTGGATTAAAACGCCCGTTCATGCTGGCCTATACCGTCAAAGCCATTGATGATGGTCGCAATTCCATTTGGAGCAAGATTGGCGCGGCCTGGGTGCACAATGATGGTCAGGGCTATGAAATCCGCATGGATGCGCTGCCGGTTGATGGGCGTGTTGTTCTGCGCACCGTCAAAGACAAAGATGCCGATCAATCCGGTGAGGTCGTAGATCGATCACCGCAATAGATCATCCCAGTTTACTGCGTGGGGAGAGGGCGATCCTGTTGGGTCGCCCTTTTTTGTCTACAAACGCAGATTTGGGCGTCCCCGCTGGCGCGGGCCGGGCTCGCGTGCACCAAGCCCCTTGGTCTTGGCCCTTCGGGCTTTGATCCCTGACGTGGGTTTGTCAGCCTGTGGCTGTCTTCTTCTTTTCATTGGGGCCTGCGGCCCATCGTCGGTCAAGACCAGGCCTTCGGCGACCGCCGGGGACCGTGGCTCAGGCGTGCCGCCTTGCGCCCGCACCATCCCCGTCGGTCGGTCCTGACAGTCCTCCCCCGCTCATTGCCGCGTGGCTAGTCGGGTTGCATGCGCAACCCGTTATGCAATGAAGGAAGGAAGACAAAAATGACCATTCAACTCCATGCCCAGCCCTACGACATCTCTGCGGTGGGTTTCTATTTTGACAGCTATGACGACTACACCGAGAAGGCCGCCGACCTGCGGAACGACTACGGCGACCCCGTCGAAGAGTTTGAGATTCAGTTCATTGATGGCGATGACATCGATTGCGATCTCGCCCGCGCCATTAGGATCAATCAGGCCAATCTCAAGCAGTATCTGGATGCGGTGGAAGATTGGGATGAAGACGACAAGACCCGCGTGATCCTTGCCGTTGGGGAGTGTGGCTATTGCTTTGACGCCAGCACACATCCGAGCGACTTTGATTTGGATATCTACCACTTCGAGACGATGCGCGGGTTGGCCGAGCACTTCGTGGAAGAAGGGCTCTTTGGCGACATCCCCGAGCGGCTGCAATTCTACCTCGACTTTGATGCCATCGCGCGTGATCTGGCGCACGACTACAGCGAGGCCGAAGTTGGCGGCACCTGTCTGATCTACCGCTGTGGATGAGGGGAATGCAGCCCCAAGCCGTTCCGTGTGAACGGTTTCAGGGTGCAATTCCGCATCGAACCTTGAAAAGGAACATTATCATGACACTGCAATTTATCGACCTTGAAAACCTCTCCGTCTCCCCGTTGAACGTGCGTAAATACGGCGCGAAAGACTGCGCCGATCTGGTCACCAGCATTCGCAGCCTTGGCCTTTTGCAGCCCTTGCTGGTGCGCGCAACAGACACCGCATTTGAAATCATCGCGGGACAACGCCGATTCAACGCCTGTCAGATCATTGCCGAAGACAGCGCGATTGATCCGCTGCCCTGTTTGGTGATGGCGGAAAGCGATGATGCCGCGGCGATTGAGGCGTCTTTGGCTGAGAACATCGAACGCCTGCCGATGGATGAGGTGGATCAATACAAAGCCTTCGCCAAGCTTATCAAGGAAGGGCGCAGCGCGGGCGACATCGCCACCACCTTCGGCATCACTGAGCGCATGGTTTCGCAGCGGCTGGCCTTGGGACGGTTGCATGCGCCGATCCTGACTGCCTTCCGCAAGGACGAAATTCACGCCCGCGACATTCGCAATCTCACCATGGCAACGCCAAAGCAGCAAAAGGCTTGGTGGGCATTGGTCAAGGATGACGATAGCTGTGCGCCGACAGGCCAGCGGTTGAAAGACTGGCTTTTTGGTGGGGCGCATATTCCTGTCAGCAACGCCTTGTTTGATGTCGCGGGCAGCAAGCTTGCCGTTGTGTCCGACCTCTTTGGGGACGATGCGTATTTCGCTGACAGCGAGGATTTCTGGCTGCTGCAAAACGCCGCCATCGCCGAGCGGGTCGAAATCTACCTTGCCGATGGTTGGGCAGATGTGACCGTCATGGATGTGGGGGCGTATTTCGCAAATTGGGATCACCGCAGCACCTCGAAGTCCAAAGGTGGCAAGGTCTTTATCACCTGCACCGCACAGGGAGAGGTGGCTTTCCACGAAGGCTATCTTTCTCAGGTAGAAGCCAAACGGTTGGACAAGAAGGAGACAAGCGCACCTGTACCCAAGCCCGAACTGACGAAGGCTGGGCAGAACTACGTTGATCTGCATCGTCATGCCGCCGTGCGGTGTGATTTACTCAAACGCAGTGACACAGCCCTACGTTTGATCGCGGCGCATATGATTGCGGGATCATCCCTCTGGTCGGTGAAAGCTGATCCGCAGAAAGCGGCAAAGCCCGAAATTGCGCAGAGCCTTGAGACAAATACCGCGCAGCACGCGTTTGAAGCGGAACGTCAGGCCGTTAAAACCCTTTTGGGTCTGGAGGACATGGCGTTGCTCGACAAACCCGATACCTATTACGCCCGCCCAAGCCTTGCAGAGGTGTTCGTCAAAATAACCGAGTTTGATGACGGTGACGTGCTGCGCGTGTTGTCGTTCTTAATGGCGGACAGTCTTGCCGTAGGCACCGAACTGATTGAGGTGCTGGCGCAGGCCTTCGGCACCGAGATGACTGCAGCGTGGTCAATCGATGACACCTTCTTTGATCTGATGCGGGACAAACAGGCCATCAACGGCATGGTGGCGGAAATCGCGGGCGAGAACGCTGCCAAAGAGCACATCACGGCAACCGCCAAGGTGCAGAAAACCATCATCAAGGCTTGTCTGGATGGCACCCGCACCCCGCAGGTCAAGAACTGGACACCGCGCTACATGCAGGTGTCAATGCAGGGCTACACCGACCGCAGCGGGTTTGCCGACGCTGTGCAAGCGGAGGACGCCTTCGCCATCGCAGCAGAATAATTAACCAACGTTCTGGGAGCGCGACCTGCGTTCCCAGATCACTATTAAAAAAAAGCGTGGACAGCCCTGACGGTCTGTCCGCGCTGCATTTGATTTTTGAAGATCAAATGTGGTAGTATAAAGTAGGATAACAAACATGAGGCCTGATATGAGCATGGTCAAGAAAAGCATTACTGTTACAGACAGTCAGGACGCCTTTATTCAGGCGCAGATCACCGCTGGGCATTACGCCTCCGATAGCGAAGTGATCCGCGAAGCCCTGCGCGAAAAAGAACTGCGCGTGGCGGAGATCGATGTATTGCGCGCTAAGTTGACCGCCTCCGAGGCCAGTGGCATCAGTGACCGTACCCCGGCCGACATCCGCGCCGCCGCGAAGGAGCGCCTGAACACCGCCCTATGAAGAAACTGACCCTCCGCATTACCAACGTCGCGGATCAGGACCTCGACGATCTCTACACGACAGGCTTTACGACTTGGGGCATGGCGCAGGCTGACCGATACTATGATGGCTTGCTGGAGCGGTTTGAGCGCATTTGCGAGCATCCGAAGATGTATCCTGCTGTTGATGACATTCGCGAAGGCTATCGTCGGTCGGTCTATGAGAAACACGCTATCTACTATGGGATCGACAACGACGCCGTCGAAATCCGCGCTGTGGTGAAGTATCAGGATGTTGCTGGGCGCCCGTAAGCACGACACCCGTCGTTCGCTGTGGCCTGTCTCAATAGTTGGGATGCGGAGAGGCTGTGTGGAAACTCATCCGGAGCCAAGACTACCAGAATGATTCCCCCCACTCTTAGCATCGCAGAAACCTGTTCTTCCATAAATTCATTGGCAAGCGTTAGCAGGGACAGAATTCTTCCAACACCTGTGCTGATTGAATTTTCACACAGCCTCCGGACTTTCCAGACGTATGCAAATGCGGCTTTCGCTGACGCAGAAAACCTTTGCGAGTGCGGTGTGTCTATCACTGCGATGCGACCGATGTCGCAAGACCAGTCATTCGCGGCTGCGCCGCACCCCTGATCCCGAACCGCTCTTTCGCCGCACCCAGCGGATGGCGCAACTCGAGTTGTAGCGTTGTATCAACTACGAAACTATCGACTCGCCCAGTCTTAATCGTCAAAGAACTCAAAACCACCCAAGAACCGTGAGTTCCGCTGAAGTACAACTTGCCCTTCCGAAATCGACCCGGCAATGACCGACACCGTTTCATCCGACAGATGAACGCTTTTGACCAGCACGGCCTCAACACTGAGGGACGAAATGGGTGCTCCTAAACCCCGGTAGTCCTCCGGTGATAACTTGGAAATCTTGTACCCTCGAGCTACAATCTCCTGTTCCCCAACGATGTCTGCCAGATCCATCAAAACCACATCGCAGCGGTCGAGAATTTCACTCGCGATCAAGTTCGGAGTCGCCGATACCCAAAAGGATACGTCAATTCGATCTTCGCATAGAGCCGAAATCTGGCTGATTGGATCGAGTTCCAAAACCAACGGAAAGTCGCTCTTCTTCAGATCCGCAAATTCCAGAATGTCGTCTACGACGACCCTTGTGCCAGAGCCGCGCTCGCTCAGATTGATCCGTTTACCCTTAAAGTCGGCAAACTTTGCAATGTTGCTATCTGCTCTGACAAAGACGTGTAAAGCTTCATTGTAAAGCGATGCTAAAACTTCAAGATCATTCGTTGTTTCATTTTTATTGCTAATGAAGACAGCCAACGCATTAGACTGAGCGATCGCAAGCTCACTTGCTCCACTGGCTAACTTCAGCAGGTTTTCGGATGAACCGCTGGAGCCTTCAACAACGCAGTAGTGCATGTGCACGTATCGTCGTTTATTGATCGTTCTACACAGCTCAATACCTATCTCATAATAAACTCCCGATACGCTGCCGGTTGTGATGCGCAGTAATTGTGGATCATATGCATTTGCTATGGAAGGAGTGTTCCCGGTGCACAGCATCGCGATGGCAAAGGCTGAAAATAAGTAGGTTCTCATTTGTTTTTCACCGGCGGGTTCCCCCTATCATCGGGTTCCCCAAATGCCTTATCTAAGAGCTTGGCGATCGGGGTTTCGCCAAAGGCACAGACTGCTCCGACTAGCAGGCCTAGAACTGGATCTTCATCGAAATTATTCAAGAGCTTTCCCGCGACACCGATTTGGAGAGCATCAAATGCAAGAGCACCAAAGAATGCAACAAGAAGAACGGCGAGGTACAGGTTGTATAATTTGACGCCGTATCCATGGAACCGAAGCGAACGAAGCGGTTCATACGCGTCCATCTCCCTCGCTCGGATGAGCGAAGAAATAACTAAGCCAAAGTAGAGGCCCACAAAGCTGTATCCTAGAGCGCCGACAAAGGAGCGCATAATCTTCAGATCGCTCATGCCGATGGTATCTGGACCGGGCGGCGGTAATAGCACGATAATCTGATTCCAGATGAAGAATGAAACTAAATACCCTGAAAGCAGCACAACCCCGCACAGCAACAAAAATAGGGAATTCCTAGCCACGGCAAATAGAAGAGCGTTTCTGACTTCGCCCACAGCGCTCAGAACCTCGTCTCGCATTTCGCTCATTTCCAAGTCGTATAAAGAAACTGCCTCTCCGTTTCCAATTAACCCACCGCGCGCAAAACCGAGCAATCTATCGAAAAAGTCCCTCTTTTTCTCAATATCATCGACTAAAACAATGATATCTGACAAATCGCCAATTTCTTCGCGGAATTTCATCTGTCGGTCAGTGAAACTAGTATCCGCTTCATCTATGTCGAATTGCAGGCCGCGCGGCTTGCTTCCGCCTCTTAAAGAAATTTTCTTATAACCCACGTCAATTTCCCATTTCTTCAATCAATGAGTTCCTGAACCGCCTTAGCCTCGTCTAAACCATGCGACTCTGATATGTCTTGAAAATCCAAGTGTCCCAACGACAGTTCAGTTGCGAAAAGGTGTCTGCGTGCTAAACTTGAATTGGGTCGTAGTTTCAACGCCTCGACTAATGCGGCTTTTGCTCTCGCATATTCTTTCGCCCGAAATAGGGAGACGCCATGAGCCAACGTGTAAAGGCCATTGGACTTGTCGATTGAAGACGCCTTTTCGCAAGCCTCAATGGCCGCTGTCGCTTGGTCGTCAATCAAAAGCTGGCTGCACAATAGATACCAATATCGCGCGTTTGATGTGGATCGTTTGGTGAGCAATTCGTAATATTCAATGGCTTTTTGGCTACGCGCTGTCTGGGAGTAGATGTTCGCAAGCGCCAAGTGAATCGATGCGTTTTCTTCCTCAGTCAGATTATCGTCAGTTTCCAGTTCTCGAAACAAATCTAGCGCATCTTCGCGTTCGCCGATATCTGCGAGAGCGTGTGCAACTTGAAGGTTAAGTCTGCTTGAAGACTCGAGCCTCCTTCTGAAGTCCTCCGGTAAACTTGGATCGGATAGCAACTCGCCCACCTGTTCTAGGAAAAGGTAAGATAACCCTTGGGAGCGCAACAGATTTGCAAGCGCGGAATATGCCGCATCATAATCTGCAATGATGAGTTCCTTAGCTGCGTCTGAAACGCCAGGTTTGTCTTCGAACAAGACCTGTTCGGGCAAATTGTCTATCGCGGCCTCACAATTCGACCGTGCCGCGATGAACTGTTTTAGATTGACCAATGCCCAGCAACGCTGCCAGTGCGACCAAACATCATCCGGCGCGAATTGCAAAGCAGAACCGAAGTGAGCTGCTGCCTCATTCCACCTACCTTCTCTCAGGGCAATGCTGCCTTGCCGTTTTAATTGGTTCGAAACGTCGATATCGTTCTGAGAAGAGATTCGTGCATTTTCCGCCTGATCAGATGTTTCTTGTACCTCGCCTTGCGCAGGAGGCACGAAGGTGATCCCTGCCGCAAACAGAAGTATCCAAAGCCACGCGTGTCTTTTAGAAAAAACTGTTGCCATATACGACTTTGCTCTCGATTATCCACATCGACTGGAATTGGGATCACAAGGCGGTGGTGGCGCTGCACTCTCACCGGGAACACTGCTTAGGGACAATACGGCGAGGACGAACAGCGGGATCAGATACCCACATTTTTTCCGCTTTAAACTCCCGTTTAAGATCAATTTAAACGGCTTCACAGTTCTCTCCATTGTTAATCGCCTCTGAGAGGCTGCTGAGTTGCACGATATAGCCGAGGCTCTGCTTCTGCTGATCCGAAAAAACGTCAGGTACGTTCAAGCGTTTGTTTAAGCAATGCAATCTGCTCCAAAGCTTCTTCAAATGAATGTCTGTTCTAAGCCTGGAAAGTCTATCTTCATCTGTCTTATCAGAACTACCGACAAATCCGCTTTCGATTTCCAACGCAGTACCCAGTGTGGAAAGAAATGAGAATAAGTCCTTTGCTTCGTGGGATTCGAAATTCAAAAGATACTGTGACACAGTAAGCATGCATTCTTCTATAAGGATTATCTGATCGCATTCTATTCTTGCTTTTCTCAAAGTTGTATTCGCGATCGATGCTCTTTTGACGGTTTTGCTCTGTTCGGTCGATTGACGCGCCCGGTAGCCATTTTCCAATGCGTTCCCTAGCAGACCTCTCGCTATGTCATGAACTTTGCGCCCGGCTCCGATGGGTTGCTTGATGTTGAAATTCTTGGAGACCACGTCGGCGAACCCACCGTAGACCCAATATGCCTGTCGGTTTGAAAGCCCTTCCATTACATCGCTTCGGTCAAGATTGTCCAGAAAGGTCGCAAACCGTATCGGTAAGTCATCGGTTACGACGGCTTGCGAGTAGCTTTCCAACAAGCCCGCCAAGACCTTCATTCCTGTGAAGCTATATCTCGCGCCGCGATCCAATTCAGCAGAAAGTACTCCAAAGGCGTCAATGATCTGATCAGCGCTCTCCTCGTTTTCGATGACGCTCTGTGCGAACGTTAGAGCATCCTCAAAAGAGTTTTCACGCGTAATTTTCAGATGCAGTACACCTTCTGAAAATCGAGGAATAATGGTTTCATCTTTGCCCCTATAATTAGTGTGGTGAAACTCTAGTACAACTCGCACCTCCTCTTCTTCTTCGCTGAATCGCAGTTGATATCTGTGCTCCTTTTCATCTTTTTCGGTCAGCTGCGTAACTCTATGTGGAGGGACCTTGTTGATATCAACACCTGCAAGAGCACTGAGGCTCTTGTACCGTAGGTAATCGGAGGCCTCCAACGAATCCATCGGGACAACAATCTGCTCTTCGCCATCCCAGTATTGCAAATTGCCGGAAAGCTGGAAATCCGCCGACGCAGTTCCACACCCTAAAACGAGCGATGCTACAAGAAATGACATTCTGGCAATGAACGGCGTGGCCAAGGGTAATTCCTAGAAATTTTTTTTTAAAAACAACCTATGGTTAACACATTTAGTCGAATCGATCAACGATCGAAGCGGTACGCGGTCGTTTTGCCGAACATCTCAGGGAATTGCTACGGCTGGTCGAGACTCTTGTTCTTAACAGCGTTCCAGTTAAATAGTGGATACCATGCAGAATCTCTTCAGAAACTTGGAACACACCAACACTACCCAGATAACATATTCATTAGTGGCACTGGCTTCAGAAAAGCGGGTATAGAATTTTTCCAGCGTCGTCCGTGATGTGTGAATTCGAGTGCTGATCCTTGTTGAAGCTTGTATGAGTGACCGGTTCTTCCGCTACGCGGCGGCACTGAACATCTCGCTCACGCAGCTTTTTTCTCACGCTGCGAGCGCGCGCCGCAATCTGTGGACACTTCCGCATTGGGCTCCTTTTCGCCCTTCTCTGCGCTTTGCCCGAATGTCAGCTGCCGTGAAGGCCGCTTGTCTATCCCATCGACGGCCCATCCCTACTGCGGGCCTGTGTGGGGCGCATTTGCCGTTGCAGGTCGATCGCCCAGATCGGTCTGTCCTTCGCATTAATGAACAATCGCATGTCGTCGCGATGGCGGGTCATGGCGACATAGGCGAGGTGTTTGTCCATGGAGCGTGAGGCCAGCACGTAGGCCTGATCCACCGTCGCGCCCTGCGATTTGTGGATGGTGATGGCATAGCCGTGATCGAAATTGTGGAAGTTACGGGGATCGAACTGCACAAGACGATCCATGTCGCCATCAAGCGCAACGGATATTTGACCATCTCGTGCTGTCACCACTTTTCCCAGCATGCCGTTCTTGACGCCGATGTCCTTGTCGTTGCGGGTGAAGACAATCCGGTCATCGGCTGCAAATGCGCGCTTGCCAGTCTCAGTCGTGAACATCGTCTCGGGTTTTGCATCTGGCCCAGATCGCAATGCCGCGCGAATACTCTGGTTCAGAGCATGCACATCCTTGCGTTTGTGCGCAAAGGCAAGACGCAGTTTGTTGAAGCCGCTAGCAGCAACATCCGTCGCGTAGGTTTCAACCAGTGCTTCAATAGCGGTTTTGCTATCCACCGCCTGAGTGATCGCATCCCGCTTACGGTACTGATCCACGGCCTTGGAAAGATCGCCTGCGGCCAAATCACGCGACGCCTGTTTCTGCCACTCCGCCTTTTGCCGGTGTATCTCCGTCAGTCGCGCAGCACCATGGTCGGTCACCACCCGCCGGAATGGCGTGCCCGCCTCAATTGGCTGCAATTGATCCGGATCACCCACGAGAACCAGCTTTGCGCCAATTTCGTTTATCTTCTCTGCAACCCGCGCAAGCTGCCGCGTGCCGACCATGCCCGCTTCATCCACAACCAGAACGTCGCCCCTGGCGATGGAGGCGTAGCCGTTCTTCCACGACAGCTCTAAGGACGCGAGGGTGCGGCTCGTAATGCCGGATGCGGTTTCCAACTCCTCAGCCGCTTTGCCCGCCAGTGCTGCGCCATGCACGGTCACACCTTGCCTTGACCAAGCATCGCGCGCCGTTGCCAGTAGGGTGCTTTTGCCCGCACCCGCGAGACCAACGATAGAGGCGAGTTGTTTGTCTCCCAACACGTGATCGAGGGCAGTTTGCTGTTCAGCACTCAAAGCGCCGCCAAAGGCGCGCTTCATATTTGCGTTTTGGGATTTGATCGCCTGCTTGATGTGCGACTGGTCAATGGCAAACCCACCTGACGAAGACAGCTTTTGCGCTGCCGTATCCAACATGCGTTCCGACTTGCGATAGTCCTGCGTCGTGAACACGGGCGTTGTGCCATCGGCTGGCAGGCGCACCAGTTCCGGCGACGCCATGGCCCGATCCGCAGCTTTCTGCAACGCCATCGGATCATCGATCCGTTTGGCCAGCGCCCGCAGGACATCCACTCGTTTGAAGGATGCTTTGTTCTGGGAGATGTGCCCCAGAATACGCTCAGGTGATTTGAGAAGTTGTGCCTTTGAATAGGGCAGATCGTCGTCGCGCGGGACGAGCGCCTGTGTCGGGCCGGAGTGCGATTTTGTGTGGAATGCAGAAGACAGGCCGCACTGCTGACCGTCGCGTGTCAGAGCTTGCCGTTCTGCCAGATGTTTGGTGACGAGAGTATGTTGTGCCGCTCGGTCACTTTCTTGTGCAGCGTTGGTCTCTTCTTCAAAACGCTGCAGTGTCTTCTGGTACTGGCCTGTTGCGCGCGACAGCAAACCACGCAGCCCCTTTGGCAACTGCTCCTGACGCGCTTTGATATCCGCAATTCGCTGTGTTTCTTGTGCCCTCAACAAGGCCTCGCGCTCCGCCCGCTGGCTGGCGACCAGCTTTGTCCGCCGCGCTTCAAACACGGCATTGTCGGGATCAACAGGTTGCTTCGGCATTGTCTGCCGCTTGGCAGACAGATCCTGCATCGAAGGCAGGTCCATTTCCGAACCAAGTCTTGCCCGCATTTCTTTTGATTTGACCCCACACCAGCGCGACAGAGACCAGACCTTGCCATCTGCATCGACGGCAACAAAGCCGCGTCGGTCTCCACGTGCCAGCAGAAACCCCTGATCTTTAAGGGAAGCTTCAAACCCCGCTTTGGAATCAGACGTCTCCCAGCATTCCCGAAACATCGCTTTCAAGGTTCGTGGGTCACGCTTTTGCCGTTTGGCCTGACCTGCTTCCTGCCGTTTGTAGTTCAGCGGATCGCGTTCAGCAGGATCGCGAAACCCGGCAGGCATCTCCCAATCATGCGTCTGGTAGAGTTCCCGTGACAGACCAACCAGCTTGCGTTTGTAATGTGAGAGATTGATGGCCTTGAGCTGGTCGCCATCAATTCGCGACCAGACTGCATGGGCATGTCGCCGCCCGTTCTTCTCGTGGAAGACAAGGGCGCGGGGTTGTCCCGTCAATCCCAAACGAGCCTCAACCTGCGCAACGGTTTCCTCAAACGTTTCAATGGACACATCCGCGTCGGGCGGCGGGTTCAGTGACAGAGAAAACAGATATTTCTGGCACTGCGTCGCATTGGAGATCGCTTCCGCCTCAGCAAAGGCCTCAAAAAGATCGTCAGCAATAAACCCGTCGATGCCATGCACGGTGACATGGTCGTTGTCGCGCGGGTTCAACAGATGCCGCGCCAGTTCGGCCCCATACCCACGTTCGTTGCCTTCAAGGATCACTTCCCGTGTCTCCTGGAGGCAAGTGGCTTCTTCTTTTTGCCGAGGGCATCCATCAACAACGCCCGAATGGCCGCGAGATGGGCATTCGCTTCCGCGATATCTTCTTTCTCCGCCTCGCCAACGATCAACGCGCCGATGTTGGCATGATAGGCAAGCTGGTTGAGATTGCTGGCAATCCGCGATTGCCCAAGCAAAGCCAGTGCCTCCGCAGCGGCTTTCTTGCCCTCGACGATATCCTTTGGCCGCGTTTTACGCAGCTTCGTATCTTCCGCGAAAACGCAGGCGCGGACATATGCGCTGAGGGTTGTGTTTCCTGCTAACTCTTCCAGTCGGGCACGTTCCTCTGGCGTTAGTCGCAACGTGAGAGGTGACAGGGATGTGCGCCTTTTAGAATTCGAGAATACCGCAGCCTGAAAAACGGGTGTCACATTTGGATTTGCTCGTGACGTATTGCTCATGGTGACGGGTCCGGACTTGATACCGGTTGGTCGGATTCATCATTGCTGCTGGACTTGTGTGACTTAAGGTTCTGAGAATCTTCGTACCTCCAACCACAGACATCGTAGGCGTTGAATAATTGATGCAAGCCTTGACCATGCAATTCATTGAACTCAATGGAGTCTTGAGGATTAGACGAAGGCGAGCTCCCGCAACCAACTTAACGTAAGTATCACAATGCATTAGCGTCCCGCGGGGCAAGCTTCGTTTGCCCACAACCAACCTTCTCTCAAAAACCGCACGCATGTAAATCCCGCATGCCAACCATGATCCACACCAAAAACAACCAATCAGAAAATCATGATTGCCGATGACAATCTGCGAAGGTTGACGGGCTAATGGCAGTAAGGGTGGGCCGCAATGATGGACGCAAATACCCATATCTTGTAATAATCCGGACATCGTTGATGGGCGATGCGCGCTGACAGGCACTGAGCTGATCTTGGGAGAGTGAATGCACCAACTTAGCAACAAGAGAAGCGGGCCTTCCTTTTCCCTTGCAAAGGTGGGGCTGACCACCTTGATGGCCGCGTTTTTGGTGTTGTTTTCAGGTCGCGTACCGGCGCAGGATTTTTTTACACTCAAAGGTCATGGTGGACCGATCAAAGGCATCGCCGCCACGCCGGACGGCGCCATTCTGACGGCAAGTTTTGACAATTCCGTAGGGTATTGGCGGGGTGGAAGGCCTGTTTGGCTGGAGGGACATAGGGCTGCTGTCAACGCCGTTGTGGGTGTCAATGGAGGAGCTATCGTATCTGCTGGCGATGATTTCACAGTGCGCCTTTGGGACCCTCAAAAGAGAACAGATCGCAATTTGGGTCAGCATCAGGCGAAAATCATCCAACTTGCAGCATCGCCTGACCGGCGGCGTGTCGCTTCGGCCAGTTGGGATCGAACCATTCGCGTCTGGTCGCTGGACGATGAAGCCCTGCCGGTAGAGATCAGGGGGCACGCCAATATCGTCACGGATGTCGCTTTTTCTCCGGACGGCAAGCGCATTTATAGCGCGTCGGCAGATGGGACGATACGTGTCTGGGACGCGATGACCGGCGCGCCGATCAGCCGGTTGGTCAACCATGGTTTTGGCATTAATACCATCAGCATCAGCGCTGATGACACTTGGATCGCCTATGGTGCGGTGGACGGCACAACGCGCGTTGCCAGCTTGCCCGATGGGGCCCCGCTGCGGGACTTCACCGCAGACCGGCGTCCGATCCTGGCCATGGATTTTCACGCAGGTGCAGGCCGTATCGCCGTGGGTGATGCGCAGGGCTACATCATGCTGATCGATACGGAGAACTGGCGCATCTCCAACGATTTCCGCGCGACCTTGTCGGGGCCGATCTGGGCGCTGGCTTTTTCGCCGGATGGTCAGAACATCCACGCAGGCGGGTTGGATGACGCCATGTATAGCTGGCCCGTTGCGAGCTTGGGCTCAGAACCGCAGATGGCCAACACGGATCGGAGCTTTTTGAAATCACCCGAAGAGATGTCCAACGGGGAGCGTCAGTTTCAACGTAAATGCTCCATCTGCCATGCGCTTGGACCGGATGGTCAGCGGCGTGCCGGGCCGACGCTGCACGGTCTGTTCGGGCGGGCGGCAGGCAGTGTTGAAGGGTATATCTACTCCAGCACACTGCGCACCTCGGACATTGTCTGGACCGAAGGTACCATTGATCTTTTGTTCGATCTGGGGCCGGATCACTATATTCCGGGATCAAAAATGCCGATGCAGCGCATTACCAGGCCGCAGGACAGAACCGACCTGATTGCGTTTCTGAAGCAGAATACAACCGAGCCGTAACGGCTTAGATGCTGCGTCCGTCGAACTGGCGCACGTCGATACCGGCCGTTTCCAATGCACTGCGCACCGATGCGGCAATCTGAACGGCTGTGGGCGTGTCTCCGTGTAGGCAAATCGTATCAATATCCGTTTCGATGCGTTTGCCGGTGTCGGTGATGATGGCCCCTGCCTGCACCATTTCCACCATGCGTTTCCCGGCGATCTCCGGATCATGGATCACAGCGCCCGGCAGGCTGCGGTCTACCAGCGTGGCATCATCATTATACGCCCGGTCGGCAAAAATCTCTCCGGCATAGGCACAGCCCAGAGCGCGCACGGCGGCTTCTTGCGCTGTGGCGCAAAGGACCATGACAATCAGATCTGGTGCGACTGAGAGCGCGGCCTCATAAAGATCACGCGCAAGCTGCTCATCCTCCGAGGCCATATTCGCCAATGCCCCGTGCATCTTGAGATGACGCACAGTTGCGCCCTGCGATCTGGCCACGCCAATCGCTGCGGCAACCTGATACCGGATCGAATTTTGCAATGTGCCGCGCGGGATGCTCATACGCCTGCGTCCGAAACCCTGCAAATCGGCAAAGCCCGGGTGCGCGCCGATCCCCACACCGTTTTCTGAGGCCATCCGCATCGTTGCCACCATGACATCCGGATCACCGGCATGCGCTCCGCAGGCGATATTGGCCGAAGTGACCGTCTTCAGCAGGGCCGCATCGTCCCCCATGGTCCAGGGGCCAAAGCTTTCGCCCATATCGGCGTTCAGGTCTACGCGGGTCATTGTTGGTCTCCTTCAGGTCTCAAACGGGTCTGCATTGGCGGAAATCGCGCCGCCCACAAGCTGATAGCTCAAAAGATCCGCAATATCGTGTGGGTCGCGGATGAGAGGCTGGATGCGAGATCCAAGCGCCTTGATCTCGGCGCGCGCGCGGGTTTCGATATCGACGGCCTCTTCATGCGAGATGAAGGTGAACTGCAAGGGCGCACCTGCTGCGGCTTGCGCGACTTTGGGCAAATCCGAGGGGATGACGGTCCCGATACGAGGATAGCCCCCGGTGGTCTGGCTTTCGCACATCAGCACATAGGGTGCGCCGTCACCCGCGACCTGGATATCCCCCGTCGTGATCACTTCGGAAACGATGCTGAGCCCGCCCTCCGCATAAAAGCCTTCCCCTGTGGCTTCCATGCGCACGCCCTGCCGGTTGCCGCGCGGGTCACGGCGGAATTCGGTTTCGGAAAAACGTTTGCGGGTGTCGGCGGAAAAATGGCGGGTTTGGAACGATGTCACAACGCGCAGCGCGCCACCCTGAAGGCGATTTTCAGGCGTCAGGAAATACCCAGGCCGACCGGGGACATTGCTGTCCAGCGGCAGGCTGTAACCCGATTGCAGCAAACGGCCGATGCCTGCGTTCAGATGGCTGGCCCGTGCGCCCATCTGCGGCTCGGTTGCAAAACCACCTGCCACGTGCAGATAGCCATAGGTTCCGGCCTGGGTCCCCCCGATCACCAGCTTTGCACCCGCAGGCAACACATGGCTGGCGTTCCAGATCAGCGGAGCCCCGTCTAGTGTTGCCGCCATACGCGCACCGGTCAGCGCAATCACAGTGTCGATTGTCGCCTCAAAAGTGCCGCCCATGCCCACCATCTCAAGGGCCGCGCATTCTGCCGTTTGGCTTAAAAGAGCCGCGCCCTCATGCAGGGCCAGCCGGTCCGCCGCACCGCCGCGGGTCAATCCGGACACCAGATAGCCTTCCCGCCCCATGTCCTGAAGGCTGAGCGCGGGACCGGCGGACAGTATTTTCAGAACGGCACTCATGCGATGGCTTCCCGTTCCGCCCCGCCGTGGGGTGTTTCGCTGGATAAAATCCTGTCGTATTCGGCGCGTTTTATGGATGGGAATGTCAATTCATCGCCTGGAGACAGAGCGAAAGGTTGTGCCGCGTTCAACTGAAAATTGCGAAAGGCGGTTTGACCCACATGACGCCAGCCTGTTGGTGTGGGTGCAGTGAAGATGATCAATTGCCGGATTGCCGCAACCAACGCGCCGGAAGGCACACTTTTGGTCAGGTCCTGCTGGCGCGGGATGTTCCAGACTTCGGCCAGTTCACCCAGATAGGGTTGGCCCGGCGCAAATCCGAGGGTCAGAACGCGGACACGCGCCGCAGATAGTTGGCGAATGGCCTCATCCGGGTCGAGCCCGGCCACGTCGGCCGCTTCTTCAAGTTGCGGGGCAAGGTCGGTGCCATAGACCGTCGGCACATGCCAGAGCGTGCGCCCCTTGGGCAATGGGGCCGCGTACCAGTCCTGCGTGATCAAAAGCGCGCGCAAACGTTCTTCGATCGCGGCAGCTGGCGTGCCCACAAGATCCACGGCCAGAAAGACCGAGACCAGCGACATCATCGTCTCGGACACCTCTGGCCAGGCTTCCGCCTCGACCGCAGCACGGAAAGCCAGTGCGGCACGATTGGCAGGCTCACTCATCGCCTCGGCGAAGCTCACGATGATGCCGGACAGGCCCACAGTGTCGATGCGTGGCAAATCGGTCATCTCAAGGCGCCGGTCTGTAGAGCCATCGCAGTAGGATAGGCGTGAGATACATCGGCAATTGCCAGCATCCGACAAAGACCATCAGTGGGGCCAGAACCTCCTGCGGCAGGGCGACAAGGAAAAGCGCGATGTTCCGGTTGCCTGCACCAATGGCCAGTGGTCCTGTCACATGCGCCAGTCTTGAGGCGCGCAAACCTTTGAAGGTGATCCATTGGGCCAAATAGCTGATCGCAAAAGCCAGTAGCGCCCAGAGAGCGACGGCGCCGGGATCGTTGCGCAATGCCGGGTTCAGCGCGGCCATCAACCCGATCACGATGGCGGAAAATGCCAGAACAGACAGCCCATCGAGCGTTTTGATTTGTCCTTCGGTCGGGTGCCGGAAGAGTATTTCCCGCAGCCCGAACCCCACCGTGGTCGAGACAGTGATCACCCCAAGCAGTTTGAGAGCAGATGCCACAACGAGCGTCGGATCGCCAAGTTCCGGCATCAGCGCCATGACCGGCAGAACCGTGAGCGGGAAGGCAGCTGTCCCAAGCACGAGTATTTGCATCATGCGCCCGGCGTCCTGCCCCAGCAGAAGCGCCAGATTGGGCGCGCCGGAAATGGCAGGTGCTGCCGTGGCAAGCACCATGGCCATGGCCGCAGGGGACCCTGCGATGCCGAACAGCCAGCTCAGGCCCAGCAAGGCCAAGGGCAGCGCCATTTGTAAGGCCACCACCGATCCCAGCCCCCAGCGCAGGTCTGCCAAAGCCCCTATTGCGGCGCGATGTCCGATGCGCAGCGCCGTGATTGTCAGAAGCCCCGCAACCATCTGTGGCAGCCACGGTTCCATGGTCGCGGAGAGGCGCGGTAGCGCGAGACCTGCCACAAGACCCGCGATCAGACAGGCGCGCGCGTTGTCGGATATGAACCATAGCAGTCGTACCACTCCGTCTAGCTCGGGGTTTGTCGCAGGTTATTCGGCAGCCATGTCGCGATCTCGGGGAACCAGATCAGGACAAATACCATCAGAACCATGATGAGAAACATCGGCAAGGCAGCTTTGGTGATGTAACCCATTTCGTGATCGGTCATGCCCTGCAGCACAAAGAGGTTGAACCCGATGGGCGGGGTAATCTGGGCCATTTCGACCACGACGACCACAAAGATACCAAACCAGATGAGGTCAATGCCAGCTTCACGCACCATCGGTTCGACAATTGCCATTGTCAGGACCACAGACGAAATCCCATCGAGGAACATGCCCAGGACGATGTAGAAAACCAGCAGGGCCATCAGCAGTTGGAAACGTCCCAACTCCATCGCCGCGATCCCATCCGCCAGCGCACGCGGCAGGCCGGTGAAACCCATGGAGAGTTTCAGAAAGGCAGCACCCGCCAAGATCAGCGCGATCATGGCGGAGGTGCGCATGGCCCCCATCAGGCTGTCGCGGAAAGATGTCGGCGTGAGGGACCCCTGAAAGAGCGCAAGTGTCAGCGCACCGATGACCCCGATGGCCGCCGCCTCGGTGGCGGTTGCGTATCCCAGATACATCGACCCGATCACAACCGTGATCAGCGCGAAGACCGGGGCCAGAAATCGTGAATTGCGGAGTTTTTCGGCAAAGCTCATGCCGGTCTCGACGTTCGGATTCCATTCCTTGGAAGAGAACGACACGATTGCCACGTAGGCCATGAACATTCCTGCGAGGATCAACCCGGGAAAGACGCCTGCAAAGAAGAGCTTGGTAATGGATTCGTTGACTGTCACCCCGTAGACGATCAGCGCCAGCGATGGCGGGATCATCAGGCCCAGCGTGGCCGCCCCGGCAAGCGTGCCAATTACCATGTTTTCAGGATAATTACGCGCGCGCAGTTCCGGAATGGACATCTTCCCGACCGTGGTCAGCGTGGCGGCGGATGAGCCCGAAACCGCAGCAAAGACTGTGCAGGCGACGATATTGGTGTGCACCAGCCCGCCCGGCAACCGCGCCAGCCATGGCGACAGACCCTTGAACATGTCTTCAGACAATCGCGTGCGATAGAGAATTTCCCCCATCCAGATAAAGAGTGGCAGGGCGGTCAGTGTCCAACTGCTCGACGAGGCCCAGATGGTGGTGATCATCGTGTCGCCCACCGGGCGCGTTGTGAAGAGTTCCATGCCGACCCAGGCGACCCCCATCAAAGCAAGGCCGACCCAGACACCGGTGCCCAGGAGCAGGAAGAGAACGACGAGGAAAAGGATGATTGCGTAGAGTTCGGTCATCTGCTCATACCTCGTAGCTATCGTCGACGGTATCGCGGGTGATCCTGTGATCCCCCTTGAAAATGACGTGCAGCAGATTGTCGGTCAGCGCGATGGCCATCAGTCCGCCCCCGATGACCATGACCGATTGCGGAATCCACAGATGTATGGCGTCCTGGCCTTGGCTGACCTCTTTGAATTTCCACGACCAGTAGACGAACCAATAGGCGTAATAGGTGAAATACCATGCGACTGCCGCACCCAGTGCAAAACACCAGATTTCCAGCAGGCGTTTAGCGCCCTTGGGCACGGAATTCAGCAGAATAGAAACGCGGATGTGCGCGCCCTTGTTCAAGGCGTTGGCGAAAGCAAGGAAACTGGCGGCCGCCATGGCGTAGCCCGCGTAATTCGGGGCGCCGGGGAAAATCTCACCGGTCCAACGGGCCACCATCTGTGCCACGATCAATGCCAATATGGCGATCAGGCATAGAGCCGCAGCAATACCGGCCAGCAGATACAGAAAATCAAGCGTCTTGCGGATCGCAGTCACGTCACCATCCCCACCCAATTGAGAGAAAGAAAAAGAGCGGCCCCGAGATCAGGGCCGCCCTAGCGCATTTACTGCGCCGCCTTGAATGCGTCAACGAGAGCTGCACCTTCGTCACCGGCAGCCTCTAACCATTCGGCGGTCATTGTCGCACCGATTTCACGCAGTTCGCCCATCAGGGCGTCACCGGCTGGCTGCACGGTCATACCGCCTGCGGCCAAGCCGTCCATTGTGAATTGTGTATAGGCTTTGGAGGCTTCCAGCCCCCGAGCAGCGGCTTCGTCCGCACAGGCGCGAATGGCGGATTTATTGGCGTCCGACACATCTGCCCATACGTCCTGGTTCACCATCACGTAGTTGCGCGGCAACCAGGCATCGACCTCGTAGAAATGCGTGAGGCTTTCCCAGACCTTGCGGTCGTAGCCCGTCGCCCCCGAAGACACCATGGATTCTGCCACACCAGTGGCAAAGGCCTGACTGATTTCGGCCGCTTCAACCGTCACAGGCAACATACCGGTGAGTTCGGCCAACCGGCTGGTTGTGTTATTGTACGACCGGAACTTGACGCCTGCCATATCGGCCACGCTGTTCACTTCTTTTTTGAAGTAGAGGCCCTGAGGTGGCCACGGAACAGCGTAGAGCAGCTCAAGGTTCTGCTCGTCCAGGAGGGCTTCGATCTTCGGCTTGGCGGCCTTGTAAAGTTTCTCGCTGTCGTCAAAAGAAGGTGCCAGGAACGGGATGCTGTCAAACCCGAAGACGGCGCTTTCGTTCTGGTGACCGGACAGCAGACGCTCGCCAATCTGAACCTGACCTGTCTGGATCGCGCGTTTGATGTCCGCGCCCGCGAAAAGCGAGCCGCCCGCGTGCACTTCGATGGTGATCTCACCATTGGTGCCTGCACCCACACATTCGGCAAAGGCCACGCCGTTCTCAGAATGGAAGTTGGAGGCGGAATAGGCCATCGGCATATCCCATTTTTCGGCGGCGAAGCCTGATCCTGCCGTCAGTGCCAGCGTGGCAACGCCAGCCATGAGTTTCTGTGTGCGTTTCATTAATCTCTCCGTTGGTTGGTTCTTGGTGTCGTCTTCGGGTCTTGTGCCCGTTTTTAATCTGCGCTGCTTTGAGAAGCGGTCTCGGGCGCAACAGCCCGTCGCGAATATTCGTCAGAATGATTCCCCAAGGTCAATACTGCCGATCTTTTACAACACGTCAACAAAATGTTGACAAATTATCATTATCAGGCACTCTGATCTCATGTCTGATGGATTTCTTGGCCCTGTTGTTTCCTCTGCTCACCTCGCAAGCGGCTCGTTTGCGGAGATTTCAGAGTTGGAATTTGGTCTGACCCTGGCGAACAACGCTTTCCAGCGCTGGATGGTGCGCGCCATTGCCATGGCCGGGTATCCTGAGCTAGGCGCGCTTGACGTGCTTGTGTTGCATTCCGTCTATCATCGGGAACGGCCCAAGAAACTGGCGGATATCTGTCTGGTGCTCAACGTTGAAGACACGCACACCGTCAACTACGCGATCAAGAAACTGATCAAGGCCGGTCTGGTAAAAGACGGACGCCAGGGCAAGGAAAAGACGGTTGTTGCCACCGACAAGGGTGCTGAGACCTGCGAACGCTATCGCGAGATTCGCGAAGGTCTGTTGTTGCGCGCGGTGGGGGAGCTTGGTCTCGAACCTGAACAGGTGAGCCGGGCGGCGTCTTTGCTGCGGCTGATGTCGGGCCAATACGATCAGGCTGCCCGTGCTGCGACCACCTATTGAGGATCCCGCAGCCAACCGTCCTCAAAGGCAATCTGACTGACGCCGGCCAGTCGGATGACACGTGACAGTTCGGTCTCAAAGGCTGCTTGCCGCCCTTTTCCCCAACGTGTCTTGCGTTCCGGCCAAAGTGCGCGCACGCGCAACGTATCCTGATCGCGAAAGGCTTTCATATCCACGCGCCCGACAAGTCGGTCGCCTTCCATGATCGGAAACACATAGTAGCCGTAGCGGCGTTTGGCTTCCGGCACAAAAACTTCGATCCGGTAGGTGAACCCGAACAAGCGCTCTGCGCGATCCCTGTCGCGCAGCGCAGGATCGAACGGGCTCAATATCCGCAATCTGGTCGTGGGCGGGATGTCCAGTGCGGGATCTTGGGCGATGTCAGGTCGGGCAAAACTCATCCGTTGCGCCCCGTCTGCGCAAGTCAGGCAGATCGCTTGCAACCGACCTTGCGCCTTTTCAGCCGCGCACCAGGATTTCGCCTCCGCAATCGAGATATGATCCCAGAAATTCGCAATTTCAGTCGGGGTCGCAAATCCGAGCCGCGCGAGGGCCTCGGAACAACACCAGTCAATGGTTGCTGCAATCTGGTCGTCACTTTGCAACGGCTGACAAAGAGCGTTGTCGATCACCCGTTCCGTCAGATCATAGCGTTTGCGAAATCCGTCCCGCCCGACCACACAAAGCGCGCCGCTGCGCCATAGGTACTCCAACGCGGTTTTCGATGGGTGCCAGTCCCACCACCCGCCTGATCCCCGCTTCTCCCCCTGGCCCACATCGGATGAACACAGCGGCCCCTCGTAACGGATTTGGTTCAGAACAGTCTGAAACTGCGCCTCAAAACCCTCTCTGCGACCATCACTCCAATGTTTGCGCAGCTTTTCTGCATCCCTCTGCCGACGCAATTGCCACCATTGATAAAACCCCATCGGAATGACGGCGGCATCATGGGTCCAGTGTTCAAACAACGCCCGATCCCGTTCGTAGAGGTTTTTCAGAGCTTTGGGCCGATACCGGGGACGGCGTGAGAAAAGGATCAGATCATGCGCGCGGGCGACGGTGTTGATGCTGTCAAGCTGAACAAAGCCAAGTCGCGTGATCAATTCCAGCAAGTCCGCACCCTTCGCAGCGCCTTGCGGTGGCTCACTCAAGGCATGCCGATCCAGAAACACCCGCCGGGCCTGCGCGTTGGTAAGCGTGAAAGGGGTCATCCGCGTTGGTAGCGGCGTAGCGTTTCCCCGTAGGCGATCTTGGGCGTCAGAGTAATCCGCTCGGGCGCACCGGGTTTTGCATCTTCGGGCAAAGCGTTGCGATCCAGTATGATCTTTGCAGCTGCGGCACCGATTTCCGCGCGACAAGCATCCATGGTGGCAAGTTGGCGGGGCAGGCCTTGCAGCAGTTCGACACCATTGAACCCTGCAAGCCCTATCTGACCGGGCACATCTATTCCCTGATCGAGCAGGTAGAGCAATCCGCCCGCGCCGATCATATCGTTGGAATAATAAAGAAAATCCAGATCGGGTGCACGTTCCAGCATGGTTTGGGTCATCTCACGACCCTTGGCAAGCGCTGACCCTCCGGAATAAAAGTCACGCGCTTCGATCTCGATCCCGGCTTTTGCGAGACCTTCCGTAAGACCTTCAAAACGTTTGCGCGCCCGATGATCAAGCGGCATCTTCGTGCCCATGAAACCAATACGCGTATATCCGGCCTTCAGGATCGCTGCCGCCATTTCTCTCCCTGCGCGGCGATGCGAAATACCCACCATCGCGTCGACAGGGTTGCCATCCGTATCCATAATCTCAACGACTGGGATACCTGCGTTTTCCAACATGGCCCGTGTTGGTTCGGAGTGTTCCAGCCCAGCAATGATGACACCAGAGGGTCGCCAGGACAGCATTTCATAGAGGACGCGCTCTTCTTTCTCCGGCAGGTAATCCGTGACACCGACAACCGGTTGCAGCGGTGTGTCCTCAAACGCCTGGTTGATGCCTGTGAGGACTTCGGGGAAAACCATGTTGGACAGCGAGGGGATAATCACAGCAACCAGATTGACCCGCTGAGATGCCAAAGATCCTGCGATTTGATTGGGCACATATCCAAGCGTTTTGGCTGCCTCCAGCACCCGTTCTCGCGTTGCTGCGGACACATCTCCCCGATTGCGCAAAACCCTGCTGACGGTCATCTCCGAGACCCCGCAGGCTTCAGATACATCGCGGAGGGTCAAGGGTCGCTGCTTGGGTCTTGTCACAATGGATTTCCTGTTTTGTTACACCTTCGTAACGCAGGTGAGCCCTCCCTATCAAGCATGTGTCGTGGTGCGGTCTTTAATGCGATGACAAGCTGAGAAAGTTGTTCTAAACCGATCCAATGCGACCCCGTGGCTCAACTGGATAGAGCAGCCCCCTCCTAAGGGGCAGGTTGCAGGTTCGAATCCTGCCGGGGTCGCCACCGTTTGCGAAGCAATAAGAGCATTGGCAAATTGGGGACCTACAAACTCAAACGCCGAATTCCCCCTCCGATGTTGTCGCGGACGCGTGAGCTTTGTTGAAAGCTGCCATCCTTTTCGTTTCGGATACTCTGCTTATGTCGGAAGTGCAGGGCCAACATACCTGCAGCGTTGTTAGGAAAGGACTTTGTCATGAACAGTTTCACCAAGAAAGTCGCCCTCGCTGCCGTAACCGTCACGATGTTCAGTATAGGTGCATTGCAGGCGAAAGCTGGAGATCATTATTCGATTGGAAAATATGCTCACGGTGGCATTGTCGTGAAACAGTTAGACAGTAAGGGCTACATTCAGGGTTACACGCCTAAGCACTTGGAGAAACCGAAGGCTAAACATCGCGCTCACCGATCACGCAAGTTTCACCGGAAGCACGTAAAACGTTTCAACCGGCACCATCGCCGGAGTAAGTTCGGTCACGCGCGCTCTTTCCGGTACAAGTATCGGCATTGACAGCCATGGGTTGTCAAACGACCAAGTGCAAGCACCTCGGCCAGTCGCTGCAAATGAAACAAACCCGGCAACTGGAAACAGAGAACGTGAGCAGTTTACGAACCCGGCGGCTCGTCGACCCGGGACAAGTCAGAAAGGATTTGTCGCGAAAGGAAGAAGCACGTTTCGCTTCATATCTGGAAATCTGGTCGGGCTGAGAGGATTCGAACCTCCGACCCCCTGCTCCCGAAGCAGGTGCGCTACCAGGCTGCGCCACAGCCCGACCGGTTCATTGGGCTTAGCGCTCTCGCAGGAATTTGGCAAGGCGGCCTATTTAGGGCGCTTGTCGCGGCGTAAAAACGGTGAAACCCGCGGCGTGGTCCCGGTTTCTGGACGTGATCGGGTTCGTAGAACGGGCTGTTCGGAACCCGGAGCCTTGCTTTCACGCAACACGATGAACAGGCCGCTGGCGATGATGATCGCGGAGCCAACGATCGTAGCAGTATCCGGCACCTCGCCAAAAAACAAAACGCCGTAAAAGCTGGCCCAGATGATCTGGGAATACTGCATCGGCGCCACAATCACGGCTTCACCTGTGTTGTAGGCCGCGATCAGGAACCGCCCGGCCGTCCAGGCCAGGAGCGCGATGACGCCCAGCTTGCCCAGGTCGACAAGCGGGAGTGGTTGATAAACCAGTGGCAGAAGCGATGCCATGACCACGAAATTTGCCATCATCGGGTATAACATGATCACAACCGCGCGTTCTTCACGTCCGATTTTGCGCACGATGATAGATGCGATTGACCCACAGATCGCGGAAATCAAAGCCGCCAAATGGCCAAGTTCCAGATCGGCACTACCGGGTCTGAGAACGACCAGAACCCCGGTGAGACCAACGGCCACGGCAATCCAGCGTCGCAGCTTTACTTTTTCACCCAGGATCGGAATGGCGAGGATCGTGATGAGCAATGGCGAGGCAAACAAGATCGCATAAACCTGTGCCAGGGGTAGCACCGAAAAGGCGTAAAATGCGCAGAAGCCGGTGATAACGGCGGCGATTGTTCGACCTGCCATCCACCAAGGGTGCTTGGGGATCAAGGTCCCTGGTGTCGCGTCGCGCAGCAGGTAAAGCATGGCAAGCGGAAAGCTGAACAGGACGCTGAAAAACACGATTTGAACGGGCGAATATGAACTGCCCAGAACTTTGATAATGACGTCATGGCTTGCGAAAATGCCAAAGGCCAAGAGAGCGAACAACGCGCCTTTTGTATTGGGGGTCATGTCAACCTCGCTTGGAATTTTTCGGTCCGTTAGTTGCGTGCGATCCGGGCCTGAAATGCGTCGAATTCGCTTTGCGCTACGCGGTAGTTCTGTTTTGTCATCTTTGGTGCTGAAAGAGCAGCGTAAAAACTCTGGGCACGGTCGTTTGTGCCATCTGTTGCCCAATCAAACCGGGTGCAGCCTTCACTGCGCGCCACCTCAATCAGAGCTGAGAGCAACGCTTTGCCAACGCCTTTTGATTGCGCATCGGGGGTAACAAAAAGCTCCTTCATGACCAGTGATATGCCTGCGCCAGCCGGGAAACTGAACCCCCAGGTGGCAAACCCCACGGCGGTTTCGCCATCAAAGGCCAGGTGGCAGTCCATGTGTCTTTGAGCGATCAGTAACGACACGACACGCGCTTCCTGGCTCAAGGTTGCGGGCGAGATGGCATAGTGTTCCAGACACGCCCGGTAAAGGGTCAGGAATGCCTCGGCATCCCGCGCCTCAAACGACCGGACGGTGACGCTCACAAGCTGGCGTCAAGCGCATTCAAAATGGCGTCGCCCATATCCGTTGTGCTGATCGGTGTGCCGCCTTCCTCACCCATCAGGTCGGCGGTACGCGCACCATCTGCCAGAACCTGTTCGATGGCGGCTTCAAGACGTGCGGCTTCATCGCCCTGATCGAAGGAATAACGCAACGCCATGGCAAAACTCAGAATACAGGCGATCGGGTTGGCCTTGCCCTGTCCGGCAATATCGGGTGCGGAGCCGTGTACCGGTTCATATAGCGCGCGCGGGCGCCCGGCGTCCGTCGGGGCACCAAGGCTCGCCGATGGCAGCATACCCAGCGAACCGGTCAGCATGGCAGCGCAGTCCGACAGGATGTCACCAAAAAGATTGTCCGTGAGGATCACGTCGAATTGCTTGGGCGCGCGTACGAGCTGCATGGCCCCGTTGTCCGCATACATGTGCGATAGTTCGACATCCGGGTAATCTTCGTCGTGCACCTTCTGCACCACTTCACGCCACAGAATACCACTTTCCATGACATTGGCTTTTTCCATCGAACAAACCTTTTTGTTCCTGCGGCGGGCCAGTTCAAAGGCGGAGCGTGCGACGCGGTCAATCTCGCCTTCGGTATAGCGCTGGGTGTTGATGCCAACCCGTTCGTTGCCTTCTTCGAAGATGCCGCGCGGCTCGCCAAAATAGACGCCCGAAGTCAGTTCGCGCACGATCATGATGTCGAGGCCCGCAACGATGTCCTTCTTGAGCGAAGAGAAATCGGCAAGCGCGTCAAAACACTGAGCCGGACGCAGGTTTGAAAAGAGGTCCATCTCCTTGCGCAGACGCAGCAGACCGCGCTCGGGTTTCACGCTGAAATCCAGATCGTCGTATTTCGGCCCACCCACAGCACCGAGCAGAACGGCATCCGCGGCCAGCGCTTTGGCCATGGTGTCATCGTGCAGGGGCGTGCCATGGGCGTCATAGGCTGCACCGCCGACCAAATCTTCGCTGACGTCAAATGCCAACCCACGTTTGTCACCAAACCAGCCAATGACCCGCTTGACCTGTCCCATGACTTCCGGGCCGATGCCGTCGCCTGCGAGGATAAGAAGGGTGGGATTGGCCATGGTCATGTCTCCTGCAACTAAGTGTCGCGAGCGGCCTACCGCGCAGCCCGGGCAGGGTCAAGAAGCCGGATCGGAGAATGCAGCCACAGTTGCTAGTTCACCTGGCTTACCCTTGCTTGCTTAGGGGTCATCCCGGTCCAATTCTGAAAGGCGCGGTAGAATGAGTTCGGATCGCGGTAGGCCAGTAAATAGGAGATTTCTTCGACGCTCATCTCGCCTTGCGCGAGATAGGCTCTCGCCAGATCGGCGCGTGTCTTGTCCAGAACGCGGCGGTAGCTTTTGCCCTCTTCATGCAGGCGTCGTTGAAGGCTGCGCCGGCTCATGTTCAGCCGTGAACAAACATCATCAGCCGAGGCGCGCCCGGTCGGCAGCAGATCCCGCAGTGCGCCTTCGACCCGTTCGGTCGTTGTGGCGGGCGTGATGGTGCGGGCCAGCAGCCTTTGCAAGGTGGGTTCAAAGTCTTCCCAAAGTGCGTCGCTGGCAGAAATCAGGGGTAATCCCGCATCTGGCGGACGCAGCACCAACTCGGTGTTCTGAGATACTTCGGGGGCTCTTCCGAAATAGTCCACGAGCCGGTCATGCAGGTGACCGGCGTCAGGGCCCTTGACCGAAACGGGTATGATATTCTCGGACGTGTAGACACGGGCAATCTCAATAAAATAGATCAGTTCAAAAAGCCGGAAGCTTTCAGGCATGAACAGGCTTGAATCTGACGGCTCGAAACTGATCGAAAACCCTTCTGCCACATCCTTCAGCACAAGTTTGATCGGTGCCACGAGCGGTTTGAAGAGGGCCAGTCGTTCCAGTCCTTCACGCAGCACCGGGCTGCTTGTGAATGCGATCATCGGTGAATTACAGGGTCTGCTGGCGGCAATCTGCGCTAGGTGCAGCGGCATGTCATCGCGATTTGTTTCTGCTGCTAAGGCTTCCCAAAGTGCGAGGAAAATGCGCCCGTCGACGCCCGTATCTTCACCCTCAAGGTAGTCGCGTCGCAGGCCGACCCGGCGCAGGATGTTTTCCTCCGAAACGTCCAGCAACCGACACATCAACCGGGTTTGCTGCGCAGCTGGAAAGAGAGGTTTACGGCTCATTGGGCTATTTCTGAAAAGGGCATCGGCAAGCTATATGGTAAGCGCTCCATGAATATGCCACGCTGACAAAGGGGATTGGCGCAATTCGTTACCCAAATGGCGCGAAATGCAAGCCAATTGGTGAAGTGCCGGAGTCGCAATGACGGCTGTGATCTGGGCTTTCGGAGCTAGAAAATCATGCCAGGTGACCGAAAACGTATCGCTGTAGAGAGTTTCGGAGGTGTGGTGTTGATCCTCCTGATGCTGCCTTTCATTCAATATGCCTTGCTTGCGGGCGCAGAGGGTATGGCCGGAAGCGATCAGGCGGATAACCGGTTTTTTAGCGCAGATCACCGCATGAGCAATATCGCGATCTTTGGCCATATGGTTTTGGGCGCGCTGTTGGCCGCGTTCATTCCGTTGCAAGTGGTCTCGCGAAAACGCTGGCCATTGATGCATCGGTGGTTGGGGCGGGTATTGTGTTTCGCGGCGCTGCTGACTTCTGTCGGTGGCCTCGCCTTTATTGTGATCAGGGGCACCATTGGCGGAGTGGCGATGGATGTGGGTTTTGGCGTTTACGGCCTATTGCTTGCCTTATGCGCCGTGCAGGCGTTGCGCCATGCGCGTGCCGGGCGATATGGGTCTCACCGACATTGGGCCCTTCGATTGTTTGTGCTTAGCCTGGGATCCTGGCTTTACCGTGTTCACTACGGTGTCTGGTACGCTTTGACGGGAGGCGTCGCCTCCACAGCGGCATTCGATGGTCCTTTTGATCTGGTTCAGAATGTCGCTTTTTACCTGCCTTATCTTATCGTTTTGGAAATCTGGCTGCGACGCCAAGGCCATCGCATTTAGCGGGTCAGATCGACCCAGACCAGTCGATGGCGGCTGGCAAGGGCGACCGTTTGTCCAAAAGGCGAATTCGGATCCGGCCAAAGCACGCCCGTATCAAGCACGCGCCAATCCTTTGAGGGTTAAACATAGTCGACCCGCAGATTGCCGGGAATGGGATCATCCCAGTCTACCGTGTCAAAAGGGTCGCCCGATACGAGGGCGCTTCCGTCACTTTGGGGCCGGGGGTCCTGCAACCGGGCGTCGTCCAAAATTCCGCGAATGGCCTCTTTGCGGCCCTCTCCGTCACGACGATCCTGGTTGAAATCGCCCAATAGAATGAACTGTTCCTCAGGGGCGGGGCCAAAAATACCATCAAGATATTGCTGCCAAAAAACGATCTCATCGTGATTGCGTCTGCCATTTCTATCCTCCGGCCCGTCGAATACTGGCGGGCTGGCGTGGAATGTCATCAGCGAAAGACGCTCCGATTCAGGCAAATCAATGGGGACAACCCAATGCGCTGTTGTGGGAAGCCTCTGGATGGCCTGTGCCGCGTCCGACGGAAAAGGTCCGTCTTCGGTTTCGGGCAGCAGAGCGCCGGGCATGTCGCGCCACAAAAGTGCCGAGAAATCTTGAACCTCTTCGATCACGATCGGATGGCGAGAGAGGATCGCCATACCACCCTGGCCGGAGAATTGCCCGTAACCCTGCGCATCACGCGGCTCGCCGAGCCTGCCATTGCCGTCCATGTCCAGACCTGTGGCCATGCCGGTGTTGGGGCGCTCTGCGAACCGATGAGGGTAGTCGATACCACGCGCCGAAAGAGCTTCGGCATAAGCCCCTAAGGCCGCACCCGTCAGATCATAGTCAAATCCTTGCAGCACCAGAATGTCGGCGTTTGCTTTCGCGATCACTTCCAGTGTTGCGTTGATCTGCGCGTCTTCGCCTCTCACGATGTCCCGCAGCAGCAGGCCGGGGCCTTTTCGCTGAAGTTCAGTGTTGTACGTCGCGACCCGCAGATTTTCAGCAAAGGTTGACGTGCCAAGCAGCGCAAGTGTTGCCGCGATCAGGCCGTCTGAAATTCGATATCCTCGGCAGCACTTTGATAGGCGCGTCGGCGCTTTTCTTGGATCATGCTGGCGATCCGGCTCAATGCAATGCCACGCATGATCATGCTGGCGGGAAGGAAAGCCCATGCGGTCATCGTCCAGATAAGCGTTTGCGGATCCTGTAGTGAAATCGGGTCTACCAGATCGGACGTGGCCTTGACCACTGCGGGAATGACAAAGGGAAGCAGAAATCCGAAGGCGATGTTGAACCGCGCGTCACGTTGCAATCGCTCCAGCACATCGCCACCCGTTGTCGGGTCAAACCGTGGAAGATTTACCCATACGTTGAAGGCGCCCTTTCGCACCGGCCATCCCCAAATCCGAACGGAGGCAACAAATGCTATCATTGCAATGAGGGAAATCAGATAGGATATACCGGCGGCCGAACGGACCCGTCCGATAACCTCCGTGGAGGCGTCATAGGGGAGCATCAACACGATCAGCCGTACTGGCGAATAGGGAAAATCAATGGCGTTCCCGATGATTGTACCGACGGCCATGATGCCCTGACTGAGCGTTGTCGGTTCCGCCTTGCCTTGCGCGATTGCCGTGAGAAGGAAAACCGTGACGAACAGAGCCACGAAACGCATTCTGTTGAATGGCGCGGCGTCTCGGAATTCAACAATGCTGGGCGCATTGGAATTGTATTCAACGAAGGTAAGAAAAGCGGCCAGAAGCGCTATGAGCACCACAATCTGGGATTGGTCGGAGGCAACATCCGGTAATAGCAATGCCGGCATTGCAATCAGCAATGCGACCAGCAGTCCGCGCATAACCGCGCCTGACATTCGTACGATCATTCGTTTCTTCCCTTCAAACTGGCCAGGAGCGATACAGTGCCGCTGCCTTGTTCCAACTTGATGCCACGGGGGCGTGGCTGTGCCTCAATCCTGCCCCATTCGTGACATCATTCGTCATAGTCTCGCAAGTGTCGTGGTTAACAAAAGCGAATGCATTGGGCGTTTTGAGGGAACAGGTGGTGCCATCTTGCATCAATACTGTGGCGAAAAACTGGCACCACACAACATATAGTGGGCGCTGCTGAGGCGCCCACTACAAAGAAGTTATTTGTTTGTCATTGTCGCTGAAACGGCAACCTGCGGTTTCGAAGTATCAGACCCAAGGACGGGCCTGGGACGCCGATCTCTCGTAGGTATCGATGGCCGCTGCTTTCTCCATCGTCAGGCCGATGTCGTCCAAGCCATTCATAAGGCAGTGCTTTTTGAACGGGTCCACATCGAAACTGAAAACCTCTCCGTCCGATGTCGTGATCGTCTGGGCATCCAGGTCAACACTCATGCGCGCATTGGATCCCTTCTCGGCATCCTTCATCAGAATGTCCACCTGTTCCTGCGGCAGGGCGATCGGCAGAATGCCGTTCTTGAAGCAGTTGTTGAAGAAGATATCCGCGAATGACGGCGCAACCACACATCGGATGCCAAAGTCCTTGATAGCCCAAGGCGCATGTTCCCGGCTTGAACCGCAACCAAAGTTATCGCCAGCCACGAGGATTTCCGCGTCCCGGTAGGCGTCTTTGTTGAGGACGAAATCAGGGATCTCCTTGCCGTCGTCATCATAACGCATCTCGTCAAAGAGGTTCACGCCGAGGCCCGACCGTTTGATCGTTTTCAGGAACTGTTTGGGGATGATCATATCGGTGTCGATATTGATCATGGGCATCGGTGCCGCGATCCCGGTGAGCGTCGTGAATTTATCCATTGGTCAAACCTCCGTTTTCGGCGGGTGACTTGCGTGCACACCCTGTACACCGCCCGTACACCAACCGGTGCACATCCGCAGTGTCGATGGCCGTCTGATGCATTATTCGGGGGGAAGTTGCAACGCCTGCCGCCGGATCAGAACACGTCGCTGAAAAAAAATTCGGCGGCACCAAAGGGCCGCCGAACAGAGTTTTAGAAGTGCAAAACCTTAGGCTGCTTTCTTGCGGCGGCGCATAACGCCGAAGCCCGCAAGAGCTGTGCCCATCAGCAACATGCCTGCTGGCAGCGGTACTTGTGAAACAGCTGTGAACGTAGCATAGAGCTGCGCCTGGTTGTTGGAGTTCTCCTGTGTCAGGAAGTCGGTCACGATTGTGGACCCACCATCTGTCGAGAAACCCAGAACCTGGAACACATAGTCCACGCCGCCGAGGCTGAACGCTTCTGCGCCCGGAGCCGAAGCCACGGTTACGATGTCGTCACAGACAGAGACGCTACCTGGGCTACATGGGTTGGCATTGGTCGTTTCATCATGCGTGAACGAAAATACGCTGCTGACGAGTGGGCCACCGCCCCCGATCTGGATGTCGACGTTCAGGTCGGCCGAATCAAGGGTCGTTCCTGTGATCGGAAAGTTCAGGTGGTCGAATGTGCCAACGACAAACTGAGTGTCCGCAGCAAGACCCAGGATAGGTGTCGGTGCGTCAGTAAAGTCGTATCCACTCTGACCGGCACCACCTGCTGGGTTGCCCCAACGCATGGATGATGTCGGATCACCGTTGTTCACGGTAACACCGCCAGGAACCACAGCGCTCCAAGAGGAGTCGATTCCGCTGATGTCGAGAGTTGCAGCTGTTGCACCAACTGCTGACATCGCGAGCGTGATCGCCGTTGCTGTCGTTATTGTTAGTTTTTTCATAAATTGTACCCCCTAGAAAGGTATGCGCCAAAAGCGCGACTTAAAAATAGAAGAGTTATAATAGCACTTAAAAAACTACACGCACTGAAATAACTCTCCAACGCGTTATGTGCCCGTTAACAAGCACACGAGAATGTTATTAACCAATTATTCACAATTTTGCAATTTTAAATCCGAGAAAAGTGAATTTGAGTTCGGATTCACATTGATAGGCTGCAAGGCCAATCCGGCATTCAATTTAAAGGCGAAACCCGTCAAGAGTTCCGCCTTTTATGAGTCGAATCGACGCCTATGACATCACGTCGCGCACGTCCGTGAGCTTGCCGGTAATTGCCGCTGCTGCCGCCATTGCGGGCGACATCAGGTGCGTGCGTCCGCCACGTCCCTGACGCCCCTCGAAGTTGCGGTTCGACGTGGCCGCACAGCGTTCGCCGGGCTGCAACTGATCGGGGTTCATGGCCAGGCACATGGAGCACCCCGCCAGACGCCATTCAAATCCGGCTTCCTTGAAGATGTCCGCCAGGCCCTCTTCTTCGGCCTGGGCGCGTACCAGGCCGGAGCCCGGGACAACCATGGCGCGCAGCCCGTCTTTCTTTTTCTTGCCCTTCAGGATTTCAGCGGCAGCGCGCAAGTCTTCGATCCGACCATTGGTGCAGGAGCCAATGAAGACGGTATCGATTTCGACCTCGTTCAGGGGGGTGCCGGGCGTCAGGCCCATGTAATCAAGCGAGCGTTGGGCAGCCCCCACCTTGCCGCCTTCGAAATCCTCGGCCGCGGGCACGGTGGCTGTGATCGGCAGAACATCTTCGGGGGAGGTACCCCAGGTTACAACCGGCGCGATGTCTTCGCCCTTGAGGGTGATCACCTTGTCCCAGGCGGCATCGTCATCGGAATAAAGTGTTTTCCACCAATCCATTGCGGCTTCCCACTGGGCACCTTTCGGCGCGTGGGGACGGCCCTTGCAATATTCATAGGTCTTTTCATCCGGCGCGATCAGACCGGCACGCGCGCCGCCTTCAATCGCCATGTTGCAGACGGTCATGCGGCCTTCCATCGACAGATCGCGGATCGCTTCGCCGCAATATTCGATCACATAGCCGGTGCCGCCTGCGGTACCGGTGGCACCGATGACGGAAAGGGTGATGTCCTTGGCGGTGACGCCGGGGCGCAACTTGCCAGTGATCTCCACCTTCATGTTCTTGGATTTCTTCTGGATCAGCGTCTGGGTGGCGAGCACGTGTTCAACTTCGGATGTGCCGATCCCGTGGGCCAACGCGCCAAACGCGCCGTGGGTCGCGGTGTGGCTGTCGCCGCAGACGACGGTCATACCGGGCAGGGTCCAGCCCTGTTCGGGACCGACAATATGCACGATGCCCTGACGGACGTCAGAGACCGGATAATAGTGGATGCCGAAATCTCTGGCATTGGTATCGAGGGCGGCCACCTGGATAGCGGAATCTTCGGTCATGTTGGAGGGATCTTCGCGCCCCGGCGTTGTCGGCACGTTATGATCAGGCACAGCAATGGTTTTTTCGGGTGCGCGCACCTTGCGGCCTGTCATCCGCAGACCCTCGAAGGCCTGCGGGCTTGTCACCTCATGCACGAGATGGCGGTCGATATAGAGCAGGCAGGTGCCATCGTCGGCTTCGTGGGCGACATGGGCATCCCAGATTTTGTCATAAAGCGTTTTGGGGGACATCGGTCCTCTCCCGTAATTTGGAATTGATCAGGTGGGCTGCTGTGCGTGGCTATAGTCGCGCAAGCACAGCACGCGTTGCCCCGAAGAAGCGTTCGCGCAGACGCGCGCGGTCATCCATATCAAAGACACGGTTCATGGCGTGGAGATACAATGCCATCGGCACTGCTGCAAGGGTTGTCGGTTAGGACGGTCTGTGCCAATTTCGACCAAAAGGAGCAGAAATGGAGGTAGAAGACGAAGCCTTTGCCGCGGCGATGATGTCCGTCGACGAAATCTGGTTCCTTTTCATCAGTTTTATTGAGAGCGTTCTGACGCCCGGGTGGCGGCAGAATCAGGTTCTGATCGTGATCGGTCTGGCCGTGGCTTGTTACTGTCTGCATATCGTTTCCGGCAGAATGATCGAAAACCGGGTGCGCGCGCGGGAGGGCTGGTCCAAGTTACAGCTGCGGATGATCGTGCAGGTCAAACGCCGCATGGGGCTGATCTGGTTTGCCGTGCTTGCGGGCGGGCTGTATATGATCATGCAGCAGATCACCTGGCCGTCGCGCTCTTATTTCATTGGGCTTGCAGCGACATTGGCGGCGGCATGGACGGGGATCGGATACGCCACCCGGCTGGTCCGCAACCGCACAATGCGACGGTTGGTGACCTGGGCGTTATGGATCTACGTAACGCTCTATTTTGTTGGCGTGTCCGATGAGGTGAGCACATTCCTTGATGACCTGGCGCTGGAAGTAGGTGAATTCCGCTTCTCCGTCCTGATGCTGATCACTGCGGCTGTGGTCATCGGCGCGCTTTTCACCATGGCGCGTGTGGTCAGCGGGGTCACGGCGTCGCGCATTCGCAGCAACGAAGACATCAGCCCGTCCATGCAGGTGCTGACGGTCAAGGCGGTGCAGACAATCCTCTACGGCTGCGCCTTCTTTATCGGGATCAAGGCGGTTGGCATTGATCTCACCGGGCTTGCCGTTCTCTCCGGCGCGATTGGTGTCGGCCTTGGTTTCGGGCTTCAGAAGGTTGTCTCGAACCTGGTCTCCGGCGTGATCATCCTGCTCGACAAATCGATCAAACCCGGTGACGTGATTTCACTGGGCGAGACCTTCGGATGGATCAACGCGCTGGGCGCGCGATATGTCAGCGTCGTCACACGGGATGGGCGCGAATACCTGATCCCGAACGAGGATCTGATCACCGGGCAGGTGGTGAACTGGTCGCATTCAAACGATTTTGTGCGCCTCGACATCTTTTTTGGCACCTCCTACGGCTGTGATCCGCATCTTGTGCGGAAACTCGCGATCGAGGCGGCGACGGATGTGGACCGGGTTCTGTCACACCCCAAGCTGCCGGTTTGCCATATCGTCGGCTTTGGGGACAGTTCGGTTGATTACATCCTGCGGTTCTGGATCAAGGACCCGACCGGCGGGCTGACGAATATTCGTGGCAACGTCTATCTGGCCTTGTGGGATATCTTCAAAGAGCATGATATCTCCATTCCGTTCCCCCAGCGGGAAGTGCGGATGCTGGAAGATGCGGCAGACAGTGGTTTTCACGGGGCGTCACGTTAACATATCCGCAACCGTCTTATTGAAAAGTCAAATGGGTATTGTTACCCTTAAATCACCCCAGCGCCGGGGGTCGGTCGGCGCGTTCAAAGGAGGACGATGTCCTGTCTATCCACGCTGACGCAGCGGATGCTGCTCAAATCGGGAATGCGGTAATGCCTGCCGCATCCAACATTGCCACAAGCGAAAAGCTCCTGGCGACCATCCTTTCAACACTTCAAGACCTCAAAGCCGAAGATATCGTGCAACTTGATCTGCGCGGCAAAACGGAGATCGGCGACTATATGGTGATCTGTTCGGGGCGTTCTACCCGGCAGGTGGCTTCGATCTCTGAAAAGCTCGCACAGACGGTCAAAGACGATTTCGGGCTTTCCGCGAAGATGGAAGGCAAGGACACCGGAGACTGGGTTCTGATCGATACAGGCGATGTGATCGTGCATGTGTTCCGCCCGGAAGTGCGCGAGTTCTATCAGCTTGAGAAGATGTGGCAGCCCATGGACGGACCGGAGTCTGCGGCCAACTGATCAATTTCCGTTGGTGGTAAGCTCATGCGTGTTCACATCGTTGCGGTTGGACGGCTGCGTGCCGGGCCGCAAAAACAGCTCATTGATGACTATCTGACCCGTCTCAACCGGACGGGCCGCAATCTTGGCCTTGGGCCCGCGCGGGTTGTGGAGGTCGATGACCGCAAAGCGTCGGGGATGGCTGCGGAGGCTGACCTTCTGCGTCGTGCCGTCCCTCAGGGTGCGGTGATGGTGGCGCTGGATGAGCGTGGCCGCGTTGAATCTTCGCGAGAATTTGCAGATCGTCTGGCAGGGTGGCGCGACGCAGGACGGGCGGATTTGGCGCTGATCATTGGTGGGGCCGACGGAATTGCCCCGGAATTGCGGGCCGAGACAGCGTTTCAGCTGTCATTTGGGAAAATGGTCTGGCCGCATATGCTGGTGCGGGTCATGCTGGCCGAACAGCTTTACCGCGCAGCCTCAATCCTGTCTGGTGCGCCTTATCATCGCGACTGACCGGGTTTGATTTCGGTCAAGGAGCGCCCGTTTTTGGTGCCCGCGATCTCGGTTCCGTTTCAGGTCTAGCGCAAAGTGACGATTGACGCCTTCGGGTTCCAGCCGCCCGGCAGTTCACGGGCCTGAACCTGCACTTGCGTCGTGCCTTCCGGAATCTTGATGCCTGACAGGGAGCGGGTGAAGGGTTGCTCTTCCACATGAGGATGCGCCAGTTCACGGATCGCCAGTTGATTGCCTTGCATATCGAGAACACGCCAGGCATCGGCGTAGTGGTCCCACCCGGTATCCGGATGAGAAATTGTCACGTCAAAGCGCCAACTGTCTCCGGTACGCTTTGCTTTGACATTTTCGATGCGCGGAGGTTCTGCCCAGGCCGGCAGGGCGAAGAGCACAAAAAGCAAAGTTAAAAATCTCATATCAAAATACCATTCACACGATTTCGGCGAGTTTCCGCGTAACTTAATGGTTCAGGAGGATTTTGCGAGAGTGAGAAGCAAATTCTCTGCGCCAAATGACCGTAACTGTGGTCAGAGATGCGAGTATGAGTGGAATTGACCCTGCAAGCCACGCGGCAGAGGCGAGTGCAAAGTAGATCGAGCGCAGCCCGCGATTAACACCTTTTGCAGCTGTGATATTGATATGAGCGGCCTGATCTGCGCGAATCTTGGCTTTGGGATGATCCGGATCGTTTGGCACGGCTGCCATCAGAACGGAGCAGTAGCCAAAGAGCCTGTTGGCCCAGACAAATTTCAAAAACGCATTTGTCAGGAAGACCGTCATGACGATGAGTTTGAGCTCCCAGACGATATCGGGGTGATCCATCAAGGTGATGTCCGCCGCCACGCCGGCCAACCGGTCGGCATTCCCGATCAACGCCAGCGCTCCGCCTATGGCAATGACGCAGGTCGAGGCAAAAAACGCCGTTCCCTGTCGAAGGTTTCCCAATATCTGGGCGTCAAAAATACGCGGATCCCGAGTAATCATCTCGCACATCCATTCCCGCCGATACTGCGCCATGATCATGGCGGTGGACAGGTGCTTCTTGGAGGGGTTTTCCACCCAGAAGCCAATGCCCGCCCAAAGGCCGAAGAGCAGCGCCACGGCAAAGAAATCCAGAGGTTCAAACAGGGAGATACGGTCGAGGAAGGTCATGTTCAGACGCATGGCAGGTCCGATAAGGCTTGCCAATGGTTGAAATTGGTAATATTATTTTACCAAATGGAGGGTTCCCTATGGAAATGCCGATTCCTGACGCTGATGTGCTGGCGCGCAAGGGGCGCGTTGTATCCCGCTTGCAGGCTGTCTTGCCGGACGGGGCGGTGATCCATGATCAGTCCGAAACCCGCGCCTATGAGTGCGATGCGCTGACCGCATACAAATGCCCGCCGATGGTGGCGGTGCTGCCGTCGAGCACGCAGGAAGTCGCGAATGTTCTGCGGGTTTGTCATGAGGAAGGCGTGCCCGTGGTGCCACGCGGTTCCGGCACATCGCTGGCGGGCGGTGCGCTGCCCACGGCGGATTGTGTGATCCTGGGCGTTGCGCGCATGAATGACGTGCTGGATACCGATTACGAGAACCGCACGATCCGGGTGCAGACGGGCCGCACAAACCTGAGCGTGACCGGGGCGGTCGAGGAAAACGGCTTTTTCTATGCGCCGGACCCCTCCAGTCAGTTGGCCTGTGCTATCGCGGGCAATATCGCTATGAACTCGGGCGGCGCGCATTGTCTGAAATACGGGGTCACGACTAACAACCTGATGGGCGTCACCATGGTCATGATGGACGGTGAAATCGTCGAGATTGGCGGGGCGCATATGGACAGTGCGGGCCTTGATCTGCTTGGTCTGATCTGTGGCTCGGAAGGGCAATTGGGTGTGGTGACCGAAGCGACACTGCGCATTCTGCCGAAACCGGAAGGCGCGCGCCCGGTGCTGATGGGATTTGACGACAATGAAGTTGCCGGTGCCTGCGTCAGTGACATCATCAAGGCGGGCGTTTTGCCGGTCGCCATCGAATTCATGGACCGGCCCTGCATTGAGGCGACGGAGGCTTTTGCCAAGGCGGGCTATCCGATGTGCGAAGCGCTGCTGATTGTCGAGGTTGAAGGATCGGATGCGGAGATTGACCACCAGCTTTCCCTGATCATGGAGATTGCGCGTCGGCATAATCCGGTCGAGTTGCGCGAGAGCAAATCGGCGGAGGAAAGTGCGGCCATCTGGCTGGGCCGGAAATCCGCGTTCGGCGCGATGGGGCAGATCAACGATTATATGTGTCTGGACGGCACCATCCCGGTCAGTTCGCTGCCCTTTGTTCTGCGCCGGATCGGCGAGATGTCGGAGGAATTCGGCCTGAAGGTCGGCAATGTGTTTCACGCGGGCGACGGCAATATGCATCCGCTGATCCTCTTTGATGCCAACAAACCCGGCGATCTGGAACTCTGCGAGGCATTCGGCGCGGAAATCCTGAAGCTCTGCGTCGAGGCCGGGGGATGCCTGACCGGCGAGCATGGCGTGGGGATCGAAAAGCGGGACCTGATGAGCTACCAATATGCACCGGACGATCTGGAAGCACAGATGGCGGTGAAGGATGTCTTTGATCCGCAATGGCTGCTGAACCCGGCCAAGGTTTTTCCGCTGTCGGCTTCCGAAACACGCCGCGCCGTTGCCATGGCCGCTGAATAGTGGCGGAACGCTGACGCCGCCCAGATTGACCAAGGGAACCCCATGACACCTGATAAAGAAGCCGCGCTTGCCGAAGCGATCAAATCCGCCAGCGGACCTTTGGCCATTGAAGGCGGTGGAACGCGCGGTTTGCAGCCTGTCGGCACAGCGCTGTCTGTCGCCGGATTGTCCGGCATATCACTCTATGAACCCGGCGCGCTGACAATCGTTGCGCAGGCAGGCACACCGGTTGCCGCGATCAATCGGGCGCTGGAAGCCGAAAACCAGCGATTGGCGTTCGAGCCCATGGATCACCGGAAATTGCTGGGCACATCCGGAGAGCCGACAATCGGCGGCATCGTTGCGGCGAATGTCAGTGGTCCGCGCCGCATTCAGGGCGGGGCGGCGCGCGACTATGCCTTGGGCGTGCGTTTCGTGGATGGCACCGGCGCTATCGTCAAGAACGGTGGGCGTGTCATGAAAAACGTGACCGGTTACGACCTTGTGAAACTGATGAGCGGGGCGCATGGCACGTTGGGGGTGCTGACCGAAGTGTCGCTGAAAGTGCTGCCGCGGCCGGAAACCCAGGCCACATTGATGATCCGCGGACTCGATGATGCGCAGGCGGTCCGGGCGATGGCGGCAGCCATGGGCTCCCCTTTTGAAATCACCGGTGCCGCACATTGCGCCAACATCATGGAAGGCGGCCCGGTGACCGTTCTGCGTGTGGAAGGTTTCGAGGCGTCTGTTTCTTACCGCATTGACAGGTTGAAAGACCTTCTGGCCGATTTTGATGCCGAAATGACCGTGGGCGATGCCAAAATGTCCGACTGGCTGTGGCAAAGCGTCCGGGATGTGGAGCTTTGGGCGGATGTTCCCGAAGACATCTGGCGCATTTCCTGCAAACCAACGGACGCGCCGGCACTGATGCGCCGGTCAGGCGCGGTGGCGTGGTATTTCGACTGGGGCGGCGGGCGTATCTGGGCGCGCATGCCGCAAGGCGTGGATTTGCGCGCGGCGCTGGGGGTTTTTGACGGTCATGCGACGCTGGTGCGGGCGGCTCCTGCCACACGCGCGGCTTTGCCGGTTTTCCATCCGGAAACCCCCGGTGTTGCAAGGCTCAGCGAAGGGTTGCGGGCGCGGTTTGATCCACGCGGTATCCTGAACGCGGGACTTATGGGCCCCGTGGCCAGAGAGGTTGCCTGATGCAGACGACATTCAGCGAGGCGCAGCTCAAGGACCCGGGCATTCAGCGCAGCAATGAGATTCTGCGCTCCTGCGTGCATTGCGGGTTTTGCACCGCGACCTGCCCCACCTATCAAGTGCTGGGCGACGAGTTGGACAGCCCCCGGGGACGCATCTACCTGATCAAGGACATGCTGGAGAACGACCGTGACCCGGACGAAAAGACGGTCAAACACATCGACCGTTGCCTCAGTTGTCTGGCCTGCATGACGACCTGCCCGTCGGGTGTGCATTACATGCATCTGGTCGATCACGCGCGGGAGTATATCGAGCAGCGATACAAGCGCCCTTTCACCGACCGGGCGCTGCGCTGGATACTGGCGCGCATTCTGCCCTACCCGATGCGGTTCCGGCTGGCGCTGGCAGGCGCAAAACTCGGGCGACCCTTTGCCCGCTGGATGCCGGATGCGCGCCTGCGGGCGATGCTGGAGATGGCCCCCAAAACTATCCCGCCGGTCAGCCGCAACGACGATCCGCAGAGTTTTGCACCGCAAGGTGCCCGCAAAAAGCGGGTGGCCCTGATGACCGGATGCGCCCAGAAAGCGCTGAACACCGATATCAACGATGCCACGATCCGCCTGCTGACCCGTCTGGGCTGCGAAGTGGTTGTGGCCGAGGGCGCGGGCTGCTGTGGCGCGCTGACCCATCACATGGGCAAGACCTCGGAAAGCCACGCGACGGCGGCCCGGAACATTCGCGCCTGGGCCGCGGAAATGGACGGGGACGGGCTGGACGCCATCGTCATCAACACCAGTGGCTGTGGCACGACCGTCAAGGACTATGGCCAAATGTTTCGCAATGAGGCGCTGGCAGAGGATGCCGCGCGCGTCTCCGCGATCGCGGTTGATGTGTCTGAAATCCTGATGACGCTTGATCTGCCGCAGGGTGAAGACCGCCAGATGGTCGTCGCCTATCATGCCGCCTGTTCCCTGCAACATGGCCAGCAGATCAAAACCTTTCCAAAAGATCTTCTCAGGAAAGCGGGCTACACCGTTGTTGAACCCTCCGATCCGCATCTGTGTTGCGGATCAGCGGGGACATACAACCTGATGCAGCCGGAGATTTCCCAAAAACTGAAAGACCGCAAGGTGCGCAGCTTGCAGGCCAAAAATCCTGATATCATCGCTGCTGGCAACATCGGATGCATGATGCAGATTGGCTCTGCGTCGAAGGTACCGATCGTGCATACGGTTGAATTGCTGGACTGGGCAACCGGCGGGCCCAAACCGCCAGCGCTTGGCGAGAGGCCCCAGGGTCCTGCGCCCGTGCCCATGCTCCGTTAACGAATTGGCGACGGTCCGTTAACCAAAAAGTCGCCAATCGGGCGGGTTGCGCCCTATTTCTGCCGTATCTGATGCGTATTTCTGTTCGCATCAGATCGAAGGAATTTTTGAGTGCAAAAGTGGTTGGTATGGATTGGATTGGCGGTGCTGACGACGACCGGCGCCATTGCAGAGGATGCGCGTCTGAAATCGTTGGAAGACGGTATTGATGCGAGCCCCTGGGAGGCCGTGGGCCGTTTGGACATTGGCGGCAACGGGTTTTGCACCGGTGCCCTTATCAGTCACGATCTTGTCCTGACCGCCGCGCATTGCCTTTTTGACAAGGCTTCCGGCCAGAGGATCAACCATGAAACCGTCGAGTTTCTGGCAGGCTGGCGCAACGGGCGTGCCTCCGCTTACCGCCAGGTGCGCCGGGCAGTGCTGCACCCCGAATATACCTACGATGAAGACGTATCCTCCTCGCGGGTCCGCAACGACATTGCCTTGCTTGAATTGGCGCGGCCCATTCGGAACACAACGATTGAACCTTTTGATACCGCGTCAAGACCCCGCAAAGGGGACCGCGTCGGGGTGGTCAGCTATGCGCGAGACCGCTCCGAGGCACCATCCTTGCAGGAGGTCTGCACCGTGCTCGCGCGCCAGCAAGGTGTGCTTGTGACATCCTGCTCAGTTGATTTCGGATCGTCCGGCGCGCCAATTTTCACCTTCGACGATGGCAAGGCGCAGATCGTCTCGGTCGTTTCCGCAAAGGCGGAAATGAATGGTCAGAATGTATCGCTGGGGACGGCCCTGGGCGCGCCGCTGGATTTTCTGCGCGCCGAATTGCTTGCCGGTAAGGGCGTTTACCAGGAAAGCGCGCCCATTGCTGCGCGCATCGGCGTGGGAGAGGGGCGATCCTCCTCCGGTGCCAAATTCGTAAAGCCGATGAACTGACCGATGTTTCGTTTCTTTCTTGTTTTTCTCCTGCTGCTTCCTTCCGTTGCCGCCGCGCAGGCCCGAAACACCACTCTTGATGGTCTGGAGGGCGAAAACGAAGCGCTGGTCTGGCAGGCTGTGGGGCGGCTTGACGCCGATAATGTGGGGTTTTGCACCGCCACGCTGATTGCGCCGGAGCTGGTGCTGACGGCAGCGCATTGTGTCTACTCTTCGCGAACCGGTGAACTGCTCAAAGCGGAGGACCTGACTTTTCGGGCGGGTCTGCGCAATGGGGCCACGGCAGCGGAACGCAAGATCGCACAGATCGAAGCCCACCCCGGCTACAACCCAAGGGGCGGCGTAAACCAGGACAACATTCGCCATGACGTGGCATTGCTGCGACTGGCGACAGCGATCCCAACCCATGAACTCAACCCCTTCGTGCTTTATCAGGGGCGTTTCACCAAAGGTCCTGTCAGTGTGGTGTCCTACGGGCGTGGTCGGGCCGAATTGCCCTCGCGCCAGGCCGTTTGCCGGATGTTTGACCAATACCAGGGCGTTGTGCTGATGGATTGCGACGTCACTTTTGGGTCATCGGGCGCACCGGTCTTCAGCCATAAAAACGGGCGCGGGCAAATCATCTCGGTCATTTCAAGCGTTGGTCACTATGATGGCAAGAAAACCTCGTTCGGTATGGTTTTGCCGAAGCTTGTGGCTGATCTGAAACAGCAGATGCGGGCCAATGCGCAGAACCCGTTGGCAGGCGCCCGCCGGATCAGGATCAATAGCGGAAGCTCCCGCAATACATCATCGGGCGGTGCGAAATTTGTTCGGCCCGGAGGGTCTTGAAAGCAAAATTCGAACGCCCACATTAGCAGCGTCGGGGTGCCTATGAAGGGCCTTGGCAAAAGCAATGGCCGGATGCGTCCTTTGGGAGCAACCGGTGTTTAATCGCTCAAAAGAGGATGAAACTATGCGTACTTATGATTTTGCACCACTTTATCGCGCCACCGTCGGTTTTGATCAGATCGCTGATCTCATGGACCGCGTGCTGACAAGCGAAGGCGCCCAACCTTCCTACCCCCCTTACAACATCGAAAAGCTCGAAGATGACGCCTACCGCATTTCGATTGCGGTGGCTGGTTTTTCAGATGCCGACCTGTCTGTAGAGGTGCGTGAAAACGCGCTGATTGTCTCTGCCAAGAAAGCGGATGAAGATCAGGCGCGCAGCTACCTGCACCGCGGCATCGCGACCCGCGCGTTCGAGCGACGCTTCCATCTAGCGGATCACGTTGTTGTCACCGGGGCTACACATGTCGATGGCATGTTGAACATCGACCTGGTGCGCGAAGTGCCCGAAGCGCTGAAACCACGCCAGATTTCGATCTCTTCGACAAAACAGATCGAAAAGGATGTTGTTGACGCCAAATCGGTCAACTAAGCATTAGGCATTCAAGTAATCGTGACGGGCTCGGACATGCTGTTCGGGCCCGTTTTTTCATTTGGAGCGTCGGGTTTTTTGTCGACAGCTGGCGTGCTATTGCAAGGCGTTTGGCAGGAAGAGTGCAATGCTCGGAAAGGCGATCAGCAGAAATGCCATGGCGAGCATGGTCAGGCAGTAGGGCAAAGCGCCGAGCATGACCTCGTTCAAACTGCCCGAGCGCCGTGCGCCTTGCACCACATAGAGGTTCAGGCCGACCGGCGGCGTGATCAGGGCCATTTCGATCAGCACGATCATCAGGATGCCGAACCAGATCACATCATAGCCCTGCGCCACCACCAGCGGCACGATGATTGGTATGGTGACAACCATCAGCGAGAGCGTTTCGATGAAAAACCCCAGAACGATGTAGAGCACCACAACCACCAGAATGGTTTTGAGTGGAGTCAGTCCGAGGCCGGTCATGAAGGCTGTCAGCTCGCGGCCCAACCCCGCCGAGGCCAGCGTGAAGTTCAGGAAGGAGGCGCCGATGACGATCAGCATGATCATGGAGGTGATTTTCACCGTGCCTGTGAGGCTTTGTGTAAGCATCGACCACGACACGCCGCCAAAGGCCAATGCGATCAGGAACGCGCCCGCGACACCAACCGCGGCAGCCTCTGTCGGCGTGGCCCAGCCCAGATAGATGGAGCCGACGATCAGCCCGAAAAGGATGAGGATCGGGATGAGATCAATGAGGGCGCGCAGCATCTTGGGGAACGGAAAGGTGCGCCTCACGCCGCCCAGATCGGGACGGATCAGGCAGATGATCGCGGTGACGGCCATGAAGGCAAGGGCTAGGGCCATACCCGGGATCAAACCGGCGAGAAAGAGCTGCGGGATCGAGGATTGCGTGAGAAACCCATAGACGATGAGGTTGATCGACGGGGGGATCATGATCCCCAGCGTTCCACCCGCCGCGATTGCCCCGGAAAAGAGTTTGGGGTCGTACCCCAGTTTTTCAGCCTGCGGCATGGCGACGGTCGCAACCGTAGCTGCTGTTGCCACCGAAGAACCGGAAGTGGCAGAAAACATGGTGGCGGTGGCGACGTTGGCGTGCACCAACCCGCCGGGCAGCCAGGAAACCCAACGGTCGAGGGCGGCATAGGTGCGTGTGGCCACTCCGCTGCGCACGAGGATTTCCCCCAGCAGAACAAAGAAGGGGATCGCGATCAGCGTCGCCGAATTGGACGACGACCAGACCATATTGCCCAACCCCCGGGTCAGTGGAAAGCTGGAGAAGAACGTATCAATGCCAAAACCCAGCAGAAACAGAACAATGCCCACGGGAATGGAAAGCGCCAGCAGCCCAAGCAGGCCAACGGAGACATAGGCGATCATTGCAACGTCTCCTGCTCGGCAAAGGCACCGACAAACTGCTCGGTCTCGGTGTGGCGTTTCTTGAGCACCAGACTGATGGCGGCAAGGGTGGTCAGCGTCGACATCAGCGCAAACCAGACCCAGCCCGCAAACCACGGCAACTGAACCCAGGCGAGCGGTGTTTCAAGCGGCGTATTGGCGCGCGACCCGTTGGTCAGGGACCGTTCCACAACCGGCCAGGCCTTGATGGCGATGGTGACGATGACGCCGGACATGACGATCATTGAAAAGACGTCAAAGAGCGCGCGCGCGAAGCTGCCGGCGCGGCTGCGCATCAGATCGATGCGGACATGTCCGAGTTCCAGAAGCGTGTAGGACATGCCCCAGGATGTGGCGAGGGCCATGGCGTAGCCAGCGATCTCTTCGGTGCCGCCAAAGGACGTGCCGACCCGGCGCATGATGATGTCTGCCAGCACGAAAGCCGCACACAGCAGCAAGCCCAACCCGACGCCAAGGGCGACGCCTCGGTTGATGCGGCGCAGGCTGTTGATCATCGTCAGTTCCATGATGGGCACGTCCCTTTGGCTAAAGCGTCAATTGATGGTAACACCGACAACCTTGCCAACACTGTCGTTCCAGCGGGCCGCCCAGTCGCCACCAGCGCGGGAGGCCCAGTCGGGCAGTACCTCGCTTGTCAGAATCTCGCGGGCCCGGTCAAAATCGGCATCGCTGACCTCCACCAGTTTCATTGAGCGCGCCTCGCCTGCGGGGCAGTCACCGTTTCCGGTCAGACAGGCGATGTCGTTGACCAGCGCATCCTGCGCACTGGCCCATGCGGGGTCTTCAAAGCCTTTGGTTACCTGCGTTGCAATCAACGCCTGGGTATCGGCGTCCAGGCTGTTCCATTTGTCCATATTGATGGCCGTCACGACGGAATCCCATCCGCCCAGCGGGATCGGCAGCAGGTGGGTGGAAACCTCCCACCAACCCGCGCTGTAGCCGGAACCAGCCCCGGTCACGGCGCAATCAACAACGCCGTTCTGCAAAGCACCGGGCACCTCGGAGAAAGACACATTCACCCCCTCGGCGCCCAATGCTTCGAGCAGTTTTGCGGTCATCCGACCGGATGCCCGAACTTTCAATCCTTCCAGATCTGCCAGATTGGTGATCTCGTGATTGCAGAAAACAACCTGAGGCGGGTAGGGCGCGATGGCCAGAACGTGGGAATTGAACCGGTCGCGGTAGATATCGGCCACCATCGGGCGCGCGGCATCGACCATGGCGCGGGCCTCATCGGCGGAAAGCGCCAGCAGCGGCACATCGAGACCTTCAAGCTCGGGAGCATCCGAGACCGCATAATCGGCCACCGTCATGGCGACATCATAAACGCCTTGCCCCAGAAGCGGATAGATGTCGCCCAATCCAAGGCTCATCTGGTTGTGCGTGGTCAGTTCGACGTTGATTTTGCCCTCTGATGCTTCGGGCAGGGCGGTGCTCCAGAAGGGGGCCTCATATTGCTTGTGCAGGGGCAGGCTGGACCAGCTGCCCACGACAGAGAGATCTTCGGCCAGTGCCGGGGTGGACAGGGCCGCGCCTGCGGCGATGAGAGATAGGACGTTTTTCATGTTTGGGTCTCCTTGTTGGAAAGGGTCAATGTGTTTGCAGGATTGTTGTTTCAGCGTCTTCTGCGACATCAGCGATCAGCATGTGCCCCGGCGAATGGGTGATGCAAATGGGAAGCTCGGCCTCCAGCAGAACATTCTGGGGGGTCACGCCACAGGCCCAGTAGACGGGCACTTCACCGGGATTGATCTCAACCGCGTCACCCCAGTCCGGTTGTGCCAAATCGGAAATGCCAATGCTGGAAGGATCGCCAACGGCAATGGGCGCGCCGTGCGCCTGTGGAAACCGGCTGCTGATCTCTTGGGCTTTGGCAATCTGGTGTTCGGGGATCGGGCGCATGGTCACGACCATCTGACCACCGAACCTGCCCGCGGGAATGAGGTCGATATTGGACCGGAACATGGGAACGTTTCTGCCGGTCTCGATGTGGCGCACCGGTATCCCGTGCCGCATCAGCGCGTTTTCAAACGTAAATGAGCATCCCAGGGCGACGGTGACCAGATCGTCTGCCCAGGTATCGATGATGTCGGTGACTTCATCGCTCAACTGGCCGTGACGAAAGACCCGATACTTTGAAACATCTGTCCGGATATCGATGTCGTAGCCGAGGGTCGGCAGGGCGGGATTGCCGCTATCGCTGATCCCGACGATCGGACAGGGTTTGGGGTTGCGCTGGCAAAACCTGAGGAAATCCAGCGCGTGCTGCTCTGGCAGGATGGCGATATTGCATTGCAGCTTTCCCGCCGCCAGTCCGGCCGTGTGACCGCGATAGGAGCCGTCGCGAATGGCAGCTCTGACCTGAGCGACCGATGCGGTCTGAAGATCGGTGTGGGAAACGAATGTAAGTGTCATGATGGCAGCCCTCGCGACGCCATCAGATCATCACACGTGGCTACAGTTTCACACAAGTAATCATATTATATCATTAGTGATAGATATTTTGAATTACTTTGGGTGCGTTTCATCCCAGGCCACAGCGACGTGCCGGGCGATTTCAGCACTGTTTTCAGCGAGAAAGCTTCGTGGCTCTGATAGATAGGATGCTGTGAATGCCAATGGCTGCGGGTGAAATCCGGGATCAAACTCGACGATCTGTCCAGAGGTGAGAAAGTCATTGGCCAATGCTTGCGGGTAAGGGCCAACGGCGATTCCCGCCGCAATCATCTTGAGACTAGCCGACAAGGACGCGGATGCATAGACACGCGTTTTAGGGCCGATCCGGCGTGACAGCTCGGACATCAATTCGCGATAGGGGCGCGTTTTGCTGGAGTAAGATATGACTGGGATCTTGCTCAGGTCGGTCTGGTCGTTGGCGGCTGAACGATACCAATGCAGATCGAAGGTCGGCAGCGTCACGTTCTCCACGGTGAATTCCGACACGGGCCCCATCAGAAAGGCGAGGTCCAGTCGGCGCTCAAGGAGGGCACTGCGAAGGTTGAGTGATATATCAACCGTCAGGTCGACATTCACGCGCGGATATCGCGCGCTGAAAGCGGTCAGAAATTCCGGCAGCCAGGCCTGTGCAATGGTTTCCGACGCACCGACACGAAACAAGCCTTCGGCCTCGGATGGGTTCGCGACGCGTTGCTTGATTTCTTCCTCAACGAAAAGCATTTGCTCGGCGTAAGACAGCAACAGGGTCCCGTGTTTTGTCAGAACAAGCTCACCGGGGCCGCGTTCCAGAAGGGGGACGCGCAATTCCTGCTCCAGGTTTGCAATACGCGTCGAGACGGCGGGTTGCGACAGGTGCAGACGCTCTGCCGCTTTACGGAACCCGCCCAGGCGGGCCACCCAGAGGAAGGTGCGGATTTGATCGAATGTCATGCAGCATTCATAGAATGGATCAATTGTGCTGCATATCCATAAAGACGACGCTGAGGTCGTGGCCGTATTGCCGGGGCAGATGATCAATCCATCGGTGAAAGAAAAAGGGCCGCAAAAGCAGCCCCTTTGTCGTAGTCTTTGCGTTCAGACGGACATGCAGATGTACTTCATCTCCAGATAGTCTTCGATCCCGTGGTGTGACCCCTCGCGCCCCAAACCGGACTGTTTGACCCCGCCAAAGGGCCCGACTTCGGTGGAGATGATACCGGTATTGACGCCCACGATCCCGTATTCCAGCGCCTCGGCCACTTTGTAAACGCGGCTGAGATCCTTGGCATAGAAATAAGAGGCCAGCCCGAAGATCGTATCATTGGCCATGGCGATCACCTCATCCTCGTCTTCGAATTTGAAGAGCGGGGCGAGGGGGCCAAAGGTTTCTTCGGTCGCGACCTTCATGTCCTGCGTCACACCGGTGACCACAGTAGGTTCAAAGAAGGTGCCGCCCAGCTCATGCGCCTTGCCGCCGGTCAGGATCGCACCGCCGTTGGAAACCACATCCTCCATGTGTTCCTTGACCTTCTCGACCGCTTCGGCGTTGATCAAGGGGCCGGTTGTGACGCCCTCTTCGAGGCCATCGCCCACCTTGAGATTTTCCACGGCCACTTTCAGCTTTGCGGCAAAGGCATCATAGACCCCGGCCTGCACGTAGATGCGGTTGGCGCACACGCAGGTCTGGCCGTTGTTGCGGAACTTGCACATCATCGCGCCTTCGACCGCTGCGTCGAGGTCAGCGTCATCAAAGACGATGAATGGCGCGTTGCCGCCAAGCTCCATGGAGCATTTCATCACGCTGTCAGCGGCTTGTTTGAGCAGGATGCGGCCAACTTCGGTGGAGCCGGTAAAGGTGAGTTTGCGCACAGCCGGGTTTTCGCAAAACTCCTTGCCGATGGCAGAAGAAGATGAGGAGGTGACAACGTTAAAGACACCGGCCGGGATACCGGCACGTTCCGCCAGCACGCCCATTACAATTGCGGAAAGCGGTGTTTCCTTGGCCGGGCGTGCGACAAAAGAACAGCCCACCGCCAGAGCGGGCGCGGCCTTGCGGGTGATCATCGCGTTGGGAAAATTCCACGGCGTGATTGACGCGGCGACCCCGATGGGTTGTTTCAGCACGGTGATGCGTTTGTCGCGCTGATGACCGGGAATGGTTTCGCCGTAAACGCGCTTGGCCTGCTCACCCATGAACTCAATGAAGCTGGCACCATAGGCGATCTCGCCCTTGGCTTCGGCGTGGGGCTTGCCCTGTTCGGCGGTCAGGATTGTGCCCAGATCGTCGGCGTTTTCCATCATCAGGTCGAACCACTTGCGCATGACCGCAGCGCGCTCCTTACCTGTCCATGCGGTCCAGTCCTTTTGCGCCTTTTCGGCCTGCGCAATGGCACCTGCGACCTGAGCGCGGCTCAGATCGGCAACCTCGGCGATCACGTCTCCGCGCGCGGGATTGGTCACCTCAAAAGTGCCGTCCTCTCCATCCACCCACGCGCCACCGATATAGGCGCGGGTCTCCAGGAGACTTGGATCTTTGAGCAGGGATTTGAGGTCAGTGTTTAGAATATCTTTCATTTCGGGTCCTCCGCGAAAATGGCTATCGCTCTCAAATCAAGTCTGACTATGATTGTCCAGTTCCGAAAAAGAGGGTGTAACAAATGAAGCCTTTGGATGATGCCTATGCGAATGCTGCCTACATAGAAGGAGCTGAGGCCTATCCGGCAAGATGGGCGCAAGCGGCGCAGCGCATGCTCGATGATCTGGGTGCACGTGCGGAAGTGGGTCTTTCCTACGGCCCCGGTGAACGACAGGTGTTTGATTTCTTTAACGCTTCGGGTGTTTCGCGCGGAACGCTGATCTTCGTTCATGGCGGCTATTGGAAAGCTTTCGATCGCAGTTTGTGGTCGCATCTGGCGGCTGGCGCGTTGAAGGCCGGCTGGTCGGTCGCAATGCCAAGTTACGATCTTTGCCCTGATGCGCGGATCGCGGAAATCACAACGCAGATCGCCGCTGCGGTGACCCGGATCGCCGACCGGACCTTTGAGCCCATCGCCCTGGCCGGGCATTCAGCGGGCGGGCATCTGGTGTCGCGGATGATGGACCCGCTGATTTTACCGGAACCCGTGCGACGGCGCATTGCCCGGATTGCGCCAATCTCACCGGTTGCCGATCTGTTGCCTTTGCTGGAGACTTCGATGAATGACATTCTGCGGCTGGATGCGCAGGAGGCTGAAGCCGAGAGCCCGACAAATATGTCCCGCCCGCAGGAGGCGGAGGTGAAAATCTGGGTCGGGGAAGATGAACGCCCAGTGTTTCTGGAGCAAGCTGACGCTCTGGCCCGCGCCTGGGGCGTGCGGCAGGTCATCGTTCCGGGCAAACACCATTTTGACGTGATTGATGCCCTGGAAAATGCGGATAGCGATCTGGTAACCTTTCTGACCGGTCAATAAAGCTTGATCGATTGCGTAGAATCGGCGATGGGAAGGATCAGGCTGCGGACGATGGCGTCGTCCGATGCGTGGCCCTGATCTGTCCTGAACGCCGGGACCTTTCTGCATAAGGAGGGTCTGACATGACCGCCCAAAATTTTTCTGACCGCCCGGAAATGTACCGTTATCACAATGGCGAAAAATCGCCCCTGCCGTTCGAAGCGGCGGAATATGAGGCGCGGCTCACCGAGTTGCGCGAGCGGATGGAGGCCGCCGGCGTTTCGGCTGCTGTTTTCACATCTATGCATAATATTGCCTACTATTCGGGGTTTCTTTACTGCGCCTTTGGCCGTCCCTACGGGATGGTTGTAACCGGCAAGGATGCGGTGACGATCAGCGCGGGCATTGATGCAGGTCAGCCATGGCGGCGCAGTTTTGCCGACAACATCACCTATACGGACTGGCAGCGGGATAATTTCTGGCGCGCGGTGGCTTCGGTGACCGGCAAGAACGCCATCATCGGCTATGAGGGCGACCACCTGACCCTGATGCAGCGTGACAAGCTGGAGGATTTCCTGAGCCCTCTCACGATGGTTGATCTTTTTGAGACGACGATGCGTCAGCGGATGCATAAATCCCAGGCCGAGATCGCCCTGATCCGTCATGGTGCACAGGTTGCGGACGTTGGCGGTTTTGCGGTGCGCGACGCGATCAAGGCGGGCGTTCGTGAAATCGACGTGGCCATGGCCGGGCGCGACGCAATGGAGCTTGAAATCGCCAAACGTTTTCCGGATGCGGAATACCGGGACACCTGGGTCTGGTTCCAGTCGGGCCTGAACACCGATGGCGCACACAACCCCGTCACCGGCCGCGTGCTGGAGCGCGGCGATATCCTGTCACTGAATACCTTTCCGATGATTTCCGGCTACTACACGGCGCTGGAACGCACGCTTTTTGTCGAGGAGGCGGATGCGGCGAGCCTGAAGATCTGGGAAGCGAATGTCGCTGCGCATGAATACGGGATGAGCCTGCTGAAGCCGGGGGCGTCCTGCGCCGAGATCACGCGTAAGATCAATGACTTCTTTGCTGAACGGGATGTATTGCAATACCGCACATTCGGGTACGGGCATTCCTTTGGCGTGCTCAGCCACTACTATGGTCGCGAAGCCGGTCTTGAATTGCGCGAGGACATCGACACGGTGCTGGAACCGGGCATGGTGATTTCGATGGAACCCATGCTGACCATCGCCGCTGGAAAACCCGGTGCGGGCGGGTACCGCGAACATGATATTCTGGTGATCACCGAAGAGGGCAACGAGAATATCACCGGGTTCCCCTACGGTCCCGAACACAATATCGTAGGCTGACGCCTGTGCCACGGCCCCGCTCAGGCGCCGTGGCATTTTTCGTCAAACCAGTTCCGGTGTAATCGTCAGGCTGCCTTTTGTGGCGTGGCTGTAGGGGCAGACCTTGTGGCCGCCTGCGATCAAATCTTCGGCCACGGCCTTGTCGACCCCGGGCAGCGACACTTTGATTTTCACGTCAAGGCCAAAACCCAAATCTTCGCGCGGCCCAATGCCAACTGTTGTCGAAACTGTTGCGTCATCCGGAACCGCGATCTTGTGCTGTGCGGCGTAAAAGCGCAGGGCCCCGAGGAGACAGGCGGCATACCCTGTCGCAAACAATTGTTCGGGGTTCACTCCGTCGCCACCCGACCCACCCAGTTCTTTGGGCGTGACCAAATTTGCAGTGAAGCTACCGTCATCAAGGCCGGATGTGCCTTCGCGGCCGCCACCCGTCGCTGTAGCACTTGTGCTGTAGAGGATTTTTGTCGGCATGGGGGGCTTCCTTTTAATCGTGAGCGTTAATATCGTGTACGATATAAATAAGCAACTGTGACCTGTCAACCTTGCGGCGATTTCGCCCGCGATATAAGGGAAAGAGCATGACAGACCCAAAAGATAAATCACCTCAGTCAGACCCAATGGAGCAGATGCTCTGCTTTGATCTTTATGCCGCGTCACAGGCATTTACGCGGGTCTACTCGCCGCTTTTGGCACCGCTGGGCCTGACCTATCCGCAATATCTGGTGATGCTGAACCTGTGGTCGGAAAGCCCCCTCAGCGTGGGCGAAATCGGCCAGCGGGTCAGTCTGGAAAGCAACACGCTGACGCCGCTGATCAAGCGATTGCAAGACGCAGGGCTGGTCACGCGTAACCGTGATCCCAAGGATGAGCGACGTGTTGTTGTCGCTCTGACTAACAAGGCCCGCGCATTGGAAGCGCAAGCACGCCACGTGCCGACATGCATATCCGAGGCGACCGGCATGAGCCTCAATGAATTGACAAGACTACAGAAAGAACTGCGCGGGCTGACCAAAGCGATGCTCAGCTCAAGCGTGAAACCATGAGCCTCACCGCTCAACCTGCCTGTGCAACAGCTGCTTTGATGTTTATGATATCGGTAGATGTAAAGCGAGTTCACATTCCCTATATTGGGTACGCGGGTTCATAAAAAGGGATCACCGGAATGGTCGCACTGGCACGGTTGTTGCTGATTGGTTTCGTTGTCTTGACGATAGTCTACTTCTGTCTGTCCTTCTATTCGCGTGCGGTCCGTCGGGGTAAGCTGGAGGCGGAATGGGATGCCACCGGAGGCCCGGGCGACCGCGAGACATTTGTGCAGTCGGGCCTTGAGGAGTATGATGGCTCCCTGCGCCGTAAGCTTATTCTGGGGGTCTATGTCGTTCCCGCGATCGCCATGGGGCTGCTCATCTATTTCACGAATTTCGCCTGAGAAAGGGCCGGTTATGTTCTACGTCAAATGGGGCTTCATTGTTGTTTTCTGGACTCTGGTTGCATCCGCTTTTCACTACACATTGCCGCAGGTTGATATCGTGCGGGTGACGGACACCTATGAAAAACGCATTGATCCCGGCGAGAACCGGCTCTTCTGGGCGCAGGCGGATGCGGGCTCCGATCCGAACGCTACCAGCCGGGATGTTTTCTTTATCCAGACACGTCGCGTTGACAACAGCGTCATGGTCTACCGCAATGAGGACACTGGTTGGGGCTGGCCCCCCTATTTCAAGTTTGACACGTCGAACCTGCAGGCGGAGGCGGCGGACGCCAAATCGACCGCCGCCGAACCGCAATATGTTGCAATACGCCACTACGGTTGGCGCAACGAGTTCTTTTCCATATTTCCAAATGCCATTGCCGTATGGCCTGTGGCGGGCCCCGAGGCCAGCAAGCCGCTTCCATGGTTGAATACGCTGATCCTGGCGTTCTTTGCGGCGATTATCTACGCAATTTGGGTACGCTGGCGGCGTTTCCGGCAAAAGCGGATTGATCCGAAGTTGGAAGAAATTCAGGACAGCTGGGAAGCGGCAGAAGACAACATGGCGGAAAGGCGCAGCCGGTTCCGCAAGTGGTGGGCGGCCAAAAGGCGCGGTTACTAACAGGCTAATCCGCCTTCGCGACCATGCGCCCCATCGGACGCCCGCCTAGGATATGAACGTGCAGATGTGGAACTTCCTGCACGCCATCCGCGCCTGCGTTGGAGATCATGCGGAACCCGTCACCTGCTGTAAGTGACACGCCTTCCATCCGGCAAACTTCGGCAATGGCGCGGGTGTAATCGACGATCTCCGCCTCGGATGCTTCGGAAGCAAAGTGATCAAAGCTGACGTAAGACCCTTTGGGGATGACCAGCACATGGGTCGGCGCCTGCGGATAGAGATCCCGAAAAGCAAGAGTATGATCCGTTTCCAGAACGGTGTTGTTTGGAATTTCGCCCCGCAGGATTTTCGCAAAAATGTTCTGATCATCGTAGTCGTAGCTCATGGCGGGTCCTTAGTCGGCAAAAAGATGGGGGCTGCTGGCAATATCGCGCGCAGCATCGGTGGAGATCGACAAGAACTGGGCCAGCGCCTGTGTGTTGTCTTCCAGATCGCCGGTTTCTCGTATCCTGCTATAGTTTTTGAATTCGGCGTCCCGAATGCGATCACTTTCGAATATCATATCATTCCGAATGGTCGGTAGCAGACGTTCGAGCGTTTCAGGGGAGGTCTGTTCCCCCGCCAGGCCAACCCGCATGGCGTGACCAATCAGGTAATCATCGGTAAAACTGCACTCAATTTCCAAAAGACGGGTTACCGATCTGTCGGCGGCAAAATCCTGCAGCAATTCGATGTTGGTCGGATCCATACAAACGATCATCTTGTCCGTCTCAAAATAATCGAAAAGCATTCGCATCAGTGCGCGCCTGTGGCGGGTCCGTTTTTCAAGAGACGTCTGTATGCCCCCCAGATCAGGCAGATATGTATCCTCTTCATTGAAGAGATATTCGACCGCGGGGACATTGGTCGTTTGCCGGATGCGTTCCAGGACGCGTTTGGCAACGTGCCATTTCTTGCACACAACGACCAGCAATTCGCGTTCGCGCCCCAACGTCGATTCCGTTTCCCAAAACCGGGTGGCAAACCGCCGTCCGACACGACCGCGCCCGGTGAGGAACTTAAAAAGGCTCGGGCCCTCGCCGGAGATCTGGAAATTGACACCCGTAGCGGCATAAAGCAGGCCCAGTCTGCGTTTGAGATCCTGCGCCTCGGGGCTGATCTTGCGGGTAAAGAGATAATCCTGACTGATCAGCATGTCGTAGTGATCGTTGTAAAAGGTCACCGGCATCCCGTAATCGGTGAACATCAGGAAAGTCAGGGTGCGGCTGCGAATCTCGGGCTCTGGCACTAGGTGCGGGACGATGGTCTGAAAAAAAGTCTCATCCGGAATCCAGGTGGTCGAAAAAAACCGCATCACATCGCGCCGGTCGCGCGCGAATTCGAGCACTTTCTCAATGGTTTCGCGACGCAGGCACCACCACTGGCTGCCAATCCGCAGCTGGATATCTTCAGGTAACTTGCGGGCAAGCTTGAGACGTCGCTGAATTTCCATCGACGCGTAAAAGGCGCGTTTGTGCTTTCGTTCGTTGAAAAAGTGGCGGTAAATCAACCGCTCTTCTTTCATACCGGTCTTGATCCAGTCGCTTTCGAAATAGTCAAAATTCTCGATGAAATCCGCGTCGTTTTCATCAAGGAAATGATGGGTGTACTCGGCGGATTTGATGGCCATGCAATCGCCAGACAACATGTAGAAATGCGTAGCACGAGGATAGGCATCCACGGCGGCCTGCACCGCGTTCAATGTCGCCTGAACAAGAGACCATTCACCCCAGCCACACTTCACACGGCGTTTGGCGAAAGTGACATTGGCGTTACCGTTCAGGGCTTTTCGAATTTTTTCATAGTGATCTGGATCGGCACGGGCATCGAAATGAATGGCCATGTAATCGCCGGCCGCAGTCAGACGTTCCGCTTGCCGAATGATAGCATCGGGGTCTTTATGGCACAAAAGGATGAAGGCGATCTTTGCCACGGGTTGTCGGATCTGCTCTTATTTCTGCCACTCTATACGTTGATAAGCATGAAGGCACATTGAATAAACCGCAATTATTTGCTTTTTTCAAAACAGGCAGGATTTATGACCGCGATGCAGCGCGGCGCGCAGGAGTTGGCTGGTATGGGTTTCCCCGGAACCTGGATGACGACAAGTGAAAGCATGGTTTACCGTGTGGTGCCGAAATGTGCCTGCTCAACGATCGGGCAGATCATGTTCTATTCTGATCACGGAGCCTACTTTGACGGTGACATCCATGACGCCAAAGAGGGACTGCATAAATGGGCGCTGGACGACAGTCAGGAACCGATAACTCATAATGTTCAGCAGCACCGTTCTTATGCGTTTACCTGTGTGCGCAACCCCTACACGCGTATCCTGAGTTCCTTTTTTGACAAAATCTGCGGCATTCAGCGCAATGGGAAACGGTATCGCGGCAACCTGGTTCCGCAGCTTGCGCAAAGATATGGGATCGACGTCGGTGGCGAGGATGGTCAGGGTGATTTTGATCAGATTGCCGCCTTCCGCCGGTTTTTGCTTTTTGCGCGCGACACAATCCGTTTTCGCAAACCCATGGATCCGGATATCCATTGGTCCGCCATGTCCGGCCACGTCAGCACCTTCATTGTGAATGGTGGAACCTATGACAAGATTGTCTGGACTGAAGCTTTCAACGACGGGATGCAGGATGTTCTGAACGCGATCGAGACCCCGCACCCGATTTCCCTCAAGGACGTGCCCCGGTTCAATGAAAGCGAAGGGCATGGGCCCAAGCGTGCGCATGCCGTCGAGGATTACTTCGATGATTTATCCATGCATCTGGTTTATGAAATTTACAAACGTGATTTTCAACTCTTCAAATACGATTTCGAAAATCCCGGGAACAAGATGCCGGTGGGCGAAATTGATCTGGATGAAGTGCATGCGAAACTGGGGGATTGACCCCGCCTAAGCGCCGTTGAACGGACCCAGCATGCTGGTGCGATGATCGACCTGGAAAATGTGGTTATAAAGCTGCGCCACCCATTGCTTGCCTTCCATGGTCTGTTCCAGATGGCTCAGCGCCGGGCCGATCAGTGGCTGCACCCTGGACCAGAAGAAATCAGGGAATTTTTCCATTAGATCGACCGCGCTGTGATAACCAAGCTGCTCGGCCATCCCGGTTTCTTCAAACTCCAGATAAAGCGCGCCGATTTTCCGGTGATAGAAGGGATCGGCCATTTGGCCGATCAGATCCGCGGCGCGCACCAAGGCAGGCTCGCTGGCGATCGAATGATAATGGTCGTCCTGGGGCACCGGAAAGCGTGTGTAGTCAATGGCTTGCGCAATGCGTTCTTCGTCGATGAAGTCTGAATCACCAAACCGCCGACGCGCGTACATCATGCCGCGTTCCACATGATAGGGGGCCAGAAAAGCATCGGAGGCTCCGCGCGGGGGCGTGATTGTCTTGCCCGAAGGATCAATAACGATCTCGTTGTCATGATCCCCTTCGCAGATGTCCCGCAGATAGCCGATATCATGAACCAGCAACGAAATGATGTAGTGCAGCCAGTCGCGCGGCTGTATCGCCTCGGTGACCAGCCGCCCCCGCATGATCTGCTGACCCACAAGCGTCACCATCATGGTGTGTTCGGCATTGTGATAGAGCGCGTCTGAATTGGCGAGACGTTCCAGAACCATCTTGGCACAGCCATTGATATAGGCGGCATATTCCGGGTCACGACCGGAGAAATACTGCAGAAAAGTTTCCGACAGATGGTCACCGAAGGACGAGGCCAGCGTGGCGGTAGGGTTGAACATGGGGCCTCCGGATCGGGTGCAGCAAAGCTGTTTATACACCAAATTTCGCTTCGAGCCTATTCCGGCAAGGAATTTGCAACCGGTCTGTGTTCCAAGTCATCTTGCGCCGGGTGCCGACTGGCCCTACATCTGCGCCCATGGCTCAGGTTAAATCAGCATCAAAGTCCGATCCCAATTATAAGGTCGTCGCCGAAAACCGGCGGGCGCGTTTTGATTATGCGATTGAAGAGGACATTGAGTGCGGGATCATTCTGGAAGGGTCGGAGGTCAAATCCCTGCGGATGGGCGGCGCCAACATTGCCGAAAGCTATGCGGCGGTCGAAGAAGGTGAACTGTGGCTCGTGAACAGCTACATCGCGCCTTACAAGCAGGCGAAAACCTTCCAGCATGATGAACGCCGCCGCCGAAAGCTTCTGGTCTCCCGCAAGCAGCTTTCAGACCTGTGGAACGCGACACAGCGCAAGGGTATGACGCTGGTGCCGTTGGTGCTGTATTTCAACCATCGTGGTATGGCGAAGATCAAGATTGGTGTGGCCAAGGGCAAAAAACTGCATGACAAGCGCGAAACGGCGGCAAAGCGTGACTGGTCGCGCCAGAAATCGCGCCTGATGAAGGATCACGGCTAAGCCTGGGAGGCCAGGCATTGAAGGTGCAGGTAACGCACCCCTCGGAGCTTCAACACGCCAAGCAGACTTGCCACCGCACCCCGTGAGCGTTACCCAGAGGCGATTTTTGATCGCAGGGGGAATCTCATGTCCGATGATCCGAAAACACTGGTCTCGACCGACTGGCTGGCGCAACATCTCAAGGATCCCGATCTGCGTATTCTTGATGCCTCCTGGTATCTGCCCGAGATGGGACGCGATGCCAAAGCGGAGTATGACGCGGCACATATTCCCGGGGCTCGTTTTTTCGACATAGACGAGATATCGGATCACAGGTCTGATCTGCCCCATATGGCGCCGCCGGTCGAAAAATTCATGTCCCGCATGCGCGCAATGGGTGTGGGCGACGGTCATCAGGTTGTTGTTTATGATGGTGCGGGGCTGCTGTCGGCTGCCCGCGTGTGGTGGCTGTTTCGCCTGATGGGGCAGGAAAATGTGGCTGTGCTGGACGGTGGTTTGCCGAAGTGGCAGGCGGCGGGGCACGCGTTGGAAGACATGCCGCCGATCATTCGGGACCGCCATATGACCGTACGGGTGCAGAACCATCTTGTGCGTGATGTCACGCAGGTGTCAGCGGCCTCCAAACTCGAAGATCATGAGATCGTTGACGCGCGCGCGGCCGTGCGTTTCCGGGGGGAGGCGCCTGAACCCCGTGAAGGGCTGCGTGCAGGCCATATTCCCGGAGCACGCAATGTGCCTTTCACTGAACTGCTCAACGCCGACAAGACGATGAAATCGCCCGAAGCCTGCCGTGCAATCTTTGAAGCCGCGGGCGTCGATCTGTCCAAACCGATTATCACCTCCTGCGGATCAGGTATCACAGCTGCCATTCTGGCGCTGGCACTTGAGCGCATGGGGCATTCGCATTGGTCCCTTTACGACGGCTCCTGGGCCGAATGGGGGATGTTCCCAACCGTACCTGTCGCCACTGGAGATGCCTGATGTTCGAGACCCTCAAAACCCGCCCCGCTGACAGCATTCTTGCGCTGATGCAGATGTACAAGGACGACCCACGCGTCGCCAAGATTGATCTTGGGGTTGGCGTCTATAAGGATGCCACAGGGCTGACGCCGGTCATGCGGGCGATTAAATCTGCCGAGCACAAGTTGTGGGAAGAACAGGATACAAAGGTCTACACCGGCCTCGCGGGGGACCCCGCCTTTGCCGATGCGATGATCAGGCTGGTGCTGGCGGATGCCGTTGCGCGCGATACCGTTGCCGCCGTGGCGACACCCGGTGGCACCGGTGCCGTGCGGCAGGCGTTTGAGCTGATCAAGTTGGCGCGCCCCGATGCGCGGGTGTTTGTGTCCAATCCGACGTGGCCGAACCATATTTCCATCCTGAACTATGTGGGCATCGAAATGGTGCCCTATCGCTACTTCGATGACGAGACGCGCGGTGTCGATTTTGACGGCATGATTGCCGACATCCGTCAGGCAAAGGCAGGTGACGTGGTGCTGCTGCACGGCTGTTGCCACAACCCGACGGGGGCCAACCTCAACATGACCGAATGGCAGGCTGTGGTGGACGTACTGGTGGAAACGGGTGCCGTGCCGATGATCGACATTGCCTATCAGGGTTTCGGGGATGGTCTGGAGGAGGACGCGCAGGCAACCCGTCTTGTGGTCTCTTCGGTGCCCGAAGCGCTGGTTGCTGCCAGTTGCTCCAAAAACTTCGGCATCTACCGGGAACGGACGGGTCTTTTGATGGCCATCAGCCAGAATGCCGACGCACGTAAATTGCATCAGGACACATTGGCGTTTCTGAACCGCCAGAATTTCTCCTTCCCGCCGGATCATGGCGCGCGTCTGGTCACCATGATCCTGAACGATGACGTCCTGCGCGCCGATTGGATGGCGGAACTGGAAGAGGTCCGTAACAGCATGCTGGGACTGCGCAGTCAGTTGGCCGGTGAATTGCAACGGCTTTCCGGGTCGGATCGTTTTGGGTTTCTGGCGCAGCACCGCGGGATGTTTTCGCGCCTTGGCACGACAGCTGAAAAGGTTGAGGAGATGCGGTCCAAACACGGGATTTACATGGTGTCCGACAGCCGCATGAATATCGCGGGCCTGAATGCCGAAACGGTGCCGATCCTTGCGGAAGCGATCATCGCATCGGGTGTCTGAAGGGTTTATCAAACCCCTATGACAGCAAAAACCCGGGCGTTTCCGCCCGGGTTTGTTTTTTCTCTAGCCTGTCAGCCTCTTGAGAACTCAGGGTACGCTTCCATCCCAAGCTCGGTGGTGTCGAGGCCATTGATCTCTGCCTCTTCACTGACGCGGATGCCCATGGTCGATTTGAGGATCATCCAGACCACGGCGGAGGCCACGAATGTGAACACCCCGACGACCACGATCGAGTAGAGTTGCACGCCCAAAGTTGCGGCATCGTTGGAGAAGATTACGGCGATCGTGCCCCAGATACCGGCAAAGAGGTGTACAGGGATCGCGCCGACGACATCGTCGATCTTGAACTTGTCGAGCATTGGGACTGCAAAGACCACAATTGCCCCGCCAACAGCACCGATCAGCGTTGAGCCGACCAGCGAGGGTGCAAGCGGCTCGGCAGTGATGGAGACCAGACCAGCCAGCGCGCCGTTCAGGATCATCGTCAGGTCAGGCTTTTTGTAAAGCAACTGGGTCAGGATCAGCGCAGTCACGGCACCGGCGGCAGCGGCCGTATTGGTGTTGGCGAAGATGCGGCTGATGTCGGCCACGTTTCCAGCTGTATCCATATAAAGCTGCGAGCCGCCGTTGAAACCGAACCAGCCCAGCCACAGGATGAATGTCCCAAGTGTCGCAAGCGCGAGGTTGGAACCCGGCATCGGGTGCACGCGACCGTCCTTGTATTTGCCGATACGCGGGCCAAGGATCAGCGCTCCGGCAAGGGCGGCCCAGCCGCCCACAGAGTGGACCACCGTGGACCCGGCAAAATCCTGAAAGCCCATGCCGTCAAGGAAACCGCCACCCCATTTCCAGCTTGCCTGAACAGGGTAGATGACGGCCGTCAGGATGATGACAAAGACCAGAAACGGCCAGAGCTTGATCCGCTCGGCCAGCGCGCCCGACACGATGGAGGCGGTCGCCGCGCAGAACATCAACTGGAAGAAGAAATCAGAGCCGACAGAGGCATAGGTGAGGTCCGGCTCGGCGCCTTCCAGACCAACAGGCTCCAGCCCGGTCACGGCAAAGGCACCCAGAATGCCGTCGATGGACCAACCATCGCCGGGGTACATCAGATTGTACCCCAGAATGTAATAGAAGATCGAAGCCAGGCCAAAAAGCGCCATGTTCTTGGTCAATTGCATGGTGACGTTCTTGCCCCGTACAAGCCCCGCTTCGAGCATGGCGAACCCGGCGGCCATGAAGAACACCAGAAAGCCTGCCACAAGGAACATAAAGGTTGTGAAGATGAACCCGATGTCTTCCATGGTCGGCGTGGTATCCGCGTCCTGAGCCAGCCCCAGAGAAGGCAAAGCGATCAGCAGCGCGGCAGGTGAGATTTTTTTCAGATAGGTCATAGAGAGTATCCCCGTTGTGCGCAGCTTCAGAGCGCGTCTTCGTTGGTTTCGCCGGTGCGGACGCGGACGGCCTGATCGACGCTGAGCACGAATATCTTGCCGTCGCCGATCTTGCCGGTATGTGCGGTTTTGGTGATTGTCTCGACGACCTCCTCCACGGCGGTGTCGGAAACCACAATTTCGATTTTGACTTTGGGTACGAAATTCACCGCGTATTCCGCGCCGCGGTAGATTTCCGTGTGTCCGGACTGAGAGCCGAAGCCTTTGATCTCGGTCACCATCATGCCGCGCACCCCGGCATCGGTCAGAGCCTCGCGGACCTCCTCCAACTTGAATGGCTTGATTGTTGCAATGATGAGTTTCACCTCGTGTCCCCTTGGTTTGGCAGAAACATCTGCTGTGTTTGCAGGTGCAGAAAACTTCAGCGGATGACGTAGAGGGAAGGTTTTGAGGGGAATCCGGCAATGATTTTGGATGTTTTTGCCTAATTTTTGATCGAGTGGTCTATTTTGCTGAATCTTTATGCAGAAATTTCATCTCATTTGGGGCGCGGACCGCCTCAACAATCCCGCGCGTTCGGGTTAAGCTGGGCAAAACAACAATGGGCCGGGCAGGTTCTTCATGAGTGATTCACGTAAGCGGAAGCGTCCCCTGGTCGCGGACAAACGCTATGGGGCAACAAAACCCAAAGCGCGCAAAGCGACACCCAAAACAAAAGCAAAACCGCGCAGGACCACCAGGCGCAAGGCCACCCGCGCAAAACGGCGGGGCGGCATCGTCGGTTTTGTCCAACGGTTGGTTGGATGGATCTTGCGGCTGATCTGGCGCGTTGTCTGGCGGGTTGGCGCGGTTGCATGCTTGGCGCTCGCGCTGATGGTTGGATATTACTATTCAACCTTGCCGGACGTCTCTGAGTTGCTGGACGGTCGCGCCCGCGGATCGGTGACACTGCTGGATAATGAAGGCAAAGTCTTTGCCTGGCGCGGGGATCAGTTTGGCGGCGTGGTCACCACCAAGACGGTCTCGCCGCATCTGCGCCACGCCATTATTGCGACTGAGGACAAACGTTTCTATCGTCACTTTGGGGTCAGCCCGCGCGGCATCGCAAGTGCCGTCCGCATCAACCTCAGCGAAGGGCGCGGCCCCTTGTCCGGTCATGGCGGCTCCACCATCACGCAGCAGGTGGCGAAACTGTTGTGTCTGGGGGTGCCTTTCGATCCCGAAACGCAGTCCGAGGCGGAATATGAAACGGAGTGTCGGCGCGGCACGATCAAGCGCAAAGCCTCTGAGGCGATCTACGCGCTGGCCATGGAGGCGAAGTACTCCAAGGATGAAATTCTTACCATCTACATGAACCGCGCTTTCCTGGGCGCGGGTGCGCGTGGTTTTGAGGCGGCGAGCCAACGGTATTTCGGCAAATCCGCCGCCAATATCACACCGGCAGAGGCGGCCATGCTGGCGGGGCTTTTGGTAGCGCCGACGCGGTTTGCGCCCACAAATGACCTGACCCGTTCGCAGAACAGGGCCGCCACGATTGTGCGGTTGATGGAAGAGCAGGGATATCTCACGCAAACCGAGGCGCGTGCCGCGCAAAATAACCCCGCTCAGCTTTCAGCGGCGGCGGAGGCGCGTGCGGGCGGTTATTTCGCGGATTGGGTGATGTCCTCGGGGCCGGAGTTCTTTACCCGCAAGACCACCGAAGATGTTGTCATTAAAACGACTATGGACCAACGCATTCAACGCGCGGCGGATGATGCGATGCAATGGGTTTTCGAAAACAAGGTGCGCGCGGGCAGTAAGGCACAGGCTGCCATCGTGGTGATGTCCGCTGATGGGGCGGTGCGGGCCATGGTGGGCGGGCGCAAGACCAAAGTGGCCGGGGCGTTCAACCGCGCGGTTCAGGCGAAACGGCAAACCGGCTCGGCTTTCAAGCCGTTTGTCTATGCCGCGGCTTTGGATCTGGGCTATTCACCCAACGATACGGTTGTTGATGAGCCTTATTGCCAGAACATTCCGGGATCAGGTCAGTGGTGCCCGGAAAACTATACCAGACGAAACTATGGCAAGGTCTCTCTGACGCGGGCCTTGCAGGACAGTCTAAACATTCCGGCAGTGAAAGTATCAGAATTTGTTGGGCGCGACCTTGTACGGCAAGTGGCCAGTGATTTTGGGTTGCAAAGTGATCTGGCTGCGGGGCCTGCCCTGGCCTTGGGGGCTTCCGAGAGCACCTTGATCGAAATGACGGGCGCATATGCTGGCATTCTCAACGGTGGCTCTTCGGTCATTCCTTACGGTCTTGTGGAGTTAAGGCTCATGGGAGATTCCGAACCGCTGATGGGCACCGGTGGCGGTATCGGGGAACGTGTCGTTCAGGAAGAGGCAGCGCGGCAACTCATCTACATGATGGAGAAAGTTGTCTCACAAGGAACCGGCCAGCGCGCGCAGTTTGGCGGTCGCCAGCTTGCAGGCAAGACGGGCACAACGCAGGCGGCGCGTGATGCCTGGTTCGTGGGTTTTTCCGCGGATTATGTCGCGGGTGTCTGGATGGGATATGACGATAACACCCCCCTTACCGGGGTGACCGGTGCGGGCCTGCCCGCCGAGATATGGCGCGAGACCATGGCGCGTGTGCATGAGGGTGTTCCGGCTCGATCCTTGCCAATGATGTCGCCATCTCAGACCGGCGAAACGCGTGATCAATCGCCGGGTCGTCAGAATGGCGGCAGTGGTGTGGGCGGCTTCCTGGATAATCTGCTGCGGGATATCCTTGGCGATGGCGGCAACACCAACGCCAGAAAACCCCGCGAGACCGTGAGTGGCAGCGACCGGTAAACCCCGGTCACTCATTCACGGTTAGCCGGCTTTTTTCAGATCGGCAATCATCGCGTTGATGTCGCCGCCGCGTTTGTCCAACATCGCGCCAATCTCGGTGCGTTCCGTGAGCAACAGGTTCACGCCTTCGATGTAGATGTTGAAAAACTTGTCTCGCCCGGATTTGTCGGAAACATGAAAGGTCACGTCAAAAGGCCCATCGCCTTTGAGATAAGCCAGAGTCTTGACTTCAAACCCGGCCTTGATCTGGCGTGTGCCCTGAACTTCGACACGGCCTCCGATAAAATCGCGGAACTGTTTGCCGTATTTACGGGCGATATAGCCCGTGAAGGCGTCAGAAAATGCCCGTTTCTGTGAGGCGGAGGCCGAGCGTCCGTCTGCACCGAGCGCATATTGGGCCATGATATTGACGTCAGCATAGCGCACAAACAGCGATTCCAGTTCGCGCAGGACGGCGGCATCAGATTTACCGGATGATACGACACGCTCCACGTCGGATACAACGGTATCTACCAGCTGTCTGGCTGCCGCCTCCGTTAACGCGGCTGCGGGGTGGGACAGCATCACTGATGCCGCGATCGTTCCAACAAAAAACGCACGTCGGCTTAGTTTATTGGGCATAGGGGTCCTCATAAGGGTCTGCTGAGTAGGGATCGACGCCTTCGCCTGCGTTCTCATCCAGTTCGAAGCGACGATTCTGAAGGTAGGTCTGGCGCGCCTGGGCATAGCTGTCCGCGCTCTCGTAGAGCAGCGCATCAATGCTGTCGCCAAAGCGTTCGCGGTCGTTCAGTGCCGCAGCTCCTCTGGCTGTGGGGGGGATGATCCGGTCATCGCCGTCAATTGTGCTGTAGGTAAGCGGGTTGGTGAAGAAATCAACCACCAGACCAGCAGTTGCGCGTTGCGTCGAGGGGCCGAACAGCGGCAATTCGATATAGGCACCTTCCTGCACGCCCCAAACCGCAAGCGTTTCGCCAAAATCGGTATCATGGTCGGGGATATTCAGTTCCGAGGCCGGATCGAAAAAGCCGCCCAGACCGAGGGTTGTATTCATCACAAACCGCAAGGTCGCCAATCCTGTGCCTTTCAAATCCCCCTGCAAGAGGCTGTTGACCGCGACGCCGGGCATCGAGAGGTTTTCGGAGAAGTTATTGACGGTATTGCGGATTTCGACAGGTACGACGCCATACCCTTCCGCAACCGGGCGGATCAGGTTCTTGTCCAGCCCCTTGTTGAACGCGTGCACCTTGCGGTTCTGCCTCTCATAGGGGTCGTTGATGCCATCCGATCTGGATGCGACATCCTGCGTCGTCGCGCAGGCACCCAGCAACAACGTTGCTGACAGAGCGATTATGGGCAACTTGAAAGCGCTGATCTTCGGGAAACGGGGCAAGAGAAGCATCCTGTAAATTGACTGGCTCGTACGTAAGGTTTTTTTCTGCGAAGCCCATAGGGTCCGGATATGGAATTATCGTGATGTGGCAGTTGAGCGACAGCGCAACAATAACGGGAAATCACTAACAACGTCCACCAAGCAATCTTCTTACACATACTTGTATGCGCGGAAAAGCGTAGAAGTGATGAACAATAGGAATATCCTGCGCATAAATGCGCTGGCGATTTGGTAAAGCTTTCATCCATTTGTCACGTGATGGTCAACAAAGACCCTGTTTACATTGCACGCCCATTCCGCAAAAGCTGGCGCTGAGCCTGGCTGTGTCCAGCCATTGAAGAGAGGATCCCGAAATGAGTATTGCTTCCCGTCTCGCAGAACTAGGCGTTGTCTTGCCGGATGCGCCTGCGCCTGCCGCCAACTATGTTCCTTTTGTGAAATCCGGATCGACGCTTTACGTGTCAGGGCAGATTTCCAGCGATGCCAATGGGTTGGTGACGGGCAAATTGGGCGCGGATATGGAAGTGGCCGACGGCGCGGCAGCGGCGCGTCTGTGCGCGATCAGTCTGTTGGCACAGGTCAAGGCCGCGTGTGACGGTGATATCGAACGCCTGTCGCGTGTGGTGAAGCTCACGGGCTTTGTGAATTCCACCGCAGACTTCACGGAACAGCCCAAGGTGATCAATGGTGCATCCGACTTCCTCGTCGAGGCGCTGGGACCGGCAGGACGCCATTCCCGGTCTGCCGTGTCTGCCGCGTCTTTGCCGATGGGCGTTGCCGTTGAAATCGAGGGGATATTCGAGATCAAATGAGGGTGTCGCTGCCCGAAGAATTCCTGACCCGGCCGCTGGCGCATCGCGCGCTACATGACGTGACCGCTGGAAGACCTGAAAACAGCCGCGCCGCGATTCGAGCTGCGATTGTCGCCGGTTACGGCATCGAGATTGATGTTCAGATGAGCGCAGACGAAAGCGCGATGGTTTTTCATGATGACGATCTGGATCGCCTGGCGATGGCCACGGGTCCGGTTAGAGTGCAAACCGCCTGTGCTCTTGAGAAAATCGAACTCAGAGGGGGGAGTGAAGCCATTCCCCGCTTGGCCGAGGTTCTGGAACTGGTCGCGGGCCAGGTCCCCCTGCTGATCGAAATCAAGGATCAGGATGGTGAAATGGGCGCAAATGTCGGCGCATTGGAACGTGCGGTGACGGCTGATCTTGCGGGCTATGACGGACCGGTCGCGGTGATGTCATTTAATCCCAATTCCGTGCGGCACATGGCTGATCTCTGCCCGGAAATCCCGCGGGGTTTGGTAACAGATGCCTATCAGGTGCAGGATTGGCCGTTATCCGAGGAAACCTGCGCTCTTCTGCGCGGTATCCCGGATTATGATGCGGCGGGATGCAGTTTCATAAGCCACAATCACAAGGATCTTCGGCGGCCACGTGTGATGGAGCTGAAAGCGTCAGGTGCCGCCATTCTCTGCTGGACCGTGAAATCTCCGCAGGAAGAAGAACGCGCACGTCAGATCGCACAGAATATCACTTTTGAGCAGTACCTCGCCCCATTTCCCGCTTGATCCGGGCAAGCGCGGCCACAGGTAAGGCAGGGCGAGACGAGTACAGGTGATGCAGCAACAGGAAATCGAGATCAATCTACTGAGGTCGCTGCGTGACATAGACGCCAGTGACTGGGATGCCTGTGCCTGCCCCGAAGCCCAGGGTGGCGCGCGCCCAACCGACCCCTTCACGACGCACCGGTTTCTGTCTGCTCTGGAGGAGAGCGGTTCGGTCGGGCGCGGCACCGGCTGGCAGCCGCAATATCTCACCGCTTATGCTCAAGGGCATTTGATCGGCGTGGCACCGATGTACGTGAAATCCCACAGTCAGGGCGAATATATCTTCGATCACAATTGGGCGCATGCTTATGAGCGGGCGGGCGGACGCTATTATCCCAAATTGCAGATCGCCGTGCCGCATACACCAGCCACGGGCAGACGTCTGCTGGTGCGTCCGGGGTTTGAAGACACGGGAACTGCGGCTCTTGTCCAAGGGGGGGTGCAGCTTGCGGCAAACAATCAGTTGTCTTCACTGCATTTGACCTTTTGCACCGAAGAGGAAGCGTTGCGCGGCGAGGATCTGGGCCTGATGGTGCGCAAGACCCAGCAATTTCACTGGCACAACCATGGCTATCGTGATTTCGACGCGTTTTTGACCTCCTTGAGTTCGCGCAAACGCAAAAACCTGCGAAAAGAACGCGCGACGGCGCAGGGCTTTGGAGGGTCCATTCAGACTTTCACCGGCAGCGCGCTTGAACCAGAGCATTGGGAAGCCTTTTGGCAGTTCTATCAGGATACAGGGGCGCGAAAATGGGGAACACCCTACCTGACGCGGCAGTTCTTCGACATTGCCCATGACAGTTTGCGGGACGATGTCGCGTTGGTTCTGGCGGAACGAAATGGCCGCTGGATTGCCGGTGCGTTGAACTTTATCGGCGCTCAAACGTTGTACGGCAGATATTGGGGGTGTTCAGAGCATCATCCCTGCCTGCATTTTGAGCTTTGCTACTATCAGGCCATCGACATCGCGATCGCCCATGGATTGGCGCGGGTGGAAGCCGGTGCGCAAGGCGAGCACAAACTGGCGCGCGGATATCTGCCCACGCCTACCTGGTCGCTGCATTGGGTCAATGATCCGGGGTTTGCCAATGCTATTGGGGAGTACTTGAAAGCCGAGCGCGATGCGATAGACGAAGAGATTGAGGTGCTGACTGAATACGGACCGTTCAAACGGGCAAAGATCGAGGAACAGGAATGACAGAGAAATTGAGTGACGAGACAAGGGGTCCGCTCCTGGAGCCGCTTTTTGCGACGGGATGGGAAATGGTCGAGGGGCGGGACGCCATCGCCAAGACCTTTTCTTTCAGGAATTTCATAGAAGCCTTCGGTTGGATGACCCGCGTCGCCATGTGGGCGGAGAAATGGGACCATCATCCGGAATGGCACAATGTCTACAAAACTGTCGATGTGGTGTTGACCACGCATGATGTTAACGGCATCAGCGCGCTCGACGCCAAACTGGCGCGGAAAATGGACAGCCTCGCGGAGTAGATGATGGAGAAGTTACTGCAAACTGAAATCTGGCAGGGTAAAACCGTGGCGGATTTCCTGACGGTGGATTTCCTGCTGAGCACTGTGGGCTCGATCCTGGCTGCGATTGCGATCCTGATTGTCGGCTGGATGCTCTCTGCCTGGCTACAGCGGCGCATCAGAGCGATGGGTCTGAAGCACGCCCATCTTGATGACATGCTCTTTGATTTTCTGTCCTCGATTGTGCGCTACGTGGTTCTGGGTTTCACGTTGCTTTTCGTGCTCAACACTTTCGGTGTTCAGACGACATCTGTCGTGGCCATCATCGGTGCCGCCGGTCTGGCCATTGGTCTGGCGTTGCAGGGCACGCTTTCCAACATTGCTGCCGGTGTGATGTTGATCCTGTTCCGGCCAATCCGGTTGGGTGATTTCGTGGACGTGGGCGGCACCATGGGGACGGTCAAGGCGATCACGTTGAATTTCACGGAGCTGGCGGATGTCAGCAATGTCCAGGTGATCATTCCCAATTCCCAGGTCTGGGGAAATGTGATCACCAATTACTCCAGCAACCCGACGCGGCGTGCGGAATGGACATTCGGTGTGGGCTACGGTGTCAATCTGGCCGATGCCGAGCGGATCATTCGGGACACGATCATGGCTGACCCGCGTTCCAAATCCGATCCGGAACCCTTTATTCAAGTAAACAACCTTGGTGCGAGCTCGGTCGATTTTCTTGTGCGGGTCTGGGTCGATGCTGCAGAGTTCTTTGCCTATCAGGCCGATATGAAACGGGCTGTCAAAGAGGCGTTGGACGCAGGCGATATCGATATACCGTTCCCGACAACGACAATCGTTCAGGCTTCCTGAATTGCCCGCCAGCGGATGAAAATGGCCCGAAACCCGTGTTTCGGGCCATTATTGTTTTACATGTTGTCGAGCAGCGCTTCACCGCCGGAAACTTCGCAGACGCCTGGGTTTTCCTCTGGCTGAAATAGAGTGACTTTGCCGTTCTCAACCAGCATCGCATAGCGCTTGGAACGCGCCAGCAGGCCCGCGGGTGGGGCATCAAACTCCATGCCGAGCGCCTTCGTGAAAGAGCTATCTGCATCGCCGAGCATGGTGATGCCTGCCGCAGTGGCCCCGGTGGCTTCGCCCCATGACTTCATGACAAAGGGGTCGTTGACCGACACACAGATGATTTCGTCGACACCTTTGGCATCAAATTGTTCCTTGGTGCGCACAAAACTTGGCACATGTGCCGAATGGCAGGTGGGTGTATAAGCGCCGGGCACCGCAAAAATAACAACCTTGCGACCGTTGGTCTTGTCGGCAATGGACACAGGCGCTGGCCCGTCTGCGCCCATTTCGACCAGGGTTGCGTCGGGAATTTGATCGCCTTGCGAAATCGTCATGTGATAGGCCTTTCTGGTGATTGCGTTCATCCTTGCCGAGAATATAGGTTGCGGCCTCGGGTAGGACCAGTTGAAACGTTTGGATTCCAATGGCAAGGGGGTGACGGCATGCGTCATGTGATCGTGATCGGTGCGGGGCAGGCAGGATCATCCTGCGTTGCCAAATTGCGCAACGGCGGCTTTGACGGAGAGGTGACCCTGATCGGTGCTGAACCCGTTCCCCCCTATCAGCGGCCACCTTTGTCAAAAGCCTACCTGATGGGAGAGATGGCGCTGGAACGTCTCTATTTGCGGCCAGAGGCTTTTTACCAGGACAACCAAATAACCTTGCGGACGGATGCGGAGGTTACGGCCATTGACCCATCTGGCAAATCCCTACGTTTGGGCACGGAAACGCTGCACTATGATGATCTGGTACTGACCACCGGGTCCGTACCGCGCAAGCTGCCTGCAAGTATCGGCGGCGGGCTCGATGGCGTTTTTGTGGTGCGTGATCTGGCAGATGTGGACGCCATGGCGCCACGCTTTCAGGCGCGCAAAAAAGTTCTGATCGTTGGTGGCGGGTATATCGGGCTGGAGGCGGCTTCGGTTGCTGCAAAACTGGGGCTGGAGGTGACGCTGGTTGAAATGGCTGATCGTATTCTCCAGCGTGTTGCGGCTCCTCAAACCAGTGATTACTTTCGAGCACTCCACAGATCGCATGGTGTGAACATCCTCGAAGGGGTAGGTCTTGACCGACTGATCGGGGAAGGCACCGTGCGCGGTGCCCGGCTGAGTGACGGCACAGAACTGGAGGTGGATTTCGTGATTGCGGGCGTCGGGATCATGCCTGCGACCGCATTGGCCGACGCCGCCGGTCTGGACATCGAAAACGGGATCAAAGTGGACGCAATGGGCCGCACATCCGCTCCCCATGTCTGGGCTGCGGGTGATTGCACCTCCTTTCCTTATCATGACGGACGCATTCGCCTTGAAAGCGTTCCCAATGCGATTGATCAGGCCGAGGTTGTTGCGGGAAACATCATGGGGGCAGGCAAGGAATATGTCGCCAGACCGTGGTTCTGGTCGGATCAATACGACGTGAAGCTGCAGATCGCTGGTCTGAACACAGGCTACACTGAAGTGGTCAGCCGTATTAGCGACGAGCAAACGGCGTCCTTCTGGTACTACCGTGACGGAGGATTGCTGGCAGTTGATGCGATGAACGACCCGCGCGCCTATATGATCGGCAAGCGATTGATCGAGGCGGGAAAATCGGCTGACCCGGTAATTGTTGCGGATGCCACCGCCGATCTGAAGCCGCTTTTGCAAGCGTGAGGATCATCGCCGGAACCCATCGCGGCACCACCCTGGCCAGCGTTGGCAAAGGGGACAGGTCCGCGCATCTGAGGCCAACATCGGACCGCGTGCGCGAGAGCCTGTTTAGCATGCTGACCCATCATGATGTGATCGCAGGTGCTACCGTATTGGACCTTTTTGCGGGCACCGGCGCCTTGGGATTAGAGGCGTTGTCCCGGGGCGCGTCCCACGTCACATTTGTCGATGACGGACGTGCGGCGCAAAAACTCATCCGGGAAAATATCGTGAAGCTCCGGGCCGCATCCGCCACGCATTTGCTCGCTCGCGATGCGCGACGTTTGCCAATATGTGACGCCCGGCCCTGTGATCTGGTGTTTCTGGACCCGCCTTATGGCAAGAACCTCGGGCTTGGCGCGCTGGAGGCCGCCTCGGCCAATGGGTGGCTGGACGATGACGCATTTATCGTCTGGGAGGAGGCCCAACCCATGGCGGCACCGGATGGGTTCGCGCTTGTGGACCAGCGCAGATATGGTGACACTCATATCAACCTGTTGTCGAAATCTTCGCTTTGATGTGATAATGCGTATCCCATGATTGCAGCTCAATTCGCCTCATTTTGGCAATATCGCGCCTCGGATCAAACGGGCCACACGCCGCCCAAACCAAAAGGCACGCCGGTGTTTATTGGCGATGCGGTTCAACCCTGGGGCTGTGAGACGTTGCTTTTGGATATCCTGCGCCGTGACGCCGAATGTGCGGGTCAACCTTCGGAATAGGTGGGGTGGAACAAACCACCCGGTGACAAGGTGAAGATCTCTGCACCATCGGAGGTCACACCAATCGAATGTTCAAACTGCGCTGACAGGGATTTGTCGCGCGTCACCGCCGTCCAGTCGTCGGAGAGTGTCTTTGTCTCGGGTCGACCCAGATTGACCATGGGTTCAATGGTGAAGAACATCCCCTCTTCCAGCACGGCACCAGTGCCGGGCCGACCGTAGTGCAGAACATTTGGCGGCGCATGAAAGACGCGCCCCAACCCATGCCCACAGAAATCGCGGACAACCGACATGCGGTGGCTTTCGGCGTAGGACTGGATCGCGTGGCCAATGTCGCCGAAGGTATTACCGGGTTTGACCGCTTCGATCCCCAGCATCAGGGCATCATGGGTTACCTGAATGAGCCGTTCCGCCTTGCGGGGCAGTTTGCCTGCGACATACATCCGGCTGGTATCGCCAAACCAGCCATCGACGATCACGGTCACATCGACGTTCAGAATGTCGCCGTCTTTCAGCGTCTTGTCACCGGGAATGCCGTGGCACACCACATGATTGACGGAAATGCAGCTGGCGTGCTGATACCCTTTGTAGCCGATCGTGGCGGAGGTCGCGCCCGCGGCTTCGACCATTTCGGTGATGGCCCGGTCGATGGCGCCGGTGGTCTGGCCCACATGCACAAGGGCCGCCACATCATCGAGGATGCGCGCAGCCAGCGCACCGGCGGCATGCATGCCGGCAAAATCCGCCTCTTCGTAAATGCGTATGCCGTCCTTGGTGTGACGGCCCCGAAGGTCTTCGTTCACGCAAATGCTCCATCGTCATTGTTCGGCGCGCTTGTAACGTGCAACTCATCCGAGTGCCAGAGGGCGCTCAGATCGAAATTTCCAAGGCATCTGCCAAATGGGCGCCTTTGGGAGAGATATTGGCACTATAGCAGAAAGTTTCAACGCCCGCTGCTCGGGCGTCGCGGTAGGCGCTTGCGTAGGTCGGATCGAGGTCTTCGGCGAGTGCAAACCGCGTGCAATCGCTGCGTTGCACAAGATAAAGCATTGCGGCCCGGTGACCCTGTTCGACCATCTGGGAAAGCTCTTCTAGATGTTTGGCCCCCCGCGCCGTGACGCTATCGGGAAATTCCGCAAGCCCCGCGCTGCGCGACAGGGTGACGCTTTTCACTTCCAGATAAAGATCGGGTAGGCCGTCTTTTGACAACAAAAAATCTATGCGGCTTTTTTGTCCGTACTTCACTTCCGGCCGAACCATGTCATAGACGGCAAACGGGGGCAGCGCCTTTGCGGTCAGGGCGGCTTTGAGGGCTCTGTTGGGCAGCGACGTATCGACGCCGGTGAAATGCCCGTTTTCATGATCGACAAGCCGCCACCCGTATTTCAGCTTTTTTTTCGGATCATCATTGGGTTCCAGCCAGACGCGGGTTCCGGGTTCGGCCAAGCCCATCATCGAGCCGGGGTTGGCGCAATGTGCAGTGATTTCCGCACCCGGCCCTTCCAGTACGCAGTCGGCCAGAAAACGTTTGTATCGACGTGTCAGTCGAGCGGGCACAAGATCGGTTTGAAAGCGCATGATGGCAGGTCTATACCTCGCATGAGGTTAGACGCAAGGAGAGCCGCAACATGCCCAACCCGACAGCCGCGATGCTCGTGATCGGCGATGAGATTTTGTCTGGCCGGACCCGCGACGCCAATATGTATCATCTGGCTGGCGTGCTGACCGAGGCGGGGATTGATCTGCGCGAAGTGCGGGTGGTGAGTGATGACAGGGGGGCAATCATTGCCGCCGTCCAGGCGCTTGCGGCTGCCTTTGACAATGTTTTTACCAGCGGCGGTATCGGCCCCACACATGATGACATCACGGCTGATTGCATCGCGGCGGCTTTTAACAAGAAGATCGACGTGCGGGATGATGCGCGGGCGATCCTCGAAAAGCACTATGCAACAACCGGGACCGAACTGAATGCGGCACGCCTGCGGATGGCGCGGATCCCCGATGATGCGGTTTTGATCGAAAACCCTGTGTCCTCCGCGCCCGGCTTCACGCTGGAAAATGTGCATGTCATGGCCGGGGTGCCGTCGGTTTTCAAGGCGATGGTGGAAAGCCTGTTGCCAACCCTTTCGGGTGGTGCGCCGCTTGTTTCCGAAACCTTGCGGATTGATCGCGGGGAAGGTGATATTGCTGGACCGCTGGGCGCATTGGCCGCAGAATACCCGATGTTGAGCATGGGATCCTATCCGTTCCAGAAGAAAAATGGCAAATACGGATCGAACGTGGTCATCCGCGGGACAGATGGCGCATTGGTTCACAAGGTGATTGAACAGCTTTCCACAAGCTTCCCGAAATGACGGCGCAACGCCTATTTGAGGCCGTCGACGCCACGTGGCCAGCCGCGGCATTTAAGCAGCTCGGCCCGTTTGTGCTGCGTGACGGGCAGGGCGGCGGCAAACGTGTTTCAGCAGCGACCGCGACCGGCCCGGTGCAGAGCGGGGACGTAGCACTTGCTGAAGGTGCCATGCTGGATGCCGGTCGAACCCCTTTGTTCATGATCCGTCCGGAAGATCAGGAACTGGATGCGATGTTGCAGGATAGCGGATACAATCTCGTAGATCCGGTGAATGTGTTTCAATCCCGGTTGAACCGTTTGACGGATATCCCCTTGCCACGTGTGACGGCGTTTTGCATCTGGGAACCGCTGGCGATCATGGAGGAAATCTGGGTCAAAGGCGGCATCGGTCCGGCGCGGCTGGCTGTGATGGCGCGGGCGAAGACAAAAACCGGCATTCTGGCACGCTGGAATGAAAAACCCGCGGGTGCGGCATTTGCTGCGGTTCATGACAATATCTGCATGGTGCACGCGGTTGAGATTCTGCCCGAGCAAAGGCGCCAGGGTGTCGCGCAATGGGTCATGCGTGCGGCCGCCTTCTGGGGGCAACAGCAGGGGGCAGTAGAAATGGCGGTGCTCTGCACCAAGTCGAACACCGCCGCCAATCAGCTCTATTCCTCTCTGGGCTTTGAGGTGGTGTCCGACTACCATTACCGACAGAAAGACGCGCAAGGAGCTTAATCCCATGGCTGAACCCACGCTTCCAACGGCTCTGAACCTGCCCATGGTCGATCCATTGCCTGAGGCCACGCAGACATATTTCGATGTCTGTCAGGAAAAGCTTGGCATGATCCCCAACGTGCTGCGCGCATATGCTTTTGACATCGAAAAGCTGGACGCCTTTACAGGCATCTACAACAACCTGATGCTGGCACCCTCTGGTCTCAGCAAACTGGAACGAGAAATGATCGCCGTTGTGGTCTCTTCAATCAACAAGTGCTTTTACTGCCTCGTCGCACACGGGGCCGCGGTTCGGGCAATGTCGGGGGATCCGAAACTTGGCGAAGCACTTGTGATGAATTACCGGGTTGCCAATCTTGACGCGCGGCAACGCGCAATGCTGGATTTTGCAGCCCTTATGACAACCGCCAGCGCCACCATCGAGGAAAGCCATCGGGATGGCTTGCGGCAGGTTGGATTTACGGATCATGACATTTGGGACATTGCCAATGTCGCGGGGTTTTTCAATATGACCAACCGCGTCGCGAGTGCCACGGCAATGATGCCGAACGAAGATTATCACGCGCAGGCCAGATGACCGGGCTCAGGGCGGCCCTTGCAATCATCTTGCTTTTCAACGCGAACGTGGTTTTCGCGTTGGAACTGGTGATGCCTGCTGGCGCCCGCCAGACGGTGGAGCGGGCAACACGTCTTGACAGCTTTGATGCACCAATCGGCGCTTTTGCTGATGGGATCGTGCCGTCACGGGTGCTGGAAGGATCGGTAACCCGTCGGGCATGGCGCATTGGCACGGCAGGGCTCACCGTATTGCAGGTGCTGGCACCACTGCGCGCTCAGCTTGAGAACCAAGGATATTCGGTTGCATTTGAATGTGCCGCGAACAGCTGCGGTGGCTTTGACTTTCGCTTCAATATTGAGGTGCTGCCGGGGCCTAACATGTACGTCAACATCGGCTCTTACCGCTACCTGACCGCCTTCAAGGGGCCGAGTGACAATCCGACCGAGGCCGTGGCCATACTGGCAAGCGTCACGTCCGATTCAGCTTATCTGCAGGTGATTGAGGCCATCGCCGGTGGAAACATCGCCGTACCAGAGCAACGAGAGCCCTCCAGAGACGCGCTCACGACGACGCAACCCGCGACCGCGGATCAGCCCTTCGGTTTGCTGGAGACCGGTTATGTGATCCTGCGTGATCTGGACTTTACGTCTGGCACCTCAAATCTTGGTCCGGGGCCCTTTGCGTCCCTGGACCGTCTCGCAGAGATTCTGTCTGACAATGCCGAATTGCGGATTGCTCTGGTGGGGCACACGGACACGGTTGGTGGGCTGGAGCCCAACATCACCTTGTCACGTCAGCGCGCCCGTGCCGTTCGAGCCCACCTGATTGAGAAATACGGGATCGCGCCCAATCGCCTGGACGCCGAAGGGATGGGGTATCTCTCCCCGGTTGCATCGAACCGGACGGCGGAAGGTCGTAACGAGAACCGGCGGGTCGAAGCGATCTTGCTGAATACGGAATAATCCTCTGATCAGAAATAAAAAACCCCCGGCATGGATACATACCGAGGGCAAGGTCACCGAGGGGGGTGTTCATGGGGTTACCAGTCCGAGGGGCCTTTTTCTGCAAAGGCGTGGACAAGAAAGTCGATAAAGGCGCGGACCTTGGGTTGCGTAAAGCGACCAGGGGGGTAGACCGCATAGATACCTTGCGTTTCCATTGGAAGGTCGGGGATCGCATCCTCGATCAGACCCTTTTCCATGGCTTCGGCATATAGGAAACTCGGCAGGTAAGCGATGCCAAGGCCGGAGATCGCGGCATTCAGAAGTGATTGGCCGTCATTCACGCTCAGCCAGCCGGCGGTCCGAACCTGACGTTTTTCCCCTGAGGGCGCAGTGAGTTTCCACACATTCCCGGAAGACTGGTTGGAATAGTGCAACAACTTGTGATTGTTCAGATCGTCGATTTTTTCGGGTCGGCCGTATTTTTCAAAATAGGCTGGACTGGCGATCATGCGTTTCGTGGTCTCCGTCAGTTTCCGTGCACGCAACGAGCTGTCTTCCAACTCTCCGATACGTACCGCCATGTCGAAACCTTCCGAGATCAACTCAACGTAGCGGTTGTTCAAAACCATGTTGACCGTGATGTCCGGGAAGTCTGACAAAAATTCACTGAGGACAGGGGACAAGTGGTTGACGCCAAAATCCGTGGCAACAGAGATGCGCAAAAGCCCCGAAGGCGCGCTTTGCATGGATGTGACCAAGGCATCGGCTTCACCGGCGTCGTTCAGGACACGCCGCGCACGGTCATAATAGGCGAGCCCGATTTCCGTTGGGCTAACCCGGCGGGTCGTGCGGTTGAGAAGCCGCGCTCCTAGGCGCGCTTCGAGAGAGGAGACATGTTTCGAGACAGCGGATTTGGAAATCCCCATCTTTTTGGCCGCATCGGTGAAGCCGCCTTGGTCTACAACCGTGGCGAACGCTTCCATTTCTGTGAGGCGGTCCATTGCCTTCCCCTTATGTTCTGTCAGTTCCGAGGATCGTTATGCAGATCAAATCGGGCAGGAACGCGGCATAGGTGAGACAGTATCGCGGTTTTTGCATGGATCGTTCTGGGCATGGAAACGCTCCGCGTGGTCCGATCCATCCCGCGACGCGAGCTGGACCTGCCTATCAGGATGCCTGAGAGCGTCGAATTTCTGCGCATTCCAGTCCGGTCGCCCGTGTCAATCCGCCAGGTGCCGGGCATGTCATGGGCGCTGGTGATCCGGTTTTGGTGGAACCTTAGAGCTCTGCGGCAAGGCGTGTGCCCTGGTTGATCGCGCGTTTGGCATCCAGTTCCGCTGCGACGTCTGCACCCCCGATGACATGGCATTTGGCGCCCCGGGTTTCCAGAGCATCGGCGAGGCTCCGATCCGAGAGTTGCCCCGCACAAAGCACAATGGTGTCCGCATCAATCAGGGTGGGATTCTCGCGCGCTTCGCCGTGCGACACCACAATGCCACCCGCCTCGATCCGCTCGTAATTCACGCCACCGATCATCTTGACGTCTTTCATGGCAAGCGCGGCGCGGTGGATCCAGCCGGTTGTCTTGCCCAATCGCCTTCCTGGTTTCTCAGCCTTGCGCTGCAGCAAGGTGACCTGTCTGGCGGGCGGTTCAGGCTGCGGGCCTTCGGGCGCAAGGCCCGAGCGATGCGCTGCCGGGTCCGCGACACCCCATTCGCGCATCCAGTCCGGCAGGCTTTCAGTGGGGCTGATCCCTTCATGCACCAGAAACTCGGCAACATCGAAACCAATCCCCCCGGCGCCGATAATGGCTACGCGCTTACCAACGGTGACCTTACCCCGCAGGATATCAATGTAATTGACCACATGCGCCGCATCCTGTCCGGGGATTTCAGGGTCGCGCGGCACCACACCTGTTGCGACAATCACCTCGTCAAAGCCCTGCAGATCATCGGCGCTGACCTCGCGCCCAAGCTCGACCGAAATTCCCAATTCCGCAATCATGGCGCGATACCAGTCCACAAGCCCCCAGAACTCTTCTTTGCCCGGAACCTGTTTGGCCATGTTCAACTGGCCGCCGATCTCGTCGGCGCGGTCAAAGAGTGTGACCAGATGCCCGCGCCCTGCGGCGGTCATCGCCGTGGACAACCCCGCCGGACCGGCCCCGACGATGGCGACGGATTTTGGGGTATGCGCGGGCGTGATCAGCAACTCCGTCTCATAGCAGGCTTGCGGGTTGACCAGACAGCTGGAGATTTTACCGCTGAACGTATGATCCAGACAGGCCTGATTGCAGGCGATGCAGGGCGCGATCTGGGATGATTTGCCGGCCATCGCCTTGGCGACGAAATCCGCATCCGCCAACATGGGCCGCGCCATGGAAACCATATCCGCACAACCCGTCGCCAGCACATCCTCGGCCACCTCGGGTGTGTTGATCCGGTTCGAGGTGATCACAGGAATGCTCACCTTGCCCATCAGCTTCCTGGTCACCCAGGCAAAGGCGGCGCGGGGAACGGATGTGGCAATGGTCGGAATGCGCGCTTCATGCCAGCCGATGCCGGTGTTGATGATCGTGGCGCCCGCTTTCTCAATCTCCTGCGCCAGTTGCACAACCTCTTCGTGGGTAGACCCGTTGGGCACCAGATCAATCATCGACAGCCGGTAGATGATGATGAAATCGGTGCCCACGGCTTCGCGCACGCGGCGCACAACCTCAATGGGCAGACGCATGCGGTTCTCATAAGACCCGCCCCAGTCGTCGTCTCGTTTGTTGGTATGGGTGACCAGAAACTGATTGAGGAAATATCCCTCCGATCCCATGATTTCGACACCATCATATCCGGCTTGCTGAGCCCGTTTGGCGCAGGCAACGATGTCGCCGATTTGCTTTTCGATGCCCTCATCATCCAAAGCTGTTGGCGGGAACGGGGAAATCGGCGATTTCACGGCCGAAGGGGCCACGCATTTCGGTCCATAGGCATAGCGGCCTGCGTGCAAAATCTGCATGGCGATCTTGCCGCCCGCGTCGTGGACCCTCTTGGTGATCACACTGTGGTTGTCCACATCTTCCTGGCCGACCATCATGGCGGCTCCGGGCAGCACCGAACCTTCGAGGTTGGGGCCAATGCCGCCTGTGACCATCAGGCCCACTTCGCCGCGCGCACGTGCTGCATAGAATTCCGCCACCCGATTCCAATCTTTGGTTTCTTCCAGCCCGGTGTGCATCGATCCCATCAAGACGCGGTTTTTCAAGGTGGTGAAGCCCAGATCGAGCGGCGCCAGAAGATGCGGATAGTCGGTCATGTGGAACCCTTCCCGGTTTTGGTTGCCCCGAGATCACATTTTCACATATCTGATGTCACGTCGAACGCCGCGTCACATCGCGCGCCATGAAGAGGACAGCGAGAATGTTGAGGTGGGCAAAACCCTCCGATGCTGCGGAGCTGGCACAGGTTTTCTTTGCCGCCGTGCGCGAAGGTCCGAGCCTCTATTCGGAGGCGCAACGTGCGGCTTGGTTGCCCGAACCACCTGCCGGGCAGGCATGGCGGGATCAACTATCTGCAATGAATGTCGCTGTCGTGGAACGGGGTGGCCGCCCCGGTGGCTTTATGTCGGTTCAAGATGGGGGATATATCAATCTCGCCTTTGTTCACCCAGACCATCAAGGCAGCGGTATTTTCCGCCAGCTCTACGCCCGGGTCGAGGAATGGGCCAGAGATCACGGCGAGCCCATCCTCTGGACCCACGCCAGTCTTATGGCAGAACCCGCTTTTCAGGCCATGGGGTTTTTGGTTATCCATCATGAAACGGTTGTGCGTGATGGACAGAAGTTGACGCGGGCCAAGATGGAAAAGAGGCTTACATGACACCCGAAGAAATCTCGAAGCTGCCCTATCGCCCCTGTGTGGGCATCATGTTGACCAACGGCCGCGGTGAGGTTTTTGTCGGCCAACGTCGCGACAGCAGCGTTGCCGCCTGGCAAATGCCGCAAGGCGGGATCGACAAGGGCGAGGCGGCACAGACAGCCGCCTTTCGGGAGCTTTGGGAAGAAACCGGCGTAACCTCTGATCTGGTACAGGTGGTGGCCGAAAGCCAACAGTGGCTACCCTATGAATTGCCGTATGATCTGGTGGAAAAGCTCTGGAAGGGCAAGTATCGCGGACAGGAGCAAAAGTGGTTTCTGATGCGTTTCAATGGCAGCGATGACCAGATCAATATCGCGACAGAACACCCGGAATTCTCGGAATGGCGGTGGCTCCCGGCGCGCGATCTGGTGGATAACATCGTGCCTTTCAAGCGGGATGTCTACGCCGCCGTCATGGCTGAGTTCGACGATTTGATCTAGCTCCGCAGCACCGGCACATTAGGGGCGGCGCTTTCCGGAAGCAGGCCGAGGATGCGCGGATCATCGTCGATCTCGACCGCCTGCCTGATGGGCCTGAAACCGCTGCGGCGGTAAAACCCCAAGGCCTGGGGGCTGTCGATGGTGCAGGTGTGCACATGCATGCGCTCTATCGGTTTCTCCCATGCCCGCGAAATGGCTTCGTTCATAAGATACCGCCCGGAGCCTGTTCCGATCAGCCGCGAAGTCAGGCCGAAATATGCCAATTCGCAAGAACCGTCCTCGCGGAAATCCAGCTCCAGCAAGGCCTCATCCTGCCCGTCGAGGCTCAGCGTAAAGATTTCAACTTTCGAGTTGCTGAGAATCTTCTGCAGCGCGCCATCGTTCAGTTGCAGACGCCCATACCACAGCCAATCCAATGCGCCGACCCGGGTAAAGATATCGCGATACCAGGCGGCATCCGCCTGAACCCTTCGAAAGGACACGCCCTTTGGCAGGGGTACATCCTTCGTCACTGGTTTGGTGGTCATCTCCAGGTAGGTCACGATCATTGCGATCTTGCCGGGAGGAATATCGTGCAACCCGTTTCCAAGCACGCTCAAACCAGACCTTGCTCGCGGAAGGCCTCCATCATGTCGATCTGTGGCCGGGGTCCAACGTGGCTGATGACTTCCGCAGCACAAAGGTTGCCCATGCGCGCACAGGTTTCCATGTCGCGACCCGTTGCAAGGCCGTAAAGGAAACCGGCTGCGAACTGATCGCCCGCGCCGGTGGCATCGACAGGGGTGACTTCCTGAACCGGAACATCGACACGTGTCCCATTTGACAGAACCGTCACACCGTCCCCGGAACGGGTGCAGACGACCAAAGGACAGATTTCAGCGGTTTTCTCAAGCGCGGTTTCGAGATCCGTCTCAAAGAGCGATTTGATCTCATGTTCATTGCCGATCACGTAATCCAGATCATGTTTGATCAGCGACAGGAAATCGTCCCGGTGGCGTTCCACGCAGAAAGGGTCAGAGATGGCGATGCCTGCGATCCCGTTGCCGGCCTTGGTGGCGCGTGCAGCCTCACGGAAAGCAGTTTTACCAGCGTCATGGTCAAAGAGATACCCTTCGAGAAACATGATTTTGGCATTGCCTGACACGGTCTGCGGCACATCATCGGATGTCAGCCCCGTCGAGATACCAAGGTAGGTATTGAGCGAGCGTTCCCCATCCGGGGTGACAAAGATCATGCAGCGCGAGGTAGGCGTTTCGCCGTTCGTGACGGGCGGGTTTACAAAATCAATGCCATTGTCGGTCATGGCGCTGGCATAGAACTGTCCCAAGGCGTCATCGCGCACCCTTCCTATGAAAGCGGTTTGCAGACCAAGTGAGCCTACGCCCGCCACCGTGTTTGCCACAGCGCCGCCGGGTGTTTGCAGGCGATCATTCATAGATGCAAAAAGCACTTCGGAGCGCTCCTGATCCACGAGTTGCATGATGCCTTTCTCGATTCCCATGTGACCCAGAAAACTGTCATCTGCATGGGTGATCACATCGACAACAGCGTTCCCGATGCCAACGACTTCGTAGGTTTTCATATAGTTTTGTCCTCAAATGGGCAGAGATCCCGGATGATGCAGGTCGGGCACATCGGTTTGCGCGCCTTGCAGTGATACCGTCCATGCAAGATCATCCAGTGATGGGCGTGGAGTTGAAAATCCGCGGGGATATTGTCTTCGATGGCGCGTTCGACCGCTTCAACGGTTTTGCCGGGGGCGATACCCGTGCGGTTGCCGAGCCGGAAGATATGGGTATCAACGGCTTGGGTTGGCTGTTGCCACCACATGTTCAAAACGACATTCGCCGTCTTGCGCCCCACACCGGGCAAGCCCTGAAGGGCCGCGCGACTGTTGGGCACTTCGCCGCCATAGTCACGCACCAGAATTTCGCTGAGCTTGATGACGTTTTTCGCTTTCTGGCGAAACAAACCTATTGTCTTGATGTGCTCTGTCAGCGCCACAATCCCGAGATCCAGCATCTTTTGCGGCGTGTCGGCGATCTGGAAAAGCGTGCGGGTTGCCTTATTCACGCCAGCATCCGTCGCTTGCGCACTCAGGGCAACCGCCACGACCAGAGTGTAGACATTCACATGTTCCAACTCACCCTTCGGCTCGGGGTCCGCTTCCTGAAAACGCGTAAAAATCTCGCGGATCGTATGGTATCCAAGTTGTTTTGCCATTGGGTCGGTATGAGAGGAATCGTCGCAAGGGGCAAGACCAACCGCGCCCGATCCGTAAAATCCATGAAAAATATTGAAGGAATTTGCAGCGGAATCTTTACCAACTTCTGTCATCCTCTGCCGTATCCTTCGATGGAGCAGATCGCCATGTCACCAAGTTCGTTTTCCGGCACTACATCAGATGCCCCGGCATCCAACCCGAACGCGCGCGCATTCACATCTGAGGTCACCTGTGATCGAGCGGTCGATCAGGAGCGGTTTGAAGCCGAAGAGGGTGATATCCGATCTTCAAGCACCCAAAAGTCGGTTGTAAATGTCCCCGGTTTTGGGCCAGGCACCATGGTCCAGACGGAAAACGGGGAGTTGCCGGTGGAATGGTTGGACACATCTGACAAGGTTTTGACACGTGACCACGGTTATCAACCTATTTCGTGGGTTTGCCGTTCACCTCTGCCGGTCGGTTATTTCGTCGAATACCCGGATGATCGCCCAATCTGCATTCCAGCGGGATCGCTCGGTTCAAATCAGCCAACCCATGATCTCTTTGTTCACCGCGATCATCGCCTATTGGTTGCGTCGGTAGCGGCGGAAGCGTTGTTTTTCGCCAATGAGGTTTTGATCCCTGCGAATGCATGGCTTGATTCAGGTCATGCGCATTACGTCGAAACGAGCCAAGACTATACGGTGACCCATCTCGCCTGTGCCCGTCATCAGGTCATCCTTGCGCAGGGTGTGTGGATTGAAACGGTCTTGCCGGGGTGTGAAAGTCTGACGGCGTTGCCGACGCGCGATCAGTTTGCCCTGCGAAAAGCTGTGGGGGCGTCGTCTTTCAACCAAAACACCGCGCGCCCATGTGTGACGCGCGAGGAAGCCAAGCTGCTTATCGAGCCCCAACAAATTCGCCGACCGATGTTTCGATTTGTCAGGCAGAAGCGAAGCGCTTAATCCGCAGCTTTCGGGTCGCGTGCCCTGCGAAGTTTTACTAGAAATGATGCATGACACAGCATCAAATCATCCCCGACGATTCCGAGGCGACCTATCATTATCACGTGGTGCGCCGCGCAATCGACCTCATTGATCAGTCCGAGGATCCCCTATCGCTTGATGAAATTGCCGCAAAAATGGGGATGAGCGCGGCTCATTTCCAAAGGCTCTTTTCGAGGTGGGTAGGGGTGTCGCCGAAACGGTATCAACAGTATCTGACACTCGGGCATGCCAAGACCCTTTTGCGGGATCGGTTCACCACCCTCGACGCTTCGCATGCTTTGGGGCTATCGGGCAGTGGGCGGCTGCACGATCTGTTTGTTCGCTGGGAAGCCATGAGCCCGGGTGAATTTGCCCGCGGCGGTCAGGGGCTAGTGATTTTTTGGGGCTGGTTTGAAAGCCCATTTGGTCCGGCAATTGTCATGGGCACGCAAAAAGGCATTTGCGGCATGGGGTTTGCCGCGGAAATGGGTGAGGCTGCGGCTTTGCAAGACTTGTTGAGCCGCTGGCCCAAAGCCGAATTTGTCGAAGACCCCATGACGCTGCGCCCCTGGGTTCTGCAAGCCTTTGGGGCCGGTGATGGCGCTTTGGAAACGGCGCCGTTGTTCCTGATCGGTGCGCCCTTTCAGATCAAGGTCTGGGAGGCGCTTCTCAGCATTCCGTCGGGTCAGGTCACAACCTATTCGGAAATTGCACAATCCATAGGGCACCCCCGCGCTGTGCGTGCAGTTGGTACCGCCGTCGGGCGAAATCCGATCAGTTGGCTGATCCCCTGTCACCGCGCGCTTCGTAAATCAGGTGGCCTGGGTGGCTATCATTGGGGCTTGCCAATGAAACGCGCCATGCTCGCGTATGAGGCGGTGCACGCGGAAAGTTGATCGGTTTTGGCGGTGGCGGGTTGTTGCCGACCGATAATTCCCCTTGGTTTGTTGTGGAACGCTCGCCATATATACTGCGTTCACACCAAGACGCCCTGCCCGAACGGGGCCGTAACAATCGAAGGCAGTACATTATGACATTCGTAAAATCCCCAATTATCCTTGCGCTTTCGGGCGCGCTGGTTCTGACCGCTTGCACCGATCCCAACCAATTTGGCAATAACTCCAGCAACCCAAAGGCCCAAAAAGGGGCCTTGATCGGCGCGGGCGCCGGGGCAGTGCTTGGCGCGTTATCCAAAGGCGACGGTAATCGCGGTGACGGCGCTGTCGTCGGCGCTCTCGTCGGCAGCGCGATCGGCGCTGGCATCGGCTATTCGCTTGACAGACAGGAAGCAGACCTGCGCAATCAGCTTGGCAATGATGACGTGACAATCACGAATACCGGCGACAGGCTCATTGTCAGCCTGCCTCAGGACATTCTCTTTGCCACGGATAGCTTTGCTGTGCGCCCCGATCTGCAAAATGATCTTTACAAAGTGGCGGCAAATTTACAGCAGTATCCGGATTCCACGATCCAGGTTATTGGTCACACCGACAGCGACGGCGATGCCGCCTACAACCAGCAGCTCTCAGAACGTCGGGCAAATGCCGTAGGCAGCGTGTTGTTGAATGCGGGTGTCTCCGGGGGGCGGATCCAAACCTTTGGGCGAGGTGAGAACCAGCCCATCGCCAGTAACCTCAGTCCACAGGGCAAAGCCCAAAACCGACGCGTTGAGATCGTGATCCTGCCCAACGCCTGATCGGCAGTACCGAATTGACATAAAGAGCCTCGGAGATTTTCCGGGGCTCTTGTTTTTTTGGGCCACTGCATCAGGATGTGACATCGAACGTTAGCAGGGGAAGAACGAAAAAATGGCAATTTACAAGATACTTGGACTATCGGGTTCATTGCGAAAGGGATCGACAAACACGCTGCTGTTGCGCGAGGCTGCGCGGCTGTTTGGAGATTGCGACTTTGAACTCGGGAACTTTCGCCTGCCACTTTACGATGGAGATGACGAAGCCGCGACCGGTGTGCCCGAAGCCGTCCAAGTTTTGGCCAAAAAGATCGGGGCCGCGGATGCCGTTCTGATCGCAACGCCTGAATACAACAAGGGGCCCTCCGGTGTTCTGAAAAACGCGTTGGATTGGATAAGCCGCGTTGCCGAGAAACCCTGGAACGCCAAGCCAGTTGCGATCATGTCAGCCTCTGCTGGCCGCGCGGGTGGCGAGCGTGCGCAAATGGTCTTGCGAGGCTTTATGGTTCCGTTCCGTCCCCGGATTCTGCAAGGCCCCGAAATTCATCTGGCAAATTGCAGCAACCAGTTTGATGAGAATGGAATTTTGACCGGAGAGGTGTATGTGCGCGAGTTAACGGCCCTGATGCAGGCCCTGCGCGCCGAAATTGATCGTCAATAGCAGGGTACGGACACTTCGATCAGGTTCTGGTCCGGGTCCCGCAGATACAGCGATGTGATTGGCCCCTTGGCTCCCGACCTGCGCACCGGGCCATCTTCAAGTTCGATCTGATGTTTTGTCAGATGTCGTGTCCACGCTTCTATTGGTGCGTCCGTCAAAAAGCAGACGTCAACGGTTCCCGGCTGGGCATGCGCTGCTTTTGGTTCGAATTCGCGGCCCTTCTGGTGCAGGTTTATTTTGCTTTGACCAAAGAGCAACGCCCAACGGCGCGTCCCATCGGTAGCTTCGAATTGCTCGCCCCGCATGCCGAGAACCTGGGTGTAGAACCTCACGGTTTCGGGGATACTTTTCACGGTCAGAACAAGGTGATCCAAGGCACGGACACGGCATTGAATTTCGGATTGCTGCACGGCTACATTCCTTGCTAAGGCTGTCACCGATGAAGGATGCAATGGCCACTCCCGTTAGTCAAAGCGATCTGCTGGATCCTGCCCGAGCGCGGGCGCTACAGGTTGCGCTGCGCTTGGCACCTTGTTTGGTCACAGGGGATGACTTACCCGTTTTCTTCCATCATCTCTATTTTTGGGAACCGCGACCCGCCGAAAGATTGGGCCGCGACGGGCATCCGAAAACGGGTGGGCTGATCCCCGATCTGGGGTTGCCGCGGCGTATGTGGGCGGGTGGCAAAATCACTTTTCATCGCGCGTTGAAGGTTGGTCGCAGTGCAGAACGCAGGTCCATTTGTGAAGCTAGCGATGTCAAGTCAGGACGCACTGGGCGCTTAGGTCTGGTCACGCTGCGCCATGATTTCTACCAGGATGGTGGCTTGTGCGGGACAGAACGTCAGAGCCTGATCTATCGCGAAGACCCGCGTCCAGATGCACCAAAGCCCGAGACAACACCTGCAAGACACGATGAAGAACATATCGAGCGCTTCAATTTCGATACGACGTTACTTTTTCGTTACTCTGCGCTCACGTTTAACGGTCACCGCATCCATTACGATCTGGATTATGCGCGGGACGTCGAGGGATATGCTGGATTAGTCGTGCATGGGCCGTTGCTGGCCCAGCTTTTGATGCTGATGGCTGAGCGTCGTCTGGGCAAACTTACTGCTTTTGAGTTTCGGGCCACGTCTGCGCTGATGCATTGGGAAACAGCGGAGCTCTGCCAGCAAGGGTCGACGTTCTGGGTGAGAGGGCCCGATGGTCGGCAATGCATGACTGCAACAGCCCATATCTGCTAAAACGAGGCGCTGACTTCGAACCCCTTGGGTATCTCATTGCGGTTATCGAGCATCAAATTGGCCATTACTTGGGCGATCTTTGGTGCCATGCCAAATCCGATTTTGAAACCTCCGTTGGCAATAAAGTGACCCGGCTTTCCGGGCCAATGCCCGAGCATTGGCGCACGGCTGCGCGCTCGGGGACGCACGCCTGCCCATCTTTGTACGACCGTTGCGTCTTGCAACGCAGGAACTGCAGCACAGGCCTTTGCGACGACGTTATCCAATTGTTGATCTGTTGTAGCCTCCTCCAGATATTCGCGTTCCGATGTTGAACCAATGGCTACTGTTCCATCCAGATGGGGAACGATATGAACGGACTCTGCAAAGATCTGAGGTGAGAAACGCGCATCAAATTGCAACAACGCGGCCTGACCTTTGACGCCATTGCCAACCGCGCGCGAGTGTTCCGCGCTGAGGCGCTTGAGCCCATCAAACCCGGTGGCCCAAAGAACCTGACCCTGTTCGGCACCATCCGGATCGATCTGCACACCCTTCGATGCGAGTGCTGATACCAACGCCAGACAGGCCTTGCGCGGGTGCAGGTGCGCGCTGAGAGTATCGCGGATTACCCAACCCGTTGGCGTCAGAGGGGCCCAAATGTCACTAGTATATCTTTCAACCGTCCAATCGGCTTTCCCCTGCCAGAGTTCTCTGGCGGTTTCGCAGCGTCTAAGGGCCAAGCAGAGGGCCGCATCGTCCATGACGGGTTGAATTCTTCCAGCGCGTGCATAGCCAGACGTGGTGCCGCCAGTTGCCTCGATTTCGCGCCAAAAGGTTTCGGCCATTAGCAAGCTTTCCAACTGGAAGGCCTTTTTGGAATTCCAATTCTCCGGAACATGCGGCGCAAGCGCACCCACAATGCCTCCGCTGCTTCCGGACGCTGCGCCATTTGGGTCGATGATCTTTACGCGCGCACCTTTTTTCACGCACGCCCAGGCCACAGAAAGGCCCAGGATGCCGGCTCCGCGCACGGTCACGTCAGCCATTGCCAAAACCGATCCTCTCCACCAGTGTCGCGATCAATTCGTGCCATGAAACCGGGGCTGATCCATGTCGCAACAGATCGCAGAAATAACATGGAGCAAGGACGGTGTACCGGTATCGGACCGTTATGACGATCCTTATTTCAGCCTTCAAAACGGGATGGAAGAAACGCGCCATGTTTTTTTGAGGGGGAACCAGTTACCCAACCGCTTTCATGATGGTTTTCACATTGCGGAGCTTGGCTTTGGAACGGGCCTGAATTTCTTGACGACGTTGTTGGAGTGGCGCAATTCCGGTACCAGCGGTCGGTTCAGGTTCACCAGCTTCGAGGCTTTCCCGCTGTCTGGGAAGGATATAACCAAGGCGTTGAATTTGTTCCCGGAGCTCCATGAGTTGGCTTCTGACCTTTGCAATGTCTGGAATACGGCAGGGGGCGTTTTCGAGGTGGCAGGCGACGTCACTTTGAACGTGGTCGTCGGTGATGCCCGCGATAGGTTGAAGAATTGGGACGGTCGTGCGGACGCCTGGTTTTTAGATGGGTTTTCACCTGCCAAAAACCCGGAGCTTTGGTCAGAAAGCTTGTTGCTTCAGGTTGCAAGCTGCACCGCAGAAGAAGGGACATTCGCGACGTACACGGCCGCAGGCTTTGTGCGTCGGGCTTTGTCCAACGCCGGTTTTGATGTCCAGCGTGTCGAAGGATTTGGCCGCAAAAGGCATATGACCGTCGGCAGACTCAAATCATGATGCAGACAAACAACGTCCGTCTGGGCGTGATTCTGATGCTGCTCACAACCATTGTGTTTGCACTGCAGGACGGAATCTCCCGACATTTGGCGGCCGAGTACAACGTGTATCTTGTTGTCATGGTGCGATACTGGTTCTTTGCGGGGTTTGTCGTGACGATTGCAAGCCGTGGTCGCGGTGGCGTGATCGCGACGGCAAAGACCAGACAACCGCTCTTGCAGATGTTTCGCGGTATTTTGCTGGCTTTGGAGGTTTGCGTGATGGTTTCGGGTTTCACGCTCTTGGGTCTGGTGGAGGGTCATGCGGTTTTTGCATGTTACCCCCTCCTGGTCGCAGCACTCTCCGGGCCTGTGTTGGGGGAACGGGTTGGATGGCGCCGTTGGGCTGCAATCGGCGTCGGATTTGTGGGTGTCACCATCATTCTGCAACCTGGAATGTCCGTCTTTGATCCGCTTGCCGTTGTGCCATTGTTAGCGGCGATAATGTTTGCCCTCTATGCACTGCTGACCCGTTTTGCTGCTCGGCAGGACAGTACGGCGACAAGCTTTTTCTGGACTGGTACGGCCGGGGCGGTCACCATGACTCTGCTTGGCGTTTGGTTCTGGGAGACGATGAGCGCGGGGGATTGGGTCTGGATGGCCACACTTTGCATGACCGGAGTGCTCGGCCATTGGCTTTTGATCCGCTGCTACGAAGTTGCCGAAGCGAGTGCGGTGCAGCCATTTGCTTACTTTCAGCTCGTTTTTGCAGCGTCAGTCGGCGTAGTTGTTTTTGGCGAAACAATCCGCCTGAATGTCGCACTGGGCACCATCGTCATCGTGTCCGCCGGGTTATTCACCCTTTGGCGCGAACGCCAGCAAGGTTGATCCGGCCAGTTCTTCGCTGAAAGGTACTGGTAGGGCCGGTTTACCCAACCTGGCACGATAGATCGGAAGGCTTTCTGTAACCCTCATCACGTAGTTTCGGGTCTCGCGGAACGGAATGTGTTCGATCCAGTCGACCATATCAATCTCGCCTTTACGCGGATCACCATATTTGAGCATCCAGCGATCAGGGCGGCTGGGTCCGGCGTTGTAACCTGCCGACATCATCACAACATTGCCACGAAACCGCGCTGCCAATCTGGACAGATAGGCAGCACCCAACTCTGCGTTGTAACGAGGATCTGATATAAGCCTTTCCGTGCTGTGCCCCTTTTGCCGGCCAAGCAACGAAGCCACTTCGCGGCCGGTCGCCGGCATGATTTGCATCAATCCGCGCGCGCCCACACCACTTTGCACTCCGGGATCAAACTCACTTTCACGCCGCGCAATCGCGAGAACCATTTCAGGGGCCATTGGTAAGGTCTGCTGTGCCACGGGGTGCAGCGCATAATATCCACGGGGGACAACAATTGCGCGCCGCGCCGTTCGTTTTCCAATCATGACTGCCAGATGAGGTTGATCCATGTCTAGGGCGGCTTCCGCCAGCAAAACAGCCTCATCATACTGCAGACTCTCGGCAAGATGGGTCCAGAATCTTTCTGCCAGATTGAGTTCTCCGGACGCTTGAAGCAACAGACCGGCGACAAAAACCGGTGACTTGGAGAGGGGTGTATCGCGCCAATCCAGCTCTTCTGCTGCAGCTAAGGACGCTTCATCAAAGGGCAGATCCGCGCGCTCTGCTGCCAAAAGACCGTAGAAAGAAGTCTGATACTGCGCCGCAGTGGCATAAGCCTGATCCGCTGCTGCAACGTCGCCCATCGCTTCGAGCGCGCGCCCCTGCCAATAACCCGTACGGCCTTCAGAGATAGGGGACTGCACCGCAGCGCCATGATTTCTGAAGTGTTGCAGCGCCGTCTCGGGTTCGTTCAGTTTGCGAAGTGCAATGTAGCCGGACAACCATTCCAGATCGGCGTAGTTCGATCCGGTGGTCAAAAAGTGACGAGAGGCGATTTCATAAGCGCGCTCCGCATTGCCCTCTCTCATCTCCTGGCGTGCCATTGACCGGCGACGATTGGACCAGGCTTCCGGATTGCCCAAAGCGGCGGCGCTGGTCGAGGTCGCAATCAAAAGGGCTTCCGCATCATTGGTTCTGCCTTTTCGCGCCCGCCAGACAAATCGTTCGTACTGCAAGCCGGGATTTGAAGCGTGGCTCTTTGGAACGCGCGCGATCAGCGTGTCCACACCTTTCGCGCGGCTGCGAAGGGCAATGCGCGCCTTGGCGACGGCGACGTCTGCGGCGGGGACAAGATCATAAAGGCGGCGTGCATTCTCGAAGGCTCCGGCCCAGAGCATCGCATCCAAACGTTCGGCGTGGTGATCTTTCAGCAGCGTTTCATGACTTGCCAAAAACAACGCTTGTGCGGTTCCGCCCATCGGCATTGAAGTCCAGGCGTCAATGACAAGTGTTTTTGCCATTTCGTCGGCATCGGTACGTGACAGCGCAACCGCATGACGCAGCACACCTTCGGGTGTCTGGGCGGGAACGTCATCAAAGAAAGCAAGTACGGCAGAATCGTTTTGCGATATCACCACGCGTTCTGACTGTTTGCGCAAATATGGCTCGCCTGGCCAATCGGGGCGTCGATCAAGGAAGGCTATTACCTCCTCGTAGGTCCCTTTTCCGGCGCGCAGTCGGGACCATTCGATGACATCAGCGGCGACCTCACCATCGCGGGCTGCTATTCTGGCAGCGTTTTGCCAATCGCCGTCGCGCAGGGCATCCATCGCCCAGGCAAGTGGTCTGGGCCGTTCCGCCAAAGCGGGAACAGCGGTCACAAAAATAACAATCAGTGTCGTCAGCCAGCGTCTGATCACTTGCATTTCCCAGCGTTTGAGGGCTAGAGCCTCTGATACATACAGCGTCATGGTCACGTATCAAATCACGATGATGCTGAAATGTGGTTAATCTCAGGCCATTTGCCGGCCAAAACAGAAAAAGGAGCGTGAACATGTTCAAAGGCTCAATGCCTGCCCTCGTCACGCCGTTCAGGAACGGCGAGCTGGATCTTGAGACTCTTAAGAAATTGGTCGAGTGGCACATCGGTGAAGGCAGCAACGGTCTGGTGCCGGTCGGGACCACAGGTGAAAGCCCGACATTGACCCACCGCGAACACGAAATCGTTGTCGAAGAGGTGGTTAAGGCTGCGGCGGGGCGCATTCCGGTTATTGCTGGCGCCGGTTCAAACAACACGGTAGAAGCCATGCGCCTGGCACGTCACGCCGAGAAGGTCGGCGCGGATGCCGTGCTGGTTGTCACGCCCTATTACAACAAACCGACGCAGTCCGGTCTGATCGCGCATTTCACGGCTTTGCACGATTGCTGTGAGCTTCCGATCATTATTTACAATATTCCCGGCCGATCCGTTGTGGACATGTCACCGGAAACCATGGGTGAATTGGCGAAGCTGCCGCGCATTGTTGGCGTAAAAGACGCCACAGGTGATCTGGCGCGTGTCAGCGATCAGCGGATGACCTGCGGTGCAGACTTCATTCAACTCTCCGGTGAAGACGCCACAGCGCATGGGTTTAACGCGCAGGGTGGGGTGGGATGCATTTCCGTTACCGCCAATGTCGCTCCGAAGATGTTGAGCGACATGCAGGCAGCCTGCCTTGCGGGCGATTATGCCACGGCGTTGGGTATTCAGGACCGCTTGATGCCCTTGCACAAGGCGATCTTTACAGAGCCCGGCTTGGTTGGGGTGAAATACGCCATGTCGCGGCTTGATCTTTGCTCTGACGAAGTGCGCCTGCCGCTGACCGGTCTGTCTGACGCCACACGCAGTCTCGTGGATGACGGTCTGCGCCATGCGGGCCTGACAAACTAGAGGCTTTGGGGCGAGGTCGGACCTCGCCCCCCTTTTCATCGCGCAAAAAGACGCCATGATGGGTGCGTATCACCGATCATGGGGGCGCTATGAACATTCTGCCAATCATCTCGCAGAGCACCAAAGAGCTCGAAAGTATTTTCCGCGATCTTCACGCGCATCCTGAGATTGGGTTTCTCGAAAAGCGCACCAGCGGGATCGTCGCAGATTTGCTGGCCGAATACGGTGTCGATGAAATCCATACCGGTATCGCTGAAACAGGCGTCGTCGCCCTGATCCACGGCAAAAGACAGGGCAACAGGCGCGTGGGTCTGCGGGCGGATATGGATGCCCTGCCGATTGTGGAGGCCAGCGGTCTGGAGCATGCCTCGCGCAATGCGGGCGTCATGCATGCCTGTGGTCACGACGGTCATACCACGATGCTGCTTGGGGCCGCCAAACATCTGGCCAATACACGGGATTTCGATGGCACGGCGGTCTTGATTTTCCAGCCAGCCGAGGAAGGTCTGGGCGGCGCACGTGGAATGATTGCCGAGGGTCTCTTTGAGAAATTCCCCTGTGACGAAGTTTACGGGATGCACAATTATCCGACGGGCAACCCCGGAGCGGTAGGCATCTGCAAAGGCCCCGCGCTGGCCGGTGCCGCCTTTTTCGATATCCACATCACCGGCGTGGGCAGCCATGCGGCCATGCCGCATGAAGGGCGTGACGCTCTGATGGTCGCGACAACGCTGGCCGGACACCTGAATACAATTCTCAGCCGCAACATAGACGCGCTGGAAACCTGCGTGCTGTCAGTGACGCAAATCCATGCCGGGGACGCTTATAACGTTGTACCGGAAAAGGCGCATCTGGCGGGCACAATCCGTTATTTCAAAGATGAGGTCTATGCAGTTGCCGCTGATCGGATGCGCAAGATATGCGACGGATTTGCCGCGACACATGATGTGGAAATCAACCTCGATCTGCGCAATGTCTTTGATGTCCTGGTCAACGATGCGGAACTGTCAGACGCTTATATGGAAGCGGCTGCAGATATCGTGGGCGCGCAGAACACCTCGACCCGGAACAGGCCCGTTACCGGGTCAGAAGATTTTGCCGACATGCTGAAGATCGTGCCGGGGGCCTATTGTGATGTCGGGCACAGCGGTACAGTGCCGCTGCACAATCCGGGCTTTGTTCTGGGCGAGGAGATCCTGCCTATCGGGGCCTCGATCATGGCCCGTATCGTCGAACGCCGCTTGCCGCTTTAACGCTTGCCGTAATAGAGGCCGACCACATGTTCGGCTTCCGCAAAAAAGAGCCAGCGCGCTGTCAGAACACCTGCGATGTGGCTGATCACTGCGAGCAGGGCGAAGAAATGTGAAAACGGCAGCACCAGCAGCACAAAGGGCAGGGCGACCATCAGAAGAAGGGAAATGGCCCGCAGCTTCTGGCTGTGTTTGCGCCCGATCTCGTGTACGAATTCCCGCAGCAGATAGTTAGTGCCGGTATGCGGCGGCTCAAATGCCCGCACACCACCAATGTCGCCAAGGCCTGTGGCGGAGGCCATGTTCGAACCTGAAGCGGCAAGCGCCTTGTCGCCCTCCAACCAGGTGAAAATCTGCACAAGACCTGCGATCACGAGAAGGACAAGTGCTGCAGACACCTGACCGGCCAGCAATGCTCCACCTGCGAGAGAGAGGGAAATGAACTTCACTGGTGTGATTGCCATATTCCAACGCGGGATTGTCTTGAGCTGCGTGTAGATCATCGAGGTTGTGAAAACCGTTGCAAGAGACAAAACAGCGCCAGATATGCCAAATGTCATTATACGGGTGTCAAAGAACACAAGACCCATTGCGTAAAGACCCATCAGAACCAAAGCCCCCACGGCACACCACGCCTCGCGGCTGAGCCAGCTGGAGCGCCATTGAGTGAAGGCCTTGATGGCGCGTTCCGGACGGCCAAGGTGAAACGTGGAGGCCATGAGACCGCCCACAGCCATGGCGTATGCGATGACAAAGAATGCAAAGGCCGTCCAGCCGGTCACGGCTGGAAACCCAAGGCCCAGGAAAAACAGCAACCCGAACCCGAGGCCGCTGAATGTGGTGAAGAAAATGACGGAAGGTGCCGGATGCATCAGAGTTTCTCCAATGTGCGGTCAAGCCAGCCGAGAAAGCCCTTCGGCTCTTCTGCAACAGGCTCAAGGAAGGGGGCCAGAACATCGAATTCGGGCATGGCGTCTTTGGGACGGGGTGGCAGGTATTTGTTGACCGGTTTGGTGCCCTGTTCGGGCATCAGGTCCATGCCACCGCGTTCCGCGACGAGTTTGCTGACATCGCTGTTCTCATCGCCCAGATCGCCGAAATGCCGCGCGCCTGCCGGACAGGTACGCACACAGGCGGGCTGGCGGTCTTCCTCGGGCAGGTTCTCGTTGTAGATTCGGTCGACGCAGAGGGTGCATTTCTTCATCACACCTTCGGCCTGATCCAATTCGCGCGCGCCGTAAGGACAGGCCCAGGCGCACAATCCACAGCCGATGCAGTTGCTCTCGTTGACCAGAACGATGCCGTCTTCGACACGCTTGTAGCTGGCCCCCGTCGGGCAGACCGTCACGCAAGGCGCATCTTCGCAATGCAGACAGGATTTGGGGAAGTGGATCAGTTGCGCCGCCCCTTCATCGGGTTGCACTTCAAAACTGTGCACGCGGTTGAGGAAGGTGCCGTTATTATCTGCGCCATAAGCATTCTGATCCGAAAGCGGCGCGCCGTAGTTTTCCGTATTCCAGCCTTTGCAGGAAATCACGCAGGCATGGCAGCCAACGCAGGTATCCAGATCAATGACCAGACCCAGTTTCTTGTCGGTATGTGTCGGGAGCGTTGTCATTTGCCAACCTTCCATTTCAGGTCTTTTGGACCGCGGCCAACGGGGGATTTGATCGGGCCGAACCCGGGCTGCGATTCTGCGGGTGGTACGGCTTTTTCGATGCGGACCTTGAGGTCGAACCATGCCGCCTGCCCGGTAATCGGATCGGAATTGGCCCATCGCAAACCATCACCCTTGGGGGGCAGGAGTTCGTGGATTAGGTGGTTCAGCAAAAAGCCCCGCGTGGCTTCGGGCGCATTTTCTTCCAAGGCCCAGGCACCCTTGCGTTTGCCGATCGCGTTCCATGTCCAGACCGTATTCTCATTGAGCGCCGCCATTTCCAGCACGGGCACGGTGATTTCGCCATGTGGAGAGGTCACGCGTGCCCAGTCACCATCTGTGAGACCATTTTCGCGCATCAACCTTGTCGGCAGATAGAGCGGGTTGTGCCCGTGCAATTGACGCAGCCATGCGTTTTGCGACCCCCAGGAGTGATACATGGCCATGGGGCGCTGGGTCAGTGCCGTGATCGGAAACGCGTCCGCTTTGTTTTCTTCTTCAGACGAATACCAGATCGGCAGCGGGGACATCTTCTCCATGATCCGCTCGCGCAGGTGGTCGGGGGGTTGCCGGTCACCGTGGCCTTCTGCGGCCAATTGGAATTTCCGCATCGGTTCAACGTAAAGCGAAAAGAGATACGGCGTGGGTTTGTCGTAAAGCCCCATGCCCACGGCCCAATCCTGATAGGCCATGTTCCAGGGCTTGTAGTAATTGGACCCAGCAGGGATATGTTCGACAAAAAAGCCGCCGTTTTCGATGTATTTTTCAAGCTGGTTGGGGTTGACCTCGCCGCGTCCCGAGGACGCGCCGTCGCCCCCCCGCCAACCCGCAAGCGGCCCGATGCCGGGACGGCGCTCGTGATTGACGATGTAATCGCCGTAATCCGCATATTTCTGGCTGCCGTCTTCATTCACAAAGCCCGGCAAGTTGAGTTTGGCCCCAAGATCGCAGAGCGCCGACTGGAAACCTTTGACGTCGCGATCGGGCTCGATGACAGGCCAGCGAATTGCGTCCGCGGCGGCATCAGCCTCGCAGATCGGACGGTCCAGCAGCGAGATACAGTCGTGGCGTTCCAGATAGGTGGTGTCCGGCAGGATCAGGTCGGCATAGGCGACCATTTCGGAGCTATAGGCATCGGAATAGATGATCTTGGGGATCACATACTCTCCGCTCTCGTCCTTGTCGGTCAGCATGTCGATCACACCGCGCGTGTTCATCGACGAGTTCCACGACATATTCGCCATATACATGAAGAGCACGTCGATCTTGTAGGGATCACCCGCATAGGCGTTTGAGATCACCATATGCATCAGCCCGTGGCTGGACATGGGGTTTTCCCAGGTGAAGGCCTTGTCGATCCGCGCAGGCGTGCCGTCTTCTTTCAAGGCCAGATCTTCCGGTCCGTGAACGAACCCAAGATGTGGGCCGTTGAGCGCCGATCCAGGTGTTACACCTACATGCGGTTTGGGGTGTGCCGTGGCGGGTTTGGGGTAGGGCGGTTTGAAGCGGAACCCGCCCGGAACCTCGACCGTGCCCAAAATGATCTGCAATGTATGCAGCGCCCGGCAGGTCTGAAACCCGTTGGCGTGGGCTGAAATCCCGCGCATCGAGTGGAAAGACACTGGCCGACCGGTCATGGTCGTGTGTTTTTCGCCCCGGAAATCGGTCCATTCGTGGTCGAGTTCAAAAGCTTCGTCAAAGGCCACGCGGGCCAGTTCAGCGGCAATGGCACGGATGCGTTTCGCCGGTATACCACAGCGATCCGCAACTGCCTCGGGTGCGTAGTCTTCGCTGAGATACATATCCGCCATCTGGTGGAACACCGGGCGATGGGTCTGGCCGTTCTTATCAAAGGTGGCCGCAAGATCAGGTTGCACGCCGGGCTTGTCAAAGGCCGTCAATTTGCCGGTTTTGCGGTCGATGACCACTTCCTTGCCGTCCTTGTCCCGCATCAGCAGGCCGTTATCGGGTTGACCGGGGTTGTTGATCACGAGAACCGGCGCGTTGGTGTATTTGGCGAGGTACTCCAGATCAATCTTGCCCGCTTTCATCAGGCAGTGGATCATCGACAGAATGAACAGCCCATCGGTGCCCGGCGTGATGCCGACCCAATCGTCGGCCACAGCGTTATAACCGGTGCGGATGGGGTTGACGCCAATGACACGCGCGCCGCGCTTCTTGATCTTGCCGATCCCCATCTTGATCGGGTTGCTGTCGTGATCTTCGGCGACACCAAAGAGCATGAAAAGCTTGGTATGATCCCAATCGGGCTGGCCGAACTCCCAAAAGGCGCCGCCCATCGTGTAGATACCCGCTGCCGCCATGTTCACCGAGCAGAAACCGCCATGTGCGGCGTAATTCGGTGTCCCAAAGCCCTGTGCCCAGAAACTGGTGAAGCTCTGGGACTGATCGCGGCCGGTAAAAAACGCCAGCTTCTCCGGATTGTCCTTGCGTACGGGGTCGAGCCAGTCAGCGGCGATCTGCAACGCTTCGTCCCAGGTGATCTCCTCGAATTCGCCTGACCCTCGTTCGCCCACACGTTTGAGCGGCGCGCGCAGACGCGAAGGCGCATTGACCTGCATGATACCTGCAGACCCTTTGGCGCAGAGCACACCCTGATTGACCGGATGATCCTTGTTGCCTTCGATATAGGCGACCTTGCCGTCTTTCATATGAACGTTGATGCCGCAACGACAGGCGCACATGTAGCATGTGGTCTTGCGGACCTCATCCGAGACATGAGGTGAGGTATCGATCTTAGGTTGCTGGAATGTCATCTGGCCTCCCGTTTGCCTGGTTGTTCAGGCTAAGTAATAAATCCCCGCAAGTATCAGTCCCGCGATGAAAATTGTTTCAGTTACAAGCAGGGCAATGGCCGGCCCTCCGACAGCCAGCACGCGCTTGAGGTTAGTCTTCATGCCAACGGCAGCGATGGCAACCAATAGCATCCAACGGGATGCCTGGCTCATGAGGTCGGCAATGGCGTCAGGGATTAATCCCAGCGAGTTCAGGGTTGCCAAAACCAGAAATCCGACCACAAAAAACGGAAGAAGAGGGGGCCGTTTGCCATCTTCTGGCGAGTCCGCAAAGGACCTGATCAGGATCGCCGCAACAAGCACAACCGGGGCCAACATCGACACGCGCATCAGTTTCACCAAGGTTGCGGTGTCACCCGCATTCTCTGAGATCGAGAATCCTGCGCCGACCACCTGGGCCACATCATGAATTGTCGCGCCGAGGAAAATACCGCCTGCCGTTTCATCCAAACCCAGGCGGGTCACAAGGATTGGATAGGCAATCATGGCCACGGTTGAGAGAACGGTCACGCCGAGCACGGTGAAAATCAGCCGCTGTTCGGATTTGTCATCCTTGGGAAGGATTGCGCTGATGGCCATTGCCGCAGAGGCGCCGCAAATCGCAACGGAACCCGCGGTCAGGAAGGCAAATCGCCAACCATGTCCAAAAAGCCGGGAAATCATCAGACCAAACCCGATGGTCGCCAGCACGCCCGCAATGACCAGAAGAACAACCCCCAGCCCGAGCCCCGCCATCAGGTCAAAGGAAATCCGGACCCCGAGAAAGGCAATGCCGATGCGCAGGACGGTGCGGGCCGCAAAGGAGATGCCGTCCACGGTTTTGCCCTCATCCCCCAGAAACGCGACGGCGATCCCAAGCAGCAGCGCCATCAACATCGCCGGTGCCTCATAGTGGTCCGCTAGGAACTGCGCAGTCATGGCGACAATTACCGCCATGATCACCCCTGGAAACAATTCATTGGTCCGCTTGGGGACGGTGCCGAAGAATTCTGAAATAGTAATTGCCGGGTTCATCGCGCTGCCATGCTCCATGTTTGGTCATGGGTGGCTTGACACGCAATGAGGTGTGCAGAGCTGCCGGTCATCCGTTTGCCTGTGCCTGCAAGGCGGTCACGGCAATCATATTGGTTACGTCTTCGGCCACACATCCACGAGACAGGTCATTGGCTGGTTTTGCAAGGCCCTGCAAGACCGGTCCGATGGCCTCCGCGCCGCCGATACGCTGTGCGATCTTGTAGCCGATATTGCCCGCGTCGAGGTTAGGGAAGATCATGACGTTGGCATGGCCCGCGACAGAAGATTTCTTGGCCTTCGACGCCGCGACGGCTGGCACGAAGGCTGCGTCGAATTGCAATTCGCCGTCTGCCTTGAGGTCGGGATGGTCCGCTTTCAGCAGCGCCGCGGCTTCGCTGACTTTGGTCACGGCTGCGTGGCGGGCCGAACCCATGGTAGAAAAAGAAAGAAGCGCCACTTGCGGCTCGACCCCCAGCAATTGCTGGCAGGAGCTTGCTGAAGCGACTGCAATTGCGGCCAGTTCTTCAGAAGTAGGCTCGATTACTAATCCGCAATCCCCGAAAATCATCGCATCACGCCCGGAGGGATGGTTTTCCGGCAGCGCCATTAGGAAAAAGCTGGAAACGAGCGGGGCGTCCTTGGCTTTGCCGATCACTTGCAACGCGGCTCTCACGGTGTCGCCGGTGGTCGCCACCGCGCCACCAACCGTGCCGTCCGCGTGCCCAAGCCGCACCATCAGAGCAGCAAAAATCAATGGGTTGGTGACCTGTGTCTCTGCGACCTCAGGCGTCATACCCTTGTGTTTGCGCAATTCGTAAAACGCATCCGCGAAATCGGCGGTGAGCGGCGAGATGATTGGGTCCTCGATTTGAATATTCGGGTGATTTGGCATGCCCGCCGCGACAAGCTGTGCCGATACGTCATCCTGAGTGCCGATCAACGTGATACGTGCCGTCCTGGCGTTGACGGCTGCGATGGCGCCAGCGACGATCCGGGGATCGTCGCCTTCGCTCATCACGATATGAGCAGGCCGGGCGCTGGCGCGTTTGGTTAGGTCGCGCAGTACGCTCATGGCCTGATCCTTTGTTTTATGAAGATGCTTTGGCGCACCTTTGTTTAAACGGTTTGCTCACGCATGTCGTCTTTGCTGATACCAGCAACTTCAACAGGCTTTTTCATCGCATCGCGACGGAACGGATCGCCAAGCTCCTGGTTGATCATGGCTTCGATCAATGTGGTGATCCCGTTTTCCATTTGGTCCTTGATCGCCTGATCCAGCGCTGCTGTCAGCTCTTCCTGAGTGCGGGCAATCACGCCTTTGAGGCCACAGGCGTTTGCGATACCAGCGTAGGATACGCCCTCGTCCAGCTCGGTGCCGACGAAGTTGTCATCGAACCACAGTGTCGAGTTCCGCTTTTCCGCACCCCACTGGTAGTTGCGGAAAACAATCTGCGTGATGGCGGGCCAGTCGCCACGGCCAATCGCTGTCAGTTCGTTGACCGAGATGCCGAAAGCACCGTCACCCGCGAAACCGACAACCGGTGTTTTTGGTTGGCCGATTTTCGCACCAACGATCGACGGCAGGCCATATCCACAGGGGCCAAACAGACCCGGTGCCAGATATTTGCGGCTTTCGTTGAACGACGGATAGGCGTTACCGATGGCACAGTTGTTGCCGATGTCAGAGGAGATGATCGCCTCAACGGGCAGCGCGGCTTGAATTGCGCGCCATGCCATGCGGGGGGACATCCAGTCGGGCTTGGCCGCCCGTGCGCGCACGTTCCAGTCGGTGCCTGGATCGTCCTGTTCTTCGTTCATGGAAGTCAGTTCCTGCGCCCATGCGGATTTGGTTGTCGCAATGGCGTTCTTGCGGTCCGCACGGTTTGTGTCGCCTGCGTCATCGGAGAGTTGTGCCGTGATGCCTTGCGCGACTTTGGCCGCATCGCCCACGATGCCCACGGTGACCTTCTTGGTCAGGCCGATACGGTCGGGGTTGATGTCCACCTGAATGATCTTGGCATCGGTTGGCCAGTAGTCAATGCCGTAGCCTGGCAGAGTGGAGAAGGGGTTGAGACGTGTGCCAAGGCACAGAACCACATCAGCCTGAGAGATCAGCTGCATGCCCGCCTTGGAGCCATTGTAGCCCAGTGGACCTGCAAACAGCGGGTGGTTGCCCGGGAACGCATCATTGTGCTGGTAGCCCACGCATACGGGCGCGTCGAGACGTTCGGCGAGCGCTTTAGAAGCTTCGATACCACCCTTGGAGAGGACAGCACCGGCACCATTCAGGATGACCGGGAATTTTGCATTGCTCAGCAACTCCGCCGCGTTCGCAACAGCTGTATCGCCGCCCTGTGGCAGTTCGAATTCAACAATGGCGGGCAATTCGATGTCGACAACCTGCGTCCAGAAATCACGCGGGATGTTGATCTGCGCTGGTGCAGAGGCGCGTTTGGCCTGCATGATCACGCGGTTCAGAGTTTCTGCGATCCGTGTAGGGTCGCGCACTTCTTCCTGATAAGCCACGCAATCTGCGAAGAGGTTCATCTGCTCCATTTCCTGGAAGCCGCCCTGACCGATCGTTTTGTTTGCGGCCTGTGGTGTAACCAAAAGTACGGGAGTGTGATTCCAATACGCGGTTTTCACAGCTGTGACGAAGTTGGTGATACCGGGGCCGTTCTGCGCGATCATCATGCACATCTTGCCGGTGGCGCGGGTATAACCGTCTGCCATCATGCCGCCGGATGTTTCATGGGCGCAGTCCCAGAATTTGATGCCGGCATCTGGGAAGATGTCGGAGATGGGCATCATGGCCGAGCCAATGATCCCAAATGCATTGTCGATACCGTGCATTTGGAGCGTTTTTACAAAGGCTTCTTCGGTGGTCATTTTCATGGCGGGTGTCCTTGGATGATGAGTTTCGAATCTCGATTGCGCGGAAAATAGAGGGTTGGGTTGTTCGGGGTTAGGGCCAGTTTTTCTCTGCGCTTAGACCCAGATCACTGAGTGCGCGCATTTCATCGGCGATTATGGCGACGCCTTTTGCGATCCTGCTGGCCGGAATTGAGGAATACGCAAGCCTGTAATAATTTTTGGGCCGGTCCGAGCCGGAAAAGAATGCGTGTCCGGGTTCGACCAGAACGCCTTTTGACTGAAGCCGCCGCGCAAGCTCCTGAGTGTCGACGCCATCTGCGGCACGCATCCAGAAGGAGGAGCCGCCATAAGCGCCCTGACCTGCGATCTGCAACCCGTGCGCGGCAATGGCTGCACTCATGACTTCGCGTCTTTCGTGCAAAGCGCTGCCCATGCGCCGGATCAACGCATCATGATGGCCAAGCGAAAGAAAATATGCCGCGGTCCGCTGGACATGACCGGGGGCGTGCCGCAGCACAGAGGCGCGCAGAGCGCGGGCTTCCCGAATGAAGGGTTCGGAGCCCACCAGATAGCCCAGACGCAGGCCCGGAAACAGCGACTTGGAGAAGCTGCCGACATAGATCACCCTGCCGTCGGTATCGAGACTTTTGAGCGCTGGGGAGGGGCTCTTGAGAAACGACATCTCGAATTCGTAGTCATCCTCCACAATCAGCGCATCCATATCCGATGCCCGTTCCAGCAGTTCGTGGCGGCGATGCATCGGCATGGTGTTGGTCGTCGGGCACTGATGGCTGGGCGTGGTAAAGATCACATCCGTGTCGGGCGGGATCGCATCTGGTGGCATGCCATCGGCATCGACGCGCACCGGCGTCACATGGCAGCGCGACTGCGTCAGAATATCACGCAACGCATGATAACACGGGTCCTCTAGGGCGGCCCTGCGCCTTTGCGTCAGCAGAACCTGCGTTGTCAGCCAAAGTGCATTCTGCGCGCCCAGGGTAATCAGAATCTGCTCGGGCCGGGCGGTAATCCCGCGCCGGGAGAGCGTATGACGTGCGATGAATTCAATCAGCTGCGGATCATCCTGATCATAGTAATCCGTGGTCAGCGCGGTGAAATCCTTTTGCCCCAGGGCCTTCAGCGCACAAAGCCGCCAGTTTGCGTGGTCAAAAAGCTCCGGATCGGCCTGCCCGTAGATGAAGGGATAGCGGTAGCCTCCCCAATCGGCAGGTTTGCGGGGCATGTCTCCACCTGAAAAGCGCTGACCGATTGCCCGGTTCCAATCCACGGCATCCGGACCGATCTGGCTGGGGGTGAAGGCCGGCGGAACCGGCGCATTGTCCGACACATAGTAACCGGAGCGCCCTTTCGAAGTCAGATAGTCATTTGCCAACAATTCGGTATAGGCAATGGTCACGGTAATGCGGCTGATGCCCAGATGCATGGCCAGCTTGCGCGTCGAGGGCAGCTTTTCCCCACGCTGAAACCGGCCCGACAGGATGCCCTGAGCGATCATCTGCTGAATCTGAGATTGCAGGGTCCCCTGAGCGTCAGGGTGCAGAAAAAACGTCTCGACCGGTAGCGCCATGCCAGCAACCTATATTGGATATAGGCTGCGTTCAATCTGGTATTAACGTGGCGCCAAAATGCCAGTTAATTCCCCCCAAGCGCGCAGCCTTGATCGGCTAAATTGCGTATTAATGAAACTGCAAGTATCATTAATCATATCATTTGGCAAGAAAATCCCCAAGTTTCCCAGTCACAGGCCGTACACCATGTGTGCACAGCCTGTGCACCGCGCGGAACACTCAGCGGATATTTACGCGACGAGCGGCAGAATGACCTGCTGATCATGCCTGAGGGAGATGGAGAATGAGCACCAAAGGTCAACGGGATGCGCAGACGCAGATGCTCTATGAGTTGGAACGGCTGCAACAGGATCTGAGCGCCAACTGGCTGGATCAGAGCCTGCCGCAGGACTGGGCGGGTCTGGAATGGGATGCCCCGGTGGGACGCCCGACAACCCGCGTGACCCTGCGCATGGACAGCGACATGCTGCGCTGATTCCGCAAACTGGGACCGGGCTACCAAGCGCGGATCAACCGGGTGCTGCGCATTTACTGGATGGCGCTGCTGGCTGGACACATCAAGGGCTATCCCGAGGATAACACCGTGCCGCGCCTTCTGGCTGAGGCGCGCCGCGTTCAGGAAGAGATCGCCGAGCGCCGCCGCGACTAGGCAGCACCCCCGGCTGCGCGCGCACCCGAACCCGGTTTTGGGCAATCGCGAAAAACGAGCTGCAACGCTTCAAGAATATTTCGAAACACCCTAACGTGACAGGGCAGCGCCGCCCCGGCGCGTTTTGGGATACACTATGACTGAAGACACCACCTTGCCAAAGGGACTGACCCCTGACCAGTCTCGCGCGCTCGATCTCGCCGCGACCGCGGCGCAAACCTACCGGGAAACGCTGCCGCAGACCGGGGCGCGCCCGCAGGTCGACCTTGATACTGCCGTGGGCCGGTTCAGAACACCGCTTGCCGAGGAGGGCATTCCCGAGGCGGAGGTCATCGAGGGCATTCTGAACGGGGCAGAGGGGGCCTTGCACAATATGTCCGGGCCTACGTTTTTCGGCTATGTTCTGGGCGGGTCGCACCCCGTTGGTGTCGCGGCGGATTTTCTGGTCTCCGCCTGGGGGCAGAATGCGGGCTCAGCCTTTGAGACGCCGGCGATCACCGGTATGGAACGCGCGGTCTGTGATTGGGTGATCGACCTTCTGGGCCTGCCTGCGCAGAGCGGTGCCGGTCTGGTAACGGGCGGTAGCGTGGCCAATATGGTGGGCATCATGGCAGGGCGACACGCCTTGCTTGCCGATCAGGGATGGGACGTCGAAGAGGACGGGCTTTTCGGCGCGCCGGAGATCCCTGTGCTGATCGGGGCCGATGCGCATTCCGCGCCTTTTGCCGGGCTGCGTTATGCCGGGTTCGGCGCGGCGCGCGCCACAAGAGTTGCGACGGATGATCAGGGCCGCATTGACGTCGCGGCTTTTGAAGCGGCGCTGGAAGGTTGTGCTGCACCGCCTTTGGTGATCCTGCAGGCGGGCCAGATCAACACCGGTGCGTTTGATCCCTTCGCGCAGATCATTCCGCTGGTGCGCGCGCGGGGCGGCTGGGTCCATGTGGATGGCGCCTTTGGTCTGTGGGTGGCGGCGGTGCCGGAGCTTGCGGATCGGCTGGCCGGGGTTGAAGGTGCCGACAGCTGGGCGGTGGATTTGCACAAGTGGCTGAACGCGCCGTTCGATGCGGGAATGGTTATCGTGCGGGACCGCGCGCCACTGGTCGCCTCGATGTCGGCGCGGGGGTCCTATCTGCCGGACCTGACCGCGCATTGGGAGCCGTCGGATTCCACGCCTGAACTGTCACGGCGCGGGCGTGGGGTGCCGTCCTATGCCATTTTGCGCAATCTGGGCCGTGCGGGTCTGCGCGAGATGGTGAAACGTCATTGCGATCTGGCTGGGTATATTGCGGGTGTTTTGGCGGCGGAGCCGGGATTGCGCGTGATGAACGAGGTGCACAGCAATCAGGTCATTGTCAGCTGTGATCAGGATGCCCAGACCATGGCCGTGCTGGAGCGGGTGCAGCAGCGCGGGCGGGTCTATCCCACCCATGGCGAATGGGCAGGGCAGAAGGTCATCCGGATTTCGCTGATCGGCTACGCGATGCAGCGCGCGCATGCGGATTTGGTCGCCTCGGAGATCATCGGTGCCTGGCGCTGGTACCAGGAGGGCGCTCCCTGAACCGGGTCTTTGCTGGCAATCAAACGGGCCCTCAACACTCCGTGACATAGGCTGACTTGCGGGGCGGATGCCTCTATCTTTGCGCAGATGCGAAGGAGGTCCGCCAGATGATCAGGATGAACAGGCGTGCGACGATGCTTGGGGCAGGTGCCATCCTGCTTGCGGGGGGCTATGGGGTTGTGCGGGCGACCAATGGTTTTGGGTTGTTGCCGGCAGAATATGCCGCAAGCCCGGTTTTCGTTGAGGACGGTTTTGCCATGCGGGGGTATGATCCGGTGGCCTATTTCACCGTTGGTGAGCCCACGGCTGGTGACCCCGCATTCAGTCATACATGGAATGGCGCCACATGGGTTTTTGCCTCGGCCTCGAACCGTGATGCCTTTGCCGCCGATCCAAACGCCTTTGCACCGCAATACGGCGGGTTCTGCGCCTGGGCGATCGCCGCCAAGGGCAAGCTCTATTCCACTCAGCCACCAAATTGGCGGATCGTGGAGAAGAAGCTCTACCTGAACTACAACGATTCCATTCAGGAAAAATGGGAGCAGGACATCCCGGGCTTCATCTCCGAGGGAGACAAACGCTGGCCGCAAATCGTGAAGACGGCATAACCGCGGGTTTAGTGGCGCCCGGTGTCATTCCCCGCGCGGCTCGTAGCTGACAAAGACGAGCGTACGATTTTCGCCGCCCTTGTCTTTGACCGAAACTCGGAAGGTTTTGCGATCCGAAGACCATTCTCTCAAGTCATAACTGTCGGGGTGATTGACCTGTTGATCCGGGCTCAACGCCTTGCCGTCCCGGCAGGTTTGTATCTCGGTCCAGACGGTGTTTGAAAACCGGGTCGCTGCATCGTCACGAAACGGAAAGGCCCAGTGACAGGAGACGCCGGTTCCGCCCTGCTGATCCAGGTAAGTTGTGCAGATGGCCCCCTCGGGTGCGGCGGCGGCCTGTGCATATTGCTCCAGATAACCGGGTATTTTGCATGCATCCGCCAACGCAGGATGGGTCGCCAGAAACGCCCCTAGGGCCAAAGCGGCAATGGGGTGGCGCAAAATCCGGCGTTTTGAGGGCTGTTGGCTCACCCCTGCCACGCTAGGGGACGTGATGCGTGAAGGAAAGGGGTGGTGGCGGATCAGCAAGCCCGACATTGGGTGCAGAAGACAGCAAGACTGCGCGAGGGGGTCCGACGTCCTTTCGCCTTTGCCCTGGCCCCGACATCCCTTACAAAAAAGGCCCCGCGCTGGGCGGAGCCTTTTTGAGGTGTTGCTGCGGTTGTGGTTAGCCAAAGGTGCGGGTCAGCGCACCGTCCACCGCGTCGCAGATGTGATCAATATCGTCAGAGGTCGCGATCAGCGCGGGCGAGAAACACAGCGTGTTGTTCTTGCCGGGCAGGGAGCGGTTGGTGGCCCCGATGATTACGCCCTGAGCCATGCAATCGCCGACAACGGCCTGAACCATTTTCTCGGCCACCGGCGCGCGGGTCTCGCGGTCCTCGACCAGTTCGGCCCCGACAAAGAGACCCTTGCCGCGCACCTGACCGATGACCTTGTGCTTGTCGGCCAGCTCGCCCAGCTTGCCGAGCATATGCTCACCCTGTGCCAGTGTGTTGTCGAGTAGGCCTTCATCTTCAATGATCGCCATGTTCTCAATGCCTGCGGTCGGACCTGCCGTGCAGCCCCCGAAGGTAGAGATGTCGCGGAAGTAGTCCATCGGGTCAGAGGCATCTTCCTTGAACATGTCAAAGACTTTTTCATTGGTCACAAGGCAGGCAATGGCCGCATAGCCGGAGGCCACACCTTTGGCCATGGTCACCATATCGGGCTCGATCCCGTAATGCTGGTAGCCGAACCATTTCCCGGTGCGACCGACGCCGCAGACCACTTCGTCGATATGCAGCAGGATGTCGTACTTGCGGCAAATCTCCTGCACGCGCGGCCAGTAGCCATCGGGCGGGGTGATCACGCCACCACCAGCGGTGACAGGCTCAAGGCAGAGGCCACCCACGGTATCCGGTCCTTCGGCAAGGATCACTTTTTCGATCTGATCGGCGGCCCAGACACCATAGTTTTCGACCGGCGCACCATCCTGTTCGTGGGCGCGGTACTCCAGACAATGCGGGACGCGGATGAACCCGGGCGTGAAGGGGCCATATTGCGCGTTGCGCTCGTCCTGACCGCCTGCCGACAGCGCGGAAATGGTGGTGCCGTGATAATCACGCTCGCGGTAAAGCACCTTGTGCTTTTTGCCGCCGTAGCGCTTGTGCGCGATCTGGCGCACCATCTTGAAGGCTTTCTCATTCGCTTCCGAGCCGGAGTTGCAATAGTAGACGCGGCTGAGGCCCGGCATCTTTTCGATCAGTTTCTCGGCGAAGATCGACCCGGGGATCGACCCTGCGGAACCGGCGAAATAGTTCAGCTTGATCAACTGGTCCCGCACCGCATTGGCGATGCGCTCGCGCCCATAGCCGACATTGACCGTCCAGACGCCGCCGGAAACCGCATCGAGGTGCTCTTTGCCCTTCTGGTCCCAGACTTTCATGCCCCGGCCTTCGACAATGATGCGCGGGTCGGTTGTCTCGTAAGGTTTGTGCTGGCTCAGGTGATGCCAGATATGCGCGCGATCGGCTTCGACAACGCGACTCAGGTCGTTTTCACTGAAATTGCCGTCCATGGGTCAAACCTTTCATGAGGTTGGAAGAATCAAATTCAATCGGAGGGCTGGGCGCTCCGATTTTTGTCGAGCAGACCGTTTTTGACGCCTTGGAAGTAGCGCCAGATACCCGACATTGGTAGTGCCAGAATGTGGCTGACCTCAAGTAAATTCTGCGCTATTGCGCGGAAAACTCCGGGAAATCGACCCGCTTCCAGCAGGGTTTCAACGGGTCTTCTAAGTGTGAGGGCGTATTGACCCGCTCCATGCCTTCAAGGTCAATGACCCCATGCAAATTCCCAATGCCCTCTGGCGGGTCACCGCCCCCGACCCGGCACCTGCCATTCGGCTGGAAGGCGATCTGCGCTGCGATGTGGCGGTGATCGGTGGCGGTTTCACGGGATTGCGCGCCGCGCTTGATCTGGCTGAGGCCGGAGCGTCGGTCGCGGTGTTCGAGGCGGGTGACGTGGGGTTTGGGGCGTCGGGCCGTAGTGGTGGCCAGGTCAACCCAATGTTGCCGGTGGCGGTGCCGGATGATCTGCATAGGGCTGTGGGCCCGAAGTATTTCGAGCGAATGGCAGAGACCTCGCTGAAATCGGCGGATGACCTGTTCGATCTCATCCGGGCCTACCAGATACAATGTGACGCGCGGCAAAAGGGGTGGATACGGGTGGATCACAACCGGGCTGCCCGGGATGTTTCACGTCGCAACGCCCGATTGTGGAACGCGCACGGCGCAGATTTCGACTTTCTGGAACGGGAAGACGTTGAGAAGCTGACGGGTGCGAAAGGATATGCGACCGGTACGCTTTCGGCGCGTGGCGGGGCGGTGCAGCCCATGGCGCTGGTGCGGGGGTTGGACCGTGCGGCCCGAGCCGCAGGGGCGCAGATCTTCAGCTTCTCGCCGGTCAGGGCAATGGCGCGCAAGGATGCCTTTTGGCGCCTCAGCGTTTCAGATCACACCGTGGTTGCGTCAACGGTCATCGTGGCAACCAACGGGTATTCTGACGAGCTGGTCCAAGGCTTGAAAGGCTCGGTCCTGCCGCTTTTTTCGACCCAGATGGCGACCGATCCTTTGGAAGAAAGCGAGATCGGCCCCATTCTGCCGCAAGGTCATACGATATCCGATACGCGCCGTCTGATCATGTATGCGCGGCGCGAACCGGGCGGCCAGATGTGTTTCGGCGGCATCGGATTTCGCAAGCCTCTGGGGGGTGTGGGAGGGTTCGGCTGGATATTGAAAGATGCCCCGGAAACCTTTCCCAGCCTGAAGCGCGTAAAATGGCGTTATCAGTGGAGTGGCCAAATAGCGCTGACCGAAGACCGCGTGCCGCATTTGCATGAACCGGCACCGGGGCTGATCGCTGGTCTTGGCTACAACGGGCGCGGTGTGGCTATGAGCCATGTCATGGGCCGCGAGCTGGCCCGGCGGGCGCTGGGCGCGCCAGCAGAAGATTTGCCATTCCCGGTCGCAAAGATTTTACCTTACAAGTTTCGCCTGCCGCAGGTGCTGGGAGCAGGTCTGGCCATGGCATTTTTGCGCATGCGCGACCGGTTGGAGTGGAAAAGCGACATCTAGTGCCAAACTGGACTCATGCAGGGCGCAAAATTGGACGTTTGCAGCAGCTTCGCGGGACCGTCACTATGGCGCACTAAATTTGGCAAGACAGGCGCACGCACGGCATCTTCAAGGCTCGAATACCGTTGCAGTTCACATCTTTACTTTGTGATTGCGCACAGGCCCAGAACGGGCCACGGTACTACAGCAAACGACAGAAAGATGGCCGGGCGATCCCCGTGCCTGACGTCTTGCCAAGAAATACCAGGGCGGGATGACCCCGCGCAGAAGAAACCAAACCCGAACCACCAATGGGACGGGATGTGATCAACGGGAGAATGAGATGATCAAGAAGACAACATGCGCCTTTGTTGCGGGTGCGGTAATGGCGCTGACCGGTCAGGCGGCGCTGGCGGATGGCCACGGTGAGATCACTGTGGGCT
>NZ_JBNBLH010000011.1:0-126587 GCF_049830555.1 Roseobacter sp. EG26
AGAGTTCGGACAACGCGCTCTGACGGCAGTGAGAAGTCGACCTCAATGGCCAATCCCTCCCGATTGAAGTCATCCAGCACGTTCAACGTTCGGAACGACCGGCCATCCGCCAACTGATCGGCCATGAAGTCCATCGACCAAACCTCGTTCGGGGCTTCAGGCACGGCCAGTGGTTCCGGTTTCTCGCGCTGCAACCGTTTCCGCGGTTTGATCCGCATGTTCAGCTCCAGCTCGCGATAGATGCGGTAGACGCGCTTGTGGTTCCAGCCAAAGCCTTTGACGTTGCGCAGATGCAGAAAGCACAGGCCGAAGCCCCAGCTCTTCTTGGCGTTCGTCAGCGCAATAAGCCAATCAGCGATCAACTCATTCTCATCGCTGAGCTTGGGCTGATATCTATAACAGGTCTCGCTGATCGAGAACGCCCGGCAAGCTAGAGCGATGCTGGCGGATCGGTAACGCACCGCCCATTCGGCCATCTCTTTGCGCTGAGATGGCCTCACCACTTTTTTCCAAGCGCTTCCTTGAGCAAATCGTTCTGCATGCTCTTCTCGGCATACATCTTCTTTAGCCGTTTGTTCTCTTCGTCGAGCTCTTTCATCCGCGCCATCAGGCTGGCGTCCATGCCACCGTATTTGGAGCGCCATTTGTAGAAGCTCGCGCTGCTCATACCATGCTCGCGGCACAGATCAGAGACAGGCACACCATTCTCGGCCTGCTTCAGGATCGCCATGATCTGCGCATCGCTGTATTTCGATTTCTTCATCAGAATCTCCTCTTTCATCATTTGAGAAAATTCTACTTCAGCACACCCCTAAATTTCGGGAGGATTACCGATAGACGAGGGGATGGCCTTTCGGGTGCCCGGTTGCGTCTCGAAGACCTGGATCATGAGCGACTTCGAAAGAGGAAAAAGACTCTCAACACCATCATCGGCCTCCTCTGCACAGCAATTGAGACGTCTTGGGAATGGTTCCCATACAGGAAAACCCCGCAAAAGCGGGGCTTTGAGTATTGCTGTTGATGTAATAGTTAAGTAACTAAGCCTTGGTATTGAATCTCAAGCCAGATAGCTGGCATGGGAAAATGCGATACTGAGACACGACTTTCAAAGTTGGCTGAAGTGGAAAACCTCTTGGCTGCTAAGCAGCGTACTCGGATGCTGTATTTAGATTCGATGCGGCTTCCAATATTCCTGCGACGGCCTCTTCTATTCGAGCGATGACACTCGAAAGCTCTTTTTCAGCAACCAGCAGTTGGCTTACTATCTCATCAAGGCTCGTTGAGTCTCCATTGAGCTTGGATTGCTCAATCTTGCACATAATTCGCGTCAGTTCCAATCCTGCCAGCGCGCGCTTAAAATTCTTGCATAAATGTGACAGCTTTTCGGCTCTGGTGCTTGTGCTTGATACAGAGTTTTTTGCCTGCTCTTGATACCGGGCTTTCAGCGCGCCAAGAGAACGTGTGTCGTTTGAACGCCGCTGGTGATCGATTGGTGACTCTGAAAGGAACTGATGTACAACTTCTTCGATAAGAGTTGCGGTCCCGGCAACAAATAGTGATTCCTGAATTGGTCCAGCCCCCATTTGTGCGGCCGATTGGAATTCTTTGACTTGGTTCTCTAGCTGTTGCGTCAAGGTTCGGTGGTTGTTTGAGATCACGCCTATCGGTCCATCGCGACCCTCAAACTTACTAGCCTGTAGACTCATGTTATAGGGAATCTGCTTTGTGCGTTCAAAAAGTTCGGTCACAATTTGTGCGTCATCAGCGACCGCCTTCACAGCGGTCTGAATGATAGATAGTGAATCAAGCGCGGCAATACTTCCACGATCTAAGCCTTGGGATCGAGCCGCCATTTCCTCGACCAAAGCTTCGGTCATGAAACCTTGGTAGTCCTTGCCATCGAGCTCTGCTGTAGCCGCCAGCAACGCTTTTTCACTCTCTTCAACAGAGCGCTCTCCGTTGTCTTCAGCACTGCGCAGTTGCGTGTACAGCGCCTTTACCTTCTCAAGTCTTTCAGATGTAGGCTTCAAGCGAACAGAGAGAAAACCGTCTTCCGTTGGAATAACAACGGCATAAACCCAGTAGCATTTTTTATCTTTCGCCTGATTGACGACATAAGCACCAACTGGCTCACCTGACTGAATACCTGTCCACAACAAGCGAAACACGGCGCGGGGCATAAGTGGGTGACGAACAACCTTGTGGGGCGCACCAATCAACTCGTCCCATTCCATAAACGATACGTGACGAAAAACCTCGTTCGCGGAAAGGATAACTCCCCGTTTGTCTGTACGTGAGAAAAATAGATCTTTAAGTTGAAATCGGTCAGTTTCTACCGCACTCAATAATGACTTAGACAAAACAAAATCTCCAAAATTCGACGCGCGTTCGCTGTTTTCTCGCAAAGGAGCGTCAATGCAGACTTCATCAACGAGAGAGCGAAGGCTAAAGTTATCGAAGAGGCGCACTGGTGACATTGATCTGGATCAAAAAACTGTCTGAAAACTCCCCGCAGCACACCAAAAGCGCTGGGAGGATTCTTGATGTGACTGTCAATGCTCTTGAGGCGCTCTGATTGTGGCGGTATTACAAGTGGACTCGAAGGTCGGCAACGCGGGCGCAGCTGCAGCATCAATGCAAGGGGTCGGATGTCGGCAGCAAAGGGCCGTACCTATCTCAGTTCATCCTCTCGCGCGCGTGACAAATCCACTATCTTACCCGATGCCTTGCTCCTGTTCTTTTTCGGCCAGAGCCAATGGGGCTCCGTCTTGCTTTGTAATGTGTCTCGCAGGCGTTGCAACCTTCCATCATTCCTTGCTTTCTGAATTAGCGCAAATCGACGTGAGATTTCGGTTTCAAGACCATGGCAACAAAGATGGCCATAGTTTCGACTGGCAGTATCGGTGTTGGGATGGCCGAGCTGTTTGGCTATCATGGCTAGCGACGTTCCCGCCTGTACTAGTTGACTTGCACAAGTGTGCCGCAGGCCATGAAACACAAAGCTTTGGGGTAGTCCGGCCCGTCGCACGGCTTTCTTGAACAGATGCATGTGGCAGCCGGATCACGACCGTCGGATGACATTCTGAATACCAGGTCCTCATCATCCAATGTTTCGACTTGGTCCAAAAAGAACGTCATGCCTTCGTTCGGCAATACTACATAGTGTCGGCGATGGCTCTTTATGGGTTCTACGTAGATGCCAAAGACGTGGCCTCCCACATCTCGCGCTCTGAGGCGCGCGAGCTCTGATACCCGACATCCTGAATAGAGTGCGCCTTGGACCAACAACGCTAGGTCGGGGCGGCAGAAGGTGATCAAACGCTTGGCTTGTGCACGGGTCAAAAAGAACTGCCGCGGCGTGTCAGCACGCGGGTCGCGCCGAAGACGCCGCCAAAATAGCTCACTCGCGACATCACCGTTTTGCTTCAGTCGTTTTGCCGTCAGCGTCGATTGCTCACCGCGCAGATAGCGGTGCCGTCGACATAGCGGGAACTGTGTTACTCGTGGAAATTTGCGCACAAATGTAGGTTGAGACGTTGGGGAGTTTCTTCCCGTCGCAGTCTGTGATTTATGAAGGTCGAAAACTTGAGGACAACAACGATGAAATTCGATCTCAAAACCCTGACGCGGAAGCAGCTCGAGAAACTCCGTTCCGATGTTGACACCGCCCTTGAAAAAATGACCGAAAGAGACCGAAAGGCAGCGCTTGTCGCAGTTGAGAAAGCGGCGAAGGCTCATGGCTTCACCCTCGCGGAGATCGCAGCGGATGCAAAGCCCTCCAAAGCCAAGCGTAAGGTTTCAACGAAAGCCAAGGTGGCGTCCGCCCCGAAATACGCCAACCCTGATGACAAATCTCAGACTTGGAGCGGTAGAGGACGCCAGCCGGAATGGTTCAAGACGGCGCTCGCATCAGGGAAAAAAGCCGATCAACTGTTGATCTGAGGATCACGGCCCAGACCAACCATTGATCCAAAGCCCTGTTGCTAGGGCGCGGCTTCACCATATCGGTCATTCGTGCATCGCGTAGTATTTTTGATAGGCGAGTGCCCAGCGTCAGATCAAATACGGCTCTTCTTAACCGCTCGTTCTCTTTCTGAAGACGCTTCAGTTCTTTCAATTGGTCCGTGCCCATTCCGCCGTACTTCTTCTTCCAGCGGTAGAATGTCTGTTCAGTCACGCCAATCTGGCGAACCGCATCCAGACGCGGCATGCCTTGCCCCGTCAGAACCTCAACCTGCCGTAACTTCGTGACAATCTCCTCGGGCTTTGGTCGCTTGTTTGCCATGGTATTCCTCCGTTTTCATAAACATAGCGGAGGACCACTTCAGGGGGGATCAACGCCCCGCCACACGATTGCCTGACAAACGGCAAGGCTATGTGCGAGCGTATAGCGAAGCTGAAGTGCATGCTTTGGCGTGATAGGTCAAGCGGACGGTTCCACCCGCAATGGTCTTGTTTTTTCCGGTGGCTTCTGCCTCATATAGCGATTTATCCGCCTCCCCAAGAAGTTCGGCAAATGAAGGACTAAAACGCCCCAATCGAGCTGCAACGCCAACACTTAAAAGTCGCTAATTTGTGTGAAGCGCTACATCAGGCAACAATGCGCTCGAATCGAACATTGACGATGTTTGATAGCAACGTAATTTTATCCTGAAACAATAGGAGAAACCAATGAACGAACTTGTTGAGGTGAAGCTATCTGCTAGGCAATGGCGCGATGTGCTCCGGGTACTCAAGTCCAACCTGAGGTGGAAAAATCTGAGGGAAGAGGAAACCGTTGGATCTGCAGTTTCCATGATTGAAAGATACATCGAAGTCGCCGCTGAGAGATGACAATCAGAATGGACGAAGTACAGCCCTGATCGGTGGCAAGGCAGCCTTAGTTGCCGTAGCAGCGGTTCACCGCCATCATCAACCGCATCTTAGGAATGTCGGTTGATCCACTCATCAGCCACATCGCCCAAAGTCCGGAAGGGTTTGCTGGGATGCACGCGGATCGGAGGATGTGAGGCAGGCATGACGCCAAATAGAACATAAATAGAACGCCTGAAAAGTAAGGAGACGCAGTTAGTAAGCCGTTCGTCGCATTATCTATTTGTTTACCCTGTTCTCTGATATTCCTTTATAGGCAGTCTGGACCAATAAGTTCCCACCTACGTCTATCTCACCCCCCTGAGACGAGGTTCAGACTGTCTACGAAACCCGCTATTCTCTCTCTTTGTAGTAGTTGTCTGACGTCAGCGCTTATGGGTCTAATTAGGGCAATTTGATAAGAGAGTGTTCTTGGCTCATCGTAACCATTGAGGAGTGGACGATGAGAAAGACAACGAAAAGCCCTGGCGAGACGATCGTCAAAGATATCAAGCGGGCGATGCGCAAACAGTATTCCTCTGAGGAGAAGATCAGGATCGTGTTGGACGGCCTGCGCGGGGAAGACAGTATCGCTGGGCTGTGTCGCCGGGAAGGCATATCGCAGAGCCTCTATTACAAATGGTCGAAAGACTTCATGGAAGCTGGGAAGAAGCGGTTGGCTGGTGATACAGCGCGGGCTGCGAACGCTGATGAGCTCAAAGAGCTGCGTCGGGAAGCAAAAGACCTCAAGGAGGTCGTCTCGGAACAGACGCTTGAGCTGCGGCTTCTCAAAAAAAGCATGCTCGGGGATGGGGGCGACGACGCATGAGGTATCCCGCATCAGAGAAGCTGGAGATCATTCGGCTCGTGGAAGAAAGCCATTTGTCGGCTCGCCGGACACTGGCCAAGCTGGGCATCCCCCGCACCACGTTCTACCTCTGGTATGACCGATATCTGCAGCGCGGGGAGGCTGGCCTAGAGGATGAGCCTCCTAAGCCCAAGCATGTCTGGAACCGGGTTCCCATCGAAGTGAAACGCAAGGTTGTGGATCTCGCGCTGAATGAAACGGAGCTGTCGCCACGCGAGCTGGCTGTCACCTTCACCGATCAAGAACGCTATTTTGTAGTAAGCAGCTGGGCTTTAGCAATACAGCAGAGGCCATGCGGCAGGTGTTGAAGGAAATGACGCCGTACAGTCGGCAAGAGATGGTCAACGTCAAGTTTTCTACTAATTTACGTTGATTGAGCCTGCGTAAACTTATGGCACAACATCTAGCGCCAACAACGAGCAGATGCGCGAAATTTTGCCGATACCGGGAATGCAGTTTACCACTTGTTAACGTTGATTAGTCAAATCTGCCGTTGTCGCCCGGCTGTTAATAAAAGAGGAAAAAAGATGGCAGAAGCAGACCTTTTGAACATCATTGAAGTTGTCGCGCAGGACGCTGAGGCACTCGGGTTCCCGAAAACTGCCATGGCATTGTGGCGGATTGTCCAAGAGAATAATGGCCTGCAAAACGGCCGAATTTGCCCGCTGGGCAACACATCTGCAACACACAAATCAAGCACACTTTTAAATTGACTATTTGTTAATCAATGTCGAATCATGGTGTATTCTCATGAAACGAAAGGCGCGCCATGCAGAAGCAAAGTTGGTTGCTGGATCAGATCAAAGAAATTGAAAAGGCAGCAGAGGAGACGGGGCAGGAAAGCCTGACACTTGGACTTAAGCATGCACTTATTGTGTGTGCACAGGAGGCGGACGCTATCACTGAAGATCCAGCGGTCCGCAACTCCCATTCAACTCTGACAAGCGCGAAAAGTGGCACTCTTGCAAACTGAACTGGCAGCGAATGATAATAGACGCCCCTCACCTTGGAAGGTGTTCGCGTTGAGATTTGTCGTTTGTTTTGGTTGGGCGTTGACCGTTTTTCACATACTCAGGTTTGGCAGCCTAATTTGAAACTCATCTGGATTGTTTCATCGGTCGCAAAAACGGAGTAGCACAGACAAATTGTCGTCCGGCTTAGGCTGGCTGTGGTCATAGATATGTTCAAGACTGGAAGAAATTCAGGCCCCAGCTTGGGGAAGGTGGATGGATGGCCAGGGCCTAAGCTTTCATCTTTGGAGGCTAGAATGACGTGGTGAACAATTCGTTAACCGAACCGGGCAAATCCAGTCTATTTGGCGACGTCATGGACAGTTTCCTTTAGTGCAAGTTCTTCCTGGTCAGCTCGCGGCACCAAACCGATTGCCATAACCGGCACCAGCAAGATGCGCGAGCGAAAGCGCCGCCTTCGGTGAACCTCGCTACCGTTAGTCGGATCGCCGTCGATGGTACGTGGTTCAATTGGTTGGATGTGAGGTCATTTCCGGCTGAGCCGCCGCTGGCGCTGGTGAGTTCGAACTGAGTGATCTAGCCCTAAATTACCAATCAACAAAGGAGAAGAGGCGCGTTTTGATGCCTAGAATGATGTGCAGCGCAGCGTCAAATTTGGACAATATTTTACCATTGGGAAGAACGCTAGTTCGATTTTACCGGGAGAGGGTCAACTCTCACTGGCCTGCGACAACCATCCGTGCAAAGATGAGCAATCATGGCGATTTCAACCAGTACACGAATGCGGGCTTTGGTCACATAACAGATTATGCGGTTATTGCACTGCATGATGATTGAATGTCATTTCTTCGAGCTTCAACTACTGGAAGGGAAGCGCCCTCGATGTGATGGTGGTGGAGAGCGGTAGCTTGCCGCCTTTTGAGCGATGATATGGAGGCGGTTATGCCAAAGAGAGCGGCTTTGTGCGAGCTAGAGTTGACAGCTTCGTGGTTGATGGATCATGCTATCATGCGTGCGCGACAAGGTGAATGCCATCTATCTAATTCACTGCGCATCGCCGCCCACTACCTGAACAATGTCGATTTCCATCGTATGGAAAATTCAGAAGGCTTTAGACCCCAGCATGGGAGTGGAAGGGTGGATAACCAGGGCCTAAGCTTTCGTTCTTAATATATCTGCGAACTTGGTAAACAAATTGTTAACTGCGTGGAGCCGTTCGCAATTCGCCGCTCATCAATATAGTGGCAATGTTTTGGCTTTGATTTTGCATTGCGACACTGTCTCTCTCACGTAAAGCGTAGGGACACTGCGCTCTGCAAGTATCTGCCTAAGCTCTTCGAGCGACCTCAGCTAAGCGCCGGTGTGCCGATGAAATTCAGGGATATCTAAGAGTTTACAAATTCTGAGTTAGCTTCAGCTACCTATTCCTTCACCAGAGTAACAAACGACCTGAGAACTTCGCTACATTCGATAACAACAACCACAACCCAAACCCACAGTATTGGTGGGAGCAACAAGCTTTTCCTCAACGCGGTGCGAATTACCCGCGTGCAGTGGTGGCCTGGGAAGGACCCAATCCATCTCAGAACGACACCATCATGATCCGTCGATCTGAGCCTTGCTTGCCTTCAGGAGCCGCCCAACAGCCTGGGAAAACGTCAACTCATCTGCGATCACTTGCTTGTACGTATGTTCCACTTCTCCGGTTGATAGGTTTATGAGCTTTTCATAGCCAAGGCCTTCTCGTTCAAAAACCTTTGCTACCCGACGCTCAAAATCAGCCAGAGTCACCTGCTTGCCTGAATTGAGCGGTTCTCCTGCAATCCCGATTATGCCGCCTTCACCGCATTTCCCAGTTTCATCATTTTTCTTTATGTTTTCCTTTCTCTTTTTGGGTGCAGCCCGTTGCAGAGTCTGACGGCAGCGCATTGCAGGGATTTCTGCAACTGGCTTCATGGCGGTCCTTTGCCCCGCCCGCATCTTCAGTTCCATCGAACGCCTGTTGTTCCCGAGTTCTTCCACTGAATAGATCAGGAACTGATTGCGTGCGCGTTTTGAAACCCGATACCGTTTGATGGCACCTCTTTCCTCCAGTTCTTTGAATGCTCCCCGGATACTGCGCTCCGAATAACCCGTTTCTTCCATCAGACCGACAACCGACGGATCACAACGACCTGTCTCTGGGTTTTGGCGATGGAGCAACCTGCCCAACACCGCCATACCCACGCGGGTAAGGTGCGGTTGATGAAGCAACCAGTACTGAGAGACCAACCACTTTTGCATAAGGTCAAGCGGGCGCCGCGTTGTCGTTGCTTTAGCGGCAGCGTTGGTTTCCGCGGGCCGCATTATGTTACCTGCCCGGAGACGTTTTGCTCAATCCACGCTCTGATATCGGTGACCCGATACCGGACCAGACGTCCGATACGAACCAATTTGGGGCCTTCCCCGCGCGTTGCAGCCAATTCCAGAAAGCGTTTGGGAATGCCGAAGCGTTGCTCCACTTCTGAACGATCCAAAAGGCAGTCTGTTTCATTTGTGTTCATTTTGATACCTCGGGTTGCTGCTGGTCAGCTGAAGTATCTTTGAGTGTCGTCGAAATTAATATTACGGTGCTTGCGGATTTGCCCCCTGTTCATTCTAAATCCCCGATTTCGCTTATGGAAACTTTCAAATCAGTTTTCTTGTTGCCTGGTTCGGTTGCAATCTCCGGCCAGCGCTTTACCAAGTCTCTTGAACAACGTTCTCGCTCAGTTCGAAGTGTTCAATAGCGGCTGCTTTTAAGTTGACTACAGACGCAAAACGATCCTGCTCCCGAAAATACAGACACGCGTCTTTCATGGATTTGGCGGCATCTTCACGTCTTTTGTGGATGGGCCGCTGCGTTCCGAAAAGAGCGTTCAGCAGATCCAGCGTAAAACAGAATGAATGGCCTACGTTGCGCGCTTCAAACCTGACCCGTGCCGCTTGATTTGGGTGCAGAGAATGCGGCCTTCGAGGAGACCTCGTTTGATCCCAGCGAAAGTTCTTTGTTGTAGCTCTGTCAGGCGCGCGATAGAATTCTCCCATTCAGGACTGTCGCTCTGGTCTCGCGGTCGCCTGTTTTCCATGATCCGTTTCGCCAGGTATTTGACCACGACCTTGTCGGTTTGCGGGTTGTGTTTCCGGTACCGCGTCGGAACATTTTGCGCTGCTGCAACCAGCGAAAATCCATCCGGCGCAGTCAAATCCAGTTTTGTTTCCGCTCCCAAAAGCACCTTCGCTCCACTGGTCACCAAAGGAATCTCTTCTCGCTTCACCATGTTTTGCGACACGCCTGTCGGCGTCAGGGCGGAAGAAATTCTATCCAAATCTGCGCTGCGAGCAGCCCTTTCCCCAAAGCCCTCGACGTTTCCGGTACGTTCGATCAAAGCGTTTACAAATTCGACCGCAGGCATCCTTTGATTCCCGTGCAACCTTGCAGCGCCAGTAAACAACAACTCACTCGCTTCGTTGCTATCGACCTCTTCAATTTTCTCTTCGATCAGAGATTGCAGGCGAATGGTCACATCCCACACCTTTCAACAACCGCGTTGCACACAGTTTCTATCGACGGTCGCAACGCATCAAGCGATGGCCTGACATAGCGCCGACCCGTGATCGACAGCGGAGTGTGATTAAGCAGGCGTCCGACGGTCTCCTCAAGAACGCCCGCTCCCATGGCGACTGTCGCAAAAATTCTGCGGTACACGTGCGGGCTCCAGCCCATCCGCGCTGCATTGGTGATATGCCCGGTCGCGGATTTCGGGGACGGGAACACCCATTTACCGCTGAGCCCGCGCACCGGCGCTAAATTTCGTGATGGAACCGCAGGATTGGCAGGTCAAAGCTGCGCCCGTTTTGGGTCATCGGCAAATGGATATGGTCTTTGCGGATTTTCTTCCATTCCAGCGTGAAGGCTTCTGTCTTGCGCAGACTGATAAACAGAAGCAAGTCAAAAGGTCTGGTGGATGGGATTTTGCAAACCATCCACAGTATCGTCCAAGCGCGCAAATCCTCTATAATCTCGCTCTTTGGTTTTTCGTCATACCACTCGATTGCCTTCTTGGGGATTTCCGGCAGTTCGTGCAACCGGCGCGCATAGTTCCAAACCGATCGAAAGTACTTTAGTACGTGATCAGCACTCGATGGCGTCCCAGTAATTGATCGATGTCGCTTCGCCGCCATGGACTTTGAAATCTGATCAAGTGGTAGCCTCAACAAATCTTTCAGATGCAAATCGAACTGCTGGCGCATACCGGTCTTATGGGTTTCGGTGCGTAACTTTGGGCGGGCCAGATACGCGTCCAGCGCCGCCTGCAGCGTCGGCGCACCGATCTGTATTCTCTTACCGGCGCCCCTGCCCCATTCCAACGCAAATCCCATCGCCGTTTGCGGTGCCGCGTCTGCCGAAATTATGGGATAGCTCCCTATGAGAACGCGCTTGGTTTGGCCACCAACATTATTTTCTGGAAATACCCTGTTTTGGTTTTCTTCCCAACAAATAGAACCAGCTACCTGACTTCGCTGTTCCAGTGCTTCTCGGTACTGGGCTTTGTCTGCGGGATTTTCTTGAAATACGTCTCGTTGAGTTTCGGCATTTTATCTTTTTTGCAGTTAACCGCATGATAGCTGACGATACTTTATTCGATTACATGAAACTACAAACACGCCTGCGACGAAGAGAAACTCACTGCCCCTGCTTGGAAGGCCAAGGTCTTACCACTACACAACGCCCGCCCAGTAGAATGAGGTACTATTTCATCGCTAAATGAGCGTCAAGTCTAGTTAGAACAATGGCTCTCTCGCTCTTTGGACTGAGCTTGGGGCACTTCCGTCTCAGTTACCGTCATCAATGGACGATGCCGCAACGGTCAATAATGAACCCACTTCGAACAAGGCTCCGCGGGCCATCAAGTACTCATGTTCATCAATCGCCTAGTGCTTCCAAGGCGGGTTTTTTCCGATCTCGGCGATGAGGAAGTCCATGAACACCCGCACCTTGGGTGACAGCACGTTGGACTTGGGGTAGATCAGCCACAACACGTTTTCCTCCGCCGCCTCGTAGCTGGGTAAAACGCGGGTGAGTTGGCCCGAGGCCAGCGCGTCATGGACGCTCCAGAGCCCGTTCAGCGAGATGCCCGCCCCAGCGAGGGTTGCACGCTTCTGGCTTAACCCGTCATCCATGATTAACTGGCTGCGCGCCGCTTCCGGGTCGAACATGGCAACAGTACCCTGACTGTTTTTCATAGCGCGCGGGCGGCGGTCACGGAAGGCGATCAGACTGTGGCGTGTCAGGTCCTCCGGCTCTTCAGGCGCGCCGTGTTCGGCGAGATAATCCGGGCTGGCGCAAAGGATGCGCGTATCATCAGCCAGCTTGCGCCCCTTGAGGCTGGTATCAAGCAGAGGCGCGTTGCGCAGGGCGAGATCATAGCTGCCCTCGATCAGGTCGAACTGCAGGTCCGACAGGCGCAGATCCAGCGTCAGTTCAGGGTGCGCATCCAGAAACTTCGGCAGGATCGGCGCGATGTAAAGCTGGGCAAAGGTGCTGGGTGCCGCAAAGCGCAGCGTACCGCTGACATGCGCCGCGCCCTTGCCTAAAGCGGCCAGCGCTGCATCCTCCTGTGCGATCATCTCACGGGCGAAGGGCAGAAAGTCAGCCCCCTCCACCGACAACGACACCTTGCGCGTTGTACGGTGCAGCAGGTCGGCGCCCACATTGTGTTCAAGCTTGGCCAGTTTCGCGCTCGCCACCGCCGGGGCCATGCCCAGACGTCGCCCCGCCGCGCTGATGTTCAATGCCTCGGCAGCGAGCACAAAGAGGCGTAATCCGTCGGTATCCATGCCAATTATATCCATTTCACGAATTATGAATGCGTAAATACGCCATTTATTCCGCGAAAACTACAAGCCATATCTTCCTCAACAGACGAACAGATCCAAAGGAGGCTGCTGAGATGGCACGGACCGCAACAGTCAATTACCACGTTCACAAGAAGACGCGGCAGGCGTTTGAACTGGATGCAGGCGGCATCGCCGGCAACCTGATCTCGCCCAAACTTGCCCCGACCGAGGTCCGGCTGAGCGATGTGCGCCGGGCGGCGAGGCCTGTTCGGTTTGCCGAGGATGCGGTGGAGTTTGCAACCATGCCGAGTGCGGTTAGCACGTTTTCCGGTGACGGCTGGCAAGAGGTATATGACGCCGAATTGTCAGCCTTGCTGACCGGGCGGCTGGGCGCACGCGAAGTCGTGATCTTTGACCACACCGTGCGGGTGGATGATCCTGAGGCCACGCGCAAACCCGCGCGCAATGTACACAGCGATTACAGCGCTGCTGGCGCGCACCAGCGGCTCGTCGATTTGTTGGGGGTCGAAAAGGCCGCAGCATGGAGCGATGGGCATTACGCGTTCGTCAATGTGTGGCGGCCGGTCGACGCACCGATCAACAGCGCGCCGCTGGGTTTTGTCCGCCCGTCGAGTGTGGATCCGGCGGACTGGATCCTGCTCGACCTGATCTATCCGGACCGCAAAGGGCAGATCATGGGGCTGGCAGGGAACCCCGGGCATGACTGGTTGTATCAGTCAAAGATGACCCCGGATGAGGTTGCCTTCTTCAACATCTACGATAATCGCGGTCTGCCCTCTATCGCACACAGCGCGCTCGATATGGTCGAAGACCCGGGCATCACGACGATCCGGAAAAGCATCGAGAGCCGGACGCTGGTACGGTATTGAGGAGGCCATGATGCTGAATCATTCAGACACCGCTGCATTTGCCAAAATCAATGTGGCCTACAATGCTGTGTTCCGACCCGGGCGGTTGAGTATCGGGCTTGTCCTGCCGCTCGAGGCCTATGCGGTTGGTGCAGAACCCACAATGCGCGATCATATCGCGATGGCGCAACTGGCGGAGAGCCTGGGATTTGCGTCGCTGTGGCTGCGGGATGTGCCGTTCAATGTGCCCAGCTTTGGCGATCCCGGCCAGATGTTCGATCCGTTTGTCTATCTGGGCACCTTGGGCGCTGTGACCGAGCATATCGCTCTTGGCACGTCGAGCATCATCTTGCCGCTGCGCCACCCGGCCCATGTGGCCAAGGCGGCGGCGACAGTGGATGTGTTGTCGGGCGGGCGGCTGTTGATGGGGGTAGCGTCCGGTGACCGGCCAGAGGAGTATCCGGCGATGGCGCAGAGCTATCCGGATCGCGGCGCACGGTTCCGTGAGAGCGTGGACTATATCCGTTCGGTTGGGTTGGCGTATCCGCGCCATGAGGGGGCGCAAGGCAGCCTGTCTGGTCAGATCGATATGTTGCCGAAACCGACGGGTACGCGTCTGCCGCTGCTGATCACCGGCGGCAGCCAGCAAACGCCGGATTGGGTGGCCGGGAACGGCGATGGCTGGATGACCTATCCGCGGGAGGCCGGATCACAGGGGCGTGTGATCGCCGAATACCGTGCGCGGCTGGTGGCATCCGGGCAGCCGGATAAGCCGGTGATGCAATCGCTCTATGTCGATCTGCAGGATCAGGCGGATGCGCCCGCACGCCCGATACATCTGGGCTTTCAGTCCGGGACCGACTTTCTGCGACGCTATCTGACCGAGATCGAAACGCTGGGCGTGAACCACGTCGCCCTGAACCTGCGCTTCAACAGCGCGCCTGTGGGCACAACTCTCAAACGGCTGGCGGATGCGCTGCTGACTAACTTTTCCTCAAAGGACCAATGACATGACCAAAACCATTCTCATTACAGGCTCGACTGACGGTATCGGGCTGCTGACAGCCCAGAAACTGGCGGCCGACGGGCACCGCGTTTTGTTGCACGGGCGCAGTGTGACCAAGCTGGAAACAGCGGCTGTGGAAATCCAAGGTGCGGTAGAGACTTATTGTGCCGACCTGTCTGATATGGCCGCTGTAAAGACCCTGGCAACAGAGGTGCGCGCCAAACACGACAGGCTCGATGTGCTGATCAACAATGCGGGCGTGTTGAAAACGCCGCAGCCCGTGCTGGAGAACGGGCAGGACATCCGCTTTGTCGTCAACACCTACGCGCCGTACCTGCTGACAGAGCTGCTGCTGCCAATCATTCCGCAGGAGGGCCGGGTCGTGAACCTGTCGTCAGCGGCGCAGGCACCGGTGAACGTAGCGGCGATGCAGGGCAATGTGGCGATGACGGACATGGACGCCTATGCGCAAAGCAAGCTGGCCATCACCATCTGGACACGCGAATGGGCGAAGCACCTGCCTGATGGCCCCGTGATGGTGGCGGTAAATCCGGGCTCACTGCTTGCCTCCAAGATGGTGAAAGAAGGCTTTGGCGTTGCGGGAAGTGACCTGAGTATCGGCGCAGATATCCTGATTGATGCCGCACTGGGTGCGCGGTTTGCTGACAAGTCGGGTGCCTATTTCGACAATGACAGCGGCGCTTTTACCAACCCTCATTTCGCGGCCCTGGACGCGCCCCATGCGGCTGAGGTGATGGGTACCATCCAAAGCTTCGTGCGCGTCAACAGCTAACCCACCCCCCCTGACCAACCCCAACAGCTTCGCATCCCCGATGACGAGGCCCAAGAGAGGACTGCCTAATGAAATATGAGAACTTTCAGACTTTTGACGTGAGTATCGACGGCGCCGTTGCCACGGTGACCTTCGATTTCGGATCGGTGAACGTGCAAGGCCAGGAAATGTTGGCCGATCTCAACAGCCTGGCTATGCGGCTGGAACGGGATCGCGAGACCAAAGTGGTCATTTTTCAATCGGCCAACCCCGAGATATGGGTTTGCCACTACGACACTGAGTTGCTCAAGGACATGTCGACCGAGGCGGTGTCGCGCGATGAGGCGCAACTTCTGGACCTGCAAGCGGTGTGCGAGCGGATCAGCAAGGTACCGCAAGCAACCATCGCCAAGCTCGAGGGGTTTGCGCGCGGGGGCGGCCACGAACTGGCGCTGGCGCTCGACATGCGCTTTGCCGCGCGCGGCAAGTTCAAATTCATGCAGATGGAGGTTGGCATGGGCATCCTACCATGCGGCGGCGGCGCCTCTCGCATGGCGCGGCAGACAGGTCTTGGCCGTGCGCTTGAGATCATCCTGAGCGCGCAGGATTACGACGCCGATGATGCTGAACGCATGGGCACGATCAATAAGGCACTGGAACCCGATGAAATCAGCCCGTACGTGGATGCGTTGGCGAAACGCATCGCCAAATTCCCGGCCGCGTCGATCAATGCGTGCAAGCAGATGGTCTACGAGTCCATCGATCAGCCCATCGCCGACGCGCTGAAGGCCGAAGCCTACTGGCTCTATCAGGCCACCAGCAAAACGCCCGCCGTCAAACGGTTCACCGTCGCGGATGAGCAAGGGTTGGAGCATGATATCGAAAACCAGCGCAAATGGGGTGAACTGGTGATGCAGGTGCAAGAAATTACCTGATCGGATTGCGCCAAAAAAGCTGGCCGCCCATCACCTCGAGGCGGCCAATCATCGGCTCTATGACTGCGATCGGGCGGTCGGTTTGAAACTGCACTAAAGTGTTTAACCGCGTTGTCCTGCGTCAACTGCGTCACGCGATACCTGACACTGGTGCTTGAGCAGCGTAATGACGTTTTATCCGCGTTGCAGGCCTGATCGCTGAAAGTTGTGGCAGATGTTTGCTGCACTGGCGCTAAACTTTTGAGCGAGCTCGAAAATTGAGTCGTCAACGACTGTTGTAGCCGGTCGATTAAACAAGCAAATAAAACGAAATCTAACAAATGGGAACGGCGACCACCCCTGTTACCTTTTCGCAAACAAGACAATAGCAACCACAACCCAAACCGGAAGTGCTGCTGAGCGCCAAGTTTTCTCTGCAACGCGGTGCGAATTACCGGCGTGCAGTCGCGGCATGGGAAGGAACCAAATCATCGCAGGGCTGCACCATCATCATCTATCGACCTGAGCTTTGCTTGCCTTCAGGAGCAGGCCCACTGTCTGGGAGAACGACAAATCATCCGCCGCCACATGCTTGTAGGCGTCCTCCACTTCTCCGACCTGCAGCGTAGTCAGCCCTTCATATCCAAGACCTTCGCGTTAAAAAGACCTCGACGATCCGCCGTTCAAATTCCCCAAGGCCCATCTGCGTACCTGATTTTGCGATTGTTTTGCATGCCCGACCAAGCCGTATTCATCATTTTTCTTTATGTTATCCTTTCTTTTTTCGGGTGCAGGGTCTGGCGGCAGCCAATTACAGGCTTTTCTGCAACTGGCTTCATGGTGGACCTTTGTCCCGCATGTCTTGTCAGTTCCTTCGAACGCTGGTCCCGCCCCAACTCCTCAACTGAATACATCAGGAACTGATTACGAGCGCGCCCAGAAACCGAATGCTGTTAATGGCACCTCTTTACTCCAGTTCTTTGAATGCTCCCCGGATACTTCGCTCCGAGTAACCCATTTCTTCAATCAGCCTTTGGCCAAGGATCACAACGACCTGTCTTGGGGTTGCTGCGGGTTTCGTGAACGTCCTGACCCAGCCCCCTAAAATCAGTCCACTGAGGTGTTAGTAATCCGTCCCAAGAGAGGATGGACTATGAAACGCAGATTTTCAGACGAACAGATCATTGGAATGATCAAGGAATACGAAGCTGGTGTGAAAGCACAGGATCTGTGCCGCAAGTACGGGATCAGCGATGCGACTTTCTATAAATACAAGGCCAAGTTCGGCGGAATGAACGTCTCGGACGCGAAGAAGTTGCGGGCGCTCGAAGACGAGAATAATCGCCTGAAGCGCATGCTGGCGGACGCGATGCTTGATAATGCTGCGCTGAAGGATCTCGCGACAAAAATACTGTCGCCCGATGTCAAAAGACGGGCTGTGTCGGACGTGATGGATCGGCACGGCTTGTCTGAGCGTCGGGCGTGTGAATTGGCTGATCTTCACAGGTCAGTCTTCCAGTACCAAAAGCAGGATCAAGGCGATGAGGCCCTGCGCAAGCGGCTACGTGAGTTGGCGAATGAGCGTCGGCGGTTCGGATATCGTCGTCTGGGCATCTTACTGGCTAGGGAAGGCTTTGAGGTGAACCACAAGAAGCTGTTCCGGCTGTATCGCCAATCAGCGCTGGTCACTGGACTTCGTGTCTGACGCGTTTGCAGATGGCCAGCGGTTCCGAGTGTTGTGCATCGTGGATGATTGTACGCGCGAGGCGCTGGCAACCGTCGTGGATCGTTCCCTGTCTGGTGCCCGCATGACCCGTGAACTGGATGAGTTGATCCGCAGGCGCGGCCAGCCGGACATGATCGTCTCTGACAATGGAACGGAAATGACATCTCACGCCGTGCTGAAGTGGTGTCAGGATACTGGCGTCGGCTGGCATTACATTGCACCGGGAAAGCCGATGCAGAATGTCTTTGTCGAGTCATTCAACGGCAGGCTGGGGGACGAATGCTTGAATGAGCATATCTTCGGCAACCTCGCTGAGGCGCGGAAGATCATTGGGAATTGGAGGATCGACTACAACACAGAACGACCACACACATCGCTCGGCGGGCTGGCTCCGGCTGTCTATGCCAATCTCAACCGTGCCGCACGGCCTGCCTCGCTTGAGCTCCGCTCAGCAGGCCTTGACCAAAACCAAATCAACAGAAAGAAACAGGAACGGATTCTACACCTAAACGGCCCGGATCAGGGGGCTGGGTCAGCTGAAGTATCTTTGAGTGTCGTCGAAATTAATATTACGGTGCTTGCGGATTTGCCCCCTGTTCATTCTAAATCCCCGATTTCGCTTATGGAAACTTTCAAATCAGTTTTCTTGTTGCCTGGTTCGGTTGCAATCTCCGGCCAGCGCTTTACCAAGTCTCTTGAACAACGTTCTCGCTCAGTTCGAAGTGTTCAATAGCGGCTGCTTTTAAGTTGACTACAGACGCAAAACGATCCTGCTCCCGAAAATACAGACACGCGTCTTTCATGGATTTGGCGGCATCTTCACGTCTTTTGTGGATGGGCCGCTGCGTTCCGAAAAGAGCGTTCAGCAGATCCAGCGTAAAACAGAATGAATGGCCTACGTTGCGCGCTTCAAACCTGACCCGTGCCGCTTGATTTGGGTGCAGAGAATGCGGCCTTCGAGGAGACCTCGTTTGATCCCAGCGAAAGTTCTTTGTTGTAGCTCTGTCAGGCGCGCGATAGAATTCTCCCATTCAGGACTGTCGCTCTGGTCTCGCGGTCGCCTGTTTTCCATGATCCGTTTCGCCAGGTATTTGACCACGACCTTGTCGGTTTGCGGGTTGTGTTTCCGGTACCGCGTCGGAACATTTTGCGCTGCTGCAACCAGCGAAAATCCATCCGGCGCAGTCAAATCCAGTTTTGTTTCCGCTCCCAAAAGCACCTTCGCTCCACTGGTCACCAAAGGAATCTCTTCTCGCTTCACCATGTTTTGCGACACGCCTGTCGGCGTCAGGGCGGAAGAAATTCTATCCAAATCTGCGCTGCGAGCAGCCCTTTCCCCAAAGCCCTCGACGTTTCCGGTACGTTCGATCAAAGCGTTTACAAATTCGACCGCAGGCATCCTTTGATTCCCGTGCAACCTTGCAGCGCCAGTAAACAACAACTCACTCGCTTCGTTGCTATCGACCTCTTCAATTTTCTCTTCGATCAGAGATTGCAGGCGAATGGTCACATCCCACACCTTTCAACAACCGCGTTGCACACAGTTTCTATCGACGGTCGCAACGCATCAAGCGATGGCCTGACATAGCGCCGACCCGTGATCGACAGCGGAGTGTGATTAAGCAGGCGTCCGACGGTCTCCTCAAGAACGCCCGCTCCCATGGCGACTGTCGCAAAAATTCTGCGGTACACGTGCGGGCTCCAGCCCATCCGCGCTGCATTGGTGATATGCCCGGTCGCGGATTTCGGGGACGGGAACACCCATTTACCGCTGAGCCCGCGCACCGGCGCTAAATTTCGTGATGGAACCGCAGGATTGGCAGGTCAAAGCTGCGCCCGTTTTGGGTCATCGGCAAATGGATATGGTCTTTGCGGATTTTCTTCCATTCCAGCGTGAAGGCTTCTGTCTTGCGCAGACTGATAAACAGAAGCAAGTCAAAAGGTCTGGTGGATGGGATTTTGCAAACCATCCACAGTATCGTCCAAGCGCGCAAATCCTCTATAATCTCGCTCTTTGGTTTTTCGTCATACCACTCGATTGCCTTCTTGGGGATTTCCGGCAGTTCGTGCAACCGGCGCGCATAGTTCCAAACCGATCGAAAGTACTTTAGTACGTGATCAGCACTCGATGGCGTCCCAGTAATTGATCGATGTCGCTTCGCCGCCATGGACTTTGAAATCTGATCAAGTGGTAGCCTCAACAAATCTTTCAGATGCAAATCGAACTGCTGGCGCATACCGGTCTTATGGGTTTCGGTGCGTAACTTTGGGCGGGCCAGATACGCGTCCAGCGCCGCCTGCAGCGTCGGCGCACCGATCTGTATTCTCTTACCGGCGCCCCTGCCCCATTCCAACGCAAATCCCATCGCCGTTTGCGGTGCCGCGTCTGCCGAAATTATGGGATAGCTCCCTATGAGAACGCGCTTGGTTTGGCCACCAACATTATTTTCTGGAAATACCCTGTTTTGGTTTTCTTCCCAACAAATAGAACCAGCTACCTGACTTCGCTGTTCCAGTGCTTCTCGGTACTGGGCTTTGTCTGCGGGATTTTCTTGAAATACGTCTCGTTGAGTTTCGGCATTTTATCTTTTTTGCAGTTAACCGCATGATAGCTGACGATACTTTATTCGATTACATGAAACTACAAACACGCCTGCGACGAAGAGAAACTCACTGCCCCTGCTTGGAAGGCCAAGGTCTTATCCTTACACAACGCCCGCTCAACTGAATCGGCGTGTATTTCGTCACTGTGTAAGCACCAAGTGATCGACTTAGGCTCGATCGCAAGGCTTGCTGCTCGCGGCCTCTTTCCGGGACGCAACCGAACGATTACTCACCGTGTTCAGGTTCGGCGAAGCTATCATGCATGCGGGCACGAAGCGCCATCGCAATCCATTCTTCAGCATTTCGAGACGTCTGACCTTTTCGTGATACTTAACCCGACCAAAGCCGTCTGGTCTGGAGCCATCACGATTTTCGCCAACAGGGTCAAAAGGGCGGACCAGAGCAACTCGAATAATTATGTCATGTCCGCCACACAGGCGCGGCACTTCCGAGTGCCCGCGCCTGTGCTGTGTCACCAATCAACCGATAGCTGCGCCATCGTCTCGACGCACGGCCACGATGGATGATCGCGGTGTCTTGTCGCCCCCATCCGGCCAATGCGAGTCGCCGCGCTCGCCAGGATGTTGAACGCCCACGAAGACCGTCCTGCGATCAGCAGACCATGCGACGCCGGTGATCTCGGCTTCTCTCGGTCCAACAAGGAAGCGGCGGATTTCGCCAGTTGCCGGATCGCCGATCAGCATCTGGTTGTTCCCCTGTCCGGCAAAATCCTCCTCGTTGGAGTAATTCCCGTCGGTCTGGATCCAAAGCAGCCCCTTGTTGTCAAAGGCCAAGCCGTCCGGTGAGTTGAACATGTTGCCTTCGTTCACGTTTCTGGAGCCTCCATACGCATCTGTGTGGACAGTTGGGTTGCCCGCCATAACAAAGAGATCCCACCGGAAGGTATCTGCTGTATGATCCCCGTTGCTGGGCCACCAGCGCACGATCTGACCGTAATTGTTGGCCTCCCGCGGATTGGGGCCGCCAACAGGGGTTTCATCGCCACCGGCATTGGTCTTGATGCCGCGATTCTTGTTGTTGGTCAGGGCACAATAGACCTCTGCCTTCAACGGATTGGCCGTGACCCATTCGGGGCGATCCATAGTCGTTGCACCCACCGCAGAGGCGGCCATGCGGGTGTGGATACAGATCATGGCCTTGTCCATGCCAGTGCTGTCAGGCGTTAAGGCCAACCACTCGCCGGTGCCATCTGCATGGAATTTGGCCGCGTAGATCGTGCCATTTTCCATGAGATCGTCAGTGTCGCCACCTTCGGCGTAAAAGCCGTCCGAGACGTAGCGATAGAGGAACTCCCCGCGTTCATCATCACCCATATAGATCGCGATCCGACCATCCGCGTTGACTACAACTTCGGCGTTTTCGTGTTTAAACCGGCCGAGTGCTGTGCGTTTTTTCGGTTTGGAGGTTGGGTCATACGGATCGACTTCGGTGATGTACCCATGACGGTTGGATTCATTGGGGTCCTTGGCCACATCAAAGCGGTCATCGACTTTCCACCAGCCATAGCCACGGTCATTGCCGCTGACCCCGTAACGCTTCTTGGCGTCATCCTGAACATATCCGTCTGCATCCGCCGTGCCAAAATACCCGTTGAAGTTTTCCTCGCAGGCCAGATAGGTGCCCCATGGCGTGCGCCCGTTCCCACAATTGTTGAACGTCCCGAGCGCGGTCACGCCATCCGGATCAGCATTGGTTTTCATCAAATCATGGCCACGCGCAGGACCGGTAATGTCCATCGGTTCGTCAGGTGTGAAACGACGGTTGTAAGGAGAATCCTTGACGATCTGCCACTTGCCATCAACCTCTTTCAGTTCTGCCGCGGTCAGGCCGTGGGCGTTCTTGCCCTTGTTGATATCATCGTCGGTGACAAATTTCCCGTCAGGGTTATTGCCCCACATCACGGACCTGTTGGTGTATTCATTGTTCGCGACAAGGATTTGATGACCGTCTTTGTCGGTGAAGATCGCCATGCCATCGTTGTTGTCCCCGAACGCGCGCGCCTGGCTTGCCGCCGTCCCGCGGGTCGCGTGATCAAATTCTGGGACATCCGAAAATAGCGGATCGCCCCAGCTGGTCGCCACATGCCAGTTATAGCCTTCGGGTACGATAATGGTGTCCTCGACACTCGCGGCAACCGCCTTGAACCCAAAGCGACTATCAGCCGCCTGCGCTGCAATTGGTGTGAGAGATGTGCTGGTAACGCCAAGCGTCGCGACCCCACCCATGGCAAGAACGCCTCCCAGAAAACCGCGCCGCGATATGGCTTCTTCTACAATCGCGTCGAAGTCGCTGTCCTCTGGTTTTGGATTAATAACTTCGTCAAACTCGTCAAAAGATAGATCATTAAGCGCGTCAGCTGATAGTTTGGTTTTGGTCTCAAAGTTCATGACAAATCTCCTGAAAAAGCCGCGCCAACATAGATGGCAGCCAAGACTAGAGCTTGGTCCTGATCGGATGATTCCGTCAAGTCACCTAACCCGCAGGCGAGACACACCCATCAGGTGGTCTGCGACGAAAACCGGGGGGCGTCCGAGACCACAAGCAATCGGCATCCAAACGCCAGGTGCGATGAGATCGTTCGAGCCAGGTTTAAAAATCAAACCGGAACCGTCTATCGCAGATAGTCGCCGCACGCGCCGGGGCAGTAATGCGGCCCTCATGAAGCCGTCGTTCGCAGCGCGACGCAAGATAATCGCGGCCCGATGGTCAGCAAAGCCCTCGTTTGTCGAGAGCAAAGAGAGGGTTTGTTGCGCTTCAATCGTTCCAGTTTTCCCTAAAAAAATATTTCACATTGGCGTGGCTTAAGCGTTCCTAATCGTTTGGGTGGCATAGCAGGGCGGAACTATGAGAATCTGCACGTGATACCTGCTCAGATATTCAATCAAATCAATGACAAGTGCACCGAAGGGCTTGCGCTTGCTTTGGCGTCGAATGATGACGGGGCGGTCATGGAACTTCAGTGGTGTAATAAAGCTTTCACCAAGATTACCGGCTATGAGGCATCCGAGGCTGTGGGTCAGCGCGGAACGATTCTGATCGGTCAGGATCTGGAACAGGGCGTTCACCTCTACATCATCGAGAAATTGATGAATTGGGAGAACTTTTCGACCAAGGCTCTCAACAATCGCAAGAACGGCGAAGTCTATTGGCAGCGCATGAGCTGGGCGCATCTGTCTGATCCCGAGACCGGAAATCGCTGGTGGCTCTGCTCTATCATTGAGCTGGAGGATGAGCGCCCTGAACCTGCCAAGGACGCGATGAAAGAGGCAGCAATATCAGATCAGGAGAGCTTTGAGAGGGTTTTCAAAAAAATTCACCGCCTGGAGAAAGAGAACGCGCGCCTGCACAAGCTTGCAAAGTCGGTGGCCAAGGATGCGAACGAAGATGCGCTGACCGGCCTGTCAAACCGACGTCACTTTGAGGTCGAATTAAAGACCTGGATTGAGAATCTAAAGATGCACCAAACAGAGTTTGCCGTGCTTTACATCGACCTGGATCGCTTCAAATTCGTGAACGACACACTTGGTCATGATGCGGGAGATCGGCTGTTGGTTTCCGTCGCCGATATGTTGCGGGAACTGACCAGTAAATCTGATCTGGTCGCCCGCCTTGGCGGTGATGAATTCGTCATTTTGAAGCCACTGGCGAAGAGCGCTCTTAACATCAGCAGTCTGGCGGATGAAATTGTTCAGCGGATGCAGGCACCATTCACATGCGAAGGGAAGTCGACGGCGTGCAGCGCGAGTGTCGGCGTGGCAATTGCCAAAACGAAAATGGAAGATCCCGACCAGATTGTCGCTGACGCCGATGCCGCGCTTTATCACGCCAAATCGCAGGGAAAAGGGCGGTGGTCATTCTTTACCGAAGAGATGCACGCGAACGCCATTGCAACCAAACAGCTGGCGTCAGACCTCCTGCTTGCATGCGAAAGACGTGAGTTTGTCCCTTATTTTCAGCCTCTGATCGATGCGCAGACCGGTAGAATTGCCTGCGCCGAAATGCTGGTACGGTGGGCGCATCCAACCAAAGGCATTCTCGCGCCAGCGGCATTTCTCGACACCGCTGCAAATATGGGGATTCTCAAGAGGGTCGATGAAATCATTTTTGACAGCCTCAATGGCGCTCTGTTCCATTTAGACGAGTCGGGTGTCGATCTTCCTCGCGTTGCGGTGAACGTCTCGGCAGCTCGGCTGGCTGATCCAACCTTTATCCATGACATCAAGAGCTCAGGTATCGACCCTCAAAGGTTGACGGTCGAAATTCTCGAGTCGGTCTATCTGGACCGAATGGGTGATGTGGTTCGGTGGACCATCGACGAGCTTGACGAATTGGGGGTTACAATCGCGCTTGACGACTTCGGAACAGGGCACGCCTCGGTGCGCGGGCTGCTGGAAATCAGGCCCGCAATCCTAAAGATTGATAGACACTTCATCCAACCCATTGTCGCGGATGCCGCTGCGAGGCCGCTGGTCGCGTCCATCGTCGGTATCGGCAAGAGCCTCGGTATGCGCGTGGTCGCGGAAGGAGTCGAATCCGAAGAGCACGCGCGGCTCGTCAGCGAGATGGGTTGCGACTATCTGCAGGGTTTCTATTTCGGCAAGCCGATGAGTGAGGACGACCTTCGTGACAGGCTTATTGAAACTGGGGGTAAGTTCTGGACCTGCAGGCCGTTGGAACTTGACGGCGAATTGAAGCGCGGGATGGGTCGAGCGGTTTGATTTTCAGCCGACATGAGACACATCGTGACCCGAGCCTCTTCGCTTCCAATTTGGCGGGCGTTGCTTCGACGCGACGTGTCCGATCACATAGCATTATTTCGCCATAGTCAGATGCGGAGGGTCACAATCAGGTTACCTGATGTCCTAAGCGGCCGCCGTCGCAGCGAGTTCGATTGCCCGAGAAAACGCCTCGTCAGCGCAATATATGGGATGGCTGGCAGCGCAAACCTGCCTCCGACCGGGGCCAACTTCATAAACACAGGAAACGTATGCACCATCCGCGATTGAGGAGGCACATGGAATCCATCTCCCTCCAGGGCCTTCGACGGCATTTCCGATGCGCACGTTCACGGAACCCGCCGGGGGGCAGGACACCTGAACAGATTTTTCAAACAACTTGTCGAGACTCATCGCGACCCCTTTCGATATCCGATAATTCAGGTCGGAGTTGGCCAAAGTATGGCTGCACTTGCGGTTCTGCCCTCAGTATGCCGTGTTTTCGTGGATCAAGGAGACAGGCTCAGTCCAGAGGCTCAGATCCGCACCCCGGTCGGTTTCAGAGAGCCCATATATACTTATAAAAACAAAGGATTAGAAGAGTGGCAGGCGGTAGGCGAGCTTCTTTCAATTCTATGTATTTTCCTTCTTTTGGTCACTTTCGTCCACTGCCGGACTGCGACGGGGACGCAATCATTTATATCGGCGGATGCAGCGATGCCCTCCTATCACGCCAAGACAAAGTAGAGCTTGGCCAAGGCCCCAAAGAGAGCTTTGGTCCCCTTCGGCCATCATCTCGGGCGGATTTGTTCCGACAAGGAATTCGACTGGGTTCGCTGTACCAACTACCGCCAAGTCGGCGACCGCTGCCTGAAAAATCAAAACGGAACCTGCCTGCAATAAGGCAAGATAGCGCGCGTGTCTTTGGACCAGCCGCAAAGGCATTCTGAGCTCTCAAAGAAAACCGGCAGATCGAAGCGAAATCTTGCAAACGGAGAAAGCTGGCTAACCCATCATTAACCACTTGATGGGTAAGTCCATGCTTAACTAGGGAAAATTAGCTAACACTTTGTTAGGAATTTGATGGGGATTTGCATGATTAATCAGAAAACGAGAGCCGTATAGAATGGGGATGTCACCTAGCAGATTGTTTGAATTGACAACGCAACTGTCCGGCATCCTCCGCGATCTTGAGGAGACGGGCATTCGCGTTGAGATTGGTGACGATTTCGCCAAGTATCGCGCGTACAGAAGTCAGCAGCCCGATCGTGGACCGATCTATCCGATGTTCGATGTGGCGAGCTCGTTTGTTGATCGAGCCAACGGTTTTTGGGTTTGCGGCTTCAACTCGAACCGCGAGGTGATCCACACGCAAGCAGTGCGTCTTCTCGACCTGTCGGGCATCTCGCTCGCAGCACATCTGAAAGACCACCGCCATAAGTATATCACACCCGATACGACGCCAGACCCTGATCTTACCTTTTATTCAGGCCCGGAAGCGCTCCACACGATCACGGGTAAAGTATGCTATCAAGGCGATTTCTGGCTACGCGCGCGCGGCCTCGGCGGCCCGCGCAGCCAGGGCGCAACTTCACTTTTGTCACGTGTACTGCTCCAGATAATGGTCGAAGCTTGGAACCCTTCTTTCGTTTTTGCGCTGGTGCCCAAACAATTGGCCGCAAAGGGTGCCCATCTTCGGTACGGTTATTGTCATTGTGAACCAGGTCAGTGGCTGGGCCCGGACAAACAGATAACTGAGGAAGATTACCTGATCTGGATGGGCGCCAACGACATGGCCAATCTGCTTGCACGAGCACCACAAAACCTTCAACGCGCGGGCAGCGTTTCTGTGGTCCAACCCTCCACGACCTCTGTCGATGCGGAGAGCTATTCGGAGACAAGAGTGAATGGCTGACCGGCGGCTTTACTCATGAGATCGCACACGCCGGAAATCGACAAGCCTAGTCTTGTGTCCGTCTCACCGCGTACAGCGGTTATCGGGCCGGTCGCGGCAAATATTGCCTTCGTGATGGAGATCACGTTGGTCCCGTTGCTATTGCCAGAGATTCAACGACAATTTGACCTGTCTGTCGGCAATCTGGCCTGGGTCTTCAACGCTTACGGCCTCGCTGTTGCAGTCGGTGTTCTGCTGGGCGGCTTGTGCGGCGACCTCTTCAATACCCGGAAAATCTTCGGCTATGGGGTGGTCTTCTTCGCAGCAGGATCACTCGTGGTTGCCGCGGCAGAGAGCTTTGAAGTCCTCATCATCGGGCGGGCGTTGCAGGGGTTTGGCGGGGGCATCTTTTCACCACTTGTGCCCCTTCTGTTGACGCGCGCTTCGCCAGAGAAACCGGGAAGAATGCTTATCGTCTGGGGCAGCATCGCGGGCTACGTCGCCGCCTTCGCGCCACTTTTCTATGGCGGCTTCCTCGGCGAGCACGGTTGGAACCTCGCGTTTGTTTTGACCGCAATCATCGCATTTTTCGCATTCGTGATCCTCAACAGAACGCAGACGGCTGATGAGCTTGCGCCCGACTCCAACCGAAAGGCAAATTATTTGACGTTGTTTCAAGCCCGCGATCTCTGGGTGACATTTGTCTATGTCTTCTGCACCTACGGATCCATTACCTACTACCTGTTCCGGCTCCCGGTCTGGCTGTCGAGCAACGAGGTTACTGCGGCGAGTGTCGGCCTTGTTCTGTCGATCGTCTGGCTGACTTTTTCCGGCTTCAGTACACTTTTGCGAAACATGGTCGATAAACCCCACGTGCGGATGATCATGCTTGCCGCGCCATTCCTCATCGCGGCCGGATTTCCGCTTTCATACTTTAACGAGAATCTCTTTCTGCTGGTCTTATCATCGTTTTTGGTCGGCTCGGGGCTGGCGTGCAGCAACGCACCGTCAACACAATTGATCCTGAGATTCGCGCCAAAGGGGATGAGCGCCATCTCGACAAGCCTAGACATCACCTTCGCGCGTCTCGGCGGCATTGCGACGGTTGCCATACTCGCAGAGACGGAGTTCGCATATGCCACCCCCGCAATATTCCTTGCGTGCATGATCGCAGCCTGCTGCGCGCTGGTGGCGTGTAGAGGGCTTGCTAATGGCCCATGAGCTTCGGGCGAAGATAAGGGGGTGTGGCCAACATCAACCATGAAGAATCGCTGCATAGGCATTTAACGGCGATGTTTCTTCGCAGTGCCGAGGAGAAGACCCGATGCACAATATTTCCATGCGGCTTTGATAACGTCTTCGCCGCAAGGGTTGGTGAGAAGGTTCTTGCACCCGCTCCAAGCCAGGCCAATTCATAGATTTTCTGATTTCAAGAAGTTAGCATCTGCCAATGCTTGATGACCCGGACTGGTTGACGGGATGTTTGAGGGATGTGCCGCACATTTTGCTTATGGTGACTGAAGCGCCATCGGCAAATGTTTGCGTCTTTTGAACATCAAAATCAGCACTTCACGTGGACTCTCCCGATGGCCAGCACGCATTCCCCGGCCAGCAACCGGGTATTCTTCGTCTTGATGTAAGACCTGACGTCATTGGGGATCTTCTAGCAAGACCGCCAAAGGATCACTATCAAGAGAACGCGTGGGCGCGTATCCGCTCTCAGCCCTGGCGGCAGACCCGGTGGCGCGGCGTAGCGCTGTACCGTCCTCCGCGAATATATGGGCGTTTTCCGTTTGGAATCGCAGCCCCAGACGATCGCCGGATCTGATCGGGATGTTCCCATGTTTGCGGATCATCAACGAGCCAAGCCCGTCGATATTGGCATAGATGTTTGTGTCCGAGCCCAAATGCTCGACCACATCGGCCACACCAACAACCTCGCCTGCTCCCGCTTGTACAACGTCAAGGTGCTCTGGCCGCATGCCCAACTCCACGGCCTGCCGCGTATCCGGCAAATGTGGCAGCGCAATTGTTGTCCCGTCCGCGACGGTGACCCCGTGATCGCCGCCCGTGACCGGAAGCACATTCATCGTAGGCGATCCGATAAACTGTGCCACGAATTTATTCGCAGGCCGCTCATATAGTTCAAGCGGACTGCCCACTTGCTGAATGTCGCCTCCGTTCAGCACGACGATACGGTCTGCCAGGGTCAATGCCTCAACCTGATCGTGGGTCACATAAACCATTGTCGCGCCCAATTTCTGATGCAAGCGGGCGATTTCCAACCTCATTTCCACCCTCAGCGCTGCATCCAGATTAGACAGTGGCTCGTCAAAGAGAAAGGCGCGCGGGTCGCGAATGATTGCGCGGCCCATCGCCACCCTTTGTCGTTGACCGCCCGACAAGGCTTTCGGCAAACGTTTGGTAAGCGCGGACAGGCCCAACGTGTCAGCCGCTCCCCTGACGCGGTCGATACGGTCCTGCACAGGATCTTTGCGTATCTCCATGGAAAAACCCATGTTCCGCGCCACGTCCATATGCGGGTAAAGCGCGTAGGATTGGAACACCATTGCGATATCACGGTCGCGCGGCCGCACATCATTCATGCGTACGCCATCAATGGTAAAATCGCCCTCAGTGATCGGCTCCAGGCCGGCAATCATGCGCAAAAGAGTGGACTTGCCGCACCCCGAAGGACCAACAAGAACGATGAATTCTCCGTCCTGAATATCAAGGTTGATGTCGCGCAGCACCTCCACCGCGCCGTAACGTTTCACGACATCTCTGAGTTCGATCCGTGCCATGGCTGTGGCCCCCCTATCCTTTGACCGCGCCGGACGTGAGCCCTTGCACGAGGTAGCGTTGAATGAAGATGAAGAAGAGACAGCTTGGAATGAGCGCCAGAACGCCTGCCGCCATCATCTGTCCCCAATCGACCGAAAATTTGGACACAAAGGTCAGCAAACCCACGGGAAAGGTCATGGCCTCGTTCTTGGAAATCAGCATCAGCGCGAAGAGCAGCTCTGACCAGGCCGCGGTGAAAACGAACCCAAGCGTCGCACCCAGACCCGGTAGCGTGAGTGGAAAGATCACCTTGCGCAGCGCCTGAAAGCGCGAACATCCATCCATCATCGCGGCCTCTTCGAGGTCTTTGGGAATGCCATCAAAAAACGACTGCATCAGGAAAGTGGCAAAGGGAATGTTGAAGGCGGTGTAGACCACGATCAGCGATGTCAGCGAATTGAGCATGCCGAGTGATGCGACGATCTTGTAAATCGGCGCGATGATCATCAGCAAGGGAAACATCTGAGTGATTAGCATCACAGCGATGATCAGTCTCTTTCCGCCGAAATCAAAACGTGAAAACGCGTATCCTGCACCTGCGGCAATGACCGTTGTCACCGCAGCCGTGCCCAGTGAAACAAAGAGTGAATTTCCAAAATAGGCGAGAAAATCGGTCTGGAAAAGAACCGTGCGAAAGTTGTCGATGGTCAGGGCCGACGGCCATAGATTGGTGCCTTCCGTAAAGATCAGCTGATCCGGTGTGATCGCGATCTTGAAAAGCCAGTAGAGGGGAAAGAGCGCAAAGGTCAGGTAACCCAGCAGTGCTGCATATTTTCCAACCGTCAGAGCAGGATGTGACCGGGCAACCGCCATCTCGGACCCCTAGATCTTGACCAGCTTCTTGCGAAGCCAGAGCAGGATGATGGCATAGATCAGCAAGAGGCCCAGCAAAGCCACGGCGATGGCCGAAGCATAGCCAAAGTCGAGTTTGCGGAACGCCGTTGTGAAAATATAGGAACTGACAATCTGAGTGGAGTTGGCCGGACCGCCACCTGTCATCACATAGATGAGGTCTGCAAAATTGGCGATCCATATGGTGCGCAGCATGACTGTAATCGCAATCATCGGAGCCAGAAAGGGGAGTGTGATTTTGGTGAAACACTGCCAGGGCGTCGCTCCGTCAATCTCGGCGGCCTCGTATAACTCACCCGGAATGGATTGCAGCGCGGCCAGAAGCGTGATCGCAAAAAACGGAACCCCGAACCAGATATTGGCAACGATCGGCCCCCACATTGCAAGGCTCGGATCCCCCATGATGTTATAGGGTTCGGAGAGCAGGCCCAGCGATGCCATCCAATGCGGCAAGGGACCGATAACCGGGTTAAAGAGCCACGCCCATGTCAGCGCAGACAGAAACGTCGGCACAGCCCAAGGCAGAAAGACCAGTGCCTGAAAGAGCCTTTTGCCAAAGAATTGTGTGTTGAGCAGAAGGGCCAATCCGAGGCCCAGAAAAAACTGGAAACTGATCGACCAGAATGTCCACCAGAAGGTGTTTTCCAGAGCGATCCAGAATTTGCGGTCAGACCAGAGCTTAAGGTAGTTCTCGAAACCCACCCAACCGGTGTCAAAAGGGTTGAGCAGCTCGATAGCCTGAAAGGAATAAGAGATGCCGATAATGAGCGGGATCAACATCACAGTGCCGATCAGAAAGATCGCGGGCGATAAGTACAGGAATGGCTCGATCATGTACTGCCAATAGAGCGAGCGCCGTGCCCGGGGTTCCCCGGGCATGACAGTATTTTGGACGCGGGTTGTCACTGTTTGGCCTGCCACTTTTCGTATTCAGCTGTCAGCAGTTCTGCCCATTCATCCGCGACCTCTTGGGCAGTCCGTTGTCCGAGCAATGCTTCCTGGCTTGTCTCCAGCAAGACGGTGCTGCCGAAATATCCCCATTTCTCCAGGTAGGTGGGCATCGTCGTTGGCACGTATTGTTCCCCGTTCAGTTCTTCAAACCACCCGGCGAACTGCTCGGACTGGAAGTAGGGGTCCTGATCCGCGCCTTTGTGAATCGGGATCACGCCGACACGTTTTGCCCAGGCCGCATTGGCCTCAGGCGTCGACAGGGCGGCCACCAGATCAAAGGATGCGTCCTCATGTTCGGTTGAGCTGAAGATCGACCAGCCCGCGAAACCGATTGTCGGGAAAGCCTTGCCCGAGGGGCCAACCGGCATTGGCATCACGGCAAAATCTTCGGCCGGCATCCGTTCGGCAATTGCAATCAGCGCATCTGGGTCCTGATCCAGGAAAGCACAGGTCCCGGAATAAAAGCCTGCCACGATTTCATTGAAACCCCAGTTGACGCTATCACGCGGGGCATGACCGTCTTTATACATGTCGATCATGAACTGGATGCCTTCAACCGAACCCGGCTCGTTGATCCGGCTCTTCCCGTCCTCGGTGAAAAACTCGTTGGTGCCGTTCATCGTCGCTGCGAACATGATCCAGCCGTTGGTCCCACCGGGCCCGCCGCGCAGACAATAGCCCGACTTGCCCTCCAGTTCTGAAACCGCCGCGGACGCGGCTTTAAATTCCTCCATCGTCGACGGAGGCGTCTCGACACCGGCTTCGGCAAGCAGTTTCTTGTTGTAGAACATCGCGCGCAAATAGAACCCGTAAGGGATCATGTAGAAGTCACCAGCCTGACTGCCCATAGCCACCGCCTTGTCGGTCAGCGTGCCGCCATGCTCCCATTCCGCCACGTGATCGGCGAGGCTGACCAATTGACGGGAACCTGCGTAGAGGGCCTGCCATGTATCGGGCATCTCCACGACATCGGGGATGTCACCACCGGCAACCATCGTTGCGAGTTTTTCGAAGGCCTGCCCCCAAGGAAGGCTGACGATCTCGACCGTGATGCCGGGGTTGTCAGCTTCAAATCCATCCACGAGGCCTTGCAGAACTTCGGTCCGCTCCGGGCTCGTAATGACTTCGACAAGCTTGAGTGTGGTATCGGCCCAGGCAGCACTCGCCATCAGCGCGGCGGCGGTGCTGAGGCCGGCAAACATACGTTTCATATCAGTTTTCCTTCCTTGTTGAGGGGGTCAGCGTCTTTCTTGCCATCAGGCTGCGCTTTGGCTCAGGGCAGTCGAAAAATCCGCCCAAAGATCTTCTGCGTCTTCCAATCCAAGGCTCAGTCGCACCAGGTTCGGAGAAACGCCAAACTTCTGCATGGAGTTCTGCTCACCAGCCTGCGCAAGTCCCACGCTCGCCGGCAGAAGCAGGCTTTCAAAACCACCCCAACTGACGCCAAGGCGGAAGTGCTGCAAGGCATCGGCGAATTTCGGAATGTCCACGTTGTCATCGAATTCAACGGACATAAGCCCGCTGCGCCCCTTGAGCCCCGGCACGATATTTGCGCCGGGACTGTTGACCCGGCGCACCTGCGGCAGAGCGGCCAGGCGGTCCACGAAGAGGTTTGCTGTTTCCTGATGCTGCCGCATCCTAAGGCTCAGGGTCCGCAATCCACGGGTCAGCAAGAATGCTTCGAACGGCGCAAGTTTTGCACCCAGCAGGGACAAAGTCAGATCACGGATGCGAGCGATATGGTCGTGGGAGGAAACCACCACGCCTGCAACCGTGTCCGAATGCCCCGAGATGTATTTCGAGGCGGAATGAATGACGATATCGATCCCAAGCGTGAGCGGTTGCTGGAAAACCGGGCTAGCCCAGGAGTTATCAATCATGGTGATTGTGCCGTGCCGTTGCGCATGCTCTGCGACCAGCGGGAGGTTCATTGGGGCAAAAACCACCGAGCTGGGGCTTTCGAGGAAGGCGAATTTCACGCCCTTCAGCAAGTCTGCATCCTCTTCGAATGCGCTGACGGGATGATAGGTGATCTGCACCCCAAAGGGCCGCAGCATACGCTCGAAAAAGCGAAATGTGTCAGGATATACATGTTCGATGCAGGCGATCTGATCGCCCGGTTGAACGTGGGCAAGCAGAGTTGACGAAATAGCCGCAATTCCCGAGGCAAAAGCAACGGCGGCATCGCCCTGCTCGGCTTTTGCCATGAGCCCTTCAAAGGCGGCAACGGTTGGATTTTGGATACGCGTATAGATGGGCTGCGTCGTCCGACCGGCCATGCGATCTTCGAAGGCTTGATAGTTTTCAAAGGAAAACAAAGACGATTGTACGATGGGTGGCGTCACCGCGCCATCAGCATCATCCAGCACCGACGCGAGCAAAGTTGCGAGCTGTGGTCCGTCAGACATCGTATGTCTCCATAACCTGACGCACTTCATGCTCCACCATATCCATGATCCGCGCCATGACCTTGCTGGCCCGCGCCTCATCTCTCGCGGCAATTGCCCGCGCGAGCTCGGGATGGAGTGGGATTGTTACCTGGCCAAGATGGGGCTGCCCAAATGGTGCCTCGTAAATTTCGTTAAACGCGCGCTGAATCTGCTGAATGATCTGCTCAAAGAGCGGGTTCCCGGATGCCGCCTGAATGGCGCGGTGAAACCGATTGTCCGCCTCACGCCAATCCTCACCGGCTTCAAAGATGCTCATCAACTCCGCCACGCGCGCAAGGATGACCCGCGCCTGTTGGTCGGTCACATTCCGCGCGGCCATACGTGCGCTTTCGATCTCCAGCGGCCGCCGGACCGAGTGGGTTCTCAACAAGCTTTCAGCTTCGAGCTTGAGGGTCACAGGTACATGGATCGCGTTCGATGACACTTCCGCTGCCAATCGTGTGCCCGCCTTCTTGTTACGCGTGACGATGCCCATGTTTTGCCAGGCGGTCAGCGCCTCCCGGACCTTGGCACGACCAACGCCCAGCTTCTTGGCAATCTCAACTTCCGGCGGCAGACGGTCCCCAACCTTCATTTCAGCCCGGTCAATCATTTCCGACAATGCATCCAGGACGTCCCGACTGCTGTTGCCTGCTTCAAGCAGCTCCAACGCCGCAGATATCTTTGCAACATTGTTCTTCTCAGCTTGGGGCGGCGGCGCAGTCAAATTTAGAAACTCCAGCAGGGGTTTCTCAAACGTTAGTTTTATTGTCCGACAAAATCAACATTATTGTAGGACAATAAATAGAGGTTATATAACAGCACCTTACCGGCAAACGCCAACGTAATCCCAGGCCAGGTTCATCGTTGAAAGAGTCGATTCGAAAACATGGCTCGACCACGCCGTCATCGCATAATTGCGGTTCTTACTGGGGTCCGCTCAGGACAAAAACGCCCGTAGGCCGAAAAATATCAAGCCCGATATAATCGCCGCTGCCGGCACTGTAATAACCCAGGCCGCGATGATCGTCATGAAATGGGACCGGCGCACCAGTTTACGACGCCGCCGTTCCTCGGGCCCATAGACCGTGCGGTTGGGCACTTCGAGGCGCGCTTTGCGCAAACGTCTTTCTGCATCCCACTCGCGGAAAAACCCGACTCCAAAAACGCCACCGACGGCGATGTGGGTCGAACTTACCGGCAGGCCAAGCCAACTGGCGACAATCACTGTAATCGCCGCTGAGAGCGCAACACAATAGGCTCGCATCGGATTGAGCTTGGTAATCTGACTACCCACCATTCGAATGAGTTTCGGCCCGAACAAAAACAATCCAAAGGAGATTCCGAATGCCCCGATAATCATCACCCAGAACGGGATGCTGATGGCATCGGCAAAATTTCCCGATTGCGCTGCCTGCACAATTGCCGCCAGCGGGCCCACCGCATTGGCAACATCGTTAGCCCCATGTGCAAAACTCAACAAAGCGGCCGAAACCACGAGTGGAATGCCGAAAAGAATCTTGAGCGATTTGTTCCGGTTTTCCAAACCCTGCGACTGCTTCCTGATGGCCGGGATCATCACCAACCAGACCGCGCCACCGATGAGCAAACCGATCATCAGGGCCGTGCCGAGATCAATCTTGATGATGCGTTTGAGCCCCTTGAGGGCCAGATACGTCGCGAATGCGCCCGCCATAATGCCCACGAGCAAGGGCACCCATTTGCGTGCCGCAGCAATCTTGTCATCCTGATAGATTATCCGCGACTTGATAAGCCACAGAAAACCGGCAGCAATCACCCCCCCCAGCACCGGGGAAATCACCCAACTTGCCGCGATTTTTGACATGGTTGACCAACTGACTGCGGCCAGACCAGCGGAGGCGATGCCCGCCCCCATGACGCCACCGACCACAGAATGCGTGGTGGAAACCGGTGCGCCAACCCATGTTGCGAGGTTCACCCACAAAGCCGCCGACAGCAGTGCCGCCATCATCGCCCAGATAAAGGTCTGGGCCGTTTCCATGCTCTCAGGCGCGATGATTCCCTTGGCAATTGTGGAGACAACATCGCCCCCGGCGATCAAAGCCCCCGCGCTCTCAAAAACCACGGCAATGGCAATCGCGCCCCCCATGGACAGCGCATTTGCGCCCACGGCAGGACCCATATTATTGGCGACGTCATTGGCGCCGATATTCAGCGCCATATAGGCGCCAAGACAGGCGGCCGCGACAACGATCAGCGTATTGTTCGCCTGACCAAAGAAAATCGCCGCGGCGAGCCCCGCGAGAATGACGAAGATCAGCGAAACACCGGGGCCCACCATCGGCCGCGACACATAAGCCGTGGCCATCTCAAGATTTGAGAAGCGCGCAAGATCACGATCAAGCGTTTCAAGATGGCGCGCATCATCACGGCTGTCTGCCATAGCTCCCCCCCCGGGTTTTTGATCGTCAACCAATTAACCAAAGGGGATCAGAACGCAACCTTGCAGATCAGCCAACAAGCGCCAAAATCAAAGGTGTTGCAGAATTTGCTTTAGCTCGGGCTCTTGCACCAGATTGGCGGCATCTGCCGCTGACGTCCATTTGCGCTTGCGTTGGTGCGCTTCGGGAAACTGCTCCGAGAGGTCCTCGACATTCAACGGATAGACCATGGTTTCAACCGGAATAGACCAACCGGTCGACAGCTCCTTGTTGTAAGTGTACCGGCCAATGGCCTCGGCTCCCACCTTGCCATTGGAAACACCGGCCTCTTCCCAGGCCTCCTGACGTGCTGCATCCGCCGAGTTCTTGCCCGGAATGGGCCATCCCTTTGGAATGATCCAACGTCCACTGCCCCGACTGGTCACCAGCAAGACTTCCTTGTCAGAACCCTTGCCGCGGTAACACAGTGCGGCGACTTGCACACGTTTTGGTCGTCGTAGCATCGGAAGGAGGAATTCCCCCCAAGCCACGCTCATGAATTTCATCATTTCGAAACCGCTCAAGATTTTTTTATTGGAATTACTTGTACTTGTTTCTTGGCGAAGATGCAATTCACGTCCGCTTTACACGGAAATTCGGCCAGGTTTTCCCTGTGGATAAGGTGAAAACCCTCCTAGAGAAGGCCTTCAACTTCGGCGCGAGACGGCATCGCAGGGGCGGTTCCGGCGCGCGTGACGGAAATACCTGCCGTGGTGCATCCGTATCTGACAGCCTCCAAAGGAAGCTTGCCTTCCGCCAGTGCCGCCGCGAACGCACCGTTGAAGGCATCGCCTGCCCCGGTGGTTTCCACGACATCACCTGCTTTCACGGACGGCACGAGACCATGGCCAAACAGATAGGCCCCCTGCTCGCCCATGGTGATGATCGGCGTTTTCACCCCCAGGTCTCGCAGCGCCACGCATGCTTTCTGCGCCTCTGTTTCATTTGTCACTGCAATTCCCGTCAGGGCTTCGCACTCAGTCTCGTTTGGCGTCAGGTAATCACAAAGCGCCAGCATCCCGTCCGGCAATTCGGCTGCGGGCGCGGGGTTCAGGATCGTTGTCACCCCGGCCTTCCTGGCGATTTCGAGCCCGCGAACCGCCGCATCAATGGACTGCTCCAATTGGGTTACGAACACATCCGCGCTCGCTATCAATTCTGTCTGCGCATCAATGTCTGCCGTGCTGATCAGAGCCGCCGCACCCGGTGCGATGATGATTGCATTGTCGCCACTCGCTTCTTCAATGAAGATATAGGCGGCCCCGGTGTAGCTATCAGTCAATTGCCGCACATGGGGGATCACGCCCGCATCCGCCCAGGTATCGAGCGCAAGTTTGGCAAAATCATCCTGTCCCAACAGAGAGATCATATGGGTCTCGGCCCCGATGCGGGCGCAGGCCACCGCCTGATTGGACCCTTTGCCCCCCGGACCGAGAGAAAAGGCATTCCCCAGGACGGTTTCGCCCATAACCGGCATGCGCGTCGCCCTATAGGCGGTATCGGCGACAAAAACACCCAATATGACAACTGTTCCCATTTTTACGCTCCATCGGGGGGAACGACCCCCTTGCGCAGGGCAAAACAGCCATAAAAGCGCCGTTCGCCTGTTTGGATCACGGCATAGGCCTGTTTGGCCCGGTCATAAAAAGCATAACGTTCTATGCCGAGCATTTTTGGCCCATCAACGGCGCTGACCTCGGCCTGCACCTCTTCCATGACGGGTAGAATGCTATCGGGCTCGCCGACCACCTCCATGCGCGCGGCGGCATCTTCCACAAATGTGTCGATGGGGTAGACCGACAGCACCGCCCGGACCACTTCCGCCGCCGACCGGTCGATCCGCAGGACCTCTCCCAAAACGGTTTCTCGTGCGACGCTGTCCGAGGGAAAATTTGTATCCGCGATGATCAGATCATCTCCATGCCCCATGGCCCGCAATGCATAAAGCACGTCCGCGTTCAGGATCGCGTCAATTCCTTTGAGCATGTCAGCTCTCCTTCACGTGTCATTGTCAAATTCGGGCACCCGTCTGTGCATCAAAGATATGCAGATGTTCTGCATCCGGCTTCAACCGAATGGTCGTGCCGCTCTCAAAGGCATGGCGTTCCCGGAACACAGCCGTTACGTCCTGCCCCCCGAAACGCAGGAAAACCATGGTCTCCGAGCCCGTAGGCTCGACCACCTTAACCTCCATCGGCAAACCATCTTCGGCAAGGATCAGATGTTCGGGCCTGACCCCCAGCCAAACTTTGCCGCTGCCACTCGGTCCGGCAAACAGCTGATCACCGACCCTAACCCCTTCATCCGTTAATGTGCCCTCCAGAAGGTTCATGGAAGGTGCCCCGATGAAGGTCGCGACAAAAGCATTTTCCGGTTTGTCGTAGAGTTCCAGAGGCGTGCCGATCTGTTCAATCCGCCCTCCCTGCATGACGACAATCCGGTCAGCCAAAGTCATCGCTTCGATCTGATCATGCGTAACAAAAACAGTTGTGGTCTTCAGTCGCTGATGCAGTTCCTTGATTTCCGTACGCATCTGTATGCGCAGCTTCGCATCAAGGTTCGACAGCGGCTCATCAAACAGGAATACCTGGGGGTCACGGACGATGGCGCGGCCCATTGCGACCCGTTGGCGCTGCCCGCCTGAAAGATGACGCGGCTTGCGATCCAGATATTCGGTGAGACTCAGAATTTCGGCGGCTTCCCGGACGCGCCGATCAATTTCCGACCGGTCCGCCTTGGCCACTTTGAGCGCGAAACCCATGTTTTCGGCAACGGATTTATGCGGATAAAGAGCGTAGGTCTGAAACACCATGGCGATGTCACGCTCAGCAGGCGGCAGGTTATTTACGACGCGTTCGCCAATGGCAATGGTACCATCATTGATCGGCTCCAACCCCGCAATCATGCGCAACAGGGTCGACTTGCCACAACCCGACGGCCCCACCAAAGCGACAAATTCGCCATCCTCGATATCAACGTTCACACCATGGATGACTTCCGTTGATCCGTAGGATTTCCGGATGTCCTGAATTTTGACGCCTGCCATTCGCAGCATTCCCCCGACTTCGAATTTCGATGCTAGAGAAAGGTATTTACGTTGTCCACGCCCGGCTTACAGCTTTTATTGACTTAACGTAAATCTCGACCATAGTGAGGTTTCGTGGGGGATCGCGCGGCGCCAATGTCAGAAAATAGATAAAAAACACGCGCCTTTTTTCATCCCATCGACAAAATGTATCACCGTGTCCCGGGAGGATAAAAATGAAAGTAGACCTGTATAATTATATAAGAGCGGCGCAGAAAATGAACCGCCGTCAAATGCTCAAAGGCACGGCCGCAATGGGTGCCGTTGCGATGATGCCCAAAGGCGCGGCGCACGCAGATGGCCATGCCAATGTGCGCGCCGAAATTCTCAAGATACCCGGTGTGGGTGCAGGCTCGCCAACAGACAGCGACTGGCAAAAAGTGGGTGAGATGTGCCTTGGTGCGACCAAGGAAAACGTCACCGAGGGAGAGTTTGCCGGGGTTGAACTGACCTTCATGGGCCTGAACAACCAGAACCTGCACAACTTCCTGTTCCGTGGGTTCCTGAAACCCTGGGAAGCCTACACCGGCGCCAAGATCAACTGGATTGACCTCGCGCAGGCCGACTATAACGCACGCCTGCAACAGTCGATTGCAACCGGCACCGTGGATTTTGACATCGTGGAGATGGGCGCACCGTTTGAGGGCGATGTTCTGGGCCGCGGCATGGCATCCGAGATGCCCGACTGGGTCAAAGAGCAGATCGACATGGACGACTATGTGGATTACCTCAAAGCGCCCGTAGGCACATGGGATGGCAAGACCTACCGTGTGTCCATTGATGGTGATTGCCATACGTTTGCGTATCGTAAGGACTACTTTGGCGAAGGGTCCCTGACGGGACGGGATGTGCCCAAGACGTGGCAGGAAATCAACGAGGTCAGCAAGGAACTGGTCGGCAAGGAAGACCCGCTGACCGGTCTGCCCGCCCATGGCTATCTCGATCCGCTGAAAGGCTGGGGTGGCTTTGGCTTCTATTTCCTGGAAAACCGCGCGTCGGCCTATGCCAAACATCCCAACAGCCCTGCATGGCTCTTTGATCCTGAAACCATGAAACCCATGGTCAACAACCCGGCCTGGGTTCAGGCCATTCAGGACGTCATGGATCTGATCGAAGCAGGCGCTTACCCGGCTGACCAGATCAATGCGGACCCTGGCACAACCGCGTTCCAGCAGTTCCTTGCCGGAACCGGTTCGATGCTGATGTGGTGGGGTGATGTGGGATCCAGCGCGCGCACCTCCGATACATCCGTGGTGGGTGATGTTGTGGGCTTTGGCATCAACCCGGCATCCGACCGTGTCTACAACGCAAAAGACGGCGTTTGGGAAGAAACCCTGAACGAAGCGCCCAACATGGCCTACATCGGCTGGGGCGTGTACGTCATGGCCACCGTGGAAGGCGACGAGAAGAAGAAGAAAGCCGCGTGGTCAGCAGCCGCACATCTGGGCGGCAAGGATCTGTCGCTTTGGGCCTCTGCCTATCCGTCGGGTTTCCAGCCCTACCGTCAATCGCACTTCCAGTTCGAGGAATGGGAAGAAGCAGGATACGACCGGGCCTTCGTCGAGGATTATCTCGGCTCAAACGCGGACAGCTACAACCATCCGAACGCAGCGATTGAGCCCCGTATTCCGGGCATCTTCCAATATTATTCCGTTGCCGAAGATGAGTTGGCCAAGGGCTATGCGGGCCAATACGGCTCCGCTCAGGAGACCGCGGATGCCATTGCGGCGGCTTGGGAAAAGATCACCGATCAGATCGGTCGCGACAGCCAGATTGCACTCTACAAGGCCTCACTTGGTCTCTAGACCGAGCACGTCTTACGAACAGTGCCGAGGGCGCGACACCAACATGTCGCGCCCTTAACGCACCACCGATTTGCATTGAAAATTAAGGGTTAACACCCATGACAGCCCTCGCTAAAGTCAACAGATGAGCACCGAAGGCGACCTTCTGCACACTGTCACTGCTGACAATATTTCCGACAGGCGCCGGGCAACCGGTCGCGCGTTGGTCTGGGGTTCAGCGGCCCTGTTTTTCGGCCTGGCCCTTATGCAATTTGCGCATGACACCGACAGGACAACGCTTGGGTTCGACACCTGGCGCCCTGTCCTTTTTGCCTATCTGCTCTGGGCCACAGCTTTATGTGCCGCACAAGTGATCGTGAACGGTGAAAAAGGCAAACGCACCCTCTTTGTGTTGCCTGCCGCGCTTTTCGTGATCAGCCTGGTCGTCTTCCCGCTGCTCTTTGCGCTCTATATTTCTTTCACTGACTGGAATCTGGCTTCCTTGAATGGCCCGCAGCCCAACGGTTGGGACAACATGCGCCAGATGTGGAGCGATGCCTTCTACTGGAACGCCCTGAAAAACATGGTTTACTACGTGCTCGCGGTCACCGTGGAATACGTGATTGCCTTTGGCCTGGCACTGCTGCTCAACGCCCAGATAAGGGCGCGCAAATTCTTTCGGGTGGTTTTTTTGCTGCCCCTGATGTTGAGCCCGGTGGCGGTCAGCTGGATGGTTGGCAAATCCATGCTGGAGGTACGTTTTGGACCAGTCAGCCGAATTGTCCGTGAGATAGGTTTCGAGCCAAGCTTTTTTGGCACGCCCGAAATTGCGCGTTTCATGATCATGGCGATGGACGCCTGGACCTTCATCCCCTTCATGATGATCATGCTGCTGGCGGGTTTGCAGGCCCTGCCCCGCGAAGTGATCGAGGCCAGCAAAGTCGACGGTGCCACCGGTTGGCAAAGCTTCAAGGAAGTCATTTTCCCACTGATGTTGCCGGTATCCGTGACAGCCATCGTGATCCGGATCATCTTCAAGCTAAAGCTCGCCGACATCATCATCAATGTCACCTCCGGCGGTCCCGGCGGCGCTACGGATTCCGTGACAAGTTTCATTTTTCGTGAGTACCGAGACCGATCCAACGTAGGTTACGGCACATTGCTGGCGATGGTCTATCTGGTGCTGATTGTGATATTCATTACCCTGCTGCTCAAATTGGTCAGCCGCTTCATGGAGCGCCCGGCATGAGCGCGGTTTTCAAGGACCACGAAGCCGACCGGAAAGTGCGGGTCAGGTGGTGGACCAGCCGTATCGCGATCTATACCGCGTTGATCACCTGGGCCATCATCTGCTTCTTTCCGATTTTCTGGACGCTGACCACATCCTTCAAACTTGCGCCCGACGTGATGAAAGGCAACATGATCCCCTGGTGGGACTTCACGCCAAAATGGAAAGGCTGGGAAAGCCTCGGGCTTTCGCCGCGCCTGATCGGAGAGGTTTCCACCGTGCGCGAAGAATTCCTGAAACGCTTCTGGAATTCCGCGATCGTTGCGGTTTCCGCCTCCACGCTGGCGGTCATTCTGGGCTCTTTGGCGGCCTACGGGCTGTCACGGTTTAATTACCGTTTCGGGTTCATGCGTAACTCGGACATCTCGTTTTTCTTTCTCAGCCAGATGATCCTGCCGCCTGTCGTGCTGGCGCTGCCCTTTCTGGTGCTCTATAAATCTCTGGATCTGCTCGACAGCCGCATCGGTCTGATCCTGCTTTACACCCTTATGGTACTGCCCATCGTCATTTGGATCATGCGCGACCAGTTTCAGGGCATTCCGGTCGAACTGGAGGAAGCCGCCCTCGTCGATGGCCTCGGCATTTGGGGCGCTTTTATCCAGATCGTTCTGCCCATTGCCCTACCGGGCATGGTTGCCGCTTTCATTCTCAGCCTCGTGCTTTGCTGGAATGAATATTTCTTTGCCGCTCTTCTGACCGCAACGGACGCAAAAACGCTGCCCGTCATGGTGGCGTCTCAAACCGGATCGCAGGGGATCAACTGGTGGTCGATGGCGGCGTTATCGTCAGCGGCCATCATGCCCCTCGTGATCGTCGCCGTTTTCCTGGAAAAATACATCATCAAGGGCATGGCAGCAGGCGCAGTCAAGTAGGGAGGAAAAGATGGCCTCAACATCACTGGCCGATTATCAGGTGCTGATGGACGGGTCCAAAACCGTCGAATACGATCTGACCAATCCAACCTACCCACGCGCAATTGATGATACATTCATATGGCCGTCGGACCTGCATATCTCTTCAGGTGCGCGCCGGCCCATCCTCATGTTCAACATCCGACCCTACACGGATGTTGAATTCGATGTTTTTCTCAACACGCGGTTCATCGCCGTCGATATGGATTTCAATGCGAGCCACACCCGAAGTCATTCAGAAGTGTTCAGCTTCAGCTCTCCCCTTGCGGCCGGAATTCCGAACAACAATCGCGTGGCCTTCCGCATTAACATGAAAAAGGGGCGTGCACGATTTTCCGATATCGTGATCTGGTATCAGATCAACCGCTAAGCTCAGCGGCTATGTCCTTGGTCTGTTCATAGAGCCTGCGGAACAACACGTAGTGTTTTTCGTAAATCGGATCACCTGCCGCCTCTATGGTCTCCGACACCGGGTTCCACGCGGAAATATCTGCGCGTTTCACCACGCCAATTGCCAATGCAGCGAGAAAGGCATCACCGTAACTCGCGCCGGTCGTTTTTTCGCAAACCACCTGATCAAGTCCACAGATGTCCGATGTTGCCTGTAACCAGAGACGGTTTTGCGTCCCCCCGCCGACAGCCAGTAATCGTTTAGGTCGCTGCCCCAGATCTGCAAAGGTATCCGTTACATGGCGCGTGCCATAGGCGATACCTTCGATGAGCGCGCGGTACATGTCTCCGCGCGTGTGTGTCAGGTTCAGACCAAAGAAAGCACCTTTTGCATTAATGTCATGGATCGGCGTGCGTTCTCCCGAGAAATAGGGCAAAAGCAGGAGCCCATTGGCCCCCGGCGGGGAGGCCATCGCCTCTTGTGCGAGGGCTGAAAAGGCGTCCTCCACCTGCAGATCACGCGCGATATGGTCGCGAAACCAATGGGTCAGCGTGCCGGAAGTCGCCAGCCCGGCCATGGAAGCATGCTCTCCTTCAAAAAGCCAGGGCGCATACCAGATTGCCGGATCACTGACCGGCGACGCGGCTCGCAGAATGATAAAGATGGTGGAGCCATACATCATCATCATGTCGCCTGGGCCGTCGACACCGACCGAGAAAGCCTCCGCCGCCGCGTCGATTGTACCGGCAGTGACCGGTGTTCCCGCGGCCAGCCCCGTTGCTTCGGCGGCTTCGGCCGTAATTTCCCCGGCAATCTCGCCCGACCAGAGCAACCGCGGCAGCTTTTCGAGAGGGATAATATCGTCCGCCAGATCACTCACCCAAGCTTGCGTGGTGACGTCATAAAGCGGAGAGAAATTCGCGGCGGTGTAGTGATCAATCACAACCTCGCCGGTCAGATGCTGCACCAGAAAACTGGTGGACGTCAGGATATGGGCCGTTTTTGCATAAATTTCCGGGCACTCCTGTTTCAGCCACAGGATTTTGGGTCCGACGGACTGCGAGGTCAGCGCGTTGCCACAGCGCGCGATGATCGTCTCCTCTCCGATACGGTCCGTCAGCGCCTGCACCTGCTTTTCTGCACGCCCATCCACGCCATAAAGAACCCCGTTCATCAACGGGTTCCCCTCTTTGTCAACCGGGAGCATGCAGGGTCCAATGGCGCTGCATGCGACAGCGTTTATGTCGCGCGGGTCAATATCGCTTTGCGCCAACAATTGCTGAGAGACAAAAACAAAATCTCCCCACCAATCCTCCTCCGGTCGGTGCTCTGCCCAGCCAGGTTGTGGCACCAACATCTGGTGGCCGCGCGCAGCCTGCGCGATAACAGTCCCCGCGTGATCGACAAGAACTCCCTTGGTTTCAAAGGTGCCGACATCAATGCCGATCGTGTAGGCCATCAGGTGTAATCATCCCTGTCCAGTGAGAAATCCGGTACGATGCGGCTCAGTGCCGCCTCCAGAAGCTGCGTCAGCGCAACAAGGTCATTCACATCACAAACCTCACGGGCCGAATGGGAATAGCGCATTGGAAACCCGACATCTATCGACGCAACGCCTTCACCCACAAGCTGCACATAGGACAGATCGGTCAAAACACCCGTTTGCGCAGAGCGTTGCAACGCGATCCCTTCTGCCTCAGCGGTGGTTTCAAAAAGACGCACCATGGCAGGGTGCGGGATCACGCCGTTAAGTGTCCCGCGTCCGTGAAACGAATAGAGACTGATCCCGGGGCCACCACCCAATACAACATCCCCACGCTCCGCCATATCGGGCGTGTCCGTTGCCAGCATCAGGTCAAGCTGGATCGCGATATCGGGCCGAAGCTGTTGCGCAAGCGGCTGCGCGCCACGCAAGTTGAATTCTTCAAGCACGGTAAATGCTAGATCAACTGGAGGGCCATCCGCGCGGTCTTTGAGGCGTCGCGCCACTTCTAGCAGCACGGCACAGCCGGCCCGGTCATCCACGCTTGTCCCGGCGAGGCGCCCGCCCTGCAATTCGGTCACGTGCGGCGCATAAACGACCGGCGTACCGATCCGAATACCCGCTGCGTCGACCTCCGCCGCCGAAGACATCCCGGTGTCGACGAAAAGCTCCGCGTAGGGCACAACCGTGTATTTTTCGTCCGGGCGGGTCGCGTGATGGCTCTTGTTCGCGATGACACCTGGCACATCGCGCCCTTCCCCGACACATACGAGCACTTCCTGCGCGGCCAAGGCCCGTTCGGGCACGCCCCCCAACCGCTCCAACCTGATCAACCCGTCCGGTTCGATTCGTCTGACGATGAAGCCAAGCTGGTCCATATGGGTGAACAGCATCACGCGCGGCCCTGTGCCAGGGAAATGGGCTGTCAGATTTCCCAGTCTGTCAGTATGGCTCTCGACGCCGATCTCCGTCAGTCGGTCACGCAGATGGCGGCGCACGCGATCCTCATGGCCTGAAAGGCCCGGAACACGCATGAACGCTGCGAGATCATCCTTGATCCTCTGCTTCATGCGCGCGCCCGGCGTACGATATCCATGAATTCCTGGGCGCGGTCCGGGTCGATGGCGTTCCAGGTATCGCCATCGACCTTCAGTGAGGATCCAACGATACAGCCATCAGCGATTGCCAATACATCGGCAACCGTCGCATGTTTGACACCGGTATTGGCCATCACGGGCGTCTGGGGCAGCACATTTTTTACGGCTTCCAGATCCGACAAGGCCGCCGCCTCTCCGGTAATCTGACCCGAGACGAGAATGGCGTCGGGGATGGAAGAAAATACGGCACTCCGCGCGCGATCCGCGAGGCTGCGCTGATCAAGAGAATGGGCAAATTCGGCCGAGACATTGTAGAGCATCGCCATGTCAGAGCGCCCCAGCCGATCACGGTAGCGCATCGCCTTGCCTGCGTCAGGTGTCCAGGGGCCCATATCAGAAGCATATGTGCCCGTGAAAATCTCCCGTACAAAGGCGGCTCCGGTTGCGACCCCCAATGCGATGCTCGACATGGGATCCCACAGCACGTTCACGCCGAATGGCACGGTGATCTCGGACTTCAACGCACCAATGAGCGCGGCCATGGTGGCCGTCGATACAGTATCAACTTCGAATTCGTAGGGTCGGTCATTTTCATTACCGAACATGACCGCATCAAAACCCGCGTCTTGAAGCGCATGCAAATCAGCCCGGGCCAACGCCAATAAGTCAACAGAGGGATCAAATAGCGGCGATCCGGGCAAGGCACCAATATGGACCATCCCAATGACCGGCTTTGCCTGCCCAAAAGCTTCTTTGAATTTTTTCGTCATCAAATATCCTCCGCACCCGACAGTAAGAGGGGCAAAGGGTTCACGCAAAGAGAAACTGGAGTAAGCTGCGTACTAGCCAGTCAAGCCCCCTCACCTGGCAGCAAAGAATAGGAAAGCACCTTCATGAAAATCGACGCGCATCAACATTTCTGGAACCCCGCGCGCGGCGACTACGATTGGATGCCCAAGGACAACGCCATTTTGAACAGACCCTATGCCCCCGGTGACCTCGCGCCAAAACTCGCGAAACACGGATTTGACGGTACCGTGCTCGTTCAGGCGGCCGCAACCGTCGAAGAAACCGAATACATGCTGGGCATGGCGGATGCGACACCCTCCATCAAAGGCGTGGTCGGATGGGTCAATTTCGAGGATGACCGTCAGATTTCGCATCTTCGGCGGCTGGCAGCCCACCCGAAATTCCTGGGCGTAAGGCCCATGATCCAGGACATTGCCGATGTTAACTGGATGCGGCGCGAAGATGTTCAATGGGCCTACCGGGCTCTCATTGATCTTGATCTCACCTTCGATGCGCTGGGATTCCCCAGACATCTGCCAAATTTCCTGAAGCTGGTAAAATCCTATCCGAGCATGAGGGTGGTTCTTGATCATTGCATGAAGCCACAAATCCGAGATCAGCAAGCCGGTGATGATGCGTATTCGGACTGGGCGGAAGGGATATCGCGTCTGGCGGATCAAACCGAAGCGTACTGCAAACTTTCGGGCCTCGTCACGGAAACCCGCGACGGGTGGTCCCTGGAAGATTTGCGCCCCTTTGCCCGACACATCCTGAACGCATTTGGGCCCAGACGGGTTATGTGGGGATCCGACTGGCCGGTCTGTCGGCTACAGACGAGCTATGATGACTGGTATGACCTTGCGATGGGGTTCACGTCGCACCTGACCTTCGACGAACAGGCGGCGATCTTCGGTGATAACGCCGCACGGTTCTATGGTCTTCCCTGATCCCGCAGGAAATCACTGACGACATCCCTCGACAGGGCGGCACGCTGCTCCAAACGGCTGGCAACGTGGCAAGCTGCCGCCGCCTGAGCAAAGTCGATGGCCCCTTCGATGGTTTTGCCGCCGTCGACCGCCGCAGCCAAAGCACCCATAAACATATCCCCCGCACCGTGAGAGGACGTCACCTCAACGCTGAAGCCCGGGTAGGTATTCCCTGCGTAGCACACCCCGTCCGGGCCAAGGGTTGTGAGAACTTTTGGACCGTCTTGTAAATGACGGTAGAACGCGGCTTCCACCCGATTGACGACCAGCAGATCAGTTAACTGAAGCAGCTCAATCGGCAGCGGCCTTGCTGGCGCAGCATTCAACCAGACCCGGGCTCCGGCAGCGCGCGCTTTGTGCGCCACACGAATATTGACATCCTCAGGTACTTCGTTTTGCAATAAAACAAGGGATGTCTGCGTCGGGATTTCAATCTTGTCCGCATCAATCAAGAGGTTAGCCGCCGACACAATTACTGCGCCATAATCACCCTTTGCATCCAGAATGGCCACGCTCATGCCACTTGGGCCGCTATCTCGCTGAAGCTGGGATGTATCGACACCGCCGCTGAGCAATGAAGCCCGGAGCTTATCCCCAAAGGTGTCGCTTCCGGCACGCCCGGCAAAGACGACCGAAGCCCCCATGCGCGCCGCCGAAACCGCCTGATTGCCTCCTTTGCCGCCAAAGACGTAGTCTACGGCTGAGCCCGCTACGGTTTCATCCAGCGATGGCAAATGCGGTGCCCGCACCACCACATCCCAATGCAATGATCCGACGACCAGAAGCGTCACGCCAACATCACCGCCTGCACCAAGCGCATGGCCGCTGGCGCATCCTGACGCGCGATTGCTTTTTTAAGCTGGGCATCCGCCACAAGCCGGCTTGCGATGCGCCGCAGTCGTTCCACCACCTCGATATTGGTACGTGCCTCCTCAACCGGATCCAGACCGGAATGGTCCGGGAAAGTGTCAAAATAGAGCGCCCCATCATAGCCTGCACGCTCAAGTTCAACCAGCAATTCAACGGTTTGTACCGGATGAACCGCGCCGACCATCAGGCCGTTATCCCATTTTCCGTACCCGTCATTCAGGTGCACGCCGAGAATGCGCGAGTGGCGCGCAACAAGTACAGCCGCAAATGCGGGCATCTCATCAGCGTAAAGTACGTGTGCAAAATCAAGCGTCACACCTGTGTTAGGGCGGCCAATTTCCTTGATCGCTAAGAGAGTCGTTGCCACATCCGGCATCAACGCAAAAGCACGCGGCTCATTGGGTTTGTATTCAAGTGAAATGTCGATCGCTGGATTGTGGTCACACACCTCGATGATCGCCTCAATGGTGCGCGCCCAGGCCTGCGCATAATCCATCTGAAAGGAGTAATCAAAACCGTCCTGGCCCATCCAGAGCGTCATCAACCGGCCGCCCATGTCCGCCAGTACATCCAGCCCCCGCTTCGTTTCGTCAATGGCGGCACGGCGCACGGCTGCATCGGGGTGCGTGAACGCGCCCAGCTTGTAGCCCGGATCAGTATAATAACGCATGGCCATACCATTCAGCACCATGCCGTTTTCCATCATGACACGGCCAAGATCATTCGGACGGTCGTCAACAAAATGATCGGGGTAGTTCAAATCCGCTGCCGTGAGGCCCGCTGTTGCAGCACGTTCCAGCAGGTCAGCGGTGGTTATTTTGTTCTTCCCAGGCCAGTAGTCAGCCGCCCCGATCTTGAAGGCATTCAGGCGGGCGGCAAAGCGGGGAGAATTATTATTGTTCATATGAAAGACCCTAGCCCGCCGACAGCTCAAAACGCAATTTTGATGTGGCGGGCACCGCAACCAACGAAAGTCGCAACCAACAAAAACTTTTGCAAAAGCTCGAATTCCCGACGCCCAGCAGCTAACGACGAGGAAGACACGCGTCACGGAGACCTCAGAATTCATGTACTCAGGTAGGTTTTTTCGCACGTTTTGGTTTTGCGTCGGTGTGTTGGCCCTGTTTTTTGGTGGAATCGGGGTCGTGCTGCCCGTCTTGCCAACCACTCCGTTCGTGATTCTGGCGGCCTTTGCCTTTGGCAGGAGTTCTCCTCGCCTCGAGGCGCGGCTGAAGCAAAGCCCGACATTTGGCCCGCTCATTGCGCAATGGCGCGAACACGGCGCGATCGCGCCTCGTCACAAACTCATCGCTGTGGTCATGATGGGCGCTGCACTTGCCCTCAGCTTTGCCCTTGGCGTCAAACCGGCTGTGTTGCTTGTCCAGACCGCTTGCTTGGGGTTGGCGGGGGCTTTCGTTCTGACCCGACCCAGCGGCCCGAGATAAAACGTTTTTCTTAGAGGTCTCAATTGTTTCGTAACGCGGCTCGATAAGCTCTTGGCGACTGACCAGTTTTGGCCTCGAACGTGCGTGTGAAAGCGCTTCGAGATGAAAACCCAACCAGTTCTGCGATGCGCTTCACAGGCAAATCGGATTTGCTCAACAACATGGCTGCCCGCCGCATGCGCAAATCCCGCAAAAGCTCCATCGGCCCCGACCCATAGGCTGCCGAGAACCGCTGGGCAAAAGCAGAGCGGCTCATCCTGACGCTTGTTGCAAGGCTTTCGACCGTGTGTGGCTCCCCCGGAGCGTCCAGCATCTGACGCAGTGCATTCCAGACCGACGGGTCCGCAAGAGCCGCCATCCAGTGAAGAGCCGTATCATTGGCTGCCAGACACTTACGCAACATTTCGATCATGCATTGCATCAAAATCACCCGGATCATTGCACGGCTGCCAAGCCCCGGGCTTGATATCTCGTGCAGAAGTGCTTGCATTGCAGGGTGCATCCTGTTTGACGCCGTCACGGTCTCGACCAGGGGCGCGCGCACCAGATCAATGACATCGCTGATCCCCCGCAGTCCGACGCTGATATGCGCACAAAGGGCGATCAGCTGCCCGTCCTGCGGTGTCGCAGATGTCGCCATCAAGCGGGCCAGGTTCAGCGCCGCTGGCTTGCAATCCGGAATAGGCTCATTGACCGTGCCATAGCTATGCAAGGCGTGGCTCTGCAGTGCCGGGATCAAAACGAGAGATCCGGTCGATACGCGAAGGGATGCCTGACCGTTCAGGGTGATCTCGCCCTCACCCGACAGAATATAGTGCAACGTCGGCGCGGCATCTCGACCGAGTCCAAGATCGCAGCTGCCTCGCAACTCGCACAGGGCGAACGGGTTGGAGGCAATTTCAAGCTCATCGAAAATATGTTCATAGCGCATAGCCTGACAATGCGGCGCGATGGACGAAAAGGCACGAGAATTTTCCCAAGGGGTCAAAAACTGGACAAAAAGAGACATCCCTATGGCTAAATTCTCGAGGTGACCCAAACCTCAGGAGAATAAAATGTGCAATTGCGATGATCACAACCCCAGCCGCAAGGATACTGCAATGTCAAGACGCACCGCCCTGAAAGGCGGCATCGTCGCTGCCGCAGCAACAGCCGCTGGCGCGCAAACTGCCTCCGCACAGGCTGCCAGCCCCTATGCCCCGCCGTCAGAACCGGCGCTGCCGCCGTCCGACATGAAGCTCGACCTCAGCCGTGCGGCATTGGTCGTGACAGATCCTCAGATCGACTTTCTGCACCCCGAGGGCGTAACCTGGGGGGTGATTGGTGCCAGTGTGACCGAGCACAACACCGTTGAGAACATCGAGACACTTTTCAAAGCAGCAAAAGCAGCAAACATCACGGTGGCAGTGTCGCCCCACTATTACTATCCGACCGACCATGGATGGAAATTTGAAGGTGCACTGGAGAAGTTGATGCACAAGATTGGCATGTTCGACAGAAAAGGACCTACCAATCTGGATGGTTTTGAGGGGTCTGGCGCGGATTTCATGCCGCAATACAAACCCTATATTGAAGACGGAAAAACCATCGTAACCTCCCCTCACAAGGTCTACGGAAACGACACCAACGATCTGTCTCTGCAATTGCGCAAACAAGGCGTTGATCAAGTAATCCTGGCGGGTATGTCAGCAAACCTATGCACCGAAAGCCACATGCGTGAATTACTCGAAGATGGTTTTGAGGTTGCCGTCGTGCGCGATGCGACCGCAGCAGCAATGTTACCCGAAGGCGATGGTTATCTCGCGGCGTTGATCAATTTTCGCTATATGGCCAACGCGGTCTGGAGCACGGAAGAAGCAGTGCAAATGATCAGTGCCGCCGGATAATCGACGCTGCGACAGACCGCCCCGAACGGAACCCGGGGCGGTCGACCGTTAGTGTCAAAACCAGCCGCAGATGATGGCGGCGAACAGAACCGGTTTACCTTCACAATTCATATCCGACCCGGCCTGAGAAAAATCTCGATTCACATATTGTAAATTTAGCTACCTACTAGTAGGTATTTCACATCAACAGATTCGAACGAGGTTCTCAAATGAAAGTTTACGATATCGAAGGTTTCCCAAACCCAGCGCGGGTTCGCATTGCGTTGGCGGAAAAAAACGCATCCCAACATGTCGAATTCATTGCCGTTGATGTGATGGCTGGCGAGCATCGGTCCGACGCTTTCAAGGCAAAGAACCCCGATGCCGCGGTGCCCTGCCTAGAATTGGATGATGGGTTCTGCATCTCGCAATGTACAGCCATCACCGAATACATCGATGGCACTTTCGATGGGCCTTCACTGACCGGTAAAACTGCGCGGGAACGTGCGCAAATCTCGATGATGAACCGACGCGCGGAATCCGGCCTGCTTGATGCAGTGGGTGCCTACTTCCACCATGCGACGCCCGGTCTTGGCCCGGATCTTGAGACCTATCAAAACGCGGAGTGGGGTCAGAGACAAAAGGGTAAAGCACTGGAGACCATGGCCTACCTCGACGGTGTTTTGGCGAGAAATGACTACATGGCTGGTGAGACCTTCTCAATGGCCGATATCACCGCATTTGCTGGCCTCATCTTTGCCGACTTCGCCAAGATCGAGGTCCCCTCAGACTTGATTCATCTCTCAGCTTGGCGCACCAAAGTTGCAGCCCGCCCCAGCATTGCCGGCTAAGCCGCGCGGCACCCGATCAGAGGAAAACCAAATATGGAACTGAACGCAGATTTCACCCAGCGGGTTGTCGTGCACTCGGATCAAATGCCGTGGCAAGCCTCCCCGATGCCAGGCGTTGACCGACGTATGCTTGATCGCATCGGTGGCGAGGTGGCCCGCGCCACCACGATTGTGCGCTATGCGCCGGAGAGCCAGTTTTCTGCGCATACACACACAGGTGGTGAGGAATTCATCGTGTTGGATGGCGTCTTTCAGGACGAGCATGGGGACTATCCCGCCGGCACGTATGTGCGCAATCCACCAACCACCAGTCACACCCCCGGTTCCGTGTCGGGATGCACAATCTTTGTCAAGCTATGGCAGTTCGACATGGCTGACCGCAATCAATTCCGCAAGGATATGGCAGGGGAATTGACCACCGCGACGAACGGCATCGCGCAGGCGATACTGCATCAGGACGAAAGAGAGACCGTAAGCTACGTTGTCCTGGATACCGGAGCGCATCTTGCTCTTGAAGCAGAAGGTGGAATCGAAGTGCTGATGATCGACGGCACCATGTCAGAGAGTGGTGAGAAGCTTGAGAAAGGATCCTGGCTGAGGCTCCCCGAAGGGGCTGCGCTGTCTGCAATCGCCGGAAGTCAAGGCGCAAAAGTCTGGATCAAATCAGGCCATTTGCCACATGCCAAGGCCCCAAAACTCTGACGGTATCTCTGGTGCATCGAACGACGTGGGCGGCAAGCGTGTGAAGACCGATGTCCTGATCATCGGGGGTGGTTTGGCGGGGTTGAGCCTGGCAGACCGCCTGAGGGCCGCAGGCCGAGATTTCCAGATCGTCGAGGCCCGCAATCGATTTGGCGGACGGATCAAAACGGAAAGCTTCGGCGGCGCCAGATATGACATGGGCCCTGCATGGTATTGGCCCGGTCAACCGCGCATGGCGGCGCTTGTTAAACGCCTGCGGTTGACCCCGTTCGATCAGTTTTGCACGGGCCTGCTAATTGCCGAGGATGAAGCCGGACGTATTCAGCGAGCCCGGGGGCAAGCCCCTATGCAAGGCTCGATCAGACTGCAGGGAGGCATGCGGGCTTTGACCGATGCCCTTGCTGACGCCATCCCGGAGCAACGAAAGTCTCTCGGCGTATCTGTAACCGGCCTTTCAAAAACAAAGGATGGCGCGACGGCTGATCTGTCGAACGGATTTACGATCACGGCGCGTCAGGTGGTGATAGCGCTTCCCCCGCGTCTCGCAGCAAGCACCATCCGCTTTTCCCCTGCGCTCGACCCGACCGTGGCCCGAGCCATGCAGGCCATTCCCACCTGGATGGCCGGGCAAGCAAAGACCCTTGTGATCTACGATTCCGCATTTTGGCGCGACGCGGGCTTCTCTGGCGATGCCATGAGCCGTCGTGGACCAATGGTAGAGATACACGACGCATCCCCTGCGGAAGACGGCCCCTTTGCGTTGTTCGGGTTCATCGGGTTGCCCGTTGACGCGCGTCGCAACGAGGGCAAGCTCAGTGAAGGAGTGGTGTCGCAGTTGGAACGGTTGTTTGGTTCCGAGGCGCGCAAACCGCGCATCGTTTACATCAAGGATTGGGCGCTAGATCATCGAACGGTAACGCAACAGGATCACGCGCCGCTTTTTGCCCATCCCGCCTACGGTCTTCCTGACGCGATGAAGCATTTGTGGGGCAACACGCTCGTCCTCGGCGGTACCGAAGTAGCGCCCCATTTCGGGGGCTTTCTCGAAGGAGCATTGGAAGCCGCTGAAAATGCGTTTAATGACCTGAATACCTAACAGATGGGTGCTCTCGTCATGCCAACCGACACGAAAACGGCTCTACTCGATTCAGCAGAACGCGCCGCGCGCAGCCAGGGTTTTGATGGTTTCAGCTATGCCGATCTGGCTGAGGATGTCGGCATTCGCAAGGCCAGTATCCACCATCATTTTGCCACCAAGGCCGCTCTTTCAGTGGCCATGATGCAGCGATATCGCCTGGGACTAGAGAGCGCCTGTCAACAAATCGACGACACCCATACATCCGGGCGGGATCGGCTGCTGGCGCTTGTTGGCGTCTATCGTGACGCGCTGAGAGGTGGAAAAAGTCTTTGCCTATGCGTCTCCTTCTCTGCCAGCAGGGCAAGTCTTCATCGCGACGTCATCGCGGAGATCAAACTTTTCCGCCTGATGATGCTGAAGTGGATCACTACCGTATTCGAGCTTGGGAAAAGCGATGGCACAATTCGCGGGGTCTCTGACCCGGAGCGCGAAGCCGCCGCGGCCCTGTCCTTGCTGGAAGGCGCGCAACTCGCCGCTCGCGCAGAGGAAGACATGGCCCTTTACGAAAAGGCGCTGAGCCTGCTTTTGGATCGAACGCATTGATCATTGACGGCAGTTCGTCGCCTCACCGACCGGCGAAGAACGCGCCTGTCCGCATTTGACCCCGGCGGCAGCAGGGACCTCTGCCCGCGGCGCATAGGATCAGATTCTCGTTTGCGTTGAGTAATTTCATTGCTTTTCAGACGTGTACGGTAGTAATAATTCCCATTAACCAGTTAGTTGTACTTTTTCGACCACCCCCCATCCCCAGTGAATGCGCATTGGACGATGAGATTTTCAGGGCTTGGTTGTTAGGATATTGGACATGGAAAACGGCACTTCAGGCGCGATTACGTGGCGCCCTCTCGGGCTCGACGATATTTCACGTATCAGCGATTGGTTCTGGAATTTTGCGGACGCTGCCCTTTTCGACAGATCCCTCCCCATGCCGATCAGCGAAGATGCATTGCAGCAAAACTGGCGGAAATCCATGCTTTGCGAGGGCATTCCCTGCGCCTATTGGTTTATCGCCGAAGACGAAAATCAGGAGCCGCTTGGAATTGCCGGCCTGGAATCGGTGAATTACATCCAAGGCGACGCCGTGTTGCCGTTTTTCGTCGCGCGCGATTTCCGACAAAAAGGGCTGGCCACCGCGATGACCATCTCAATCCTGGATCTGGCGTTCAGACAACTGCGGTTGCACCGCGTGACAACCTTTTTTCGGGATGACAACGCAGCGACACAACGCGCGCTCCAAAAGGTAGGGTTTTCCGAAGAAGGTCGTTTCCGCGAGGGCTGGTTTTCGAATGGCGTCAGAAAAGATATCGTTATCGCTGGTATTCTGAGCTCAGAATGGATAGCGAACCGACATCAGGTGGTTGAGAATGTGACCGAATCCTGCAAGCTATCGTTTGTACCGACCTGTTGGAAAGAGGAACGTGAATAACACCGCTCAAAATGCTGGGTCTGAAAAGAATCTAAGGCGGCGCCTTGTGGCGGTCGTCTTTGCCGACGTCGCGAATTTCAGCAGTATGATGAGTGTCGACGAGGTCGGAACAACGATCTCGGTAGCAGGCAGGCTCGAAAAATTCCGCGACGCGATCCGATCCTATTCCGGCGAGTTCAAGGGGTCGGCAGGTGACAACGCCTTCATGGTCTTTGAAAGCGCTGTGGATGCCGTCACCTTTGCAATCGAAATGCAGAAAATCCTTGCCGGTGAAAACGACGGCCTGCCCGAAGAGGAGCAGGTCTGGTTCCGATTTGGGATAAACCTTGGTGAAATTCTCATCAGCGGTGACGAGATCACTGGCGAAAGCATCAATATCGCCGCCCGGATCGAAGCCTTTGCCGCGCCCGGTCAGGTTTGCATTTCCGGTGCGGCCTACGACCATGTCTGCAACAAACTGAAATACGGCTATGAGTACCTTGGCGGTCAGGATTTCAAAAACATCGGCCGGACCATTGACGTTTTTCAGGTTCATGAAAACCCGACGACGGCGGCAATGACACCGGGGCTAAGGCGCAATCTGGAAAATTCAGCGGAGTTCAAAGAACGCCCCGTTGCCAACCAGTCCATCGTCGTTTTGCCTTTTGGCTTTCAGGGCAGCAATCAGGACGACCAGTGGTTTGCAGAGGGCTTGACAGAAGATGTGACGACCAATCTGTCGCGGTTTCAGGAGTTTTTCGTGATTGCCCGCGGATCAGCGAACATGTTTGCTGACCGCTCAAAATCACCCGCGCAGGCGGCGCGCGAATTGGGCGTTCGCTACGCTGTCGATGGCACCGTGCGCAAAGCCGGTTCAAGGATACGCATTACGCTGCAATTGCTGGATGCCCTTCAGGACAGGACGATCTGGGGTGAGCACTACAATCGAGACGTCGAAGATATCTTCGATTTGCAGGACGAGATCACGCAGATCATCGTATCGGCCACCGCTGCCAGAATTGAGGCGACGGAACGCGAGAGGATGCGCCTGCTGCCACCTGCTAATCTCATGGCTTACGGATTTGTGCTCAAGGGGCACCGACATGTTCTGAAATACACGCAGCCGGAAGTGCGTCATGCGCGCGATCTCTACGAGAACGCAATTGGAAGTGATGCGCGCTACGCCCGTGCGTATGCCGCAAAATCCAGAACCTACAATCTGGATTGGCGCTATGACTGGGCCGAAAAACCCGACATTGCTTTAGATGATGCGCTGAGCTTCGCCCGTGAAGCGATTGATCTCGACGAATCCGATGCGCGCGGATTTGGAGAGCTGGGCTTTGCACATCTGTACCGCAAAGAGCACGACGCGGCGATCAACGCCTACGACCGCGCTCTGAAACTCAATCCCAATGATGCCGACTTGATGTCAGACATGGCTGACGCTCTTGCACATACGGGACGCTCGGAAGAAGCCATTGAATTGCTGCACAAGGCGATGCGTCTCAACCCGTTCTACCCTGACCAATACATCTGGCATCTGGGCGGGGCCTATTTCAACCTGAAGCGCTATGAAGACGCGATCAGCACGATCAAGAAGATGCAAAATCCTACCGAAGGCCGGCGCATCCTTGCTGCAAGCTACGGCCATCTTGGCATGACGAAAGAGGCGAACGCCCAAGCAGAGCTTGTACGTCAGGCGCACCCCAACTTCTCCGTTGATCGCTGGGCCGATGTCCAACCCGACAAATTCGAGGAAGATGTGCACCACTTCCTCGATGGGTTAAAACGCGCGGGCCTTTAGAAGCGGAATGCCAGCTTAGTCGCTGGCGTCTCCACGCGCTCCGCTGATACGTGCGCCCGAGACACGGGCTCCGGACACACGGGCGCCTGAGACGCGCGCGCCGGATACACGGGCACCAGAGACGCCACTCGCACCCTCGGACATCATTTCGAGTAAAAGCGTTTCGAACTTGCCTTGGTCGAGGGCAAGACGAACGGTTTCATCCGTCCGCTTCACAGTCCACGCACGCAGTTCCTTGAAGAATTTGACATTCTTCTCGTTCGGTCCGGGAACGGCCACGTCGGCTGCCTTTTCACTATCCCCTTTGACCAAGTAAAGGACGGGTGTCGGAATTTCGTAATAAACCCCGTCGTAGGTGAACCCATAAATACGAGCAAATTGCTCTTCTTTTTTGCTTAAAACATTGTCGCCGCTTGTAACGGATACGACGGCAAGGTCTTCGACTTCGCGTCCGAACAAGACCACCGCCTCGGATGTATAAAGTGTTTCTGACATAGTGTTTTTCCCTTTGGGAGCAAAAACCGCCCCCATTCATTCGCGTGTATACAAGTATTAACCTATTCTTTGTTTTCAGTCCATTGGAACCATCGTACGCACTGAATTCGCATGGCTGTCCTTACCCAGCGGTTTAAGTTGCGGACCCACATCTACATATCCGATGTCCCGAAGCTTGAAGTTGCCGCGGATCAGACGCTCAAAACGCCCGCCGGTGTGTTCCTGATCCACCTCCAGAAAAATCTCGGCAATGTCGACGAAGTTCAGGTCGCGCCTGTTAATTCTCTGCCAGGTATCGGCAAGATAGGTTCCCAAAATGTCACGCGCATCCAGCAAGGCCAGCTTGAATTTATCCGGCTGGGCCGCGTAGGCCTCGTCAAAAAGCTCCTGCATGACCGGTGCGTAATCAGCCGTAGCAAGCAACTGATCCGATAGATCCTCCATTTCTGCAGAAATCGCGCCGTAATCGAGCAGCATTTCGTGAAAAAGGTCTACCAAAATGTCAAAGAAGGCACCCGTAAGAGGCTGTGACAGATGGTGTTCCTTGACCCATCCTTTGGCAAACTCACCAAGACGTTTGTCATTGGCCGCAATCCTGATTTGCTTGTTATCTGAAAGCTCCGCGATCCGGTTCACGGCATTCAACATGTAAAGATTGCCATGGGTATTTTCCAACAGCAGATCAACAAGCGAATTGAAGTGCAGCGATGAAATCAGCGCCACAAGATCAGCAGCACTTTCATGAAAACCGAAATACTCACCGGTGACATTTTCCGGGTCCGGGACGCCCACTTCGGAGTAGATGATCGCATGCCCAAGTTCATGGGCGATGACATCAAAATTCAGACTGAAGGGTTTGTACCCACCGTTCTTCCGGTCCCCGCCCATCTCTATGAAGCCATAGCCGGAATAGGCATTTTCAAGTGATGGCAAAATTGTCAGTTCAACACGGTCGTGGGTCTTGTCACTTTGCCACGGGATGATGCGACCGAAGTATTCCTCCCAAATATCCATGACGAAACGAACAGTGCCGAAGAGATGCGCTGTTTCAAACTGCGGCGTCCCCGGCTCAAGGTAATCGAAATGGCCCTCAGCGTCCGGCATCGCGGGCGCTTCGATAGCCCCCATCCATGGTGGGGCCAGAACATCAGAACCATCGGGCGAAATCCCATAGGGCTGCTTTTTGCCAATCGGAAAAATCGTGTACATGCGATCATCCGATGGACCCGGAGCCAAAGTCCCCGCAATCGAAGAAACAACGACCGTTTCCGGTTCGGAAAAACTGTCCAGAAAATGTGGCTGGGGAAACAGCCGGAAACGTGTTCCTTCCATGACGCAGGCTCCGCAATCCGCTCAGTAACAGCTTAGGGCTACAGCAAAATCTCCCATCCGTCTATTCGCCCCCACATGCTCAATCACCAAAAAGGCGGTATCCCCCTCCTTTCGGTATTGGCGTATTTGCCGCGCGTCTTCGCCAGTTCTTGATGGCGTTGAGCCATAGATCCGTTTCTTCAAAGTGAAAATCGGCGGTCGGCGCGTCAAATCTCATCTCAGACAGTCGCGCCAATAGCTCAGCTGCATCCTGTTGCTTTTGATCGACTTCATGATGACGAACCCAATCGCGCAGTTCCCGGCACTTGTCAGGTGAGAGATTTGCCGAGCCTACAGCCTCAAAAACGCTTTCCCACGTCCGCACCTTGTAGAACTGCGATTTTGCCAGATCAGTTGCATATTGCGCTTGGGTCATCGTGATGACCCCCGCTGTCGCTGCGGCCTCCAGTGTCGCGCGGGCATTGACCATGGCAAGGTTTAGCGCCGGATACCCGACCTCTGCCGGTCCATGCAGCAGGGCGACTTCATCGTCGTCTTCCAACACACCGTCGCGAAACGCCTGGTAGATATTTCCGACGCCCTGCATCCCGAAAACATCCAACTCCGCTGCGCGTAAAGCCCCCATGCTCGCAGCCCCCAAAACCGCGACACCTTGCGACAAGGCCCACAGGATTTCCTTGTGCCAAACCGAAGGAACACCTTCAAAGAAACCGTCTATAATGCCAATGGCTGCGGGGTTTTCCAGACAAGCCAGAAACACATCCCCCTGTTGCACGGGGGGACGCAGGTCAATTTCAGTTTCGATTTGGTCTGCTACGCCCACGATCGATGGTCCGGCAAACACAATCATTCTGCCGGACCTCTGTCTGAAACAGCTTGTACCCGCGGACCCGGAACATAGGCGGAATCGTCATGTGGGGCTTCGAGACCGGGTATGATGATCCGCACGACCGGTATCTGAAACTCGTCACGGGTCAGATCAACCATGCCGATTTCTTCGATACCAACCAACGCCAACCGGTCCTTCAGCCAATCCAAATCCGCTTGCAGGTCAGAATTGGCTGGCCCTGCCAAAGCGTTGAAAGCTCTCATATTGCCCGAAACACCTCTCAGGTGAGAAAACGCCTCTGCTTTCTGTTCGCGCCCGATATCGCTGTATTCATCATGGAAAAGGTCTTCGCGCGCGCCCGTGATATAATTCAGCCGCGTCTGGGCAGCCTCATTGAGCGCTCTGTGCAAGGCGATCTTGGGGTTGGGATGGGTTCCTGAACCCAACCCGAGGTGATCGCCCTGTTTTTCGACGTCATTTATCACGCACAAATAGCTGGGCACGCCGATATCGGAAGTCACATCCCAAACAGCGCACTCCACGCCGGCACCTTCGATTTTCGCCAATGTGTCCAGGAGAGCGCCATCCGTAATTGTTGTTAAATCAAGGCGTGTTGCCTGTTGTTTTTCAATGGTTTGATGGTGCCAGATCGCCAATGCATCCCGTTCGACAACCTCGCAAATGCCATGGCAGATCGCTTCGAGAAGGTGATTGCCCGAGGCCAAACCGTTGGTGCTCGCCGGGAAAATGCCCGCATCCGCGGACACCGGATGGGTGTAGTCGGCATGGACCATCTCTAGCGGCACCAGTTTTTTCTGCCCACTCACCAGATCCTGCGCCGTGATCCAATGCAAACGCATTGTGCGCTTCACAGGGCCCTCAGGCGTTCGCGGTAATCGGCCGAGGTCAATGAACTCGTGGCGCGCCGCCAGATCATCCACGCTTGCAAAATAGACCATCTCAGTGATGTGTTCCGCATGCCAGATCTCAATGGCTTCCATCACGGCAGAGGCTTTCGCATGCGCCAGCGTTCTACCCTTACCTTGTGAAATCGCGATAGATCGGGCGTTTGGGCGCACGGCAACGACAACAGGCAAGGAAAGACTGTCCAATCCAGTCACATTGGCAACGCGGGTAATACCAAACTTGTGCTTCAGAGGCAGAATTCGCGCCAGTGTTTCTTCGGCGGAACAAACGCGTTGCAGTTCCTGTCCGGGATATTTCGTGCTGTTACCGAAATCCATCTGTCATCCGTTGCTGCCGGTCCTGCATCCTTCAAAGCACAATTCGGAACGGACGGGAACGATGTTCTGGTGAGGAGTATCCGCCAATCGTTCAGCTCTGCGGTTGGCTGCGAAAATACGCGCTAATAAATCTGTTGTACGAATCACCGTTCTGCCCTAACTGGCGCATTATAGTGAAGGCTATGCCGGGAGAAGGCGGGCACCCCCGCCGCCGAAGGAGCAACCGCCCCGGAAACTCTCAGGTCCAAGGACCGGTATGGCCTAAACACTCCGGAAAGCGGCCCCCAAAAGGCCCACCGTAGGAGAAAGCCCGCATTTGGGTGAAACTCTCAGGTTCCATGCACGGAGGGGGCAAGCGGCGCAAGCCGCACGTGCAAGGAGCATTGCCATGTCCAAAGTTGCTGTCATCGGGGCCGGTGTCACCGGGCTGACCACCGCCTATGAACTGCTGGATCGCGGTTTCGACGTCACCGTGTTTGACCGTCATCGCTATGCCGCGATGGAAACCAGTTTCGCCAATGGTGGGCAGCTTTCGGCGTCCAATGCCGAAGTCTGGACGCAATGGGGCACCATCCTCAAAGGGCTCAAGTGGATGTTGCATGCCGACGCTCCCCTGCTGGTCAATCCAGCCCCGACCTTGCACAAAATGCGCTGGATGGCCGAGTTCCTCTCCAACATCCCCAACTACAAACGCAACACGGTTGAAACCGTCCGTCTGGCCATCGCAGCCCGCGCGGTCCTTTTTGAGATGGCTGACCGTGAAGGTATCGATTTCGACCTGGAGCGGCGTGGGATCCTGCATTTTTATGACCACGCCAAAGATCTTGCCCATGCCCGCAAAGTCAATTTGCTGTTGGCTGAAGGCGGATTGAGCCGTCGCGAATTATCGCCTGACGAAATCCGCGAAGTTGAACCCGCGCTTCACGGTGACTTCGTTGGCGGTTTCCTGACAGAATCTGACAGCTCCGGCGATATCCATAAATTCACCATGGGTCTGGCGCGCGCCTGCGCCCGACGGGGCGCTATCCTGCGTTTTGGTGCGAAAGTCGAAGACCTGTCAGCCCAAAATGGCGCTGTCCGCGTGACCGAAGGGGGGCATGAGGAGGTTTTTGACGCAGTCATAGTCAGCGCGGGCGTCCAGAGCCGCGATTTTGCCCAGCAACTGGGAGACCGGGTCAACATCTACCCTGTCAAAGGGTATTCGGTCACGGTGTCCCTGGATGATCCTGAAAGCCAGGCGGCAGCACCATGGGTCAGCCTGCTGGATGATCGTGCCAAGATCGTCGCCAGCCGCTTTGGGGCCAATCGGTTCCGCATCGCCGGAACCGCCGAGTTCAACGGTGCAAACCGCGACATCCGCGCAGACCGCATTAAACCCCTGACGGATTGGTGCGAGCGCTACTTCCCTGGGATCTCAACAGAAAACGTTACTCCCTGGGCTGGCTTGCGCCCGATGATGCCGTCAATGTTGCCCCGGGTTGGCCGCGGCAAGGCACCGGGCGTATTCTACAACACCGGACACGGGCACCTGGGCTGGACGCTCTCCGCTGCAACCGCGCGTATCGTGGCGGCATCAGTGGCCGAAAGCCTCGACGCGCCGGCTAAATTGGCCGCAGGAAAACCCTGCGTCGCAGCAGCTTGAGGCGCTGTCGGCAAACATATACGGCAGCCCGTCTCCGGGCTGCCGGCACCGCTAAACCGCACCTCCCTCAACCACCTGTTCGGGGTGTGTTTCGCACCACCCTGCAAGGCATTCGGCCAATTCCTCAACCCCGGCCAACTCCGCCGCGCGACGTGGGATCGGCACACCCGCCTCGAGGGCAAGCCGCAAACACGTCAAATGATCGCGCCCCTGTTGCGGCGGCGCATTTTCCGAACCATGCAGAATAGTCGACAGCAATCCACCACCATACCCATTCTGATGCATCAAATTGGGCCCCAGCGTCAGAAGATATGCCATGACTTCCGGCGCACCTTCCCAACCTGCCACCTGCACGGGCGTCAGGCCCTCGCTGTCGGCAACGTCAAACTCAACGCCCAGCGCGACAAGTCGCCTGATGTGGCCAAGCTTGCCCGGCAAATGCAGGATCGAGCGAATGATCGTTCGGTAGGCCTGCGGCAGATCTTCGGGCACAATCCGCGCTTGGCCCACGTCAAGATCATCAGCGGCTTTGGCGAGCAGACGCTCATCTGATGTCAGTTCGGGGAGGTCACCGCGCGCCTCCAAGGCAGTTGCCAACGCCTGATTGCCAAACACGCGCGCATAACCATAGGCCGTGCAGCCCTGAAACCGAACAGAGGGGTCTGCACCCGCCGACAGCAAAAGCGCGATCATCTTTCGGTCTGACATGCGCCGCGCCGCCTGATGCAGCGCCGGAACCACCCATGGGGTCTCCCCACCAACGTGATTCCCGATGAATTCGTCTGCCTTCGCACCGGCCTCAATCAGCAGCGCAACCGCGTCATGGTCATGAAAGTCCATTGCTCTGAGCAGCGCATTGGTTCCCAAAGGATCGGCCCCATGATCCAGCAGCAGTTTCAGGGCCGTGCGATGCCCAAGTTCCGTTGAATGATAGAGAGACTCGCCGTCATTTGGATTGGCCCCGTTTTCCAGCAGCCACCGCGCCAAGGGCATGTTGTCGGCATGTCCAATAGCACCATAAAGACATGAAAGCTGATGATCGTTGTCCGGTGCCACAGGAATCGACGCGTTGGTATCCGCCCCCAAAGCCAACAGACGATCTGCAATGGTAAGCATATCCGCCTCGAGATCGGGACGATGGCGGATAAACCTTGAAAATGCCAAGTGGCAGATCGGCAGACGCCCTGCAATCATACGTGTTGCGGCGGCCGGGTCTTGGCGCAACGCCTCAAAAACCGCCTCGCGCCGGTAAAGCGCTATCTCCAAACCCAGATGCCCGCTCGCAAGATCGGGCGAGACTGCCAACAACCTGTCCAGCACATGTCTTTGCCCGTTGTAGATCGCTATTTTCAATCGTTGCCGTTTCGCAGCGATATCCAGCCCGTCCAGCTCAACCGCGGTCTTCAGCGCTGGCCAGCTGACAAATGAGTTCTCGCGCGCGATTACATGAAGATAGTCGGCGTGTTTCAAGGCGACGCCATCGGCGCGTGGTCGGTGATTGACAATTCGCTGACCCGCGTAAATGTCGCCCGCTTCATGCGCCCTTTTGAGCCGCTTTGCATCACGACGCAGTTGATCTAGAGATTTCATGTTTGGTTTCCTCATTCTGGCGCCCATCGGTTCGCTTGTCCGGGCATGAGAAACACCAAAAGATGTCTTCATTCTGAGCTGAGGGGTGCCGCCAACGGCTATCCGCGAACCTGGGTGCCGCCCCTGACGGCAGGTTCATAATATCGACCACCAACACAGGTCGCAACGATTTCCGATGTATATCAATTGCCGATCACTGGGGTGTTGGGAAGAAGCCTACATTGCCGCAATATCCAGATCACAGCGTTTGGAGAGCAGGGCGTGACCTACCCGCATTTGACAGTCGATGTTATCGGTTTCAGAATTTCAAAGCCCAAACGCCAGAGGACAGCATGTCAAATAATGACCGCCACGATGCCAAACTGGCAGAATTCAAGCGCCTTCATACCACCAGCGAGATATTCATTGCGCCCAACGCTTGGGATGCCGGTACGGCGCGTATCCTCGAAAGCATCGGGTTCCCCGCGCTTGCCACGACAAGCGCGGGCCTGGCGTTTTCAATGGGCGTGACGGATTCCAGCGGCAGCCTGACCCGCGCGCAAGTGCTGGAGAATGCAAAATCAATTGTCGAGGCAACATCCCTGCCCGTCTCCGCCGATCTCGAAAATGGCTTTGGTGTACAGCCAGATGATTGCGCGCTGACCATTCGGCAGGCTGAAGCCATCGGGCTTTGCGGCGGCGCTCTGGAGGACGCATCAGGCGATCCAGAAAACCCGATTTACGATTTCGAACTCGCCGTGGAACGCATTCGTGTCGCCTGCGCCGCAAAGACAAAGCAGAATTTCCATGTCACCGCACGTGCGGAAAATTTCCTTTATGGTCGACCGGACCTTGAGGACACAATCCGCAGACTGAGAGCATTTGAGCAAGCCGGTGCAGATGTCGTATACGCACCCGGACTACCTGACATAGACGCGGTAAAAGCGGTATGCCAATCCGTCAACATCCCTGTGAATGTCGTCGTCGGCCTTACAGACACGACCTACGACAAGGCGGATCTTGCCGCTGTCGGCGTCAGACGCATATCTACAGGCGGGTCATTGGCGCGAGCCGCACTGGGAGAGATGATCCGAGGTGCCAGCGAATTGAAAACACAAGGGACTTATCGCTATGCGGCAAACGCGATCCCCGATGCCGAGGCTGCCGCCTACATGAAATCGGTGCCAGACTAGCCCTAAACTCGGAGCGGATGGTCCGCTTTCGCACCAATGCGCGAGGGGTAAGGCAAAATACCACGCCAGGATGAATGCTGCGCGCTTCACATTCTCGCACGCGCTGATTATGTCGAAGATCACCGCAGCAGGAACAAATTCACCAAATGTCTCAAACAGCGATTGTATTCGATCTGGATGGCACACTTATCCATAGCGCACCGGACATGCACGTCGCGATCAATCACGCTCTTGAAAGAGTCGGTCGCCCGGCGCTCGAGCTTTCTCAGGTTATCTCGTTCATCGGTAACGGCGTCGAGAAACTTGTCGAGCGCAGCCTTGATGCAACAGGGGGCTGTTCATCTGATGTGACCACGCGGACATTGCGCCACTTCATGACCTATTACAGCCAGAACACCACCACGTTCACCAAACCATATGACGGCGTCATAGATTGCCTGAACCGTCTGAAAGCAGCGGGCATCCCTATGGCTATATGCACCAACAAACCCACCGGGCCCGCACGACAGATTTGCGACGCTTTGGGGATTGGCGGGTATTTTGACATCATTTCCGGGGCCGAAGATGGCCAGCCCAAAAAACCCGACGCCGCGCCGCTGCTGCGCTGCATCACAGCATTGGGCTTCACCGAAAAAGATGTGATCTATGTGGGCGACAGTGCGGTCGATTACCAAACGGCTACGAATGCCGGGGTGGCGTTCAAACTGTTTTCCGGTGGATATCTCAACGCCCCGATACCCGAATTGCCCGTCACAGATCGGTTTGACGACTGGTCACGATATGAGCTGAAAACCTCTCGTTAAAATTGAACTGATACTTCAGGTTAAGAGAACTGCGACTTTCTCTTTGTGTATTTCAATTTTCAAGCTAGCCTCCCGCTATTGGGAGGAAATCAAATGAAAATATTGACGAAATTGCTGTCTGGCGCAGCGCTTACCCTCAGCATGACACTGGCAGCTCCACTGGCTGCTGAGGACTGCCCCAGGGGTGATCTGGATAAGAGATTTTGCGATGTGGACGGTGATCTTGTGGCGGATACGCCAACGGATCCTGCGGATCAGCTTGATCCCGACACATTGATCTTTGCCTACACACCGGTCGAAGACCCAGCGGTTTACAAAGCGGCTTGGTCCGACTTCCTGACCCACCTGGAAGCAGAAACGGGCAAGAAGGTTGTCTTTTTCCCGGTACAGAACAACGCGGCGCAAATCGAAGCGATGCGGTCAGGACGGCTGCACATTGCGGGGTTTAACACCGGGTCAAATCCTTTGGCTGTGAACTGTGCAGGCTTCAATCCTTTCACGATCATGGCGTCAAAAGATGGCAATTTCGGCTATGAGATGGAAATCATCACCTATCCCGGTTCTGGGATCGAAAAAGTCGAAGACATCAAAGGCAAACAGCTGGCCTTTACGTCACCAACGTCAAATTCCGGGTTCAAGGCACCCTCGGCAATCCTGAAGGGTGACTTTGATCTGCTGCCAGAACGTGATTTCGAGCCGGTTTATTCCGGCAAGCATGACAACTCCATTCTGGGCGTTGCGAACAAGGACTATCTTGCCGCCTCGATTGCAAATTCGGTCAAATCCAGGATGATCAGCCGCGATGTGATCAAAGAAGACGACGTTGTAACGATCTACAAGTCTCAGACCTTCCCGACGACTGGCTTTGGCACGGTCTACAATCTCAAGCCTGAACTGAAGGAAAAAATTCGCAGTGCTTTCTTCAACTTCGAATGGGAAGGCACGACATTGCAGGCCGAATTCGAGAAATCGAATGAAGGCCAATTCCTTGAAATGACCTATCAGGAATTCTGGGACGTCATCCGCAAGATCGATGCAGCCAATGGCGTCAGCTACGCCTGCGAATGATATAAAACCTGGTGTCCCCGACGGGGGCACCATTGCCAAAAAACAATTATAAAAACGGGGTGGGGAGGCTTTCATGCTGCGGCTTGAGAAGCTCGTGAAGACGTATAAGACCGGGGATCAGGCGCTTAAGGCGGTGGATTTGGACATCCCGGAAGGTCAGGTGCTTGCCCTGATCGGCCCTTCGGGTGCAGGGAAATCCACGCTGATCCGCTGTATCAACCGGCTCGTGGAGCCAACGTCTGGGAAGGTCTATCTTGCCGGCAACGAATTGACCGAACTCTCCGCCGGAGCGCTGCGAAAGGAGAGACGGCGGATGGGGATGATTTTCCAGGAATATGCGCTGGTGGAGCGCCTGACCGTGATGGAAAACGTTCTCTCGGGGCGCCTTGGCTATGTCGGGTTCTGGCGCAGTTTTTTACGAAAATACCCTCAGACAGACGTCGATGAAGCCTTTCGCCTCCTCGACCGGGTCGGTCTTGCCCATATGGCCGACAAACGCGCCGACGAACTCTCCGGAGGCCAGCGCCAACGTGTGGGCATTTGCCGCGCGCTGATACAAGATCCGGCGCTATTGCTGGTAGACGAACCCACCGCATCACTGGATCCCAAAACCTCTCGCCAGATCATGCGACTGATCTGCGAACTCTGCAAAGAGCGCGGGCTGGCGGCGATCATCAACATTCACGACGTGGCTCTGGCGCAGATGTTTGTGCAGAGGGTCATTGGGCTGCGGTTTGGGGCGATCGAATTCGACGGCCCTCCCGACGCACTGACACCCGACGTGCTGACAACCATCTACGGCGAAGAGGATTGGGAAGCTACGATTGAAAAGATTGATGGCGAAGATGACGAGGCCGCCGAATGAGTGCACGTGACACAGATTTGCAAAGGCTTGTCGGTAAGCCATGGAAGAAACCTCCCTTCATCCAACGCAATTGGCTTAGATGGACGCTGATCCTGGGGTTTTTCGCCTATCTGGTCGCCGCCTTCATGACCATCGAAGTCAATTGGTCCCGGGTCTACGAGGGCTTGGAGCGCGGCAAGCAGTTCGTATTGGCTTTCACCAGCCCGGACTTCACAACCCGGTCAGGTGACATCTACGAGGGAATGGTCGAAAGCATCGTGATGACTGTTGCGGCATCGGTTGTGGGCATTGGTATCTCCATCCCGATTGCCCTGGGCGCTGCGCGCAACGTCGCCCCCCTGCCCGTCTACCTCATTTGCCGCAGTATCATTGCTATAAGTCGCGCGCTGCAGGAAATCATCGTGGCCATACTTTTGGTCGCAATCTTCGGGTTTGGGCCACTCGCGGGCTTTCTGACGCTGAGTTTTGCCACCATCGGCTTTTTGTCCAAACTTCTTGCAGAGGATATCGAAAGCATGGACCGCGTTCAGGCCGAAGCCATCAAGGCATCCGGCGCGCGCTGGTCCCAGTGGATCAACTACGGTGTCCAGCCGCAGGTCATGCCGCGCCTGATTGGCCTGAGCATGTACCGTATCGACATCAATTTCAGGGAAAGCGCGATCTTGGGACTCGTAGGTGCAGGGGGGATCGGAGCAACGCTCAACACCGCGTTCGACCGCTACGAATATGACACCGCCGCCGCTATTCTGCTCATCATCATCGTTATCGTGATGGCGCTGGAATATCTTTCCGGAATTATCCGGGCGCGGGTGCAATAATGCCCGTTCTTGAAACAGAGGGCCTGAAACGATGGCAGCGCCGCACTGGTAGGGAAAGCCTCGGTCATTGGGTGATGTGGCTGATTGGCGTTGCGATCTTTGCCTATTGCTGGCAGCAGATTTCGCAAGCAACAACCTGGTTTTTCGTCTGGGATGCCCCAACGATTGCCGAAGATATCTGGACTCGGGCGACCCCTCCCAAGTGGGAATACATAACGCAGTTGGGCAAGCCGATATGGGATACCCTCAACATAGCGACCCTTGGCACGATCATCGCCTTGATACTGGCCGTGCCCGTGGCATTTCTGGCCGCACGCAACACCACACCGTCCGCATTGATCATTCGCCCGATTGCTCTTTTGATCATCGTGGCCACGCGTTCGATCAACTCGCTGATTTGGGCTCTCTTACTGATCGCGATCATTGGGCCCGGAGTGTTTGCGGGGGTGATTGCCATTGCGATCCGGTCGATCGGGTTTTGTGCCAAGCTCCTCTATGAGGCGATAGAGGAAATAGACGAAACCCAGGTCGAAGCCATCAAGGCAACGGGTGCCACGCGTTGGCAGGTCATGGCGTATGGGATCGTCCCGCAGATACTGCCGGCCTTTGCGGGCATTGCCGTTTTCCGATGGGATATCAACATCCGCGAGTCGACTGTGCTGGGTCTTGTCGGTGCAGGCGGCATCGGCCTGCAACTATCCTCTTCACTCAATGTTCTGGCATGGCCACAGGTCTCTTTGATCTTGTTGGTCATCCTCGCGGCAGTGGTCATCTCAGAGTGGGTCTCGGCCAAAGTCCGAGGCGCAATCATCTGAGGCCCGGAACCCGGTAACTTGAGCAAAACGCGGACATCTTTGATTTGCACAAAAGAACGCGCAGCAGTTTCCTGCTGCGCGCCCTAGTCGGTTTCTGGATATCAGTTGTTGGCTCACGCCACTGGTTTTTCCTCTGCGCCGCCCTTAATGGCTTTGACGCTATCGGCCTCGATTTCGGATTTCTTTTCAGAAAGGTAGGCACCATCAGCCACTTCCGCCAGACCGCTTTCCAGGCTTAGACCAAGCTCCTCGCCAAGCTTCTTCATCGCTGGCATTTGCAAGGCCATCCCCATGATCGAATCCAGCGCCTGGTTGACCGGAGCACCGTCTCCGCGTGGCCCAGCGGACGCGCCATTGCCCATGCCGCTCACCTGATGAATCTTGATCTCACTGATCTTCTCCGCAGGTTTCACCATTTCCGCAATGATGGCGGGCATGGCTTCCAGCCGGGCGATATCCAGCTTCATCTGTACAATCTCTGCGCTCAGAGCATTTTCCGCACCAGCAATCGCATGACGACCTTCGGCCTCAGCCAGCAAATCGGTTTTCTTCGCCTCCGCACGAATGGTCAGAGCTGAGGCATCCGCCTGCGCGGCTTCCAGCACAGCCGCAGCCCGGTCGCTTGCCGCATCCTTCTCAGCTTCCGCAGCAAGCCTGATCGCGGTGGCCTGACGCTCAGCTTCTTTCTGGGCTTCGATCAGCGCGATCTGTTTGGCGCGATCCGCCGACGCCACAGCACGCGCGGTTTCAATCGCCTCCTGTGATTTCATCGCATCTGCTCGCGCGGTGTCCGCGCTGGAGCGGGCCACGCTTTCTTCCTCGGACTTCTTGGCAATGATGATTTGGCGCTCCTGATCGGCCACCTCAAGTTCCCGCTCATTTGCAATTTCTGCTTCGCGGATAACCCGTTCCCGCTCAATCTCCGACTCGCGGATCGCACGTTCTTTGGCAATTCGCGCCTGTTCCTGGGCCTGCTGCGAGATTTCCTGATTACGCTTGATCTCCGCTTCCTGCTGGGCTTGTAGGATTTCGATTTCACGGATTTGCGCAATTTCAGCCTCGCGCTGATCCCGTTCGATCTGGTACTTCAGCTTCTCCGCCTCCATCTCCGAGCGGCGCACCGACACGTCTGCTTCCGCGGTGATCTGTGCGCGTTCTTTCTTGGACGTCGCGATGACCTCCGCCAGTTTGCGCATACCCACAGCGTTAAAGGCATTGTTTTCGTCAAGTGCGTCAAAGGAGGTTTGATCAAGAGCCGTCAACGACACCGCTTCCAGCTCAAGGCCGTTTTTCAAAAGATCTTCGGAAATCGCATTCTGAACCTCCTGAACAAATTCAGACCGGTTTTCGTGCAGTTCATCCATGGTCATGCGCGCTGCAACGGATCGCAGGCCGTCAATCAGCTTGCCTTCAATCATCTCACGGAGTTGTTCCACGTTGAAGGTACGATCGCCTAGTGTCTGGGCTGCCCGGGAAATCCCATCTTCGGTCGCATTGACCGAAACGTAGAATTCGACGCCCACGTCCACGCGCATCCGGTCCTTGGTGATCAGCGAGCCATCGTCCTTGCGGTGAACCTCCAGCCGCAATGTCTTCATATTGACCTGGCTGATCTCATGCAAAAACGGGATCGAAATCGTGCCACCGTCCATGATCACTTTCTTGCCGCCAGAGCCGGTCTTGACCAAGCTCACTTCGCGGGTCGCACGGCGATACAACCGGGCCATGATCAAACCGATGAAAAGGAACAGGACAACGATGATACCTGCAACGATTAGAATATCCGTAAATGGCAAAGGACTCTCCCTCTATTAAGAAATGTTGAGGCGCATTCAGGCGCCTAGCTGGTTTCGACAACCTGGAAAACACCTTCGTGCTTGCGCACCACGTGCACGGACGCACCCTGCGCAATTTCCCCATTGTCTTCTAACGGTTCCACCCGAAGGTAATGGGTGTTGCCGTGACGATCCTTGATCTTTGCTTCCGCAGAGCTTCCGCGCCGTGCAGTGCCTTGACTGATCACCCCTTCGTAGCCGCTCAGCGCGCGTTCGGACAAAGCTGTGCTTTCGGTCCTTGGCATCATGTAGGCCACATGATTTGCCACAAATTTTGTGCCTGCGAGCGATGCTCCAACGGCGACGGGGACCGAGAACGTCCAGTCAAGACCGGTCAAACCGACAAAGATAAGACCTGCCAGACCGAACAACGTCAGAAACGACACAAACCAGATCATGAAAGGAACATCTTTCAGGCCCAGCCACCCAAAAAGACCGGAGGGAGCCATAGCAAGATCGGCGTCGATATCGGTGTCGATGTCCAGATCAAAATCAGCGTCGAGTTCGAAATCCGCATCAAAATCAACGTCCGGCGAATCGGCTCCCAAGGCCAGCAAACTGCCCCCCAACATCAAAGAAAGGATTTCAATCAAAAACAGCCCAAAAACCACGGTCAATGCAATCGAAAAGGGTAGTGCGTTTGCGTCCAGAAAAGTCTCGATCATCTTGCCTCCATATTAATTATATAGGCATCCCAACGGGTTATTTAAAGGTTTGCGCTAACAAATTGGTTCTGCAACGCACTCTTGAGGCGCGTTTTAGAAAGCAAACACGGCATCATTGAGGCGGATTCGCATCCGCGATTTCACCTTTCAGCCATGGCAGTTTCTCTCTGAAATTGCCAGATACTTCGTGCGATATCCGCCACACCTCATGCGGGAAAACTGACAACACCGCACCCGCAAGCGCGCCGCAGATTTGGAAGCCATCTTGCGGATCACAAACACCGCCATCAATAGATGTTGCGATTTCCCAAGGTCAGAGATTCAACATGTTTTCGGCTTCCAATTTTGCCCAGTTAAATTCAACCCCGGTTCCGGGAGCATCGGGCGCAACTGCACGGCAGTTTTCCACGATCAGCGGGCGGGTTGTGTATTGATCGATAGGGAAAGAGTGCACTTCGATCAGGCCGGCGTTTTTTCGGCCTGAAACCAAGCTCACATGCAGTTCCTGCATACCGTGACTGCAAAGGGGCAGACCATGTATCTCGGAAAGCTCCGCCACCTGCAAAAATCCGGTAATCCCACCACAATTGGATGCATCCGGCTGAATGTAGCCCAATTTCGCCTGGTCGAACGCATATTCGAATTCGTGAAGTGTATGCAGGTTCTCCCCCATCGCGAGCGGTATATCCGTTGCTTCAGAGATTTGGGCATAGCCACGATAATTGTCCGGTATTGTTGGCTCCTCGAACCACAAAAGATCGTACTTTTCAAAGGCCTGTGCGGCTGCGATTGCCTGATCCACAGACAAGGAATAATTGGCATCGACCATGAAGGCGATATCCGGACCTATTAACTCACGGACTGCTTCAATGCGAGTAAGATCGTCTGCCAAGGACGGCAGGCCAATCTTGATCTTTACGCCGTCAAATCCCCGATCCAGATATCCCGCCACACTCTCCAGCAGCTTGGGCAGGTCAAATCCCAGATCTATACCGCCGCAGTATGCGCGGCATGTTTGAGCAGCCCCGCCAGCCATCTGCCACAAAGCAGTTTCGGTTCGTTTGCCTCGGGCATCCCAAAGCGCGATATCAATTGCCGAAATTGCAAAGGAGGCGATGCCGCCGCGGCCAACATAGTGGATATGCCATTGCATCGCCTCATACAGCGCCTCTACGTTTTCCCCGTTTTTTCCGACGAGAAAAGGTTTCAGGTCATATTCGATCATTGCGGCGATCGCATGCCCTCCCTTCCCGCCTGTATAAGTGTAACCGGTGCCCAGACTTCCGTCTTGAAAGTGCAGAGTGCAGGCTACCAGCTCAAAAAAATGATGGTCGCCATGTTTTGCGTCTACAAGGACTTCTGCAAGTGGCAAACGGAACAGTCGCGTCGCGACATCGACAATCTTGGGCATTTATCAGAACAACTCGCAAGGTGATCATTGGTTTTCCATCGAAACGTACCGCCAATGCGCTGGGGAGTTAAGAAGGAATATCCGGTCGTGCTGACCGGGCACAAGCGACCGCCAACGAACCGCTGAAATCATATTTTCAATGCCAGCTGGAAGAACGAAACCATGCGGAACCGATCCAGGCCGTTCCTTTGAATCTCGCGCTGGGAATGCTGTGAAGAAAGGCCGGACTAGTAGCTCCGATCTTCAATTTTTGTATTCGTCGTGGCGTTTGACCCAAGCCTGTGGATAGGGGAAGCTGGCTTCATCTCGACCATTCGGTGTCAAATCCAACAAGTGATAAGCGCTGTTCAAAATATCAAGCCCACGTCCGTACGTAGAATAACTGTGCGCGACCCTATTTGCGCCCAAGTCAAAAAACACGCTCAATCCTGGGCTTTCACCGCCATATGGTTTTTTGTCGTAGTTGTATGTTCTGCCATTTTTTTCAGCGCCTTCAGGAAAGGTCACGCCAAAATCTTCACCAAATCCGGTGTTCAGACAGGAAACCCAAGGAATCGTCCACCCCATGCGCGCCGCGTACGCATTGAGCGTTTCCAGCGGCGCATTTGAAGCAAGTATGAATGCTGTGTTGCGCGCTGCGAGGTGGGCTTCATTACCGTTAAAGCTATCAACAAAGAACGAACAACTCGGGCAACCCTCTTCCCAATCGGGGCCGAACATAAAGTGATAGACCACCAGCTGCTTTTTGCCTTCGAACAATTCGGGCAAGCAACGCGTGCCTGAGTTCGTCGAAAAGTGATAGCTTTTTGTGATTTCGACCATTGGAAGATCCCGCCGCGCGTTTGACAGGGCGTCGCGCTCTTTGGTGAAGCTCTTTTCCCGCTCCAGTAGCTTCATGCGTTCTGAAATCCACATCTCTCGATTGACCAGGTTCGGCATCTTTTTGATCTCCCGTTGGAAACTCGAATAACGCTTGGATGGTTGCGCCAAATACTCAACAGATGTATTGAGTAAATCGAGATAAGCAAATAGTCAATACATTTGTTGAGTATTAGAGGATATATGACTGATCTAAACGCTGTATTCTTTGCGCTCGGGGATGATACGCGGCGCAACATATTGATCCAGTTGACCGAGGGGGAACAGCCGCTCTCTCGGTTGGCCGAGCCGTTTGAAATGTCACAAACCGCCGTCAGTCGCCATGTCCGCGTTCTGGAAGATGCGGGTTTGGTCAAAGTTGAAAAAAGAGGCCGTGTTCGGCACTGCGCCTTGACCGCCGGGCCGATGGAGGATGCCGTTTCATGGCTTGAGTCCTATCGACCGTTCTGGGTGGATCGCCTTGAAAGCTTGGCGAAGATGATTGCCGCCGAGAAAAACAATGATTGATCTGCTCACATCACCGGAAGGCGTAAACCCTGTTGTAATAAGTGCTGTGTTTGCGGCATCGCCAGAACGGTTGTTTGACGCCTGGACACGAGCAGAAGATCTCCGAAAGTGGTTTGGCAACGATCCCTCGGACCTCACCACCATCCATCTGGACCTATCGGTCGGTGGCCTGTGGCGTTTTGAGATGAAGGCGAAAAACAATAAGGCCGAGTACCTTGAAGGCCAGTACATCAACATTGATCGACCAAGGTTTCTCTGCTTCAGCTGGGTGCATGTCGTGGTGACGCACGAAGACCATCAACGACAAACTCCGCCCTCACAGGTTTCCGTTCACTTCGAGGCGCTTGGCGCTGCGACCCGAATTACCCTCGAGCACAAAGAAATTGCGTCACCATCGGGACGGATCGGGGTGCGCACCGGCTGGAAAGCGAGTTTTCAGAAGTTGGCGAAATCCCTTGCTTTGGAAGGCGAGCGGCACATCAACTGACCGCGCGACACAACCTATCTTTCTGCGAAGGCCTTTTCCAAGGAGCGTTGCACGGGCTTGGTGAGATAGGCCATCAGAGTTCGTTCGTCGGTCACTATTTCGGCGTTGGTGGCCATACCCACGCGCAGCGGACGCCGCCAAACCCCTTCACCGATGCTGTCCCGGCTCAATCCGACGACACCTCGGAAATAAGTACTCCCGTCCACAGGATCCACGACAAAAGTCGGCGAGAGACTTTCGATTTCCCCTTCAAGTTCGCCGTAACGTCTGGCGTCATATGTCGTTAGTTTAAGAGCCACCGTATCGCCAACCTGAATGTGACCGATATCGTTTGTGTCGATCCGGATTTCCGCCACCAATCGGTCCGAAGTGTTGATCAGTTCGAACATCGCCACCCCTGCCTCAATAACTTCGCCTGCTCGAGGAAACGCAACTGATTGGATTTCACCATCCACCGGAGCACGGACCAGCAGCTCCTTGCGCTGTTGGGCAACAGAGCGCAGTTGAACCTGCAATGCATCTCTTTCCTGATGCAGAGACACAAGCTCGGTGAGCGTTTGTTCTCGCAATGCGAGTTCATTTTCCATCGGGGTTGCCTGGGCTTCAGCGAAACTCGTTCGTGTGGTTGCCAGTTGGATGTCTGTATCAATCAATCGACCGCGCAATTCATCCAAAGTCTGTTGTTCTGCTTCCAGTCTCGCCCGCGTTACATTGCCAGAAGCAAAGAGGTTTTCCAGCCGGTCAACCGCGGCAGTTCTCTGCGCGACACGATCTTCCATAAGCTGCCGAGCCGCTTCGAGACGTTCGATGACGCCTTCGAGATGCGTGACACGTTGATCCGCGATTTCTTGCCTCGCCTTGTGCAAAGAGAGTTTCGTGAAGAGGAAATCTGACGCTTCCCGGGAGAGATTGCCACCCCCCTCAACATCATTGTGAGGTTGTTCCAATTGCTTCAACAGGATTGCCAGAGTGTCGATCCTATCAGTGGCACCGACCAGCCTCTGGCGAATGTTCTGTTCTTCCCTTTTCAGGCCAGGCGAGACCAGAGTGGCAAGAATCTGATCTTTGGCGACGCGCTGCCCCTCGCGCACAAGAACAGATTCTACGACCCCGCTGTTGGGACTCTCGATGCGATGTGCATGCCCGGATGGAACAATCTCGCCCTCTGCGCGCGCAAGTTCCGGTACGATGGTTACGGTTGCCAATAAAATGGCACCCGTCAGGAACCCGGCTAGCGTCAAAAGCACCATTGCGGCAATGCGCGGCTGTCTTCTTGTCTCGCGTGCCATTTTACGCGCAAAGACGCCAGGTTTGGCTTTAGGTGATTTTCCAGCTAGCATTTTAGTTCTCCTTCCCGGCAGCGATGAGCGCTTCCATTTTCTTCCGCCCATTTCTGCCAGTGTCATTCGATACGATGCGCCCGTTCGCCATGAAAATGCATCGATCTGCCAATCTCAAATGATCGGGATCATCAGAGATCAAGATGATCGTGTGCTCACCCTTGAGCCGCTCCAAATGCGCCGTAACCGCGGCTTTTCTCATGTAGTCAAGACCAGTGTAAGGTTCATTCAACAGATAAATCGAGGCTGGGCGGGTGAAACAACGAGCGAGCGCCAGAGCACTGGAGGTAGCCCGCGGAAGGGTTTCTCGATATGCCTCTGACAATCGTGTGTCCAACCCATCCGGAAACTTAGCCACTTCACTGGTCAATCCGACAGCCGCGATCGCATTCTCAATGTCTTCGACACGAGCCGTTGGCGACGCAAGCCTGAAGTTCTGCAATAATGTCCCGTAGAAGATTTCAGGATTTTTCTGAGCGTAGCTGAATGATTGCCTGAGATCATCTGTTGGGATTTGACGTAAATCGATTCCGTCCAGTTGGACAGACCCGATTATCGGCTTGTAAAGCCCGATAATCAGCCCCAACAGCGTCGTCTTGCCACTGCCGTTGTTGCCGGCGATAACTACGAATTCGCGCGCCGGGATCTCCAACGAGATTTGCGACAGAACAGGATCAGTTGCCCCTGGAAAGCGATGCGTCACACCTGAAAAGGAAATCTGCCCGTCAAAAGATTTCTGATGTGTGGAAGCCGCGCCCCTGACAGTTTCTTGCGGCAACGCAAGGACCCTGTCCACCTGTTGTTTGCTTTTTAGGAAACCAACAACCTGAGGCGCATTTGCATATAGTGACTGCAGGGGCGTCAGAACCTTCCAAACCAGCGACATCACGGCAATCAGCGCACCGAAAGTCATGCTGCCACTCATAGCTGACAACGTGCTCAGAACGATTGCGCCGACGCCCGCGATGGCCATCAAGCTTTGAGCAAAGGCCTGGCAAATCAACTGGAATTTTCGCGCCTTGCGCGACGCTTCTGCCGCCTCCAGAGCCAGTGGTGCATAGCGTTCACGCCAAATTTTTCCTAGTCCCAACCGGTAGATGTTTCGCTGCTGGCCAACTGTTTCGAACATGTAGCTTTGTTGGCGTGCCTTTACCTGCGATGCCGACATGTTCAACGATTGCTGCACGGGCAAAGTAACCCAGATCGCAACGATAAAAATTGCGCCCAACCCGACGATCAGGAATCCCACTTGCGGCGCAAGGGCAAACAACAACGCCAGGAAAATCAAGACAAAAGGCAAATCCAGAATAGTCGTCAGAACCTGGCCCGAAAAAATATCCCGCAAACCTTCGAATTGCTTGAAACGAGAAATCTGTTGTTCAACTTCCGACTTTTGAACCTGTTCAAGCGGAAGGGACATCAGTTTCTTGAATAGAGACAGACCCAGTCGATGTTCCACCACGCGACCGACATAAGCGACTGATTTTGAGCGGGCAAAACGGAAACCTGCATCAGCCACGAGCACCAACAAAGCTGCCAAAGAAAGCGACACCACGAGACTAACTGAACCTGTCGGAATAACCCGATCATAAATGACCATGACCAGAAGCGGTGTCGCCAATCCCATGAGATTCGTCATCAGCGAGGCAATGAGCAACCACGGCAGCAATCCGCGAAAGCCACGCGTGATACTACGGAAGCTTTCATAACTAGCGTGTTCATTCGTTTGCCCAAACCGGTCAAGCTTGACCAGTTTTCCAGACTCGCTGCTCGGCTTGACCCACTCTGGTTCTTGATCATTTAGGTCGCATACAAGGATCAGGTCATCTTTCTGATCCAGAATTGCCTGGAGGCGACCGGACGATCCGATGAACATCGAAGGGCAATCTGACTTTGCAACCTCAGTCTGACGGACGTTGGCCGAAGACAAGGGAACGCCGAGGTTCTGTAGCGTTGTGATCAGATCTTCGGAACTCAGGTCTTGGACAAGGTGTGGGGCGGCTTCGAACAACGTCCGTTGATTGCTGTGCCATCCGGCGGCCAGCATGAGTTTCTCCAGCAATGCGAGGCCGGGGTTTATTGACGATTGCATCATCATGCTGTTTCACCCCAGAGCAAAGCAGCCTCAGCGGCATCTTCTTCGGCATCGTCATCCCAAATCTGGGCTCGTCCCGCCAGATCACTCACCAGCAAGACAGATTGGTCGGCAAGCTCTAGAAGCTGTTCTCTTTGCGATGACATCACGATGGTTGTCTGTCCTTTCAGCTCGGCCAGACATGCCGCGAAACGGCTCACAGAACGTTCATCCAGAGCAGAGGTCGCATTGCTAATGAGGAGAAGCTTTGGTTGCAAAGCGAGCGCGCGAACGAGACATATGGTCTGGCACATGGCAAAGCTTGTGTGCAGATGATTCCCTTGCCCAAGCGGAGTTCCATAGCCTAGCGGCAGGCGATGGACAATTTTTTCCAACCCGATCTTTTTCGAGAAATCAAGCGCTCGCTCTACGGAGGCCGCATCCCCAAAGCAGGAGATGTTTTCCAGTAGTGTACCCGTGAAAATCGCGGGAGACTGATCGACATAGACAATGCCCTGATGACCCCGAGCAGATGCAAAGGCAGTAATCGGTTGTCCATCGAGCTCCACTTGTCCCGATGACGGCCGTAGCTCCGCCAGGATCAGCCGAAGAAACGACTGTTTACCCAAATCCTCTTCTCCGACCACCGATAAAACGGTCCCCGCGTCCACCGAAATCGAAACGTTAGAAAAGAGATTATCACTCCCGTCATCCTTGCTGACCGTGACGCCCTCAAAATTGAGATTTCCCTTAATTTCAAAATCTTGCTCTTGGTCTACCTTGCGTTGTTGCAAAGAAGCGACCTCATCAATCTTGCGACTGGCAGCCTGAACGTTTTCTGCTTGTGCCCAATGGCTGAGCATCTTGAGCAAAGGCTGGACAGTGCGACCGTTCAGCAACATACACGCAGCCAGTTCAGCCATCCCAATCTGGCCGATGATGATCAGATAACCACCGAAAAGACCCATCGCTGCAACTGACGCTTGAGAAAAAAGTGCGCCAAAGGACTGCGAAAACCCGGAGAACCGGATGAGTTTGTGGCTGATGTCAACCGATTGTTCTTGCAGCAGTTCATAGCGCCTGAGTAACTGCGGCTCCATGGTTTGAGCCTTTACGGTCACGATCTGCGAAAGGCATTCGATCAGAAATGAATAGCGACGGCCATCAAGTGTCTTTCGGTTCTCGAATATTGGCCCCTGAGCGCGTTGCAGGATTGATTTGAAACCCAGAAGCAAACAAAGACTAATCAGCGGAATGGCAACGAGCCAGCCGCCGATCAGACCAATCATCAGAATGAATATCGTTGTGAAAGGCAAATCGATCGCCAACAGACGGCTTTGACCTGCGTAGTAGTCGCGCAATTGTGCGACCGCGCTCAACCGTTCAAAATGTGCGCCTGTTGTGCTGCGGTTGTAGTCTTCGGGCTCTGCATCGAGCGTCCGATCCAGAAACCGCGATCCCAGTTCAAGCTCAAATTTCTGTCCCTGATAGCCAAGGTAGGTAATACGCGCCCATTTCAGGCAGAAATCCAGGATGGTCGTCCCACAAAGACCGATGAACAAAATCGTCAATGTCGAATAAGACTCGAATGGAATGACCCGGTCAAAAACCTGCAGGATAACCAGCGGCAACGCGAGACCCAACAGATTGATGGCCAAAGACGATACGATAACGGGGAATCCGATTCCCGGCGGGGCAATCAACCCGTTTGCTGGTGTCGTCTGGTCCGACATTCTGGACTGATCTCCCATAGATTCCTCCAAGTCCCACTTGCAGGGTCGGCCACTATTAATTCGTTAAGGTATTGAAATACCTACAGACAATTTCAATAAAATCATCGGGTTAATCTGTGATTCCTTAATCCGACGTTAAACTCGCACCGCAAATAAAGTCGGATTATTCAGGAGCGCGCCCATGTCAGATGAAGACAATCAAGAGCTTGATAATCCCGTCTATCTAGAAGAGGAAAATGAAGCTTCGTTAAAGGAGAAGGTCGCGAACCAAAGCGCCAAAGGCGGGGAGGTGGCACAGGAAGATACCTCTCGAAGCGCACTGCACTATGGCGAGGAACAGGAAGCTGAGCCCGAGCGCCAGATCATTGATGGTGCCGGGTCCGACGAGCCATCGGGCGCATTCACCGGCGATAGCATGTCGGAGAATGGCCAAAGGGAGCCGCGCGCATCGAACGAAGGATCACCCGATGACAGTGGCGCTGCTCCGTCATTTGACGCGCGCGCTCAGACGCAGACTCCGAACGGCGCAACAGGTGATCAGGCGTCTCGTCTCAGAACATCGCGTGTTTCAGATGATGCAAGCAATGAGACTCTTGGTTCTCCTGACAACTCCCAGACCATCGCCGCCACAACGAATGACAGCGCCGAGGCCCGAGATCAGAATTCACCTTTGTCCGCTCCTCAATCCGATAATGAGCAAACGCCTCAGCAAGAGCCCGCGGTTGCGCCAAATGAAGCCCCAACTGAGATTCAGTTGGATCAGACCAGCTTAGATGAGAATGAAGGCGGCGCCGTTGTTGGAAAACTCAGCGTGGTCGATCCGAATGCAAGTGATAACCATGAGATCACCCTATCCGATGAACGCTTTGAGGTTGTGGACGGTGAAGTTCGGTTGAAACCAGGGATCGCATTGGATCACGAGGCAGAGGGTTCAATCTCCCTGGAGATCACGGCGATAGACAGCGATGGCGCCAGCTTTTCCCAGAGCTTTGATATCACCGTCAATGACCTCAATGAGGTCCCTACGGAATTATCGCTTGAAGGCGGATTAGTCGCAAGCAACCAGGCCGGCGCGATTGTGGGCCAGGTGACTGTCACAGACCCGGATCAAGGAGAGGTTCATCAGTTTGCCGTCTCCGACGAAAGGTTTGAAGTCGCGGATGGGTTTTTGAAACTGCGTGACGATGTAACGCTCTCTGACGCGGAGCTTGGGACAATTGATGTGCAGGTGACTGCGGTGGATTCAGGAGGCGCCGAGATCACCGAGAGCTTCGCCTTCCAAGCCGTGGACGCAGCCGATGTGTCGGTATCATCAGGTTTTCGCGCCAGCTATTTTGATGTCAACCACTCGCTTCGCCAGTTGGACGAGATTGATTGGTCCAGCACGCCCACCCACGAAGACGTTGTAAGTGAAATCAACTATCAAAATGGTCGATCTTCGTTCTGGGAGGGAGGTTCGAAAGACACATTTGGCGCAAGGATCACCGGTAACATCGATGTCGAAGAAGGTGGCAGTTTTGAGTTCTTCCTTGGCGGTGATGACGGTGCCGTTTTGTACATAGACGGTGTCGAGGTCATTGAGAACGATGGGCTCCATTCATACCACACCCGAACTGCGGATATTGAGCTGGAACCCGGCACACATACAATCGAAGTGCGGTATTTCGAAAACTACGGCCATGCGGGGCTCAAGCTTGAGTGGGACGGCCCCGGCACCGATGGGCGCGAGTTGGTCGTTGCTCCTGATGTGGATGATCTGCAAACGGTGAATGGGGTTCCATTGACAATTGAATTGGACGTGAGCGCGCCCGAAACCGAAGCCCTGCAAAGTGTGACACAGGCGATCGAAGGGCTTCCCGAAGGCACGGTCGTAAGTGCCGGGACGTTTACCGCAGAGGTCGGTGAAAGTGGCGTTGTGGACATCTCCAATTGGGATACTTCCTTGTTGTCGATACAAACGCCAATTGATTTCATCGGTGACGTATCTGCACAAATTACCACCACGACATCATTCGAAACAGGCGGGGACGTCACGACGACCAGCGATCTGGATTTTTCAGTCAGTCAGGCCGAATTGCCACCTATCTCCTCGCAAATACAAACGGGCTTTCACGCCAGCTACTTTGACGTGGATCATTCCCTGCGCCGTCTTGATCAAATCGATTGGACAGATGAGCCCACGCACGAAGAGATCGTCGGGGAGATCAACTACAAGAATGGTCGCGACTCTTTCTGGGAGGGCGGATCAACCGACACATTTGGCGCGAAAATCACCGGCGAGATCAACGTCGAGGAAGGTGGCAGCTTCGACTTTTACCTTGGTGGAGATGATGGGGCGATCCTATTTGTAAATGGTGTCGAGGTTATTGAAAACGATGGCCTGCATGGGTTCCGGACTCGCAGCGGCGAAATCGAACTGGAGCCGGGGACGCACTCAATCGAAGTGCGGTATTTTGAAAACTACGGCCATGCGGGGTTGAAGCTGGAATGGGACGGCCCTGGAACCGACGGGCGCGAGTTGGTGGTCGCCGATGATGATCTCAGCGTCGCCGAAAATGGCGTGATTCCGGTGAACATCGGGGGCGGAGATCTGTCAGATCAGGCCAGCGTTCAAATATCTGGGCTACCGGCAGATACGATATTGATGAGCGATGACAACGTTTTGGTCTCGGACGGCGGTGAGGTCGATTTGACAGGGTGGGACATGTCCTTGCTTGAAATCGCGCCACCGCCAGGATTTGAAGGCACCATTTCGGGTGAGGTGACCACAACGGATCGCGCGTTTAACGGGCAAGAAGTTACGGGTTCCGACAGTTTTTCCATCAAAGTGGGCGACGCGCCAACTGCAGATGCTCAGCAGGAAAATGATGCAGAGGCGGAGTTTTTGAGTTCCGAAGAAGACAATTCGAATTCCGAAAACTGGGTGGCTGCCTCTGACAATGACGCCTCTTCAGACGACGGCAATGATGAAGTACTGAATGAGGATGTTGAACAGCAGGGTGCCGACGAACAGGGTTATGACACGACCGAGACCTACGAGCGGCAAGACTGGTAAGAGAGGTCGAGGCCCGCTCTGGATAGTCAGGTTCTAAACCGGAACATTCAAGCTGGCCTTTATTCGGTCCATGACGACCGTCGTCTTGAAGCCTTTGATGTCAGGATTGTTATACAAGAAATCTCGAGTGAACGCTTCGTAGTTTTGCATATCCTGAGCCGTGACGATCAGCACAAAATCCGTCTCCCCCGTGACGTAATAGGCGCTCATGACTTCAGCGCAATTTCGAACGGCGCGCTTGAACCTGTCAATAATGTCGGACCGCTCTCGTGCGAGTTCGACCGCCACCAGCATCGTTAATGGCCGCCCGACTGCGGCGGGTGAAACCACAGCGATATCAGCTTCAATAACACCGTCAGCGCGCAACCGATGCAAGCGCCTTTGCACGGAGGTGGCCGACAGCCCGACACGCTCTGACAATTCGCCACTGGTAAGCTGATTGTTGCGTTGGATTTCGTTCAGAAGTTTCCGGTCAATATTGTCCACTAAAGATTTACCCCGCATCTGCTGCCAATTTCACATTTTTTCTGCGGCTGTATACAAATTTCGCAGAAAAAATGCAGGGAGCATCGGTAGGATTGGGCATCAACACGGGATGACCAGATGTCTGAATTAAGTTTTGAACCCGCAGAATATGCCGCACGCCTGTCCGCCGTCAGAGAGACCATGGAGGCGCGAGAGATAGACGCCTTGTTTGTGACCGACCCATCGAACATGGCCTGGTTGACGGGATATGATGGCTGGTCGTTCTATGTGCACCAAGGCGTCTTATTGACCAAGCAAGACGAACCCATTTGGTGGGGCCGCGCTATGGATTCCGTTGGTGCGCAGCGTACCACCTACCTGCACCGTGACAACATCGTCGGATATGAAGACACCTACGTTCAAAATCCCGACAAACACCCGATGGAGAACCTATCAGCGTTGATCAAAGCGCGGGGCCTGGCAAGGGCGACAATTGGCTGCGAGCTGGACAACTACTACTATACGGCGGCTGCGCATCATTCGCTGCAAGCCTGCCTGCCGGAAGCCCACTTCGAGGACACGACAGGATTGGTGAACTGGCATCGCGCGATCAAATCGGCGACCGAACTGGCGTATATGCACCGCGCGGGCCGTATCGTGGAAAAAATGCACAGCGTCATTCGCGAAACGGCCGAACCCGGCATGCCGAAAAACGAATTGATCGCGGAAATTTATCATGCATCGATCCTGGGTGCCGAGGGTCACTGGGGTGACTACCCTGCCATTGTCCCCATGGCGCCGTCAGGCATGGATGCGACCGCCCCCCATCTGACGTGGGACGATCAACTCCTGCGCTCAGGAGAGAGTACATTCTTCGAGATCGCAGGGGCTCACCGCCGTTATCAATGTCCACAGTCGCGGACGTTGTTCCTTGGTCAGCCACCCCAAAAATACCTTGATGCAGAGAAGGCCGTGCTGGAGGCGATTGAAGCCGGGTTGGAGATGGCGCGCCCGGGCAACCGATGCGAAGACATTGCTCTGGCCTTCAACAAAACCCTTAACAAGCTGGGTTTTGAGAAGGACAGCCGCTGTGGCTACGCCATTGGTCTGTCATACCCACCCGATTGGGGCGAGCGGACAATGTCCTTCCGTTCCGGTGATAAATCCGTGCTGAAGCCGGGCATGACTTTTCACTTCATGCCAGCCTTATGGCTGGACGATGGCGGACTTGAAATCACCGAACCTATCGTCATCACCGAAACCGGCGTTGAATGCATCTGCACGACACCGCGCGAATTATTCATCAAGGCCTGAGCATGCGCGATAATCCAATCACCCCAACTATTGATTTTGACCGCCAGGGCGTCCAGCATGGTCATTTGCGTCTGCCTTACAGCCGGGATGACAGCGCTTGGGGGTCCATAATGATCCCCATCACCATGGTCAAAAACGGGGAGGGTCCCTGCGCGCTGTTGACCGGCGGAAACCACGGGGACGAGTACGAAGGCCCCTTGGCACTTACAGCGCTTGCACAGGAGCTTAAAGCGGAACAGGTTTGTGGAACCATCTTGTTGGTTCCCTTCATGAATCAGCCCGCCTTCGCCGCGGGCACAAGAACCTCTCCGATAGATCAAGGCAATATGAACCGTGCGTTCCCCGGTCTGCCGGACGGCACGCCAACGCAGAAAATTGCTGACTTTTTCCAGCGCAGCCTGCTGCCGATGGCTGATGTTGTGCTCGATTTTCACTCAGGCGGCAGAACACTTGATTTTGTGCCCTTCGCTGCATCACATATCTTGGACGACAAATCACAAGAGAGGCGTTGCCGCGCGGCGCGGGACGCTTTCAACGCGCCCTTCAGCATCGATATGCGCGAAATCGACCCTTTAGGCATGTATGACGCGGCAGCCGAGATGCAGGGAAAGACCTTTGTCACCACGGAGTTGGGCGGCGGCGGCACCGCCACGCCCCGCACCATTTCCATTGCCCGCAAAGGCGCGCGAAATTTCCTGAAACACGCAGGCATTCTGGAAGGCCAGATCGACCTGGCACCAACAAGATCGCTGACGCAACCGGATGATGCTTGTTTTCATTTTGCCGAAGACTCCGGGCTCGTAGACTTCAAACTGGCTCTTGGAGATACCGTAGAGGCCGGTCAACTGCTGGCACATATCTGGAACACGGATCATCTGGGCAGACCCCCACAAGAAATCCATGCCCAACGCGACGGCCTTCTGATTGCACGCCATCACCCCGGCCTGATCCAGCCCGGCGATTGCCTCGCGGTGCTGGCTGTCGAAACGACCGCCTGACCAAACTCATTCAAACGCCAAAGGAACGATATGCTTAGGAACGACCAACTGGCGGCATGGGACCGCGACAATTTTTTTCATGCCTCAACCCATCTGGCCCAGCACGCTCGGGGGGAGACCCCAACGCGCATCATTTCGGGCGGCGACGGTGTCTTTATCGAAGATCGGGACGGCACGCGACTTCTGGATGCTTTTGCAGGCCTCTATTGTGTCAATGTCGGGTACGGTCGCCGGGAAATCGCTGACGCGATTGCAGATCAGGCGCGCGAATTGGCTTATTACCATTCATACGTCGGGCACGGCACGGAAGCTTCAGTCACATTGGCCAAAATGATCCTCGACCGTGCGCCGCCCAACATGTCGAAGGTCTATTTTGGGCAATCAGGCTCAGATGCCAACGAAACCAATGTCAAACTGATCTGGTACTACAACAACATCCTCGGTCGCCCGGAAAAGAAGAAGATCATCTCGCGCTGGCGCGGCTACCACGGGTCCGGCCTGATGACCGGGTCCATGACCGGTTTGGTCCTTTTTCACAACAAGTTCGACCTGCCCTTGAATTCGGTTTTGCACACCACCGCCCCCTATTATTACCGACGCGAAAACCCAGACCTGAGCGAAGAGGCATTTTCGGCTCACTGCGCGCAGGAACTCGAGGCGCTGATTGCCCGCGAAGGCGCAGATACAATTGCGGCGTTTATTGCGGAGCCTGTTCTGGGCACCGGGGGCATTGTCCCACCCCCGGAAGGTTATTGGGCGGCTATTCAGGATGTCCTTCGCAGACACGATATCCTGTTGATCGCAGATGAGGTTGTCACCGGTTTCGGTCGGCTCGGTTCGATGTTCGGATCGCTGCACTACGGGCTGAAGCCCGACCTCATCACCATCGCAAAAGGTCTGACATCGGCATATGCGCCGCTATCGGGGTCTATCGTATCAGAACGCATGTGGCAGGTGTTGGAGCAGGGCACGGAGGAGAACGGCCCCATCGGACATGGCTGGACCTACTCAGCCCATCCGATTTGCGCAGCCGCAGGGGTAGCGAACCTCAAACTGATCGACCAGCTCGGGCTGGTGGACAATGCAAAAACTGTCGGTGCCTACTTTAACGCTGCGATGAAAGACGCCCTTGGCAATCACCGCCATGTCGGCGACATCCGAGGCGAAGGGCTGCTTTGCGCAGTTGAACTGGTCAACGATGTCGCGCAGCGCACACCGTTTGACCCCGCGCTCAAGATAGGGCCGCAGGTCGCTGCCGCAATGCTCTCCAAAGGGGTGATTGCCCGTGCAATGCCGCAAGGCGATATCTTGGGTTTTGCCCCGCCGCTTTGCATTACCGAGCGTGAGGTGGATCAGGTCGTGGACACCACCCGGGTCGCAATTTGCGATATCTTTGACTGAATCTCTTACCCGCATGGTCTGAGATGCGGTCATAAGGCTGCAATCAACGTTATTTGCGCTCTTTGAAGCGACCGTGGAATGCAGACCCTGCTATGGCAACACAACAATATTTCCCGTGTGGTTTTTTTCGACGAAACTGGCCTGAGCTTGATGCAATTGCTCAAGCGGGTAGGTCGCGGCCAGCATCGGCTGCACCTCACCTTGTTCAATGTAGCTCACCAAATCTGCAAAGATGTGGGGTGGTAGTACGGTTGAGCCGGCAAAGGTCAGGTCTCGGAGATATAATGTCCGCAAGTCAAGGGACACCATGGGGCCCGCAATAGCCCCTGAGCAGGTATACCGCCCACCCCGTTCCAACACATCAATGACTGAGGCGAAATAATCGCCACCGACAACGTCCGCGACAACGCTGACCGTGTCTCGACCAATCGCATCATTGAGCGCAGACGACAGATCAGTTGGCGCGCGCGGCAAGATTGCTGCGGGATTGAGGGGCGCCACCTCTGCATGCTTACCCTCACTGGCCAGGCAGACAACGCGTGCCCCGCGCCGCTTGGCCAACTGGATCAACGCCGAACCGACCCCCCCAGAGGCACCTGTGACCAGCACGGTGTCGCCATCGCCGACCTGTGCCCGGGACAACATCCCCTCCGCGGTGGAATAAGAGCAGGAGAACGTCGCAAGCTCCGCATCACTCATGGCGCTTTCCACCGGATGCACATTTCGGTAATCGGCAACCGCAAATTCGGCAAATCCGCCATCACATTCCGATCCAAAATAACCGGTCTTGTCCTTGTTGAACGGGTCATCCCAATCCCGTAACCAACAATCGATCATGACCCGTTTGCCCATCAGAGCGGGATCAGTATTTTCGCCCAAGGCCACAACACGGCCCACGGCATCCGCTCCCTGAATGCGCGGAAACGCAATCGCTGCGCCACCCCACGAAGGGTCTTCCTGACCGACTTCACCGTAGGCATCGCCAGTTGTCGCATCGGTCACTGATTTTGAGTACCAGCCTGAACGCGTATTGATGTCTGTATTGTTAAGTCCGCAAGCGCCAACTTTGACCAGTATCTGGTCCGGTAAAGGCTCCGGCGTCGGCCAATCAGCATGATACTGTAGGACTTCGGGGCCGCCGTGCCCGGTCAGTACAAAGGCCTTCATCGTTCTGGGGACTGTCATGGTGTTAGGTCTTTCCGGGAATTCCCTGGGGTGCCAGTATTGCGTGTCTCAGAATTCGGCAGTCTATCAACACAAGGCTTAGCTTCAAGCATCAGCGTTGTCGTGTCCGTACCGATAGCCCATTCTCTTACGAGCTTGCCCAGCGGTTTGCGGGAGTGCTGCAAATTCCACGCAATACCCAATTCCCAATCATTTGGTCTTTCTTTCACGGGGACCCCGACAAATGGTTGACGAATGATCCCCAAACCGAGCATCCAACAGATCGGGTCGCAAAAACGAAAGGCAAGAACATGAGTACATTCGACGAAGATTTGTTTTTGAAGGGGTTGGAGCAGCGCAAGGCGACGCTTGGTGCTGAATATGTGGAAAGAAATCTGGCGGCAGCAGATGATTTCACCCGACCATTTCAGGAGGCGATGACCGCTTGGTGCTGGGGATTTGGCTGGGGGGATGACGTGATTGACGCCAAAACCAGATCAATGATGAATCTGGCGATGATCGGCGCATTGGGCAAGATGTCAGAGTGGGAAATTCACTGCCGGGGCGCCATCACCAATGGCGTCAGCAAAGAGGAGGTTCGGGCGATCATACACGTTGTCGCGATTTACTGCGGTGTCCCGCAGGCCCTTGAATGCTTCCGCGTGGCCCGCCGCGTGTTCGAGAATGATTGACATAACCGAGCATCACTTTCGCTCTTCAATCGTCAATGTGGTCACTACTTGACCCATACGCGATGCAAAGGAACATCCGGTCGTCATGCCTGAGGCCCTAAAACAACCCGCCTGAACAGCGGGTTGTCGGGGTTCGGCTCTACCGGCAAAAGCTGGCGGGTTCAAATGGTCCTATACAATCGTTGCTTCGGTGGCGTCACGAAGCGCTTGCTCGCTGACGCCGTCTGCGCATTCAACAATCCGCAGCCCGCCATCGACAACGTCCAGAACCCCAAGGTTGGTGATGATCCGGTCAACCACGCCCTTGCCTGTCAAAGGCAGGGTGCATTCGCGCAGCAATTTGCTTTCGCCATGTTTGTTGGTGTGGTCCATGACAACAATAACACGCCCCACACCTGCGACCAGATCCATGGCGCCGCCCATGCCCTTGACCAGTTTGCCGGGAATCATCCAATTCGCCAGATCGCCATTTTCGGCCACTTCCATGGCGCCAAGAATAGCTGCAGCGATCTTACCGCCGCGGATCATGCCAAAGCTTTGGGCAGAGTCAAAGTAGGACGTGCGGCGCAGTTCAGTAATTGTCTGCTTGCCCGCGTTGATCAAATCCGGGTCTTCTTCGCCTTCAAAAGGGAACGGCCCCATGCCCAGCATGCCGTTTTCAGACTGCAGGGTAATGTCTTTCTCGCCGACGTAATTCGCCACCAGCGTGGGAATACCAATGCCAAGATTGACATACATGCCGTCTTCGAGTTCTTCGGCCGCCCGCGCAGCCATCTGATTGCGATCCCAAGACATTATGCATCCTCCTTCTGGCGAACGGTTCTCTGTTCGATACGTTTTTCATGCGTGCCCTTGATGAGGCGGTGCACGTAGATGCCCGGCAGGTGGATGCTGTCGGGGTCGAGCGTGCCCAAGGGCACGATTTCCTCGACCTCGGCCACGCAGATGCGTCCGCACATCGCGGCGGGCGGGTTGAAATTACGGGCGGTTTTGCGGAATACCAGATTGCCGGTTTCATCCGCCTTCCAGGCTTTCACGATCGACAGATCGGCGAAAATGCCCTCCTCCAGGATATAGGTCTCGCCGCCGAAATCCTTGTGCTCCTTGCCTTCCGCGATCACCGTGCCGACGCCGGTTTTGGTGTAAAACCCAGGAATGCCGCAGCCCCCCGCGCGCATCCGTTCCGCCAGCGTGCCTTGCGGGTTGAACTCCAGCTCAAGCTCTCCGCTGAGGTATTGACGCATGAATTCCGCGTTCTCTCCCACGTAAGACGAGATCATTTTGCGCACCTGCCGGGTCTGCAACAGGATGCCGATGCCAAAATCGTCAACGCCCGCATTGTTGGAGGCAAAGGTGAGATCCTTCGTGCCCGCGTCCCGGATCGCCGACAACAGCAATTCCGGAATGCCGCAGAGCCCAAACCCCCCGGCCGCGATCAACATCCCGTCGCGCAACACGTCCTCCAGCGCCTCAGACGCCGAGCCGTATATCTTTTTCATAACATGTCCTTTGATCCGAATTCCCTGAGATGCCAGTGTTTCGATCCGCTGCCGCCCTCTCGCATTCGCAACCGATGACACACCGGACGATTCCTTGGCGTTACCTTTCCTATTTAGCCGTCAGTCATGCAACCGGTTTGCCACAAAAACCTGTCTTGCGCGACTTTCCCAATGGAAGGGCATTGCGTGAAGACTAATGGATCGATGGCTTTTCAAGCACAACAGGGGCACTGAAATACTCACCGCGCTCACCCCGGGATCGGTTGCAACGATGTTTCCAAGGCAGCGCGCAAATGTTCATGTTGTGTGGGAAGTTTCAGCGCCTCGCCCAAGTGGGCGGTGTCTTCGTCACGATCAAATCCCGGTTCGTTGGTCGCAATTTCAAAAAGAACGCCGCCGGGAGTGCGAAAGTAGATCGCCCAGAAATAATCGCGATCAATGACCGGTGTCACTGCATATCCCGTGTCCAAAAGCGCCTTGCGGACATCAAGTTGAGCGGCCCGGTTCTCCACTGCGAAAGCGATATGATGTACCGACCCCGCGCCTTGTTGAGAGGGCGCGCCATTCGGGATCGTTTCCAAATCAATGATGCTGGCACCTGCGTCAGCTGCAACCGCAAAACGGGCGACGTCGCCAATTTTGTCAACTTTTTCATACCCCATGAATTGGAGCAGCTCCGCCATGGCACCGTCGTCAACTAACTGCATGCGCGCCGATTGGAACCCACGGATCGCGTGACCTGCCCCGATACCATTGCCGATCCAGGCGGCGCGGGGGTCATCCCTGATCTCAGATAGCGCGAACCCCTCACCGTCGGCGGTACGAAACGAGAGCCGTCTTTCGCCAAAGTGCTCGTGTAGTGCCAGTCCATTGACCCCGTATTCACCAAGGCGTTTTTGCCAGAAGTCCAAAGCCCCTTGCGGCACTGAAAACACGGTTTCGCCGACCTCACCTGTTCCCTTGCGACCTCGGGCCATGTTCGGAAACGGGAAATATGTCATCACCGAGCCGGGGGAGCCAATCTCATCCCCATAGTAAAGATGGTAGACATCGGGTGCATCGAAATTGACGGTTTTTTTGACGCGCCGCAGCCCCAGAACCTGCGTGAAAAAGCGGTTGTTTTCGACCGCATCAACCGCGAGCGATGTAACGTGGTGCAATCCCTTGATCTGATCAAGCATGTCTTTTCCCTTCGGCCCGGCGGCGGCAATTGATGCGTATCACGTGCTGACCAATATAGAGAGAATTTATCAACGCGATAACGAACGAAGGGAATCGACCGAAGTTCTGCTTGACGGGCGCAGGTGGAAAATCTGGCTTGTCGCCGCCATCACTCACCAGAAACTGCGCCCGAGGCGGCTCGGTTCTTGGATGCATGTGAACGTCCCGCACAGGGGTTCGCCTTGTCACAGCACGCCGCACAAACAGGCGGCTTTCTCTGCCGGGTTGCAAATGAGTTCAAGAAAATGGACAGTTTATGAGGAATGGTCACCAAAACGGCAAAAATGCCTGCGGGTGGAGCCATGTGTGAAATGGGGCACGGTGAATCGAACCATGGGCAGACTCTCTGGGCTGGGGCTACGAACGGCGCGCATTGTTACGGGCTTGTTTTTGCTGATCTTCGTCACCAGCCATCTCCTTAATCTCAGTCTTGGGCTGATCTCAATCGAGGCCATGGATGCCGCGCGTCCCTTTCTGTCTGAGATATGGTCCAAACCGCCGCTGGGGCCGCTTTTGTTTCTGGCGCTGGTCATCCATTTCCTGCTGGGCCTATGGGCAGTTTACAAGCGCCCGACGCTGCGCACGAACACGCAGGATATCGTTCAGTTGCTTTCGGGCGTTATCGTCATTCCCCTGCTTGCGGTGCACGCGGTCGGGATCGCGTCGCTAAAGATTGACGGCATCGAATTTGGCTATGCGCAAGCGATCAAGCTCTTCTGGCTGGGGGCACCGCAAATTGGATTGTTGCAGGTGATCCTATTGTCGGTTGTCTGGATACATGGGTGCGCGGGGCTCTTTACCTGGCTGCGCGCCAAAGAAAACATGCGCAACGCGCTGGGTTGGATGTACCCCGTCGCCGTTGCTGTTCCGGTCATTGCGCTCATGGGATATGGCGAAGCGGGACGTGGTGCCCTGATCAAGGCAGAGCAACAAACACAACAGGCAGAGACATCGCGCTATGCAACCCAAGCGCCTTCTGAAACCCCCGCGACACCCATGAAAGAACGCATCCCGTACAAGACGGTCAAAAAAGTTACCAATCAAGTCATCTGGTGGTCACTCGCCCTTGCGGCTCTGACCTTTGCGGCACGGGGGGTACGACTGGCCCTTCAATCGTCCGAGCGGGTGGTTCTGAAGCGCGGCACGGGCCCCGCAATAAACACCACAAGCAAGCTGAGCCTCTTGGATAGTTTCCGGATGCATGATCAACCCCACGCAAGTCTTTGCGAAGGGCGCGGGCGATGCGGCACCTGTGCCGTGCGCATCCTGTCCTCCGAGTTTCCCTTGCCAGAGCCAACGCCGCTGGAAGCAAAAACGCTGATGCGCATTGGCGCGGATGAAAATGTGCGTTTGGCCTGTCAATTGACGCCCAGTGGTGGTCGGGTGGATGTCGAACCGCTGTATCCTGCGGACTATACCTTCAAAGATAATGATCATGAGGAAGATCAGCGCGCAAATGACTTGCTTGAGGCCCAGACATGAAGTGGTTATCGCGGTTTGGATGCGGTTTTTTGGCACTTGCCTTGCTGATTTCGCCCCTGCAAGTCTCCGCCCAGGACACCCCCGCGATTGCAGCGCCATCCACAAATGATTTGCATGAGTTCACCCGTCTTCTTGCTGATGAGCGTATTCAGAACTGGATACAGGAACAGGCCGACAGCGAAGACGCAGCCAGCCCCACGGATATCCCATCAGTCCGCGAGCAGTTTCAGAAAGCCGTGGAACGCGTTGGGAAGCGCGTTAGCGATCTCGGCGCTGCCTGGGCGCGTTTTGAGACCGCGCCCACGGTCATCCTGGAGCGCTGGCGTGATCAGATGACGCCCGACAGACAGGTGCGCAGTCTGACATTTGCGCTGATTTTCCTGTTCTTCGGCGCGGGGTTAGAATGGTTGACGCGGCAATATACCAACCCTGTGTTGCGCCGGATCGAAGTGCAAAAGTTCACCAGCCCCAAAGAACGCGCCATCGCAGCCCTGACGCGCACCGCTCTGGCATTCATCGGCCTGGTGGCCTTCGCCGCTGGGTCCATCGGCGCATTTTCTGCTGTTGGCTGGCCACCGCTGCTCTATACACTGATCCTCTCCACCCTTCTGGCCATCGTTTCTGTGCGCGCCATAAACACCCTGGTCAGGCTGTTTCTGGCACCGCGTGTGCCGCAATTGCGGCTCATCCCGATCACGACACCAATGGCCCGGGCACTAGGACTGACGCTCACGTTTTTCCTTGCGATCCTTGTGTTTGCGATCTCGCTAATTGACGTGTTTGATCAACTCACATCCGCGCGCGCATCCGGCGATACGGCTCCGGAAACGCTGGCGGTATCGGTTCTCTTTGCCGGGGTCCTGCTGATTGTCAGCCTGATTTGCATTTTCTTTTGTTTCATCAAGGCTCAACAGCACACCAGCAGTCTGACGCGCCGGTCTCTCTCCCGCTGGCGTGCCTATCTTTGCCTGCTCAGCACGATGGTTTTTGTCACATGGCTCTTTGGCATGTACCCACTGATGTGGTCGGTCATGGTGATCGGGTTGGCCATACCGGCGCTGAAACTACTGCGGGGATGGACCGACACCAGCTTTGACAATGCGATAACAGACTATCGATCAAAGGCGGAAAGAGCCGCCGCCCAATTGCCCGCGCCGGAGCCCATGGAGGGTATGGATGAGATCGAAAGCGCGCCCGAACCGGCTCTCATTGCGGATCCTTATGAAACCTACCGCCCTATCGCACAACGGCTCATCCGTTTCGGCGTTTTTGTCATCCTGGGGTTAACGCTGGCAATGATCTGGAACGCAGGCATCTTCGAGAATTCCGACAATCCCACTATGGGTCAAAGACTGTTTTCCATCCTGATCGACAGCGCGGCTGCGGTGCTGATCGCCGATCTAGTCTGGACATGGGGAAAGACATCCATCGACCGACGGCTGGCCGCCTACAAGCCCCCCGAAGATGGTCAGGCCCCCGGCCCCGAAGCCCGGATGGCAACCTTGCTGCCATTGCTGCGAGTTGTGCTGATGGTGACCTTGTTGAGCATGGTCATGATGTCGGTTCTGTCGTCGATGGGCGTGAACATCGCTCCGATTCTGGCCGGTGCCAGTGTTCTCGGCATCGCCATTGGATTTGGGGCGCAATCGCTGGTCAAGGACGTTGTTTCCGGAATTTTCTTCCTTGTCGATGACGCCTTCCGCGTCGGCGAATACGTCGAGATTGATCAGTTGCGCGGCACGGTTGAAAAGATTTCGATCCGGTCCTTGCAGATCAGGCACCATCGCGGTGCCGTGCACACCCTGCCCTTCGGCGAGTTGAAATCCATGACCAATTATTCCCGCGATTGGGTCATCATGAAGCTGGAATTCCGCGTGCCCTTCGACACCGATCTGCAACTGGTCAAAAAGATCGTCAAGAAAGTGGGCGCTGAACTCAAAGCCAATGAGCACTACGGGGACGCGATCCTCGATACTTTGAAATCACAAGGCGTGCGCCGCATGGAAGAGTTCAACATGGTGGTGGGCGTCAAATTCATGACCCGCCCGGGCGAGCAATGGCTGGTGCGGCGCGATGCCTACCAGAAAGTGCGTGATGCATTTGACGCCAACGGTATTCGCATGGCCGAGCGCAACGTCAAGGTTGAACTATCCGGCGATGAGCATCTTACGGAAAGCGAACGCAAAGCCGTGACGGCCGCCGCTCAGGAGGCTGTCACGCAGCCAGTTCAACCCGGGGTGATACCGGATGAACCCTAGACCCGCGCAAATTTGCGCACGGCGATCTGATGCGACCGCCGTACCACGGATTTGAGGTTGCCCGGCGCCAGACCCGCCAGCAAGAACGCATTGCCGGGCGAGGTCACAACTGCAATCAGCATCGCGTGATCACGTCTACCCGCGTAGTTGAGATTGACAGAGAGTTTTACCGCGCGTGGCGTGCGGGCATCAACCGGCAAGGCCGGATTAAACCGCCCCAGATGCGACAGACCGGCCACCGGAGGTGGCGCGTTCCCGCGCACCGTTTCATGAACAAAGGTGCGCCACTCCGGCGTAATCGCAAATCCCTGCAAATCCCCCGCCGGGGCGTCTTTCTGGAAAAAGACGTCAATGTTGGCATCCGCCCCGGCCAAAGACGTCGTGTGCCGATGATGCAACATGACAAAGACATCATGCACCCTCTTTCCGTAGCGCCTTTGTTTCGGGGCCGCCAGCAGATCCGCCTCGTTCGGCAACAGCGGATCCCACGTGTGTGACCCTGTGGGCAGAATGACCAGATCGGGACTTTCATGCAGTTCCAGGTTGCTGTCGTCCAATGGGTTTTTCGGTGTGGCGGGCAGTATCGAGCGCCCGGTATCGTGAGGCACTGCCCGAATAAACGTCCGCCCCACCGACACAGGCAAGAGTGAAATATCACGCTCCCAGACCCCGCGTGACACAAGAGCCGCGCGCAGAAAGGTACCCGCCTCCGTGCTGGAGATCGATAAATCCTGAACCATCGTATGCGGCAGCCCTTCCATCGCTGGCCGCCACGTCCAAGTGGGATGCGTGCCGCTCTGGTCAATCACCCCGTGCCAGACGCCGATGCGGTTACCCACATAGACATTGTCAGGCGCTTCCCGGTCGACGATCACACAATGCGCGGCCGCAGGCGACCCACCGGTACCCGCCGCCGCATCCAGCGGCGTGTTGCGCAATCCGGTCGGGTACCAGCGTCCCTGACCATCGTACCACCACAAGGTATCATGGACCGGGTCACTGGTGGCCTCTCCACTTGCACCAACACCCCGTTGACCCGTCGTTGCGACATAGAAACTCTCTTGCCCCGCAACATCGTTTTTGTGAACGGCCACGTCGGTCCAGGCGCTGAGCCAGGGGTCGGGAAGATAGGTGAGAAAGGGATTGGGAATGTCATCCCCCAGCTTGTGACTGCGCGGGCGCGTCGCAGTCGATGGATCACTGACCACGGATTGGGCAATGGCAGTCCAGGCCTGCGCTGCCGCGGGTGCCGGACGAGCAAAACGGAAAATCCGGACCGTGCGTTGGCACAGGACCAAGATCGCCATTCCCTCATAGCCATCAGCGGCATCGCCTTCGCGCAGAACCTCGATGACAAGGACAGCATCGGAATTGCCGTTCTCGGTGAGTTGGTCCTGAAGAGGTGCCCCTCCCGCATGCGCATCGGTCATACTTGGAATGGTGACCCAAGCCATGTTGATCGACGGATCGTTCCAATTGGCGCAGTACCATATCCGGTCGGTACCAAGGAAAATCCGGGCATCGCCCGCATTGGTCGCCGGTGCCGCGGCCCCTTGAGAATAAAATGTTGACCGTCCGTTTTCTGCCGTCTCTGTGGGCAGTGCGGGATTGGACCGCAACACAGGGCCCCAGGGTGAAAAGCTGGCGGGTTCAAATTGCCATGTCGCATTGATGAATTGCATCACCCTCTGGTGGGGTTTGGTCGGATGGAACAGGCAGCCACCACCGTCCCCTTTGCGTTGCAGGCTCCAGACCGTGTCACCAATACGCTGGATCGCGCCGTTGTCCTGTGTGCCCGCCAGAACCGGGCCATCTATCGTGGGGTGCGAGACCAGATATCCCGGCTCAGCCACGCTCAGCCCGGCATTCATCGCCCGCGCGGTGCCGCCGGATCGTCTGAAAACGCCGCCATCGCAGCCTACCCAAAGATTTGCACCCGCCTGCATGAGGACATGAACATCCGGATGAATACCAGCCCCGATAAAGGTCGGGTCGGTAACTGCGGTTGTATGGCGGGTCGGGTCAAAATCAGTGGTTGGGGCAGCTGCTCCGCCGGTGATGGTGAGATCGAATATCGCCGCGTCCCATTCACCATTGTCCTCCAGCGATCCACCGACGGTCACCACATCGTTTGCGCCAACCTGACGCACGCAGATGGCCTGATCGTAGGCGGATTGATCGTCAGTGTTGTTGATCAGGTTGCCTGCGTTATCGGGTGCGACCGATGACACGAACAACCCCATGGGCACATTCTGGACGGGAGGCGCAACCGTCACGCTGTTGGCCAGATCAACCCGCCACAATGCGGCATGCCCCGAGTTGGTACCAGGATTAATGGGATCAGGCACCTTACCCAGCACATACATCCGGTCAGTGTCGTGCGCAGCTTGCCCAAGGCTCAGCCGCGTCCCGGTTTCCAGATTGGTGAGCGTGATGCGCGCAAACGGTCCCGCCAGGCCGGTGGGCGATCGGTAAAGCCCATCGGTCGCCCCCGTCCCCACCAAGGTGACCCACAGGCCTTTGTCATTCCAGATGACATCGGTGCAATGTGGCTGGCCGGACAGATTGGCAAAAGCGGTGCTGGTGAATTCAACGCGCTGCCAATCCGCATCTTCGGAAAAAGCACCGCTGCGGGACCACAGACCGGTCGAAGTTGCCGCAACAAGTGTCGCCGTGCCATCGAGCGCTGCGGCAGCAGCAGGGTCGCGCGCCATGCGAAAGATACCCTCTCCCGTCAGGTTCCGGGCTTCGCGCTTCCAGGGGTTTTGCAGCGGGGCCGCCAGCGCCTCAGGCAACGTGCCATTCAGCCGCAGCACGCCGATACCGCCCATGTTGCTGCCCGGTGTATCCGAAAATTGCGGAAGGCCTTCACCGGTCCCCACGTAGACCACGTCTTTTGCCGGATCATCAACAGCCCCGGTGCTGCCAAACTCCACCCAAAGCGCTCCGATCGTCAGCGACAGATCGGAGCGATTGGCCGAAGCGGCAAGGCTGGCACTGCCCAGCGGCGTCCACGACGCACCGCTGTCCGACGAGTACCAGACGCCGCCGTTTGCACTGCCCACGTAGATACGCTGACCATTGGGGCTGACGGCGATCGCCCGCACCCGACCGGCGACTTGCGGATCACCGGTTGCCTGCCCGTTTGTCATGATCGACGGGCCCAGGGGCATCCACATGCGGTCTTCGTCGAAATTGGTCTGGATCACATCGTCCAACAGGTCCAGATCGCCCATAGCGCCCGGTGGCACGCCGATGTTCCGGTCCCGCAGAGCGCGTTCCATGCGTTGCGCCAGTCGGTCAGCCGATTTGGTGAACTCACGTGGCCAGTCGTAGCGGGACATCAGTCGTCCTCCCCGATCGTCGGATCGCCCTCGGGCGTGATACGGATGTATCCTTCTTCAACGGTCACCCGGCCCGACGGCAGAACGGCAGCCTGGGTTGCGCCCAGGATCGGGTCATCGCGCCATGTGATCGGTGTGTTCCGTCTGGTCCATGTCTGATTGGCCCCGAATGCGGCGATCTTCGGCAGTCTTACCTTGTCAGGATCGATCAGCACCGGGCCAATACGGGCCGAAGGCGCCACATGCCCCAGTCCCGGTGAAACCCAATCATTCAGTAATTCCAGAGACTTACGCGGCAGGAAACCTGTTGTGGCATGGACCCGGGCCGAAGGGTGCATCAGCAATGTCAGACGCAGCTTTTGACCCACGTGAACGCCCAGCGGCTCACCCGCTCCGATGTAAGGGGCATCCAATGGGCTGGGCTCCGGCAGGAAGTTTCCGCCAACCTGTGCAGAAACACCGCCAAGGGCCGCGCGGAAACCGCCGCCCTGACGGCTGACCCGCGCGGCCTGTGTGACCTCTTTTTCGATCAGATGGAAAAGCGCGTAATCATCGCCAATGAAAAATCCATAAAGCCCGTCGTGGCCCTTGGCCAGTTCGCCCAGCCGCACTGTGAATTCCTGTGATTTCACAACATCAAACATAGCCTCGCGGATGAGGTGATCGCGTATATCATCGGCGGTTTCGCCAAAGGCACCGGTTTTGGCGAGATCCTGCGGGATATCCAGCCAGAGTTGCGTCGTCACCACGGCAATCGGACGCCCGACGAGCCCTGCAATGGTCGCACTCGCAGAGGCCAGCGAACTGTCCACACTCCAGCTAGTGGTATCGACTGCGCGCAGGAATGCACTCAGCGGGCTTTCCTTATCGGCGGTCTGTTCCGAATTACGTTGCCGAATGTCGGTCTCGATCATCCCCTGCGCAATCTGCCCGCACAAACGCGCAGTCTCGGGCAGGCCGGTCATCGGCGATCCGGAGGCGGGGCCATCCCGACCTACCCCGCTTTCCCAGATCAGGCCGCCTGTGACGGGATCATGCAGCACCTCGCCGAGAGGCTGACCATCCTGATCAAAAAACTCGACGGATTCGTCGATGAAATCGGGCAATATATATCCCGAGATCGGGTTCACCATATTGCCGGGGTTGGCCTGATCCAGACGCCCCTCAACCGGAGAGGGCGAGGTATCGGCAGGATCAACGAACCGCCACATCAAGCGCGCCGGGAGCGAGAGCCGCGGCGGCATCGCCAGTGTTGGAGCGCCGTTCTCATCCTTTAGCGCCAAGGCCGTTGGCATGATGATCTTGCTGGTGGGCAGATCGCGGAAGCGGCCAAAGCTGTCAACGATGCGGGCCCGTGTCAATCGAAGCGCACCCTCCGCAATCAAGTTGGGCAGACCTGCGGCTGCAAGAGCATCTGCCACACCATCGGGTGCTGCCTTGACCTGACCATCGGGGCCAGCATCAACCGCCAGCCACAAATCATTGATCCGGTCCAGCGTGACAGATCCAAGATCCGCATTCTTCAGGAATGCTGAGAGATCCGCCAATGTCCCTTCATGTCCTTCGTTGATTTCCCCCTGGTCGTCTGTATCGCGCTGATTTTCAGCGATCAGATAAGTGTCGATCACCGCCTGATAGGTCCGCGCCAGTCCCGAGGTGATCGCTGAGCGGCCCTGTAGTTTGACTTTTTTCCCTTGCGGCACCGGGGCGCCTTCGAAATCGATCCTGCCCAGATCCCAGCCGGCAAACCCCTGCCCCGGCACAAGCTCCACTTCCCATTCCAGCCAGACCGGTGACCAGGGCTGAACCCAACTTGTGACGGCAACCGGGCTTGGATCACGTCCCTCTGCCAATGAAAAACGGCGCACGGCGTCACTGACGGCAACCTTCGCGCTGTAAGGGGTAGTCTCATCGCCGCGCGCAATCGGCACGATGCCATCGTAGACGCCATCTTGCGAATAGCGCAGCGCCATCTCTCCGCGCAGCCGATTCTGGGTTGGTCCCACCTGATCGCCGCGCACAACCGCGCGGATCGCCTCAAAAATCCAAGGCATCATGTACAGATCCCCCATGAACGAATTCTGGAGGATGCGATTGGTTATGGCGGGCACAAACCGATTGACCAGAAGGGGCACGTAGGTGCTCGCCTGATATCCCTCACCATACTTCGTGGCCATTTCATCTGACCATCGACAGATCAGCTTGCCTTCATCGTGAAACCGGCCATCTGCCAGAAACCGTTGCGAACGACCGTAGTTGCGCAATCCCAGGACCGGCGAGGTTGCCCGGTGATAGCGCGGCCCCGGTCGCTTGATTCTCCGCGTTTTGGGGGCGTCATCAATCCGCGACCCTTTGCGCCCGTATTTGATATCTTCGGCCCGGCGGCGCAGGCTGTCCTTGTCGGATTTGTGTTTGCCGCGTTTGCGACCATTCCAGATGACATCTGCCAATGGAGCGGCCTTGGTTTTCTGCTTCGCGGCCTTGGTTCGCAGCGGTCGCCCGGCTTTGAATGCGGACTGCTGACGCGAGATGACGACATCTTCATATGTTTCGGGACCCTGGAACGCCTCAAACCCGTCGGCATGTTCCGCCTCATCCAGCTGAACAATGCCATCGCGGCTTGCGATATTCATCAGGGACATGTTTGCGACGCCCGTCAGCAAGCTCTCAAAATATTCCTTTCTGGGGCCCGAACGCACGCCCAGCCCGCTGGCGGCTTGTGCCGCGATCAGTCGCTCCAACGTCGGCGCCATCGACAGTTCAATCTGTGACGCCCGGGGGGCCGCGTCTTTGCCAACACCACCGGTGATCGGGACACCGTAGACAGCCCCGTGCAGCACGGTTTCGTAACGCAAGCGCTGGCGTGCCAGTGTCACCTCATCGAAGCTATACTCTTTAAAACCCGAAAGCAGTCCCATCTGGGAGGTACTGAGTTTCAGAGCGGTCCTCAGGTCAGTTCCTTTGTCATCCGACTCTGAGCTTAACGGTCGTTTTGGCGATTTCCATTCCCCAATGAATGGGGCTGATGACGCGGTCCAGTCCAACCGATCGATTTTGCGCGCGACGGAATAAGGCGAGAAAACCCCACCCAGTGGATCATGTGCCCGGTCCGACCACCAGCCGATCACAACATAACTTGCCTGTCGTGTCAGGACCTGTGTCGGCTGCACCCCATCCAGCGGATCGTGGAAAGCAAACCGATTGAGCGTTGCGTCATAAGATGCGGTCCAGTTAGGCGAACCGCCAATGATCCCGGTCAGTGTTTCCGGTGTCATTTGCTGTGCAAGAGATGCTGTGGGCGCATTGGGGTATTTAGGTAGATCAAAGACGCGTCCCGTATCCGCCTCAATAAGCCAGGACCTCAGATCCACACGGGCGCGGTTGCGCCGCCCTGACATTCGCACGACCAGCCAGCGGTTGGGCAGAACCGGCATCTGCACCGGTTCATCATCGTCATCAACCATCTCGCCGCGCAGCAAACCGTCGGGCATCGCCCAATGAAGATGTACCCCTTTTGCCCGCGCCCGGGGCGTTGAGAAAGGTGCGGTTGTCTTGTCGGCATCTGCGCCATCGCCCAGCTCAAGCGGCAGGCGCACGTATCGTTCACTGTGGGAGGCCGGAACATAAAGCGCCTGCACATCGACGGGCACCAGCAAGGCAGGGTTTGGTGCCTGGAGAGGCTCCGGAAACCGGAACCGCTGATCCACGACGCGGTCGCCGACATTTGTGGCCAGTGACCAGTTACCGCTACCCAGCAGCGCATTCATCAGCTCCGCTTTGATCGCATCCGCCATGTTCAGATCTCCCCGAGTTTCTGTTTGAGAACCTGGGTGTAGCGCTCGGCAACCTTCGCAACTGTTGGCTTGAAGGCGTCGTTCTGAGTGGCGGTTGTTCCCGCATCCTGCGCAAACACCTGTCGAAACGGAAACCGGATCATCTGCAATGCAAACTCGGCCCCATCAACAGGATCACCTGGACCGGCGCTCATGTTTGTCGTGTTTGCAGAGGCAAATGCACGCGCGGTGTTGCTGAGATCAAGAACACCCGCCGCGCCCGGTCGGAAACGTACAGGGATTTGCTGCGCTTGCGTTGGGTCCTTTGGTTCGGCGCCATTTTTGTCAACGTAATTGCCATTTTGAACGTTACGGGCAGGAACTGTTGCAGTAGTGCGCCCGCGTGCCGAGGTTTTGAGGTTGACCCCAAACTGAATGCCCTGACGCGGCTCTTCAATGTGCAGCACTTTGGGAATGCCATCGAACATGGCCAGCAGAACCGCCGGGGAAAGCCTTTCAAGACGCAAGAGCTTGATCCGGCTTGGGTGAGATTCCGGGTGGATATCGGTATCATTCGGTCCCGGCTCATCCTTGTAGGCGCGCACGTGCAACCCCGGCCACCCCGCCACAGCAGCGGAGCGCAGCAAAAAACCGGTTACGACGCCCGCGGTCCCGCGCAGCAGCGGCTCGCCCCCCGGTGCGCGGTATCGGCGCTCTGCATCATCCACTTCACCCTCGATCTGCGGGTAAAATCGTTCCAGCTGGCCGCGTTCAATGGTGTTGGTCGTGGCAACGCTCAACGCACCCTGAACCAACGCATCTGTCCAGGCGCGGTCGAGGTAAAAGAACCGGATGGATTCGTTTGGCAACAGCTCAGTGTCTGGAACCAAATTGTTGAAAGGGACCCCATCAAGCATCCTCAGCTTGGCCAGAAAAGACAGGATTTCAGGAGGCGCAACCGTCGCTTCGGCACCTTCTGTCACGGCGTCGGCAATCAACTGCAATGTCATATTATGAGACAAAGCCATGGTCAGTTCCTCTCAAAACGGTCTTTGACGAAGCTGTCGAACGACGAGAATTCATCCAGGTCCCGTATGGTGTCTTCCCTGATCCGGTCGGTTCCGATCGCCGTTTTCGCGAGATCGAAAACACCCGTCGTCAGAACGTCTCCCAATTGGCCTTCGACCTGGCCGTTGAGGTCAATCTCCGCGCTGCTCACACGGCCCGGTTCAGAAGCCTGCAAAGCGGCAAACGTATCAAGGTTGTCAGGTTGTGCTGCGATCTGATTGACAAGCGCGCGGTCCATGCCGAGCCCATCCGCCAGAAAAGCATTGAAGTCCCCGGCCAGTCCCACCGCTTGGGTCCCGGGATTGACCAATTCGACGGGCGTGGAAATAACCCTTTCACGCCGCAGTTCCATGGCGCGGATAATCCCGCCCTCCATCAACTCAGAGACGAGGCCCTTGTTGATCGCGTCGAGAATCCTGTCTTCATCGAAATCATCCAGCAGACGACCGAGGATATCGCGGCTCTCCAGGAACACAGTCTGTTGGACCAACCGTGCCCGGCTTGCGCCGAATTGCTCCGCGCGCCAGCGCTGCATCGCCGCAACGAAGGACGGTTGCGACATTGCCAGTAAGCGCCCTGTCTCGAAGGCCACAGCCAAAGAGACATCCTCGCGCCCGTCCGGTGTCATCATCCGCAAATGATCACTGACATGCGCCAGCACCGGGAATTGCGCTTCCTGCGCCAAGGGGTTGCGTAACAGCTGATGCGGCGAAAACGGGCCGCGATACCACGCATTGGCGTTCTCGCCCGTACGGGTCAGGTGCGGCAGTCCAACGTGACCGGTTTCAGCCGTTTCAAGGGGCAACTGCGTGACCGGATCGCTGCCCGGATCATCCCCCTGCACGTCGGGCGCACACTTGGGCAAGGCGCGCGCGTATCCCCCTTCCGAGACGGTTCCCAGCAGCCCGACATCAAGCGAGGTCATCAGTTGCCGGAAGCTCCCCGCACCCGAACAGGTGAAACGCCAGGAGGTGAGCACCGGGAAGCGGAAGAACTTCTCCGGGAACAGAATTTCGAGCGGGAAGTTGAAGGCGGAGAAACTTCCCTCGACCCGGCGCACCTCATCATGGGTAGCCGTGCTTGTGGTTGCCCTTACCGCGGAAAAATCACTTTCGAGAAAAGAAATCGAATCCATCCGGCCAAGCACGTTCAACCCGTCAGACGTGGCCCCGGCCCGATCCACAAGGTTGCCATTGTGAAATACAACCTCGCCGCGTCGCACGGCGTCGGCCATGGCATCGCTATCGCCAAGATCCAGCAGGCGCGCATCCGTACTGACCTTTTGCGGCACTGCCGTACCGGAAGAGACCGATGCCGCGTAGCCGGCCAGTTCTTCGTTAAGAAAGAGATCTGACATTTCGAAGAACTTCCGCGGCGGTGCCGGGGGTGGCAAAGCGTCCAACTGCCCTTCGAGATTGATCAGACAAGCCGTGTAGGCCTTCGGTCTGCAATTCTGCGTATCGTATTGCGGCATCCTGTTGCCGATCACCACGGCCAGAAAACCGTCATCATCCCCCATCGCATTTTCGGTATCATCAGGATTGACCTCACGCACATGGGTCAGCAACGTCAGATCATCCACCGTCGGGAAAACTGCCGTGACCGTCGACTGCGGCACCGACAGATAGCTGGCGCGCGGCACATCCTTGTTCCCCTCCAGCGTCTTGCCCGGGGTGACGCACTCCTGCCAAGGCTGATCATGAACAATCTGCCCCTCCCCTTCGGCAATGATAACCAGCGCCAACCAAGGCGTCGTGGTCTGAACCGTCTGGCCATGAAAGACTGCACCGGGGTTCGCTGCACTTCGGTCCCAGGGCAGAGTGCGCTTTTTCAGAACAATCTGTGGCAGGCGCGATTCATATGCGCCTTCGGAATTGGCAGGCGGGAATGTCATCAGCGCCTGATCGGGTGGCAGTTTCAGCCGGGGCGCCGTGACATTGAAATGCGTATTCAGCGGCGCAACCGGCAGGGGTGTGCCGTCGCTGGCCTGCACATCAAGGCCTGAGCTGAGCGTATAGCTGCCCGCTGTCAGCGCCGGTGTGATGCTGTCGTATAAGAAGAATTTTCCTCGGGCGACCATAATCCTATCCTATTCCGGCTGCGTTACGCGCAGGTTGGCGGGCGCTGTCCATTGAGCGGTCACAGGTTTGCTGTTGCCGCCGGACAGGGTTTCCAGATCGAGCCGCACGGCATTGTTCAGAAGGCGCGAAATCAGTTGATCCGCTGTGGTTCGGGCCGCAACAACGCCGTCAAGACGGTCATCCGTGCGCCCGCCAATACCAATTGAGAAGGGTTGAGGTTTACCATCTTGATCGAGGCTGTAGACGATCAGCGTTTTGCCGTCGAAGGGCACCAGTTGAGGGGTCGTTTCTGTGGTCTCGATCCCCTCGAAGCGAACGGCCAAAGCCGCGAGCTCTTCCGTCGAAACCGTGCCTTCAATCAGGATTGCGAGGCTCTGGGCGGGTCGGTCAAACCGAGTCTCCACCAGCGCGGACTGATCGGTGAGATCACGCGCAACCATCCAACCGGAGCCAGACCGCTTGCCTGCGCGCGCCCTGCTGGCACCTTCCGCACGCACGAACCCTCCGGAACAGCGCGCAAGCCCGTGGCCGAGATAGGCAACTTCCGTCGTTTCCAGCCATCCGGCCAGATCACTTGCAGCGTCCTCTTCGCCTGCCAGCACCGCGAAAGACATGCTCTCGGAGGGCAAAGTGACGCGGTTCTGGTTGCGTTCGCTTTGGATGATCTCGCCGCCGGATCCGATCACAACCACACGCGCGTTTCCGGCAACGCGCAGCGTCCCTGCGGTCGGGAATTTCACTGTGCCGGATGATCCCGGCAAATCAAATACCGCAATTTCGCCCGCACTCAGCCCGCGTCCCTGCTTGCGGCGCGCAGCGGAACGCTCTGTCACCATGGCTTCAACGGCTGCCAGAGATTTGCGATCTGGCGCAGACGCCCGGGCACGTCCAGCCGAGGCCGGCGACATTGGCGACAAGGTTTCCGGCACGGCGGCCGGCGCGACAAGTGTCTTGGCGGTCTTGGGAACCCCGATTTGGGCCCTGAGCAGGACCGGTGCTGCCCGCCCAAGCGTCGCATTGGCCGCCACCTGGGGTGGGGCAATCCGTTTGAGCTGGCTCGCGGCCTGCGTCGTTGCGGTAACTTTCGTTTGGGCTGAAAGCCATGCTTTGCGCCCCGCGCGTGTGGGCTGCGCCATCAAGCCGCGTAGTTTTGCCTTGCCAAATCCTACCGTAACGGTTGTCTGACCGGGTCTCGGCATAGGGCGCTTTCGCCCCGGTGCGGCGGTGCCGATGATACGTTCGGACAAAAGACCAACCCGCATCGGAACGGCCCGCTCCCGCGCCCAGGAACGACGCGCCGTGGGCGCACGATCTTTGCCGTGCCAGTCGGTTGCAATCGCGGGCATGTCCCGCGCGTCCATCGTGCTCAGCAGCGCGCGCTGCTTTTGTGCTTCGCGGACCAGACTGGCCCGGATCGTACCCGCCGCACGCAGGGGCAGTGGTTTGCGCACATCATGCTCGACCTGATCGAAGGCGACCCCGCCCGTTGAGGCTTCGGGAATACGCCCGACCATGGCAGCGACGAATTTGAAATCAATGCCTTCGGGCGCCGAAATGACATCGCCCTTGGGGAGTTTCTTGGTCTCGGCAGGCCGCCCCCAAACGCCAATCGGGAATTTCCCGGTACGCCGAGCCGTCGCTTTGATCTGCGCGGGATGGTTCAGCGAAGCAGGGCCGCCAAAATCCCGCGTCAGCCGCATGTTCAACGTCGAGGACGTAACGGTTTTACCTGATGGTGCGATGCCAAGATTGGGCGCTGTCCCCATGGCTGGCAGGAAGCCGTCGCAGTCGATCCGCGTCAGAGGGATCGTGCTGGTAAATGACAACTCAAACTCGCTCATGACGTCAAAGGGATGCGCCGCAGTGCCATCCGCAGTACCGGGTTCATCGCCATCGCTGCCGGCAGGCGGAATCGCCCCCCGCCCGGAAATACCGCTGAGCGCGCGGGCGCGTTCGTTTGATGCCAGTTCCAGATACTTTTCAGCAAAGGCAGACCAGGCGATCAGTTGACCGGGAATCTTCGAGCTGTTGCCAAACCGGACACGGATGTCGATCGGGCCAACTTCGATCCGCGCGGTGCCATGGAACCTCGGACCGCGGACTTCGATATAGGCGCCAAGGGAGAACGACAGCTTGATCGTGCCGAACCATGTCTTGATGCGGATACCGGCAGAGACACGCGCATGGGCGTCAGCCTCGTAGTTGAAAGGGTCGAAATAGACGATGGCGTTACCGCCAAAGCTCACATGGGCGAAAGCCGGTCCAAATTTCGCGCTGGCCTCAAATAGGCCACCCGCCATGATCGCCTCTGATGTGAGCGCGAAATAGGTTTCGGCCTTGATCACAATATTGCTGCTGACCGACCAGTTGAAACCCAGTCGCGGCACGACGGGGTAACCATCGCGGTAGAAATTGGGGTGATAGCCGCCGAGGGTCAGAACGAACTGCCCGGCCTTGTCGCCCTTGAACCAGCTGACATAGGCAAAACCACCGGTCAGGCGCGCGCTTTCATGCAAAAGCCAGGAGTTGTCGGTCAGTTGCGCCTGTATCCAGATCACGCCTTCTTCGGTGGAAAAACGCGCAATCAGACCAAGTTCGATGGACACAAGGGCCGCCTCGGGACGCGGCAATGCCATGCGCGCGAGCCCGAAAATGGACAATTCGAACCCTTGGCCAAATTCCACCGCGATAACGGCCACGCCATCGACCAGGGCAAATGAGGTAAAACTGATCCCTGCTGCGAACCAGAATTTGCCGCGCGTCGGTGGGAAGGCCCCGCGCACTTGCCCCATATATTCCATCAGATTGTCCGGCGTCCCGAAGGCCGGATCAAGCGCGTTGATCATGACGAAGTCGTCGAAATCCCCGGGACTTTCGGGAGGATTGATCCCCCTGTTGATACCAAAACCACCGCCGATGCCCGTCAGGAAAAAGGCCGGCGGGCCGCCAAAGGGCCCAAGAACGGCGCCAAATGCAAAGAACGCCGCATAACGCTCGGGGTTAACAATGGAGGCATAACCGCCATAAATGGACAAGCCATAGGTCGCAAAACGCGCGGTGAGCATGCCAATATACTCTACATTTGCGCCATCCCCGAACTTGCGCAGCCCGCCCGCCAGAGCCACGCCCGACATGTCGGCCGAAATTGCCAGCCCGGCCAGATCGACCGCCCACGATTTGGGATCGAATATGCCGCCTCGATCCAGCCGGTAACGCAATTCCAGATCGTCCACCGCCGCCTGCAAACCGGCGATCGAAACGTTACCGTCAAACAACAGAGAGATGGATTGTAACGTGTCTGCTGAAACCTGCGTACCCAGCCCGATCTGGTCAATGTAGATGGGACCAAACTGGCTACGGACGGGCAGCCACCAGGGTCCTTCGCCGTCGCCGGCGACAAATCTGAAGGCAACCCCGCCGCCATCAGCCGACGGGCGGGTCTGGATCGACAGGGCCGGGCTGAAGGAAGGTGCAAGCGGGGCGTCACCGTCATTGGTTTCGGCCAGCATCCCTTCGGCAACCGGGTTGGCATCTTCATTGGCCTCGTCGCCCGTCTCAGACCCACCGGCATCGCCCACGGCAACGGCAAGCTCGGACAATTGCACCTGAGCCCCGCCCAGCAATTCATCTTCGGTAATGCGCGCAAAGACATGCAAAGCGACCGATCCGATGGCAATCGGGCTGTCCAGAAGCGGCGCATTGGTGCGGCCCACGCGCAAACCAACCCCGTCCACGGAAAGCACCGGTTTGAAATCGAACGATCCGGCAGTTTCCTTCATGATCCCGATGAACATTCCGGCAGCAGGACCGCCGATGATCCAGCGGCTGTCGTTCTCGATCCATAGCGCGATGTCGCCTTCGACGATGGGCAGTCTTCCGGGCAGTTCAAGCTTGAGCCCCAGAACCCCGTCCAGAGACTCAAAACGGATGTTGAGCTCACCACCGATGCTGACGGAAGGACCGGCCACGGCAATGTTATTGATCAGCGTGAGGATGCGGTCTCGCTTACTTTCCAGCAGTTGTGTCGATGTCTCACCAGGGTTCCGGATTACCCGGAAAAGCTCCGGGTCCAACGATCCACCGGGTTTCAGCAACACGCCGGTCAGAACGCCGCGAATGTCGCTGCCACCGATGGTCTCGTCCAGAACGCTTTGCAGCTCGTCCAATTGCAGCAGGAAGGTTCCCAGCAGATCGATTGCGAAATGCATGATCCCGCTGGCAATTTCTGCAGGCGTGTTCGATCCGAACCCCAAATCAAACGTTTCGCTGTTGAAGTCATATCGCATGACCAGCGCATGGGTATTGGCCGCGTCTACGGCAAGACCCGTGGACACGAAGGGAGCGGCAACAGCGCTGCCGACATCCAGCGCGAATACAGGGCGCAGACTGATCCCATCGCTCAAGGGAATGTCGGCAGGGCCTATGCCCATTTGCATCCGGGCAAGCCCGGTTGCGTCAAACCGCAGGGTTGCGGAGGTGACATTGACAAAGGGCACCCCGACAATGTTTGCGCCGAGTTCGACCCAAACCGGGCTGGTGTTGAAGATCACCGAAACGGTCGAGCCGGGGGTGCCCGCGTTGGCGACCTCGACCTGCAAGCCACCGGCAGTGGCGGAGACAGCCACACCAGGCGGCAAGGCTGCCCCCAAACGCACCAGCCCCGATGTCAGCAGCGCAGGCCATCGGGCTTCGAGGGTCCCTGCCGGATCGCTCACCCAGGCACTCAGCGCCGGAGCATCAAAGCTTCCCACCTGTCGCAGCAAGAGCGCATCGCCGACATCTGCCAACAGATCACCGGCAGGCGTGCTGGTCGCGACGATGGCGTCAAGGGCTGCGGGCAACGCCGCCGTGATCCCCGCCGTGGCAAGCTGCGCGATGCCTGCTGGATTGGGGTAGATTTCCAGATCAGAGGCCGCGCTGTCGCGCAGGAAAAGGCGCACGGCCCCGCTTTCAACGGCGAGATGTACCGCCCGTGTGCCGACCGGACCCCCACTCAGGCCAACGGATACCGCGATATGGGGCAGGACCCGGCCGTTGGCATCAATTCTCAGCCCCACTGCGCCGCCAAAATCCACATCCGCCCCGGGCATGAAGAGCGCCGGATCAAAGCCGAAATCCAACACCAGGCCCCCGACATCGCGGGCACGCAGCGACAATCCGGGAGCAATCTCCCAGATGCCAGAAGCACCGGCCAAACCAACCAGCGGTTTGAACGCGTCCATAAGGGCAATCACGCGGTCGGCACGGACAGTTTTGCCGCCTACTGCCCCAAGAACGGTGCCTCGCCGCAACCAGGCTCCGGGATCAATGAACATCAGCGGCGGTATGACGACACGGCCCTCAGGATCGGACAGATCAAGCAGGCCAAGCCCGATCAGCGCCGCATCCACGACCTCGCGCGCGCCGAGATCGGCATGCCTGAGTTCGTCGAGCAGGCGCGCCAGACCCGTTGCGGCAAGCGCCGGAAGTGCAGTTTTTCCGATACGTATCAAATCCGGCGTGGGCCAGAGCGGTACGCTGGGTGGAACGCCGCCCAATGCCTCCGCATGGGTCGTCCCAAGGTTCAGGGACGCGGAAAACGGTGTCAGCGGCACGTTGAGATGCGTGTCCGTTTCAGCACCAAGCCGCAAGGTCGCCCCGGTAACACCTGTTGCTCCGACCGATCCTGAAACAGCCCATTCCGTAAAGACGGGCATTCCTGTCGCCCCTGAGAGGCTCAGCGAGACCTGACGTGCAACCGGGTCGAAATTGACCCCGCTGACAGATGAGGTCGCATCGCCGATAAGGGTCATCAGCTGGTTGCGCATCGCGGGATTTGCGAGGACATCACGCAGGCGCGCGGCGGGGTCATCAAGCCAGTTGGACAAGGATAATGGATCAAAACCATCCCCCGGCCCGAGAATGCCAAGTGCCCGAAGAGCGTCGGCAACTTTGGCCAAGGCCGTGTCAGCGCTGCCCGACAATTGACCAAAGACCTGCGAAAGCAAATCCTGAATTTCGGGTGTGGTTGGCGCGGCCAGCCCGTCCATCCCCAGATCACCGGGTGCCAGATCGGGCGAGAGTACCAGGCGCGGGAAACTTCTGTCGTGAATCCGGACGCCGTGCAAAACAATCTGTGCCCGGTTGAGGTCAGCATCGCCCCCGCCAAGTGTGACACTCAGGTCGATTTCTACGGACCTCAGCTCGAGATCTAGTGGCAGGGGTGCAGCTTGTGGTCCGCCAATCAGCCACCCATCGGAATGGCGCAATTCCATCGCGACGCAGATGGCATGGGCCTGACGCGGTTGGGCGGATGGAATACCGGAGCTGAAATCGAGGTTCACCCCGACGATTTCCGCAAGCGCCTGACCCTCGATGATCAGGCCGGACGCTCCAGGCGCACTGGACAACGGCACCCAGGCCCCCATCGAAGCAGAGGTGATTTTCTGCAGGGCCCGGCGCGCATCTCTTGCTTGCGCATTGAGGCTCAGGCCCGCAGCGACCGTCGCGCTCAATGCGCGTCTGATCGTGGCGCTGTCCAGCACGCCATAGACCAGATGAAGCGAAAGATCGGCGCGCTTCGTGCCGGTCCAGCCCGATGGCAAAGCCATCTCTGCCAAAGGGGCGGCGCGGGCACCCAGATAGATTTCCAGCAGATTTCGGGCGCGGGCCAGATCATCGTCATCCGGTTCTGCTACGTCCGGATCGGGTAAGAATTCGGACAAGCGACGCAGCATCTCGGCTTCGGCAGCTGGCAGGGGCGACGGCACCTGATCTGCGACCACCGGCAGGCCGATTGTCACCAGGCGGTCAAGTCCACTGCCCATTTCGTTCAAGGCCAGCCAGCACGCGTGACCGGCTGCGCGATCCGCAACGACGGTCGCATCCGCCTGGCTTGCGATGAGCGACAAGCCATGGCGCAAACGCGCAACCTGGCCGGCTACGCCATCGGGATCGCCGATAGGCAATCCGGCGTCTGCACGTGGGGCCAGAAGGATGTGCCAGATACCCGATTCCGATGGCAGCGGCGTAAAGGCCAGCGGATCACGTCCCGCCTCACGCATGTCGAGAACGCGGGCCATGTCCAATGCCGAGTCAATCGCGGCACCGGACCGCAGGACACGTACATGAATTTCCGTCGGCGGTGTGGAACCGATGATGGGCGCAAGGTCGATACTCTCAAACAGCGCTTCAGCGGTTTGGTTCTGGATCACATGAACGGTGGAGCCTGGCAGGGCAATGCTGGGAGGGCGCACTTGCCCATCACTCCCTTGCCACAGGCGGGAAAGCCCCAGCAAACCCGCACTGATAGCGTCCTGTGCAAGGCCTGCGCCACTTGGGCCGACAACCTCGGGAAACTCGCTCAGGATGGCCTGTGCCAATTGCCCGGGCTCCAAGCCATCAGCCCCCGGTCGCCAGCGTCGCAACGGCAGTGACTGCAGCGCGCTGGGGACGGGAAGTGGCGCGTCCGGTTGTCGCCAGACCGCGAGGGCTGGTGCATCGGCACTGGCAAAAAGAGCAATCCGCCAAGGGTCGGCGATCGTTCCACGCCCTGTGACATGCAGACCGGTCCCGGGCACATGCGACAGAAACCGCGCCAGCGGTTGCAACTGATCCTGCAATTGGCTTTCAGCGTCTGACAACAACCGCGCAAACCACTGCCGCAGCGCAGATTGGGCGTCCGCAACCAGATCAGCCAATGCCAGACGATGCTTGGGCGGACTGCCCAGAACAGGGGCTTGACGACGCCAGCCCAGCGCCTCGATCAGATCGTTCAACCAAGCCTGATTGAGTTGCTCGGCCAGCAGCGCCGCCAGCCTTTCGAGGGCTTCCCATTGCGCGGCCGTGATAGACGCAATGGCCGTGTCAATCCCACCCGAGAGATCGGGGACATCAATGGGGATTTGCAATCCATCAATAGAAACACCCGGGCTGGGTGCCTCATAACCAAATTTCAAACCGGTCTCGGGGACCCAGCGGGCACGCAGGGCAAGGTGATCAACTTCAAGGCGCAAAGCTCCCTGATCGGTGCTAAGCCGCCCGCCGCCGCGCGCGCGCGCAAGACCGCGCAACAGAATTTCGGGCAGAAAACCTGCGGCACCGGTACCAAGGTCGAGCGCTACGATGCCGACCCGTATTCGGGTTTCAATGACGGTGCAGCGTTCGCCCAGCGTATCCACTTGCCGCAAAAACGCCAGACCAATGACCAGCCGCGCGGAGGCATCACGCCAAAGGGCGACATGCAACCCGGCCTCGAGAGGTAAAACCCAGGGGCTGGCATCTGTCCCCTCCCCCGTGACGGCACCGGGCGTTGCGTCGCCGGTCAAAAGATGGCGCAGGCTGGTCAAAACCGCCGGAACATCTGCCGCGTGAGCCGTAAAAACGGTGTTCCAATGAGATTGCAGCAATCCAAGCGGATCACCCAGGAATTCCAGCAAATCAATCTGCGGATACCCTGCGCTGGCGCCGGGCGGAGCCTGCCAACCGAGGGCTACGGCGATCAGATCGCCCGCTGGCCCCAGATTGCCCAGAACCTCTGCCAAAGCGTCGGTAATAGCCTGCGCTGCGGTGGCCGCAAGCGCGTCCGGGTTTGTCAGATCGAGCCGCGGGTGCGCGGTATTGAACAGCACGGCGTTCAGCAGTTCGATGACCAAAACCGGACGTCGCGCCTCGTTGAGCCCAAATCCGACAACAAACGTGTCCACAGACACATTCGGCATGACGAGAGATGATAAATCAAAACGCGCTTCGGCCCGTAGCTTCGGAACCGCTGTGGCTGTCCCCAACCCCAGATCGAGTTTGACCAAATCCGCGCGCAGGGCAACTTCTGCGATGCCGTCCTGCAATCCGAAGGCCGCTGAGACAGTGATAACGGGCTTTCCCGATGCCCCCGCCTCTGCCAGCAGGCCCAGACGAATGGCCGCTGTCCCTATGGGCAATACCACGTCGTTGTTCTGCACGGTCGCGCCATTGGCCAATAAATCGGCGAGTGCTTGCAACCAGGCTGTGCGACGCGGTGCATCGCCCAGAACCTGCGCAAGCCAGTCGCCCAGGGCATCAACACCACGGTTGAAGATATCCTCGATCGGCAGCGCCGGTATGGTGGGATCGTCAGCAAGGCCAATCAACTTGGCAAAAGCCAGGATTTGTGCGCCCGCCGTACCGCCCACCTGCGCTTGTATCAACCCGATGATAAGTTCGATGCCTGCGTCACGCAGCCCGTCTGGATCGGTTAGCGAGAGTACCAGATCACGGCCCGTGGATTGGCCCGGCAATTGCAATCCGCGTAATGTCAGACCGACTTGTGGGTCACCATCAGCGTCATGTGTTGGCACGAGCAGGCGCAGACCAACAGCCTGTAGCCCCGCATCACCGGGGGGGGCTGGCGTATCGGCAATCGTCACTTCACTCGTGACGGCGATAAAACCGCCCAGCTGGGCAATCAACTCGGGCGATGAAGGAGAGCTGGTGCCTTTTCCTGCCCGAAAAAGAGGGAACATCAAAGACGACTGGCTTGCCGCCAGCGGCGCGCTGGTGGTGAAACGCGCGCCCAGAAAGAGATGAACCTCGCTCGTGGGCGTATCATCGGCAACAACGAAAAAGGTGATTTTCGCGCCGCCGCCCAGATCCTCGGCAAACAGCTCTATCCACAACCGGTTCTCAGCGTCGCGTTCGGTTTCACCGCCGCGCAGAGTGGCGACGAAATCAAACAGCGCCTGACGCTGCAAATCATCGGCCAGCATCGTTTTGAGATATCTTTGCGGATCACCCAACCAGTCGCTGTTGAAAGTACCGTCCGGCTTGACCAGCCCCAAGGCGCGCAGCAGATCTGCGGTATCGCCAAATTCATCCGGCGAAAACGCGTTCATGGACGAGCCTCCTTGAAGTTGAACCGGGCCTGGCTTTCGACCACAAGCATGCCGCGGCGCGCCACCAGTGCCCGTGGGATCAAACGGCGATTTTGCGGATCACGCCCGGAAGCTCCGGCGAGGCTCTCACTGGCGGAGATCAGGGCACCATGGGCAAGGGCGATCAGCGAAGAGCCCCAAACCTGCGCAACCAAAGCATTCCCTGCCGGCCGGTCCGTGGTCGCCATGACCAGACCCGTCAGGCGTTCCTCACCTCCAACCGCAAAGGGAATTTGCATTGTCGCGCGCAGCCCATCCGCTTCGACAGGAATGTCGACCCGGACCATTCCGTCGGTGAGCGTCGCCTTCATCCGCGAAGCGTGCACCACGAGTTGATTGATGCCGTCATCCCACACCACGCTTTCTTGTTCTTCGGAAAGACGCACTGCCGCCAGTTGCAACAATTGTGTCAGCCCTTTTGACGTCACGGGAAGGTCGGCCCCTTTCTTCCCAATGGGCACCGGCGTTTTGGGGAGCGATTGCGGGACCTTCTTGCGCAAGATATCCATCATGGATGAGGTGACAAAATCCAACTGGTTGGCTTTCGGCAGGTTCGGGGACTGGATGACCGATCCCAGAATTTCTGACATATCTTTTGGTTTGACGAGCTTGCCGACAAAATCCCCAAGAATATCAGGCGCAGGTTCAGTGTCTCGTACGATGATGAGGTCTTCGGGGCGCAGTCCCCGCAACCGTTCTGCCTCGCGCAGAATGCGCTCAAGTCGTTTCTTGTCCGTCCGCGACAGCCCGACCATGTTGCCAATATCGAGAAGCCGGGTGCCGCTGCTGGCTGACCCCAATCCTAAACCGGATCGCCGTGTCGGACGTCGCACCATTGCTCTCTCCCTCAATAATTGAGGCGCGGACCCACACGCGATCAGCCCATCGTCAGAGCATGATCACATCGCGGCTACCCGCAATTGTTAAAGCGGTACCTGCTATTTTCGAAAGGCGCGCAAAACCAGCTGCGCGACAAATCCAAGTACCAACCAAGTGAAAATGAACCCCACCAGCTCAAGCGCGAAACTGCCCCATTTGAAATAGAGCTGTGCGACAATCAAAGCGATGACAAAAGGGAGAAATTCGCGTTCAAGGATGTCTTTGAGGGCAAAAGTCTTCAGGAGTGAGTACACGAGATAATGGCCCCAGAGAAATGAACAGAATAAAAGGTTTCAACCCTGAGTTAACCTAGCGTTATCCAATTCAGTCAAGTGATAGTTTTAGCAATTATGCCTGATTTCGAGGATACCAAGCGACACCCCGAACCGCATGTGTCAGGCATTTCCTGATACCGCGACGAGGTGTCGAAAAGGCCAAGCGCCGCTCAAACTTGCGGCTGTCCTTCGTTGGTATCAAGGCTATGTATCCAATTTTTTAGGATATAATTCAAATACTTGCACACTTGTTGTCGAGCAAGATTTGCTGCTGCCTGTCAACGGAGGAGTTCTTTCCTTGCCACACAGAAACAGGACTCCATCGACTGAACAAAGGCAAAATTCAAACCAATCGACAGCTTGCGCAGCACAAGCCGATTTTTGCCCAGCGCCATCGCATCTGAGAGAGGGGCGATCTCAATAGAAGCCTTGAGGCGCCGAGATCGAGGAGAGCCGTGGTGTGATTCTGTCAGCCTGGGGAATGCCAGAAGCCCGGCACTCGGCACCGACCCTCATACGCATTTTCCAATGTGGCAGCGCTGCTCGAAGGCGACCATTCCACCTGTGCGTCGACTCAAGCACGGGATCATCAGCATGTCAGGTCTGCGCGGAAAAGCCCTTGCTGATCAACTCTCTACCAAAAAGATCTTCCGACCCGTTTCCGCAGACAGATAGATTGCATCTTTGATCCGAAGCACGTCAAGATAACTCCGTGCGGTATTCTCAAAGCCGCTATCCGTCCGCAAAGCGTTGATCACATGGTTTTGCAAATGGTGCACACAATCGCCGCCGAATCCGCCAGCAGTATCGGGCGCCAACAGAGTTTCTGCCACCACATCCCCCTTGGCTCGAAAACGGACACTGCCATCCCCGGAAAGAGTCAGGGTACCGTCCGTGCCTTCAAACTCTGCGTCGCCCATCGTCCTGCGATGATTGTCCGAGACGTGATCACAGTGCCGGTTGCCATCAAAGAGCGTCCGGACGCCACCCGGGTGATCGAGCAGGAAGAACCCTGCGTCCTCGCCGCTGATTGCCGGGTTGATCTGACGCAAATCAGCATAAACCGCTGTGGGATCGCCAAAAAGAAAGCGGAAGGTGTCAATCCAGTGCACACCCGTTTCATGGATCAAGAACCGGGGCATCTGCTGGAAATAGGGCTGACGATCCAAATAGGCGCGAGGGCCCTGACCATCTCCGGGACGCAGGCGGAAACTAGCCTGCAACGGTGTGCCAATTTGCCCGGCATCAATGGCAGAGCGGATGGCCCGATACCAGGGCATGAAACGAATATTCTCATGCACGATCAGGTTGGTCCCGGCTGCTTCGGCGCGTTCCGTCACACCTGTTGCTTCGGCCAGATCAATGCAAAACGGTTTTTGGCAAATGATCGTTTTGACACCGATCTCTAGCGCGATGTCAATCGCTTCCCTATGAGCCCCAGGCGGCAAAATGATGTCCAGAATGTCAGCCTTGGTCTCAACCAACATCTCATGCAGCTCCGCATAAGCTGGCAGGCCCGTTGCCCGCGCCGCATCAAGGTTATGGTCCGCTGATCCGACCAGTGCTACGCAGGGCATGCGTCGCCAGGCATCATAGTGAAACTGGCTGAAGTAGCCCGCACCCAAACAGGCCACGCGATATTGGGATTTTTGGTTCATGTCGCGGCGAGTGCAGCTGTGACCGCCGCCGCTGCTTGACTTGTCGTGGCGGTTCCGCCGAGATCGCCAGTCAGATCCTCGCCCTTCGCGATGACCTTCTCGGCCGCCTCTCGAAGCCGCACGCCATCTGTTGTGAGGGACGCATGGTCATGGCGCATACCCAGCCATTCCAGCATCATCGCGGCAGAAAGGATCATGGCCAGCGGGTTGGCAATCCCCTGCCCGGCAATATCCGGCGCCGACCCATGACAAGGTTGAAAGACAGCATGGTACAGTCCGATATCAGCCGACGGTGCCACGCCCAACCCGCCCATCAAACCCGCGCCCAAGTCAGACAGAATATCGCCAAACATGTTCTCAGTGACCAATACATCGAAATCCCATGGTTTCTGAACAAACCACAACGCCATAGCGTCAACATAGGCATGCTCACGCGCCAAGTCAGGAAATTGCTGGGCCGTTTCATCAAAAATCTCGCGGAAAAACGCGAAGGCACGGAAAACATTGGCTTTATCGACGCAGGTGACCCGCCCCGGACCTCGCCCGGCCTCTTTACGATCCCGTGCCAAATTAAAAGCGAAATCGAACAGAAGTTCGGATGTCTTACGGGTGATCAACAGCGTTTCGCGCGCCTCTTCTTCGGTGACTTCCCCGCAGCCTTGTGTGTGAAACAACCCTTCGGTGCTTTCCCGGATGAGAACGAAATCAACCTCCCGCCCGGCGGGCAGCGACAATGGCGTTTTCTGGCCGGGGAAGATGCGAACGGGGCGCACACCGGCAAAAAGATTCAAAGCCTTGCGCAGATCAATTTGCGGAGAAATCTCGGTACCATCATCGTATCTGACCGACGGCAGCCCCATCGCGGACAGCAATATCGCGTCACTGTCTTTTGCGCCTTGCAACGAAGTCGCGGGCAGCGCCTCCCCGGTATTCGCAAAATGAGCGGCCCCCGCCGGGTAATCGACAAAGCTGAGGTTGTAGCCATTTTGATTGGCAAGCTGGCCGAGAATTTCAACAGTAGGCTGCATTATTTCTGGCCCAATGCCATCTCCCTGAAAAACCGCGATCCGGTAAACATCTTTCATTTGTTGCTATGTCCCCTAGCGTGATTGAGACTTTTTCGACCACATATGATTCAGTGGTAGCAAATAGTCCAACTCTAATGTATGCATTAATGCATACGTAAATGAGCATCCCGCTAAACGCAAGGACACAAATGTACGCTGTTGTTGTCACCTTCACGATCAAATCCAACCGTCTGGCTGAATTTCTGCCATTGATGGAGCACAACGCCAGGGCATCGCTTGCAAATGAACCTGGGTGCCATCAATTTGATGTCGCAACCGATCCCGCGCGGCTCACCGAAGTCTTTCTGTATGAGCTTTATGAAGATGAAACGGCTTTTCGACAGCATCTGGCGACACAGCACTTCAAGGAATTTGACGCCGCAGCAGCAGACATGATCAAAGACAAATCCATCAGAACCTACGCAACGGTGATCCAGTGAGCGATTGGGAAATTTACGCAGTAAAATACGCAGATCGAAACAGCCGGACCCGGCGTGACAGTTTTATCTTTGATGACAACCACGATGCGCCGCACCCGATGGACTATTTCATGTGGGTTCTGCGGCAGGGGCAGAAAGTCATCCTCGTCGACACCGGCTATGACGCCAGCGAGGCCGAAACAAGAGATCGTCCGATCCGGCAGGACCCGGCAATCTCACTCGCACCATTGGGGTTGCAGCCCGCAGACATCAGGGACGTGATTGTCACTCATCTGCACTACGACCACGCTGGCGGTTTGCATCTCTTCCCAAATGCGAAACTGCATTTGCAAGCTGCCGAGATGGCCTATGCCACCGGTCCCTGTATGTGTCACGACACCCTCCGCATGCCGTTTACCGCGGGTCATATCTGCGAGGCGATCAAGCGGCTTTATTCCGGGCAGGTCATCTTTCATGACGGCGACGCAGAAATCGCCGACGGCGTGACCGTACATTGTATCGGTGGACATAGCCGCGGCCTTCAATGCGTGCGCGTGCGAACCAAAGCGGGCTGGATGGTGTTGGCGTCAGATGCCGCGCACTATTACGAAAATGTCTTTGCAAAAAAACCATTTCCGATCGTGGTTGATCTGCAGAACATGCTCGACGGCTTTGAAACACTGGAACGCCTGGCCAGCGAGCCAAAGCTGATCGTGCCCGGACATGACCCTCTTGTGGCGTCATCTTTTCCGCAAGCAATGGCTGATCACATCTGGCGGTTGGATCAGGGGCCTGACCGCCTGGATTTCCTGGGCGCTGGTTAGACGCTATTGTCTACCGTTTCGTTGGGCTTCGTTCCCTCCGCTTGCTCCTCCCCGGAGGCGAAAGCTGCTGTTTCCGGCGTGATGGAGCGCCCCGGTGGTGCCGCGACAAAGGCTGCTTTTTCTTCGGCGGACACCGGCGCGCGTGTCATAATGCGCAGCAGCGCGTAGGCGATCATCAGGATATGCGCCCCCACGGTTGTCAGAAACAAGCCTGACACGCCGATGGACGACATGCCCCAACCGGCAACAAGCGGCCCGATGATCGAACCCAAACCGAAAACAAGCAGCAAGCCACCGCTGGTCTGGATGAAATTGCCTTCTTCGGCGTGATCATTCGCATGCGCCAGAATGACCGGATACATCGAAAAAATCGACGCCCCAAAAAGCGAGACGAGAACAAGATTTATCAAAGTGCTCTCGGGTGCCACGAAGATAAACGCCAGGTCAGCAATGAGTGCCAGCACCGCGGTACCGACGAGGACTTTGCGGCGATCTATTCGGTCTGACAAAAAACCCACCGGCACCTGCGCTATTGCACCCGCCAAAATCGGAATACTTGCGAAAAGCGCGATGGAATTCAGCGTCAAACCGATCCGGCCGGCATAAACAGCCGCTAATGTTCCGAACGCGCTGTTGGAAACGCCGACCAGAAAAATGGCAAAAACAGCAACGGGCGAATTCCGCCACAGAGCCTTCAGGTCGAGACGCACCTTCACAAGTGGTTTTGGACTGGCACTGGAAGTGATCGCCACCGGAACCAATGCCAGAGCGTAAAAGATCGCCCCCAGAACAAAGAAGAAATAGCCATCGGTTGAGGCAAGGGTCAAAGACATCTGCCCGGCGGTCGAGGCGACCAGATTGACCATTGTATAGGTCCCGAAGATGCGCCCGCGGTTTTTCGCGTCCGAACGCTCACTGAGCCAGCTTTCAACGATCATCGCGGCACCGGCAAAGCACAAACCCGAAAGCGCCCTAAGCGGAATCCACGCAACAGGCTTCAAGAAGATCAACGACGCAAGAATGGCGACCGCAGCTAGCGCGGCCATTACTGTAAAGGAACGAATATGGCCGACCCTGCTGACCAGCATCGGCATCACCACGCAACCCGCGACATATCCCAACGCCCATCCGGTGCCCAAAAGCCCCAGGGACAGGGCATCAAAGCCCTCAGCCGCGCCGCGAACCGGAAGGATGAGGCTGTTGGTTCCACCGGCGAAAAGCAAGAGCGCGGAGCTGAGCAACAAGGCGCTGAGCGGGAGCAGATTGCGTAGCATCCCGTGAAGGTGGCACGGAATTGTGACGCACTGCAAGCTAGCGTCGAACTTTCTGCGTCCGACCACAGGCGCTGACGCCAGAGTGATGCGGCAGATCGCACTCTCCTATGGTCAAACAAAATATCCGGTGTACCATTGCCGACGGGAAGGTTTGAGATTGAAGGCAAATGCAACTGCGCATTGCGACACAGAAATTGGCGGGCAGTTACGCGCCTTGTTCTGGCGATCAACTCAGTGGCCTGGTGAAAAACAGAGGCGGCCTCGCGTCACCCGAAATTTGGAGAAGGAACTACCATGTGTGATATTTGCGTCATAAATTCAGTCAAAGAACGTATGCTGTCGCGGCGGGATTTTTTCAAAACCAGTGCGGCGGCTGGTGCCGCTGCGGGTCTTGGAGTGATGGTCAGCGCGCCTGCGGCAATGGCTGATGGGCATTCCGGCATCTTCGACATGACACACAAGCTCAGCCCGGAGTTTCCGACCTTCTTTGGCGTTCCGGGTATCTCCATGGAGCAACAGTTCAACTTTGCCGAAAACGGATTCAATCTGTTCAATCTCAGCATCAATGAACACACCGCAACCCATGTGGATGCACCGCTACACTTCTCTGCCGACGGTAGCTCGGTTGACGAAATACCGGTAAGCGATCTGGTCGTGCCGCTTTGCGTTGTCGACATTGCGGCAAAGGCGGCTGAAAACGCTGACGCACAGGTCACACCGGATGATCTGAAAGCCTGGATTGCCGCCCACGGCGACATTCCCGACAAGGCCTGCATCGCGATGCATTCAGGCTGGGCCGGCAAGACCGCCAGCCCGGATTACGTAGGCAATGACGCAGATGGCGTAAAACACTTTCCCGGATTCCACATCGAGGCCACGCAGATGTTACTGGAAACAACAACTGCTGCAGCCATGGCTGTCGATACTTTGTCACTGGATCACGGCCCCTCTCCGGATTTTGCGACCCACTATGCGTGGTTGCCCGCTGGGCGCTACGGCATCGAAAACCTTGCAGGCCTCGACCAGGTGCCCGCAGCGGGTGCCACGCTTGTGGTGGGCGCGCCAAACCACGTCGGTGGCTCTGGCGGACCGGCCCGCATCTTCGCAATGGTCTGATGGCAACCGTTCCCTTGATCTCGGATGAGGCGGCCAGCGCAGAAGTGCTGGCCGTTTTCAACGACATCCGTACCACCCGTGGCACCGATTTCATCAATAACTTCTGGCGGGCCCTGGCCAACGACCCCGAATTGTTGGCTGCGACCTGGGAACGTCTCAAAACCGTTATGGGCCCAGGGACATTGGATCCGCTGGTCAAGGAAATGCTCTATATCGCTGTGTCCACAGCGAATGGATGTGGCTATTGCGTACATTCACACACAGCCGCGGCAAGGGCGAAAGGCATGACACCCCAGCAGCATGGCGAACTTATGAGCGTGATTGGGATGGCCATGCAAACCAATGGCCTTGTGACATCGATGCAGGTTCCGACCGATCCAGAGTTTATGACAGATTGATCAGCAATCTGCTGGGCAAAACGGCTGCTCTCATTCGCCTATCGCGTGTTCAGCGCAACAGCGGCCGCCTTGATCGCGGCCCGAATCCGTAGATAGGTTCCACAACGACAGAGATTGCCACGCATCGCTTCATCAATCTCTTTGTCTGTGGGGTTGGGCGTGTTCGACAGAAGATCGGCGGCCTGCATGATCTGCCCCGATTGGCAGTAGCCACATTGCGCGACCTGATGCTTTATCCAGGCCTGCTGCACGATATGTAGATTATCCGGCGTTCCCAATCCTGCGATGGTGGTAACCGGGCCGTCCACGTCAGATATCGCGGTCTGGCAAGAGCGGATCGCGCGATCATTCAGATGCACGGTGCAGGCGCCGCATTGGGCAACGCCACAACCGTATTTTACGGATGTCAGGCCCAGGGTATCGCGCAATACCCACAAAAGCGGCATGTCGTCAGCCACATCAACATCATACGAATTGCCATCAACGGTGAGCTGCATCACGTCAACCTTCTGCCAATGACACAATTCTATCGGCCAAGCGCACGCGCCACAATGCGACCGTGACGTCACGAACCTGTTGAAATCACCCGCACGCGAGAAGACGCCTGGCGACAATTTGGTAAATCCGCCAGTGGTTTGGCCTGATCGCCGGATCAAGACGCGCTGAGGATGGCATGTCCCATCTCATCGTGGCCACCGACTTGGGAAACGCGCCGGATGACAGGCCCTGAATTTGGTCACCGCCCTAGAACTCGACGACGGCTCTGATGGATTTGCCTTGGTGCATGAGGTCGAACCCGTGGTTGATCTCATCCAGGCTCAGCTTGTGGGTGATCATCGGGTCGATCTCGATCTTGCCGTCCATGTACC
>NZ_JBNBLH010000012.1:0-110054 GCF_049830555.1 Roseobacter sp. EG26
GACCCGGTTCAGCTCGCGCTCGCTCATCATCACCCATCCCATGCCCGCAACCTCTGCCTGTTATCGTTGCGGGCGAGAGTGACATTCCTGAATTGCAGATGGGTGACATTTTAGCTTTGCTGCTACAAAATAAATTCCTATAATCAATATTATGTAGATTATTAGCGCATCGTAGACGCTCCAGGGCGGAGGACTGGAGAGATTTCGACCCGCTTCGAGCCTTCATGTCTTTCCGCCGAATTCAACAGGAAGGAAATCAGTTTCGCTGTTTGTGATCCGATGTCCATCGGACGCGGGTCTACGGTGGTTATCGTCGGATGCGAAATAGAGGAGAGCTCATACCCGCCAAACCCAGCGACCGCCATGTCCTGGGGAATGACCAGACCGCGTCGCATGCATTCGGTTGTTGCGCCAAATGCTGCCGGGTCAGAGACGCAGATGACGGCTTCGGTATCCGGGTATTGCTCGAGCAGTTCGGTCATCGCATCCGCACCTTGGCGCATGGAGATCGGTGGTTTACCCCCGGCGATAAACCGAGCCTGACCCGATAGACCATGTCTTGCCATTCCGGTTACAAAACCCCGACGGCGATCCGCACCACGCGTATCCCAGACTGTATCACCACCGACAAAGGCAATTCGCTGATACCCCTGTTCAACCAGATGATCGACCATCATCTCCATCGTTGAAGCATTGGAAAAGCCGACGACATGATCAATCGGGTCAGTTGGCAAATCCCACATTTCGACCACTGGAATGCCTGCCTGCTTCAGCAAGCGTCTGGTTCGCTCCGTGTGCCGTCCGCCGGTCACAACGATGGCTTCGGGGCGCCTGCGTAGTAATTGCTCAATCAGTTCCTCTTCCTTTTCGATACTGTAGTCGGAATAGCCGAGCAGGATTTGCAGGCCCGACGCATTGAGATGAGCGGAAAGCGACCCCACGGTATCGGAGAAGTTTCCGTTATCAATCGTCGGAATGGTAACAGCGATGAAACCGGACTTTTGCGATCTCAGATTCGCGGCGGTGCTGTCAAAAACATACCCCATCTTTTCGGCAATTTCGCGCACCTTTTCACGAGTTTGCTGACTGACGGAACGATCACTTTTGAACGCTCGGCTCACGGTCATGACGGAAACACCTGCGGCACGGGCGACATCTTTCATCGTGGGCGGTCTGTCCATCAATTTCTCCTATCGCCGAAGGGGTCGGCCTGTCTCAGGTTTCAGAGCTTTCGCGCCTCGACTGCTTTGTGACCGTCCGGTTGTGCTCCGGTATCAATCATGAAAACGGCTCCTGTTGCGGACCCTTGAAAAACTCCATCAGCGCGGCCTGATCTTCGCCGCCCAACCCGGCGGCTGTCAGCATCCTGTGAACCTCCAGACAAAGCGCCGTCAGCGGCATGGAGGTATTTGTGCGCCGTGCCAAATCCTGCGCGCCATTGAGATCCTTGACCATATTGTCGATGCGCCCGGTGCGACGGTAGTCCTTGGTTGCAAACCGGGGCATGTATTCCTGAAGGATCGCGCTGTCCGCACGTCCCCCTTGCAAGGCGACGGGCACCTTTTCGGCTGTTACGCCTGCGTCCAAAGCCAGTTGCGTGGCCTCTGCCACAGCCATGAAACCGAGACCGCACAGCACCTGATTGATAAGTTTTGTCGTCTGACCAGCACCAACCGGCCCCATATGCGTGTAATTGCTGGCCACATGTTTCAGCACATTGCGCGCGTCTTCGAAATCTGCCGCGCTGCCGCCAGCCATTAAAGTGAGCTCTCCGCTAACGGCTTTGGGTGCGCCACCTGACAGAGGGCTATCGACCCATCGCAAGCCGGCCTCCGCCGCCCGGTCGGCCAATGTTTTTGTGGCATCGGGATCAATCGACGACATGTCGATGATCAATGTGCCTTCGCGCGCGCCTTCCGCGATTCCATCAGGGCCAAACACTGCGATTTCCACAATTTTCGGACTATTAAGACTTGTGATCACGTAGTCCGATGCTTTGGCTGCAGCCGCGGCGGACGGTGCCGCATTTGCGCCTCTGGCGACCAGTTCGGCCACTTTTGCCTGATCAAGATCGAACACGGTTAGCTGGTTGCCGGTCTCGGCCAGACGGGCCCCTATCGCACCGCCCATGGCCCCTGCACCGATTAACGCGACCTTGACACTCATACATGAATTCCTTCGATTTTTCGGGTCAGATCGGAAACGATGTCGGTGATACTTTGGTCAATATCTACCGTAACGCTCAGCTCGTCCGCCTGGGGTGGTTCAAGTGCTGAAAACTGGCTGTCGAGCAGAGATAGCGGCATGAAATGGCCTTTTCTGGCCTGCATGCGTTCCGCGATGACATCGCGTGTCCCGGAAAGATGCAGAAACACAATTTTGCCGCCCGCGCCGTCTCTGAGCCAGTCGCGGTACTTTCGACGCAAAGCCGAGCAGCCGATGACCAGCCCGTCCTGTGATTTTCTGAATTGAGCCGCGACCTCGGCCAACCAAGGGCGCCGGTCTGCGTCGTTCAAGGGTTCCCCCCGCGCCATCTTTTTAACATTGGCCTCAGGATGCAGATCGTCGCCGTCAATGAAGCGTGCGCCAGTCGCTTCGGCAAAGGCCATTCCGATGGATGTTTTTCCACAGCCTGAAACGCCCATCACAATGTAGCGCGGAAAGCTCACAACGAGGCCGTGATGCCGCCATCGACAAAGACGGTGGTGCCGTTCACGAATGAAGATGCGTTTGATGCTAGGAAAATGCAGGTCCCCACAAGCTCATCAACATTGCCCCATCGCCCCGCGGGTGTGCGTTTTTCGAGCCAGGCGGAGAACTCCGGATCTGCCACCAATGCTGCGTTCAGAGGTGTATCGAAATATCCGGGGGCCAGACCATTGCATTGCAAACCGTGTTTGGCCCAATCCGTGGCCATCCCCTTGGTCAGGTTGGCGACCGCGCCCTTTGTCATCGTATATGGGGCAATTCCGGGACGGGCGAGTGCTGTCTGGACAGATGCGATATTGATGATCTTGCCCTGCCCGCGACCGATCATGTGCCGCGCGCAGGCTTGGCCGACGTGAAAAACGCTGGCGATATTGGTCTGCATCAGACGTTCAAACGCATCGGCAGGAAAATCTTCGAGCGGTGTGCGGTGCTGCATACCGGCGTTGTTGACCAGAATGTCGATGGCACCCTTTTCCGCCTCGAACCCGTCCACAGCCTTGCGCACCGCGTCGTGATCCGTCGCGTCGAAAGGCAGGACATCGACATGGCCATCGAATTGTGCTGCCGCCGCATCCAGTTTCGCGGTATCACGCCCATTAAGGACTATATCAGCCCCGGCGGCCTGCAATCCCTTGGCCAGCGCAAATCCGATGCCTTGCGAAGAGCCGGTTATCAGCGCGCGGCGACCGGTCAGATCAAATAGGCTCAGGCTCATGGGGCTCTCTTTCTTCTCGACAATAGGGTTAACACCAGTTTATGTTATCGTTAACAAAACTTGTCAAGAGATCACTCAATATGCTGCGAATTCTTACCGCCTTTCGGTTGGTCGGTCTTTTTTCCAGAAGGAACACAACATGAAATCTATCGTCATCCACGGCCAACGGGATTTGCGAATCGAGGAAACATCCGTTGCGGCACCGGGTATCGGAGAAGTTCAGATCGCGATCGCGACCGGCGGCATTTGCGGTTCCGACCTGCATTACTATAATCATGGCGGCATTGGTGCGATCCGCGTCAAAGAACCGATGATCCTCGGGCACGAGGTGTCAGGGCATGTCACTGCACTGGGTCCCGAAGTCGACGGCCTCAGCCTTGGTCAATTGGTCGCGGTGTCGCCGTCACGCCCATGTCTTGCCTGCAGCTATTGCCATGAGGGCGCTCTTAATCATTGCCTGAACATGCGGTTTTATGGCTCGGCGATGCCGTTCCCGCATATTCAGGGTGCTTTCCGGCAAATGCTGGTTGCGGACCAAAAGCAATGTGCTCCCGCTGAGGGTCTGACCACAGGAGAAGCCGCCATGGCGGAACCTCTTGCGGTGTGTCTACACGGCGCGCGTCAGGCCGGTGAACTTTTGGGCAAACGCGTTCTGGTCACCGGCTGCGGGCCGATCGGCCTGCTTTGTATTCTGGTGGCACGCCGCGCGGGTGCGGCCGAAATCGTGGCAACCGATCTGACCGATTTCACGTTGAACATGGCCCGTCAAAATGGTGCGGACCGCGTGATCAACTCATTGGAAGATCCCGAGGCGTTGAAAGCCTATGAGGCCGACAAAGGCACCTTCGATGTTCTGTTTGAGTGCACCGGCGCCGCCCCTGCACTGGCAGGGGGAATTGCCGCATTACGCCCGCGCGGGACAATCGTACAATTGGGGATGGGGGGCGATATGACCCTGCCCGTGCAGGCCATCACCGCCAAAGAGCTCAAACTGTGCGGGTCTTTCCGTTTTCACGAGGAATTCTTTACCGGGGTTGAACTGATGAAAAAGGGATTGATCAACGTCAAACCCCTGATCACCCAAACCCTGCCCCTTGCGGACGCGGTCAAAGCCTTTGATCTGGCGAGTGACCGGACGCAGGCCATGAAAGCGCAAATTTCCTTTGCCTGACAGTGACGCTCACGTATCCGCCCCAATCGCGGCAAGTGCTGCGCGTCCGACGTCAATATCCTGCGGCCCTGTGCCGGAGCCGACCCCGATGCCCCCCAGCAAGACACCGTTATGCCAAATGGGCAATCCGCCAGGCAAGCCCGTCACTTCGCCGCCTGTTGCAAGCCCGACGCCTGTGCGCACCGCTTCGGGTACACTGTCGCTCGGCGCACCAATAGAGGCAGCGGTGCGCGCTTTGCTGAAAGCGCTTTTTCGGCTGAGATACTTTGCGCCGGTCATGCGGATTTCCCCCAGAAGTTCGCCGCTGGCATCCACAATGACAATCACTTGTGGCTGGCCCATTGCTTCGGCACGCGCAATTCCGGCAGAGAGCATTGCCATGACACCGGCGTGGGTCAAAACTTCAGTGGAGTTGAAATACGGGTTCGACATGGAACGGACCTTTCGATTTGACGCCTTTGGGTGTTATCGTTAACTCAAGGGAAAGAAAAGTGGGAGGAACCCCATGTCATTTTTCGAAATTCACGATCCCGTCTTTGGGCAATATGTGCTGGGCAACGCGCCTGTAAAGCAGATTGCCACGGGATTTGACTGGGTTGAGGGACCGGTCTGGTTTGGCGACGCAGGGTGCCTGTTGTTCTCGGACATTCCAAATAATCGCATATTGCGGTGGACACCGGAAAGTGGCGTGACGACCTATCGCAGCCCTTCCAACTACGCCAACGGGCACACCCGCGACCGTCAGGGCAGACTGGTCTCCTGCGAGCACGGAACACGCCGTGTCACCCGCACCGAGCATGACGGGAAGGTCACGGTCATTGCCGATAAATTCGATGGTAAGCCCTTGAATTCGCCCAATGATGTGATCGTAAAATCCGATGGCAGCATCTGGTTTTCCGATCCACACTACGGGATCATGACCAACTATGAAGGTTACACAAGCCCGCAGGAAAACCCCTGTGTCGTTTACCGTGCCGACCCGGACGCAGGCACGCTTGACGTTGTGATCGAGGACATGAACTGCCCCAACGGGTTGGCGTTCTCTCCAGACGAAAGCCTGCTCTATGTGGCTGATACGGGCCGCATGTTTTCCGATGATGCGCAGCATATCCGGGTGTATGACGTCGTGGGTGACAGCGTTCAGAACGGGCGTCACTTCCATACGATCGACCCCGGTATTGCGGATGGCTTTCGTGTGGACACCGATGGCAACCTTTGGTCTTCGGCGGCGGATGGGGTGCATTGCATTGCACCGGACGGTCGCCTACTGGGCAAGATTCTGGTGCCGGAACTGGTGTCCAACATCTGCTTCGGTGGGCGCGCAAAACATGAACTTTACATCACGGCGACGACCAGCGTCTACCGTGTGACACTGAACAGAGCGGGAGTGCAATTTCCATGACAAGTGAAATCGGGCTGGTTGGCCTTGGGACGATGGGCGCGGCCCTCGCCATGAATATTGCGGAAAAGGGTTTCGACATCGCAGTCTGGAACCGTACGACGCAGGTCACGCATGATTTTCACGCAGCATCCGGAGAGCTCGCTTCGAAAATCACACCCACCGACAGCTTGGAGGACCTTGTTACGGCCATCAGGGCACCGCGCGCGATCATTTTGATGGTTCCCGCCGGGCAGGCGGTGGACGACCAGATTGCGGCACTGCGCCCGCTACTAGGCCCTGATGACCTGATCATAGATGCAGGTAATGCCAATTTCCACGACACCAACCGTCGCGCACGCGAAGCAACCGGTCCGTTCCTGGGAATTGGCGTGTCGGGGGGCGAAGAAGGCGCGCGTCATGGTCCGTCAATCATGGGCGGCGGCAAACGGGAATATTGGGATCGCGTGTCACATGTGCTCGAAGCGATCAGCGCCAAATACGAAGGCACGCCTTGCGCCACGTGGATGGGTGAGGAAGGCGCGGGTCATTTTGTGAAGGCCGTGCATAATGGCATCGAGTACGCGGATATGCAGATGATCGCAGAGATTTACGGCATTCTGCGTGATGGCATGGGCTATGATGCCGGGGCTGTCGGGGCTGTCTTTGACCGCTGGAATGAGGGGCCGCTGCGGTCCTATCTGGTGGAAATTTCCGGAAAAGTAGCCGGAACAACAGATGCCGCCACGAACGCGCCATTGCTGGACGTCATTGTAGATGCCGCCGGCCAAAAAGGCACGGGCCGGTGGACGGTCATCGAAGCGCAACACCTCGCCGCGCCCATCCCCGCGATCGAAGCGGCAGTGGTTGCGCGCAATCTTTCATCGCGTCGGGACGCCCGCGCAGAGGGTGAAGTGCTTTTTGGCGCGGCACCCAGACCGATGGCAGACGGAACACTGACAGTTGACGCAATGGAACAGGCGATGATCTGTGGCAAGATCCTGTGCTACGCGCAGGGTTTCGTGATGATCTCCGCTGCGTCTGACGCTTTTGGCTGGGCCCTGCCCCTGCCCGAGATTGCCCGTGTCTGGCGCGAGGGCTGCATCATCCGGTCAGACATGCTCAACGATATGGCCTCGGCCCTGACCGATGATCCCATGCGGAACCTGATGTTTGCGCCATTTTTCTCCGAAAAGCTGAAAACCAGCCACGACGCTTTGCGGCAGGTGGTGGCTCAGGCGGCGCTGCACGGTATCCCCGCCCCTGCCCTGGGGTCTGGGCTCACCTATTTCGACGCCATGCGTACCCATCGCGGCACAGCAAATATGATTCAGGGCCAGCGCGATTTCTTTGGGCTACATGGATTTGCACGGCTGGACGATGGCAGTACGGGCCAACATGGTCCGTGGGCGCATTAAACCTACGAACCGGCGCTTCAATTCAAGACAGAACAACCAACCCGCAGGTCCTAAATTCGATCTGCGGGCTTTCTCTTCACAATAAATGTTATCGATAACTTTTCTTGTTGACTCCCTGGGGATCTGGTCCGATGATCCGATATGTTACCGGTAACGATCCTTGTTGGTAGCGAGGGAGGACCACCATGTCCGAAGGGACATCTTCGAAAAAAAACGACCTGCGATTTGAAAACATCGTGAAAACCTTTGGGGGCACGCATGCGCTGCGGGGCGTCTCGCTGGATGTGGGCCGCGGTGAAATCGTCGCACTTTTGGGCGAAAACGGGGCCGGAAAATCAACGCTCATCAAAGTGCTGGGCGGGATCCACGCGCCTGACAGCGGAAGCGTCAGCATCGAAGGCGTGCCTTACAAGCACGTCGCAGGCGCGGTGAACGAGCGACAAGCCGTTGCGTTTATCCACCAGGATCTGGGGCTTATCGAGTGGATGAGCGTCGCTGAAAATATCGCGCTGGCCGTTGGATATATGCGGCGCGGTGGCCGGATTGACTGGGTTGCTACGGAGAGCATTGCGCGCGATGCGCTTGCGCTGGTGGATGCTGATTTCGCGCCGACAACGCGTGTCTCGGATCTTTCCCGCACCGAGAAATCACTGGTGGCTATTGCGCGGGCATTGGCGGTGGAATGCGATTTCCTGGTGCTGGATGAACCCACGGCGTCCCTGCCTGCCGACGAGGTAGAACGGTTGTTTGCCGCTCTCAGGCCGCTGCGGGACAAAGGTGTGGGGATGATCTACGTTTCGCACCGGCTGGATGAGATTTTCAAAATCGCGGACAGGGTGGCCGTGCTGCGCGATGGCGAAATGGTCGGGATGCGCACTATCGCTGAGACAGATCCCGAAGACTTGGTGGACCTGATCGTGGGCGGCAAGACACGCGATATCGCGCGTCCGGACGCCCAGACCGGGGACGCAGTACTTGATGTGAAAGACCTGCGGACAGAAACCGCAGGCCCTGCCAGTTTCACCGTTCAGAAGGGAGAAATGCTTGGGCTTGTCGGATTGCGCGGTGCCGGGCATGAAGACATTGGACGCGCGCTTTTTGGTCTCCTGCCACATCAGGGATCGGTCACACTTTTGGGCCAAATGCCCGATCTGACCTCCCCGATTGGGGCGGTATCTTCGGGCATCGGGTTTGTGGCGCGTGATCGGGTTGTGGAATCCATCGCGCCCGCGCTGACAATCCGCGAAAACGCCTATCTCAATCCGCTGACGCATGGCCGCAAACTCTTTTCCTTCATGGGATCGCGACCCGAAGACGTCCGCGCCCGCGCGCTTGGTGGCCGCGTTGGCTTGTCCCCCAATGATCCGACATTGGCGATTGAGGCGTTGTCCGGCGGTAACCAGCAAAAAATCGTTGTGGGTCGGTGGCTCGACACAGGGCGCAGCTTTCTGATTGCCGAAGACCCCACAGCCGGGGTGGACGTGGGTGCCAAGGCGGAAATCTATCAACTGCTTTACGATGCGATGGCCGCTGGCATGGGCGTGCTTGTCGTTTCAACCGATTTCGAGGAAATCGCCAACATTTGTCATCGCGCTCTGGTTTTCAGCCGGGGCGTGCCCGTGACCGAAGTGTCCGGCGACCAACTTACAACACAATCGCTCATTCAGGCCGCATCGGCCGGTGAAGCGGCCTGAGGGAGACAAAGACGTGAACTCCATCGAATCCGATGCTCTGGAGCCAACCAAGGATCAACTTGCGGGCATGACCTTTGGGCAAAAACTCATACGTCTGGCCCCGGTTTACGGGCTGGTGATCCTGATGTTCGGGCTGATCATCCTGTTTTCGGTGCTGCTGCCGAACACGTTCCCCACGGTGCTCAATCTGCGTTCCATTGTCTCCGATAAATCGATCATCGCCTTGCTGTCACTGGCGGCGATGATCCCGATGGTCGCGGGCCGCATTGACCTGACGGTCGGCTATGGGATTGTCCTTTGGCACATCCTCGCAATCTCCTTGCAGACACTCTATGGGTTTCCCTGGCCGATGGCGGTGATCACCGTGATTGGTCTTGGTGCATTGACGGGTCTGGCAAACGGATTTCTGGTGGAAATCGCAAAGATCGACGCTTTCATCGCCACTCTGGGCACTGGCACCGTGCTCTATGCGCTGGCGCTCTGGCACACTGGCGGACGACAGGTTGTGGGTGTGCTGCCAGATGGGTTCTACGCGCTAAACGGCACCTTTGTACTTGGCCTGCCGATCACGGGGTTTTACGTTCTGGCGATCACGATCGTTTTATGGCTCATCCTGGAATACACGCCCATCGGCCGGTTTCTATATGCGATCGGTGCGAACCAGAAAGCCGCAGCTTTGAATGGCATTCCCACCCGTAAATATGTCGTTGGCGCGTTCATTGCATCGGGTACGCTGACCGCTTTGACCGGCGTTCTGTTGGCGTCAAAACTGCGCATTGGTCAGGCCTCTGTCGGGCTGGAATTCCTGTTGCCTGCCCTTGTCGGTGCCTTTCTGGGGTCCACTACGATCAAACCGGGGCGGGTCAATGTCTGGGGTACAATCGTGGGTGTGGTCATTCTTGCGGTCGGCATCTCGGGCATTCAGCAATTTGGCGGATCGTTCTGGGTCGAGCCGATGTTCAATGGCCTGACCCTGCTGATCGCCATTGGCATCGCGGGATATGCACAGCGAAAAAAGGGCTCCGGCCCGAAGTGATCAACAAAAACTGAGAAAGGGAGGACACTATGCTCAGAAGAACTCTAACAGCCTCAATCCTGGCGCTGGCTGTCGCCGGTCCGTCATATGCGGACGCCGTTTCAGAAGCCATGGCGGCAGTGAAACTGCACGCAGGTCAGAAAACCGCCTGGGATGGTCCCACATCGGGCCCAACCGCAGCAGAAGCTGGCACCATCGTTGTGCTGGCCGGTGATCTGAAGAATGGCGGCATTCTTGGCGTCACAAATGGCGTCGAAGAAGCTGCCGCTGCCATTGGGTGGGACGTACGCGTTCTGGATGGCGCGGGCTCCATTCAGGGCCGCACAGCCGCATTCGGTCAGGCGCTGGCGCTGCAACCGGCGGGTATCATCATCAACGGCTTTGACGCAGTGGAACAGCAGGCCGCACTGGAACAGGCGCAAAACGCAAATGTTCCCATGGTTGCCTGGCACTCCGGTCCGGTGATCGGATGCAACCCGGGCAACGGCATCTTTGCCAACGTCTCGACGGATGCCATGCAGGTATCTGAAGCCGCTGCCCAATGGGCCTTTGCCGATGCGGGTGGTGAGCCGGGTGTCGTGATCTTTACCGACAGCACCTACCAGATCGCGATCGCCAAGGCGGACCGCATCAAGGAAACCATCGAGAAACTGGGGGGTACGGTTCTGGAGTATGTCGACACGCCCATCGCGGACACCTCCAGCCGCATGCCGACGCTGACAACGGCCCTGTTGCAGCGTCACGGAGACAAGTGGACACATAGCCTTGCGATCAATGACATCTATTTTGATTTCATGGGACCAAGCCTTGCCTCTGCCGGTTTGGGGGGCGACCAGAAACCGCTGGCCGTGGCCGCAGGTGATGGCTCGGAGAGCGCGTACCAACGTATTCGTTCCAACCAGTATCAGGCTGTGACCGTGGCCGAGCCGCTCAATCTGCAAGGTTGGCAACTGGTGGATGAGCTGAACCGGGCCATTCGGGGCGAAGAATGCTCTGCCTATACCTCGCCGTTGCATGTGGTCACGCAGGAAAATGTTGCCTTTGACGGTGGTGAGAACAACATCTTCGATCCCGGTAACGGCTACCGTGATGAGTACAAGAAAATCTGGGGCAAATAACGCGTTTCAGTAAATGATTGCCTCCGTCCGCTGAAATAGGCGGTCGGTGGCAATTCCTCGATTGCAATCCCGCGCACATGACCCATGTTCGTTTGCCCGGAAAGCGTTTAAAACGAAACGCATGTCAGCAAGCGCCGCGAATCCCCGTGAAGATTTGATCGTCTGCCCGAAGTGCGACGCGGCTTACGCGCTTGTGCGCCCGGCCCCGGGGGAACGCGCTGTCTGCCATCGGTGCCATACCGTTCTGATAACACCACGCCGAAAAGCGGGTGTGCAGATCATTGCCCTCTCCTTTGCCATTCTCGTTCTGATCACAGCAGCGGCGATTTTTCCGTTCCTGTCTGTCTCGGTTGGCGGCGCCCGGAACACCGTGTCTGTGCTTGATGCGGCGCTTGCATTCAGCGATGGTCCCCTGATCGTTTTGTCGCTGACAACCGCAGCTTTGATCATTTTCATCCCTTTGACACGTGTGCTGCTCTCTCTTTACGTGCTGATCCCGATTGTTCTCGACAAACCTCCGGCGCGGCATGCCGCTCAGGCCTTCCGTCTGGCAGAAGCTTTGCGTCCCTGGTCCATGGCGGAAATATTTGCTATCGGATGCGCCGTCGCACTGGTGAAAATCAGCGATTTGGCCGAAGTTGGGTTTGGTCCTGCATTCTGGTTGTTTGCAGGTCTTGTTGTTCTTGTCGTCGTGCAGGATAATTTTTTGTGCAGGTGGTCCGTATGGAACGCGCTCGGCAAGCCGGCGAAATCCTGAATGCCCGTGATCTTGGTGTGGTGGCTTGTACGCGCTGCGCTCAGGTCTGGCCGATAGGGACCCGGGCCTGCAACCGGTGCGGTCACCGCGTCTACCACCGGGACGTCAAAAGTCTGCAACGTGTCTGGGCGCTGTGGCTGGTGGGTTTGATGTGTTATGTACCGGCCAACCTCTATCCGATGCTCCGAACCCGCACCTTGTTGACCGTTCAGGAAAGTACAATTGTTGGAGGTGCCATTGAGTTGATCGAATATGGCAGCGTGGGCGTCGCGCTCATTATCTTGATTGCGAGTGTTGCGATCCCTCTGGCAAAATTCATGGCAATCGCCTTTTTGGCCATTTCCGTCACCCGCCCTTCCACCGTGTCAAAAAATCAAAGGCAGCTGCTCTACGAGGTGGTCGAATATATCGGTCGTTGGTCCATGATCGACATCTTTGTGGTTGCGATCCTGTCGTCACTGGTGCAACTCAATGTCCTGGTGGCGATAAGTCCCGGTCCTGCCAGCTTATTTTTTGCCTTGTCAGTGATTTTCACTATGCTCTCTGCACAGGCTTTCGACAGTCGGATGATTTGGGATGCGCAGCGGTGGCGCAAAGGAAAGAAAGACCATGAATAACGCCCCCGATCCGGTTCCGATCGACCCTGCGCGCGAGACGCTGTTTGGGCGCGCTTCAATCGTCTGGGCGATCCCGTTTCTCGCGCTGATCGTCGCCCTTACTGTCGCATGGCAGTCATATAATGATCGCGGTCCCCTGATTTCGATCGAGTTTGAAAACGGTGCCGGGATTGCCGCCGGCAGCACCGAGGTCCGGTTTAGGGATGTCACGGTTGGTATCGTCGAAGGTGTCACTTTCTCCGAAGGGTTGGAGGGCGTTGTCGCGCATATTCGTCTGGAAAAGGAAGTGGCGCGATATGTGGATGCGGGAGCTTCTTTCTGGGTTGTCCGCCCGCAGCTGTCTGTCCAGGGCGTTTCGGGCCTCGATACCGTTTTGAGTGGCGTTTTCATCGAAGGTTCATGGGATAGCGAGATCGGGCCAATCCGCACGGCATTCAAAGGATTGGAGATACCGCCCCTGTTCCGTCCGGGCAAAGAGGGCCTGCAGATCGCGTTGCGCACAACCCCGGGGGGGTCGTTGACAGATAACAGTCCGATCCTCTTCAGAGGTATTGAAATCGGGCGTGTGGGCTCGGCGCGTATCTCTCGCGAAGGGAATTTTGCGATTGCGGAGGCCATTATTTATGAACCGCATGGCCGTCTGGTCACCGGCAATACACGGTTTTGGGACACCTCCGGTTTTAGCGTCTCCATTGGTCCTTCAGGTGCTGAGGTGGATTTCTCCTCTCTGGCTACACTGATCGGTGGCGGGCTCACCTTCGATACATTCGTATCCGGCGGCGAGCCGGTGACCGATGGCACCGTCTTTGAAGTCTTCGCCGATGAGGTCACAGCGAGAAACAGCGTCTTCAACCGGTCCGAGGCCGAGCTGCTCGAACTGCGCGTTATCTTCGACGAAAATATTTCTGGCCTCGCACTTGGCGCACCCGTTGAATTCAGCGGTCTGCGCATCGGCTCGGTTGAAGCTCTGTCGGGGATCGTGGATCGTGAGCGGTTTGGTGATGCGCGCGTCCGACTAAACGTGATCATCGGTATTCAGCCAGCCCGATTGGGTCTTTCGGGGGATTTGGGCCCAGAGGCGGTTGTTTCTTTCCTCAACGCAAGGGTGCAGGAAGGTCTGAGAGCGCGTCTCGCAACTGCAAGCCTGCTGACAGGCGGATTGAAGGTTGAGCTGGTGGAGATCGAAGATGCACCGATTGCTGCTGCCATCACCGAAGAGGAAGGCATGCCAACCCTTCCTTCTACAGACAGCGAAATCTCCGATGCGACCGCTACGGTAGAGGGGGTTTTTACCCGCATCAACAGCCTGCCATTCGAAGAACTGCTCAACAGCGCCATTGGATTCATGCAAGGAGCCGAGGCGTTTGTCTCCAGCAAGGAGCTGCGGGAGACGCCTCAGGAAATCCGAGCACTGCTGGGCGACATACGCGCAATTGTGTCTTCGCAGGAAGTCAAAGACATCCCGGTTTCTCTGAATGCCGCTATCCAACGCGCTGAAACCTTGCTGTCGCAAATTGAAGAAGGCCAGGCTGTCTCCCGCGTTGTAGAAGCAATTGCTGCGGCCACCGAAGCCGCGAATTCAGTCAGCGCGTCGGTGGCCGGGGTGCCTGAACTCATAGAAGGTTTGAGCGGGGTTGCAGCCAAGGCCGAGGCTCTGCCGCTCGACGAATTGACCTTGCAACTGACGGAGTTGTTGGCCTCCGCTGATGCAATCCTCGGGACACCAGCGGCACAGGAGCTTCCGGAATCGCTTGGTGCCGCGCTGGATGAGTTGAATGCGACGCTGACCGAATTGCGCGAAGGCGGTGCCGTGCGCAATGTGAATGCAACCTTGAATTCTGCGCGTGAAGCAGCAGACGCCGTGGCTCTTTCCAGCCGCGATCTGCCGCAACTGGTCGAACAGATCACCGCTGTATTCGATCAGGCCAGCCGGACAATTGCGGGATACAATCAGGGCGATGTCATCAGTCGCGATGCACAGGCCGCTTTGCGCGACATTTCAAAGGCTGCGAACGCGCTGACAGCCCTGGCACGGCTTTTGGAACGCAATCCAACCGCGCTCATCAGAGGACGTTGACTATGGGATTTATCAAACCTCTCTTCCCGGTTTTAGCCTTGTGCTGCCTGACGGCCTGCGCATCGGCGCCAGACAGATATGTCATTCCTGCAACCGAGGCGACGGAACGCCAGAGAATTGCCTTTCGCTCCGTCGAGATCAGAGAAATCTCATTGCCCGCCTATGCCGCCTCTGATGAGATTTCCAGCTTGGGCACAGATGGCAAACTCACGAACGAGCGTGGGGTTTTGTGGGCCGACACGCCGGAGCGCGCAGTGGCACTGGAGCTTGCCCGCCATTTGTCAGGGCTAAGTGGAGCAAGGGTTGCTTCCGCCCCCTGGCCTTTGGACACGCTGCCGGATGCTCGGTTGGAGCTGCGGTTCGAAAGTCTGGTGGCCGGTACGGATGGACAGTTCCGCGCGGTTGGACAGTATTTCGTCGCAGTTGCAGAGGGGGGGCGTGAACGCTCCGGCTTGTTCGATCTGTCGCAAACATTTGATCCCGCGGGCGGGCCGCAAGCGATTGCTACTGCGCGTGGGCAGATCATTCTTGATCTGGCGCGCTATATCGCGGTGAATGGGTTGCGCTAGAGCCCGTTGCGCCAATCCGCCAATGCCTGGCCAACCCGGCCCAGTCCTTTTTCCAGTTTAACATCTGCTCCGCCGCCAACACCAAGACGGATGTGACCGGGTTGCCCATAGGCGCTGCCGGGCAACACAAAGGTTCGGTAAGGGGCCTCCAGCAGACGACGCGCGAACCGGTCACTGTCCAAACCCTGCGGCAAACGGCCAAGCCCAATTAACCCCGCTTGCGGCGGCACCCAGCTCAGATCGGGTTGCGTTGCTAACCAGTCATTCATCCGCGCAAGATTTCGCATACCTGCCGTGCGCGCGGCCTGCATCGCGGGTAGGAGCCGGTCCGGTCGCAAGGCTAATTCCGCGATGACCTCGCCCATGATGTTCATGATTTCCGAGGAGTTTTCGCGCAAGATAACCGCGTCCATGACCAGATCAGGGTCCGAACAGATCAGCCAGCCCGTGCGTAATCCCTGCAATCCAAGCGCTTTTGAGACCGAGCCTGTGGTAATGCCTTTGGAGTATAACCCGGCGATGGAGGGAGCCCTGGGCCCTTGCCATTCCAGACCGGCATAAACCTCGTCTACCAAAAGCCACGCTCCGACTTTATCCGCGATCCCTGCAATCTCTTCCAACTCAGATTTACCCAGAACCTGCCCGGTCGGGTTGTTCGGATTGCTTAGAAAGATCAGGCGCGTGTGCTGCGTGACCGCAGCCTTGAGTGCGTCCAGCGATAGTTTCCAGCTATCTTCTTCTCGACGTTCGACCGTCACGATATCCGCGCCGATGGCGCGCGCCAGAACTTCAGCCTGCGGCCAACCGGGGGTTTCAACGACAATCTCGTCGCCGGGCTGCACAAGCTGCATGATCGACAGATAGTTGGCCTCTGCCGCGCCTGCTGTAATCAGCACATCCTCGATCCCGCAGATACCGGTCAACCCGGCCTGAGCCAGAACATGGGTGCGCAATTCGGGCAAGCCACGAAAGTCGCGATTATTCCAGTCCAGGGGCAAATCCGGGTCAAGATCATCCAGAAAGGCGCCAAGCCTTGGCGATTCCGACAATGAAAACCCGACAATTGCCTCGGGTGCCATTGAAGTTGTTTCAAGAAGATACTGGAAAAGCGTGTGTATCTTGACTTTCATAAGCTGCGTCTCGTCTAGTTCTCTTCCAACAAGAGAGGTCGGACGGTTCTTATGCAACCCCTTCTGAAAGGTCGCCCGCTGCGCATGGCCGTTCTGGACTACGGTCTGTTCCAGGTGCACGCCAACAACCGCATTATCGGGATTTGCGGGTTTCTGATCCAGACAGACCAAGAAGAGAACGTGCTGATCGACACCGGGTTTCCCGAAAAATATGCGCAAGATGCACAGCTTGCCACGGACGAGGACGATCTGGGCAGCTTCGGACGTGTTCTTTCGATCACGCATCAGAATATGGCACCTGCTCAGTTGGCGCTGCTTGGCTTGTCTTCTTCTGATATTGATCTGATGATTCAAAGCCATACGCATATTGATCACGTGGGCTTCATGGACGGATTTCCCGGTGTTCCAATCCTCATTGCTGCCGCGGAACGTGCTTTGCCGCGACCGCTCTACTGGTCGGGGAAGCAGCTTATGGAATGGCCTGACAGAGAGTATCTGCGGGTTACCGAAGACGTGGACATTGGGCCAGGGTTTACCGTTTTTCTGGTGCCGGGCCATGCGCCGGGCCAATTGGCTTTCATGGTGCGTTTGCCAGAGACTGGGCCAACCCTCCTGACCTCGGATGCGATCAGTCGCGCGGCCGAAATCGATGAGAAATTTGCAGGGTCCTGGAATGAAGATCTGGCGATCATGCATGGCGCGCGGTTGATGCAGATTGCGACGGATCAAAAGGCCAAAGTAATTTTTGGGCATAGTCCGGAGCAATGGCCCACGCTCAGAAAAGCACCGGAATGGTATAGCTAGCGCACATCCCGGCCCTGATTGAGGATGATCACATTGCCGCTGGAAACATCACCGGCCGGTGAAATCAGGAAACCAACCCATGCGGCCACTTCTGCGGGTTGCATTGCCCTGCCATGCGGCATCTGTGAAATCGCAGTGTCGAGAACTTCCCGGCTCACAACGTTGAACAATGGCGTTTCCGTCATCGCCGGCGCAATAGAGTTCACCGCGATTTTTTCCTTTGCAAAACGCCGTGCGAGATCTTTGGTCAAGGTGTCCATGGCGGCCTTTGACGCGCGGTAATGCGGCGGGTCGAACACATCGAAATTATAGGCCCCATTGGAAGAGATATTGACGATTTTCCGGACCCCGCTGCGCCCCAGCATCAGCTTCACCGCAGCCTGACAACAGTGGAAAGCGCTGGAAAAGTTGAGCGCCATCTGCTGATCGAATTCGTCAGCCGGAATCTCCGGAAACTCCGACATCAGGCAAGTTCCTGCGTTGTTGACCAGCGCATCAATGCCACCGTGGGCCTTGCCGATGCTTGAAAATGCCTGCGCGATGGCTGCGGGATCAGTGAGATCGACCTCGACGCCTTCAAATCCGGCCTGCGACAATTTGGTCAGCCCGCCGGTATCGATATCAAACCCGATGACGTGAAAACCGTCTAGCAGCAATCGAGAAACGATAGCCTGCCCCATGCCGCCTGCGGCTCCTGTTACAACTGCAATTTTTTCCATCATGATTTCTCGATACCAAGCAAATTCCCGCAGGTCCGAACCATTACACGGGCCCGATGATCGCAGGTTGGGCGTTCAACGCATCTTTGTCCAATCCTGCGAGAGATTTGTATTTTGCCGCATGCGCCGCAAGTTCGCTACGCGGGACGACACGGTGGATATCGTCGAAGCGACCGGCGCAGCGGTCTTCTACCATTTGCAGGATCGCATCGGGGCCGCTGCCTCTGTTGGCAAGCGTGACTTGCGTCGTTCTTGGCCGAACAGTGTTCTCATAAGCGACAAACGCATCCTGAACGTCACGATGATCTCTCAGGCAAGCGCCCATTGTGCGCGCATCGACAATCGCCTGGCTCGCGCCATTTGAGCCAACAGGGTATGTCGGGTGCGCCGCATCACCCATCAGCGTCACGCATCCTTGTGTCCATTGCGCGACCGGATCGCGGTCCACCATCGGGTATTCATAGATTACATCCGCGCCTTTGATCAGGGTCGGCACGTCGAGCCAGTCGAACTTCCATGTCTCGAAAGACGGCAAGAAATCCTCCAAATCTGCCGCCCGGTTCCAGTCTTCCCTGCGCCATCCCAGCGTCGGATCAACGCGCCGCTCTGCGATCCAGTTCAGCGTCGCAGAGCCCGTGCGCGGGTCAGGCGCCGAAATCGGGTACACCACCATGCGCTGGGTGTCGTGACCCGCCAGGATCATATCTGCACCTGACAGGAACGGGGCAGCTTGTGTCGTGCCGCGCCAGAGGATTGCACCGCCCCAGACAGGCACGCCCTCATTGGGGTACATTTGCGCCCGCAGGGCGGAATGTATGCCATCTGCGGCAACAACAGCATCGCCAGTGATTTCAGAGCGCCTCTTGGGCGTTTCGACAAGAAGTGCAGCGCCGCTGGTGGTCTGGGCAAATCCGGTCGCGCGATGCCCGGTTAAAATGCAGTCTTCTCCCGCCCGTGTAACAAGTGTTTCATAGAGCAACATCTGCAGCAAACCCCGGTGCACGGAAATCTGTGGCCAATTGTAGCCAGCGGCAGTACCGCGCGGTTCCGTCCAGATTTCATGACCCGTTCTGGTGTAGAATCCGAGGCTCTGGGTTGCGACACCAAGCGCGTTTAACGGGTTCTCCAACCCCAGATCGAACAATTCGCGCACGGCATTGGGTTGCAGATTAATCCCGACACCTAATGGTCTTAGCTGCCGCACCGCTTCAAAGATGCGAAAAGGGATGCCAATCTGATGCAGCGTCAACCCAAGTGTCAACCCTGCAATACCAGCACCGGCGATCAGGATGGTCATGTAATGTCTCCCGCCTGCCGCATCCGTGAAATGCATTCGTTGGAATATCCCATCTCCCTGAGCAGATCATCTGTATCAGCACCAATGGCTTTTGGCGGCGCGGGTTTTTGGGGGCAGGTGCGGCTGAAGCGGGGGGCGGGACTGGCCTGAGTTGTTTCCCGGTCGGCGAAGAATACATCGCGCTGCGCATTTTGCGGATGAACGGGCGCTTCGTCAAAATCCAGAATCGGGGTGACGCAAGCATCGGACTCTTCGAAGACGGCTGCCCATTCATCGCGGGTCTTGGTGATGAACACCTTCGCGAAGTCCTCGCTGGTTTTGTGCCATTGCGTTTTGTCGTTTTGGGCGGAAAGATCATGGATCGGCAATCCGGCCTTGTCGACAAGTTCCGCATAGAATTGCGGCTCCAGCGCACCGACAGATATGAATTTTCCGTCCGCGCATTCGTAGCACCTGTAAAAGGGTGCAGCGCCATCCAGCCAGTTTGCACCCCGTTCTACGGTCCATGATCCCTTGGCCAGCATACCGTGGATCAACCCCATCATGGCTGGCACGCCATCGGCCATGGCAGCATCAACGATCTGTCCTTTTCCGGAAATGCCTTTTTCAATAAGTGCCGATAGAATTCCGAGCAGAAGGAACATGGTCCCTCCCCCAAAATCCGCGATCAGGTTCAGCGGCACGGTTGGGGGTTCGCGCTCCGGTCCAATGGCGTGCAATGCACCCGTCATCGCCAGGTAGTTGATATCGTGTCCGGCCTTTTGCGACCAGGGGCCAACCTGCCCCCACCCGGTCATGCGGGCATAGATCAACGTTTCGGGACATGTATCCGGACCAAGTTGCAAACGTTCCATGACGCCGGGGCGAAACCCTTCGATCAAGACGTCCGATTGCGCGATCAACTTTCTAGCAACGCTTCTCCCGGTTTCAGATTTCAGATTAAGGGCGATACTGCGTTTGCCGCGCCGATTGATGTCCGTTGGATCGACCGGGGCTGACCCTCGATCAATCGCGATAACGGTTGCGCCAAGATCCGCCAACAATTGACCTGCCAGCGGTGCAGGGCCAAGCCCTGTGAACTCTACCACTTTCAGCGAGGCAAGCGGCCCGGTCATTCGGCCAGATGGCAGGCCACCCGCGCGCCGCGCAGCATGCGCATTTCCGGCCGTTTCTGAGAGCAGATTGCCTGAGCTATGGCGCAACGCGGGTGAAAAGCGCACCCCGTCGGCGGGTTGATCGGGTCGGGAATTTCGCCCGTTGGCGGCGGTACTTCGCGGCCAAAGTTGTCAAGCTGTGGGGCGGCTGCAAGCAACATTTGCGTGTAAGGGTGTTTTGGATCTTCAAAAAGCGCCTCCGGGTCGGCCTCTTCCACAAGGCGACCAAGATAGAGCACGCCGATCCGGTCAGCCATATGCTGAACCACGGTCAAATCGTGGCTGATGAAGAGATAGGTCAGACCAAAGGTGTCTTTCAGATCGCTCATCAGGTTCAGGACCTGCGCTTGCACCGACACATCCAAAGCCGATGTAGGCTCGTCACAAACGATCAGTTTTGGCTCTGATGCGAGTGCGCGCGCGATGCAGATGCGCTGTCTTTGTCCGCCGGAAAACTCATGCGGGAATTTGCCTGCGTCCCGCGCGGAAAGGCCCACCTGTTCCAGCAAGCGTTCTGCCAATCCTGTTGTTTCGCCCCCCCGGGCGGCAACCGGTTCCGCGATGATGTCGCGCACGCGCCAGCGCGGGTTCAGCGAGGCAAAGGGATCCTGAAAGATCATCTGAATGTCGCGCCGAACCGCGTCTACTTTTGCGGCATCGGTTTCCCGCGCCAGATCAACGCCGCGGATTTCGACCGACCCTTCTGACGGAGGCAAAAGCCCGACAAGCATCTTACCAATCGTGGATTTGCCTGACCCGCTCTCACCGACAAGCGCATAGACACTGCGTTCGGCAATGTCGAAACTGACGTCGGAAACTGCGGTCAGAAAGGCTTTTTGCCGACGTTCAACCACACGGTTCAGCCAGGGTTTGGACACATCGAAAATGCGGGTCAGGCCGCGTATATCTACCAGCGCCATCAGGCCACGGCCTCCCGCGTCATAGGGTACCAGCAGGCGACGCGCCCTGCCCCATCTTCGATGCGGGGCCCCGGTGATGCGCGGCACTGGTCCTGCACATGCGGGCAACGGGGGTGAAAAGCGCAGCCAGTCGGCAAGGCATCGAGGCGTGGCATGGCACCGGGGATTTGATGCAGCCGATCCTTGCCGCGCGAGGCCAGAGGCGTCGATCCCATCAGCCCGTCCGTATAAGGGTGGTGCGGGGCCGTCAGCACATCGCGCACGGGGCCAAGCTCGGCCAGCTGACCGGCATACATCACTGCGACCCGATCAGCGGCTTCGGCGATCACCCCCATGTCGTGGGTGATCAGCATAACCGCAGTGCCTCTTTCGCGGCAAAGCTTCTTGAGCAGGGAAATGATCTGCGCCTGTACCGACACATCCAGCGCCGTGGTCGGTTCATCCGCGATGATCAGCGATGGTTCCGCGCAAAGGGCCAATGCAATTACGACCCGCTGACGCATGCCACCGGAAAACTCGTGGGGGTAGCTGCCAACCCGCTCCGCGGCTCCCGGAATGCCCACTTCTTCCAGCGCTGCTACCGCCCGCTTTTCCGCCTCACTACGAGAAATATCGAGATGGGCGAGCATGGTTTCGGTCAACTGATCGCCTATCCTGAGCAAGGGATTAAGCGAGGTCAGCGGATCCTGAAAGACCATGCCGATCTCTTTGCCGCGCATGCGCCGCATCTGCTCGCCGGAAAGGTTGTCAACGCGTGTCTCGCCCACACGGATTTCTCCTTCGGAAATATGTGCAGGGGGGTTGAGCAGGCCGATCACGGCATTTCCGGCCATGGATTTCCCCGCCCCGGATTCGCCCACAACGCCCAGTATTTCACCTTTTGCGATATCGTAGCTTACGCCGTCTACCGGGCGCAGAATGCCGTGGCGTGTCGGAATTTCGACAGTCAGGTTGCGGATGGAGAGAACGGGAGCCGTCATACTGGCAAAAGCCCTGCATCAGCGCCGAGAGCTTCAAGCATTACGTTTACGCCATGCTGAAAATTCTCCCTTTGATCCTGCATCCCATATTCCCATTTCGTGCCGTGGAATAAGTTGCAGCGGATGCGATAGATAATAATCAAAGCGGCTTTGCGGTTTTCCGGACTATGCTCCGTGCATTTCAGTGTAGCAATCACCAGTTCCTTTTTGTCCCAATCTTTGAAATTCAAACTTCCGAAAGACGCATTTGGTTGGCCCGCATCAATGTATCTTTGGTGCCAGAATTCGACGGCCTGGTTGGTCTGGTTCTGCGGCAGGCAGTTTACGTCCTGATGGTCAGAATAGATGCAAATCTGCTTCGCATTGACGCTCCTACCTTCAAGCGAAAGCTTTTCGGCGATGCGAGATTCAAAAATTGTCCAGATCAAAGAAAACTGGGCGAGGGCCGCTTTGTCGAGGCTGTTCAGTTCCTTAAAATATGGCTGAACCGATCGGATCGCCGCTTCAAGTTTGGTGGGTACGAAGATGGCAGCATCTGGGTTGTGGTTTGACAACACCATCACCGCAGCCTCGGATTCAACGCATCGCGTAACCAGTCGCCCAGCAGGTTCACGCTTAGCGCCAGCGTCAGAAGGGTTACAGCGGGGAAGAGCAGAATCCACCACTCACCGGAGAACAGGAACCCCTGCCCGATGCGGATAAGAGTGCCCAGGGACGGTTGTGTTGGGGGAGCGCCAACGCCGAGGAAACTGAGCGTAGCCTCTGCAATGATTGCCAAAGCCAGCGAGATCGTGGCGATCACCAGAACGGGGGATAGCACATTGGGCAGAATGTGCCGCAGCATGATCGCCCCTGAACCACGCCCGATCAATCGCGCAGCCTGCACATATTCCTTGTTCTTTTCCACCAATGTGGCACCACGCACGACGCGGGCGAACTGGACCCAGTCACTCAGGCCGATGGCGATAATCAGCACCCAGATGGCCATTTGATCGCGGTACTCAACGGGTGTGATTCCCTTGGCAACGCCGAAAATCAACATGGCCACCAGAATGGCGGGAAAGGTCAATTGTACATCTGCGACACGCATGATGATCGTCTCAACCCAACCACCGACGTAGCCCGCGATCAACCCCAGCGTGATGCCGAGAACCATCGCGAAAAGCACCGCTGCCGCCCCGACAAAGAGCGAGATACGCATGCCGTAAAGAATGGTGGAGAAAACATCGCGGCCCTGATCGTCCGTCCCGAGCCAGAAGGTTTCGCCGGTGAAAGCATTGGGCTCCATGGGTTTGGAAAACCCGTTCATCAGGTTGAGCGAGGCAGGATCAAAGGGATTAAATGGCGCTATCAGAGGTGCAAAGACGGCGCAAAAAACCATGATCAGCACGACCACTGCCGAAACGATTGCCACGGGCGATTTCTTGAACTGGTAGACGAAATCACTGTCTAACGCGACGCGCAGGCGAGAGCGTTCCTTGGCAGGTGTATTCAGTGCAGAGTCAGCCATCAGTGCGCCGCCGTTCTATCCACGCGCAGGCGTGGGTCTATTGCGAAGTATAAAAGGTCAACGATCAGGTTGATCCCGACAAACATGACCGAAATCAGCATCAGATAAGCCGCCATCACCGGGATATCCACGAACTGGATTGCGTTGATGAACAGCAAGCCGACACCCGGCCACTGAAAAACTGTTTCGGTGATGATTGCAAAAGCGATGATCGAGCCCAGCTGCAACCCGGTCACGGTAATCACCGGGACCAGTGTATTTTTCAGCGCATGCCGGAAATTCACGGCGCGGTCCCGCAGGCCCCGCGCGCGCGCGAACCGTATGTAATCCTGTCTGAGCACTTCCAGCATTTCGGAGCGCACCAACCGCATGATCAGGGTCATCTGGTAAAGGCCAAGGGTAATAGACGGCAGGATCAGCGCCTTAAGACCGGATTCTGTGAGGAACCCGGTTGACCAGCCTCCAATCTTGACCGTATCGCCGCGCCCAAAGCTTGGCAGCCACCCCAGCTCCACGGAAAACAGGTAGATCAATAAGATACCGATCAGAAAAGTGGGCAGAGACACACCGATGAGTGACACTGACATGATTGCATTGGCCGCGAACCCGTCTCGCCTGATCGCGGTGAAAACGCCCAGAGCGATCCCGATGCTGATTGCCAGAAAACCAGAAACAGCTGCCAGTTCCAGCGTGGCGGGCGCGCGTTCCATCAGGATATCGGAAACCGGGCGCCCCTGACGATAGCTCACACCAAAATTACCCTGTGCGGCACCTTGCAGGAATTTGAAGTACTGCACTGGAAAGGGTTGGTCGAGACCCAGCTGGGTCCGTAGCCGCTCGATATCGGCTTGCGTGCGTTCCTGGCCAAGCATGTTGTCGACAGGATCACCAACAAACCGGAACATGGAAAAGGCCACAAGACCCACAACCAGCAAAACGATGGCCGATTGAAAGACGCGCTGTATCACATAGGCAAGCATCTTTGTCCTCTCGGGTGCCTCCAAGGTGTCGCAGGGGTGCGACAATTGATCAAGGGTGTTTGTATTCTCGCCATCAGATGAACGTCGGGATCAAAGTCAATTGACCGTCACCCACCGCAGAATGAAGAAGTTGTCCGAGCGCTGAGTTAAGTCAATATTCGCACCAGCCCCCCAAACCAGTGGTTCCACGTAGAGCGGCACATAAGCCACTTCCTGTTGCAATATCTTGGTACTTTCATCAAGCATGGCTTGGCGTTTTGTGTCGTCGATCTCGGATTGTATTAGAGGCAAAAGCTCATCAACCCGTCCGTTAGAGAAGCCTCCGAAATTCCATGATCCCAGCTTCTTTTCTTCGTTGGGGGTGCTTGCAAGGAACCGGATGGGGTGTTCCGCATCGAACGTGCCCGGGGACCAACCCAGCAGATACATGTCATAATTGTCCGCACGTAGCTCAGGCCAGTAATTCTGGACCGGCATTGCGTCAAGCGTGGCCTTGATCCCCACCTGGGCAAGCATCCCGGTGACGGCCTGACAGACAGCTTCGTCGTTCAGGTATCGGTCATTTGGACACTTGAGGCCGAAAGAAAATCCATCCGCATAACCGGCCTCAGCCAGTAGCGCGCGGGCTTTGTTAGGGTCATAGGCGGGACGGTCCGCGAGCGGGGCACTATAGCCACGCATGGCCGGGCTGACCAATTGGCTGACCTCTTCGGCATTCCCCCGCATGATCGTTTGCAGGATTGCGGGCACATTGACCGCATGGGCAACCGCCTGCCGTACCCGCACGTCGGAAAACGGGTTTTTATCGGAAGTTTCCGCCGAATACTTCAACGCCTCGGCCTCATGCGGAAACCCCAGCATGATCACCCGTGCTTCGATCCCCTGCACCACTTTAACCTCCGGGTTGGATGCAAGCCGCGCGGTATCCTGAATGGGGACCGGGTTGATAAAATCGACATCACCCGACAACAGGGCGGCAACCGCCGTCGCCGGGTTTTGAATGGGCGTGAACTCGGCCCGCGTGATATTATGCTCCGTTTCGTCCCACCAACCGTCGAAGGGTTCAAGAACAGTGCGCAATCCCGGCTCGCGAACAGCGACCCTGAAAGCCCCGGTGCCATTGGCATTAAGTGTTGCGTAGTTGCCGTTGTCCTTGTCGGGACGTTCGGCATCATTGGCCTTTGCCCATCCGGCGTCGAGCATCATCCAATTCGAGATGCTGTCGGGAAAGATCGGATTTGGCGCGGTGGTCATGATATCGACTGTGTAGTCGTCGACGATTTTCACCTCTGAGACTGAAGCAAACCAGCTACGGGTATCTGAGGACTCGTCTGATGCGCGTTCATATGAGAACAACACATCTTCTGCATCAAAACTGCTACCGTCGTGAAATGTCACGCCCTGGCGCAGAGTAAAACGCCAGCCCTCCCCTGCGCCAATCGGTTCCCAGCTGGTGGCCAGCGCCGGCTCGATGCGCATATCCTTGCCGCGCCGCAAAAGCCCCTCGTATACGTTGTTGAGAAATCCCAGAACAGGCGCGGAGTTAACCGCGTGCGGATCCATTGTCTGTGGATCGGTCGTTCCCGCCCAGGTGAATTCTTCGGCAACCCCGGCGGTGGCGGTGGCGATAAAAACAGCGGCAAATCCGGCAGAACGCAGCATGACAAGGTCCTTTGCGAGAAGGTGAATTGGATGAGGCGCAGGCGCAGACCCGTTCGGCCTGCGCCCAGTTGGTTCAGGGTGTTTGCCGGGCCCGCAATATGGGGCCTAACATTATTAGTTGAACTTGAAGTACTTGAACTTCGGGGAATCTTCGGCTTCGACAACCGTATCGACGCCCGATTTCATACCCCAGTTCAGCACTTGGTGGTGGATCGGAATGTAGAGTTTCTCGTCCTGTACAACCTGCCAGATGGCGGCAATATCCGCATCCCGCGCTTCCAGATCGGTGTTCGACGCGAGGCTCTGGATTTTTGCGTTCAGATCATCGTTGGTGAAGCGCGTACCGTTCCAGGACCCGTATTTGTCATCACGACCGTGAACGAGGAAGTTGAAGATGTATTCAGAGTCGTACGTCGGAACGCCCCATCCCAGCATATAGAAATCGGTTTCCAGATTGTTGATCAGCGGGAAGTGTTGTGCCTTTGGTTTCGCATCCAGATTCACAGTAATCCCGATTTGCGCCAGCATACCAACAGCGGCCTGACAGATGGCTTCGTCGTTGATGTAGCGGTCATTCGGGCAATCAAGCTGGATTGAGAACCCATCGCCGTAACCCGCATCGCCCATCAAAGTCTTGGCCTTGTCGAGGTCCGTGGTGGAAGATGCGTCCATTGCCTCATCCCATCCGTTCACGAAAGGAGGGGCAATCATGCCTGCGGGTGCCGACTGGCCGCGCATCACCACCTGCTTGATCGCATCGCGGTTGATGGCAAGGTTCATCGCTTCACGCACGCGCACGTCCGCCAGCGGATTGGCACCCTCGACACTGTCATTTTTCAGGTCAGCGTCACCCGAGTTCATCCCGAAGAAGATAACGCGGTTCTGGGGTGCTGTGCGCACATCCAGACCGTCGGTGCTTGCCACACGGTCAAGGTCCTGCACGGGCACATCCTGAATGAAATCCACCTCGCCGGACAACAGTGCTGCCACGCGGGTCGCAGCATTCTGGATCGGTGTGTAGATGATCTCGGAAACTTCCAGCGGGAATTCCCCAATGCCCCAGTAGTTTTCATTGGCAGCCAACACGGTCTTTACATCCGGCTCGCGGCTAACCAGTTTGTAAGGCCCTGTTCCATTTGCGTTTTTGGCCGCGAATGTGTCTTCGCCGCCCTCATAGTCCTGAACCTTGACGGCGTTGTTTGCCTCTGCCCAATCCTGGTCCATGATGAACATGTTGGTAAGGTTGTTTGGCATAATCGGGTTCGGGCCGTTTGTCACAATCTCGATAGTGTAGTCATCCGGGGCCCGCACTTCGGCGACTGAGGCCAGCAATTCCTTGTAGTCGGAATCCTCGGTCATCGCGCGCTCAAGGCTGAATTTGACGTCCGAGCTGTCAAAGGCCGATCCGTCGTGGAACGTCACACCTTCGCGTAGTGAAAATGTCCAGACATTCGGGTCTTCTTCGGACGGCGCCCATTCGGTCGCCAGGGCGGGCACAATCGCGCCGGAATGATCCCGCATGACAAGCGGTTCCATGATCTGGTGTGCCAAAGCAGACGTCGGGCCTTCGTTCTGAGCATGCGGATCAAGCGTCAGGCTGTCCCCCGCGCGGGCCCACCGCAGCGTTTCCGCGCTGGCAAGACAGGTGGTCGACAGCAATACCGCAGCCGACAGCAATGTTGTGGTCTTTTTCATGGTAGTCTCCCCTATTATTTTTCTGGCGACAATCTTTGGGACGCAGCACGGTTTGGCAAGCCCCTTCTGCATCTTTAACGAGAACAAAATTGATTTTATTGGATAAAATACTGACCTGCTCGAAATCAGGCGGCACCGGGTAGTAAAATCTGGCGGTGACCCTCTTCGAAAGCTTTCATGGTCAGAGGCCAGACAGTCCCTGGCCAGCGCAATTCCATTTGGCGGCGTTTCGGGCGATAGACGGCTGTGTAGAGCGTGCCAAACCCGGCTGTGAAGGCCGTGGAATAAAGCGGCGGTTTCAGAAAGGCTCCGATGAACTTCTCTTCGGGGTCGCGGTGCAACCTCAACCGGTGTAACAAGAAACGCTCCCGTTCGACGGTTGCAGTGAACCGCGCATGGCTGACCCATTCCACGTTTTCCTGATGGTTGGTCGCGACGGCCGCATGGGTGATGAGCGTCGGTCTGTCAGGAGCCATCATGGCGGTCAGATAGTTACGTTTTTTGTCCAGGACTGTGACGTTGTAGCTCATATGCGTAGGCACACGGGCCAGCACGTCGCCAGCCTCATCGGCGGTCTGACAGGTTTGCAAAACATACCGCAGGATCAACGGGACGCCGAAACCATCGCCAACGATGCGCCGCCCCCCAAAGGTCAGTGAGATTGAAAGGCCGGCGTCATTGACGCCGTCCACCATGCCCCAAAGCCCATCCGACGTGCCCATGACCTCGCGCCCACCCCATTTTGTGTGCAAGACCAGACTGTCAAATGCGTTGGGGTTGTAGTCGTAATTGCGTACCATGACCGGCTCCTTACCGGTCCAGATTGCCTGGCTGCACCCGGCCAAATAGGGCGGCGGGCAGTAAAACGATAAAAACCGCGCGGCCAGATCACCACCGCCTGCTAACTCGCAAAGCTCATCGTAAAGCGGCACGATTTCGGGCATATGCTGCTGAAGGGCTGTGCGAGATTCTCCATAGGTCGGGCGCGCATTCTCGCCCTCCTTCCGCCACCAGCGCTTGTAGTCCGGCCAGTACTCGGCAAAAAGCCCGGACCATTTTGGCCCGGGGCTTTCTTCACTTACGGCGCGCCATAACATCGGGTGCGCAGTCCTTTCTGGCTAGAGGATCTTGAAGGCCGGATCCGACAATGCCGTCGCGGTTGGCAATGGCTTGGCCGTGACCGTTTGTTTGATCCCGTGAATCCACTTTTTCGCGCGTTCATTCAACCGGAAATTCTTGGTCATCGACCGCCCGCGCGTCACCAGAATCCCGATATCCGCCCCTTCATAGCGGTAATCACCCGGTTGCAGGATGCGCAAGAAGAAGGCTTCGTTCTCGGATTCAACGGCACGACGGTGATAATCGAAACGATCATAGACGACGCGACCGTCCTCAAGCATCTTGTAAATACCAGTCTCGGGGCTGCCCGTGCAGATATCCACGCTGTCCTCGGTATGTTTGATCACCATCTGTGACCATGAATCGATATTGGCACTGTCCGCCCAACGGGCATTCAACTCGTCCACATCCAGATTGAATTTCTTCTTTGAAAACTCCAGTAGGTGGAACAGGAATAGCGGTGCATCCGCATGGGCAAAGGCTGCGTGATTGGTCATCGAGGACGCGCCCGTAATGCGCGGGTTCAACTCCCCCAACCAGAGATCACCGGTTTTCTTGTCGATCAGGAAATCAAGCTCAAAATACCCGCGATAGCCTTCCTTGCGCAGTTGTTCGCCAAATTTGAAGGTCAGATCGCGCGCCTTCTGGCGGACCTTCGGCGGGAAGGCGGTCGACAGGATTTCATTGCCGCACCAGCCGCCGCGATATGGTGTCAACTCCTTGAAGCCCACCAGTTCGGTCATCAGGGGGCCAACAATTGTGCCTTCCTTGGTGGCACAGGCCTCGATCGCTGATCCGCGGCAATCAATGCGCTTCATAATCTTGATCTCGCCCTCGCCGACGATCTCATGCTCGTGGCGTCGGAAATCCGCTTCGGATTTGATGAAGAAGGTCGTATGCCCGCTGTCGCCAAAGGCCGATTGCAGCACGAGATCATGCCCGATTTTGGCCTTCTCGCAGGTCTTTTTCAGGCCCTCGTAATCTTTCACCTCGGCCAGCACATTCGGCACGGATGGCACACCCGCCTTGTTGCCGATGCGGACCGTTTCAATCTTGTTGTCCATCGACGTGCGCAGCTTGGCTTTCGGGAACCAGACATCCGCGCCCAGTTCTTTTGACAGCCGTTCAGTCTCAGCATCGAACATTAAGAAAACAAATTTCGGCTTGCCGCCGCGCCGCTTGATGAAATCAATCACCTCTTTGTGCTGCAAAAGGTAGTTATTGATGTCCTCAATGGATTGGAACTCCGCATGTGGCTGCTCAGACGGGCAGAAAACGTTTGGATGCTTGCCGCCATAGCAATCAATGTAGCAGATGTATTTGAAATTCTTCACCCATTCATCTAACCCCAACAAATTGAAGTTCGTGGCCGAGATGAAATAGACCGGGTCCTCGTTGCGGTGGAAATAGCGGCGGATCTCCGAGATGTTCTTCAGAACCGTAGCTGCCATGTCTTATGTCCTCTCTGTTTGATTATTCAGCCGCGGGGGCGAGTTTTGTGCCGGATTTGGCATCGACGAGCGCTTGCAGCGCTTCTTGGGTAAAGACTCTCAGGCCCAGATCGGGCCGGTAGCCGTGAATTTCACTGACATCCAGCGCCAACATGAAAGCCAGGATTTCCTTGCTGACCACCTGACCGGGCACTAGGATCGGGAAACCTGGCGGATAGGGAATAATGAAGCTGGCCGAAACCACTTCTTCACCGGCCTCCAGCGCCTCACCCAGCGATCCATTGATGTCGTGGTAGTCGCATTTCTCTTCATCATAGGCGAGAAAGAAGGCGGAGCGGATATCGCCCTCGCCCGTCACTTCACATTGCCGGAAAGCATCATGGAACCGGCTGAAATCCGGCAGCGGCGGCAGGTCTTCCATCAGACCCTTGACCCGACGATCAAATGACAGGCGTTCCATCCGGCTGGCGTCGTCCAGACGTTCATCAATGGATTTGGCAATCTCGACCAACACCTCGATCAGATAGGCCACGGAGGAGCGCGTCGTGCCGATATTGGTCATGAACAAAACAGTGTTGCGCGATGTCTTGTTGATCTGGATGCCGTATTTATCCATCAGGATATCGGTCTTGAAGGTGTCGCCGTCCCAGCCAGTACCGCCAACCGCCAGCGTCACCCGCGTGGCGTCGAGCACGAAATCATCCTGCTCCCAGCAATCCCACATGTCGGTCCAACCCTGTTCCGCATCATAGTAGCTGGTCACACCCGATTGCCTGTGATGGTCGGGGATCATGTCGCCTGCGGTCAGCACCTTGAAGTACTTCTTTAGCAATGGGTGCGTCATGACCGCCCGGCGCATGGACATCGCCGCCTCGATCTGACGTTGCACGAACTCGTAGCCTTCCAGTTCCACCTGCCGACGCCCGACATCAAGACTTGCGATGATCTGGTAATTGGGTGAGGTCGAAGTGTGGGTCATATAAGCTTCGTGGAAGGCCTGTTCGACCTCCCCTTTGAAGTCCTGATCATTGACGTGGATCATCGACCCCTGCCGCAGCGAAGTGAGCGTTTTATGCGTGGACTGCGTGCCATAAGCCCGCACCCGCGCATTCGGTGGTGGGATCAGCCGTGTGTCCAACAGCTTTTCATCGTCGCAATCCTTCAGCATGGACTGCTGCGCCTCGTACATGCGCTGATGCGTGTCTGTACGGAATTTCTCGCGTAGATTATTGGCGGCTGCCATGGCGGTGCGCTGGCGGTAGGTCGGGTTGAACCGCGCAAAGGCGAACCACGCCTCATCCCACAGGAACACAAGGTCCGGCTTGATCGCCAGACACTCCTCCATCACCCGCTCGACGTTATAAACCAGACCGTCAAAGGTGCAGTTAGTGAGCAGCAACATCCGCACGCGGTCGAGCTTGCCTTCGGCTTTGAGCTTCAAGAGTTGGTGCTTGATTTCGCGCAGCGGCACCGCCCCATACATCGAATATTCATTGAGCGGGTAGCTATCGAGGTAACAGACCTGCGCGCCGGCCAGCACCATGCCGTAGTGGTGTGACTTGTGGCAGTCCCGGTCGACCAGAACGATATCTCCAGGCCGAACAAGGGCTTGCACGACGATCTTATTGCAGGTTGAGGTGCCATTTGTCGCAAAGAATGTCTGTTTTGAGCCAAAGGCACGAGAGGCCAGTTCCTGCGCCTCCTTGATCGGTCCGTGTGGTTCCAGCAGACTGTCGAGGCCCCCGGACGTCGCAGAAGTTTCCGCCAGAAAGATATTGGGGCCGTAGAAAGCACCCATATCCTGTATCCAATGGCTGCGCGAAATCGATTTGCCGCGGCTGATGGGCATGGCGTGGAAAACACCGGTGGGTTGCTTGGAATACTCCACAAGAGCCGTGAAAAACGGCGTCTTGTTACGCGCCTGCACACCCCGCAGAATGTTCAGGTGCAACTCCATGAAGTCTTCCTGATTGTAGAAAACCCGTCGGCAGATACCCAGATCAAGCCCCGCTATCTCTTCCACGGACCGTTCTGTTACAAGGTATGCATCAAGTTCAGGACGTACCTTGGCAACAAGTCGGCACAGCTCAGGCCCATAATTTTCGGGCAGCATATTGTCGATCTCTTCCTGACCGCCGGCGCGGTTGAGGTAACGGGCAATGATGTTTTGATCCATCTTGGATTTCAGAACCAATCCCGGACGCACCACAATCGCTTGAATATTGTGGTTGAATAGCACCGCAACCAAAGCATCTTCGAGACTGGGAACAACCAGCGCCTCATAGACAAAGTTGTCCTCAGGGCGTCGCATCCTGGACACGTTATTACGCAGCCAGCGTTCCTGATGCTCATTGACGTTATCTACGATCAGAACTTCGAAGTAGGGTTTTGCCAGCGCGCGCGCTTCGGGCGGCAACATGGCCTCATCGTCATGCTCCTCCTGATCCACACTGTCGCGTTCCAAGGGAATGTGCCGACGCCGGTAGGCCCCTGTAGTCAGGGCCCGTGTGACCCTGCCGACCGCAAATGCCAGATCGTCCAGCGAGCTATGCTCGAATTGACGTCGCATGTGATCAAAGGCGGACATGCCGGGAAACGCCCAATAGGGCTCGATCACCGCAAGCGATTTGAATAGTTCTTCGGTCCGTTTTCGGAGGGCGGCCAATTGTTTCGGCTTTGGATCCCGTGTCAGGGCACTTGTTGCTTCCCGCAAAGCGCTCCACCGATCAGAGCGCAGTTGTATAGCCGAAGAATAGTCATTCATCGCATGCATTAGTTGTTCTCCCTTGTACGAGAAAACCACTCAGATGCCTGCGAACGGATATCCCCGCTCGTTGGGAGCCGGTGATCTACCCGCTGGACTGTTTTTCGCTCCCCTGCGTTTCACTTTTCAGGGGTTGTTTCTCTGGTTCGGTCGTTGGCGCCGAATGGACGTTTATCGCCGGTTGCGCTGTGGCAGAGCCCGTGAGCGTATCAAAAGCCAGGCCCTTGAATGCGGGGGCTTCCTGAATTTTTCCTGCTGGCACATCCACGTGAAGTCCGGCGCGCGTCCCTTGTTGAGGTATTTCCAGTGGGCCCAACGTCTTGAGGTAGTCGTCGGTTCCACTGTTTCGATCATAAACCGAAAAATCGACGGATCGGTCGCGGAAACTTTTCAGAACCTGTCCGAGACCTTTCATGCCGGTTTCGCGCTGACGCCGAACTGTCGATAAATCGACTTCGATGGGGAACATATCCTCTTGCCCGGCAGACTGATGCAGCACATGCGCGGACGGGTCCACCACCAGCGACTTGCCGACACCACCAGCGCCCAGCCCATTGACGTCAAATACATAACACTGGAATTGCGCAGCCGTGGAACGCGCAATCGCCAGCTCTGCATCGCGATCGGTCGTGCCCGTCAGAACCGGGTGCAGCAGCACCTCGACACCCTGCGCTGTCAATTGGCGCGTGGTTTCCGGAAACCAGATATCATAGCAGATTGAAAGCCCGAAACGGCCCACTTCCGGCACGTCGAACACACAGAATTCCGTCCCTGCGGCAATCCCTGATTCGTAAGGCCGGAACGGAAACATCTTGGCATAACGGCGGATGATCTCGCCTTCCGGGTTGATTACGACGGATGTATTGAAAACCAGCCCGGTCTCGGGATCACGCAGGAACATCGATCCGGGGATCAGCCAGACACGATGCTTGCGCGCAGCTTCGCAAAAGGTGTCGAGCGCTTCGTTTTCAGGCGCCTGCGCAAACCGGTCCAGCGGGCCGTAAGGTGCCAGTTCGGAAAACAATACCATCTGCGTCCAGGGAAAACGCGCCATCAGCACATCCAACCGCTGGATCATCCCTTCCACGTTGGATTGCAACGCATTCACATACATCTGCACACCGGCAATGGCGAATGGGGTCATAACAAAACACTCCGTCGCGACGAAGTGGGCCAACGTGGCCCGAATTGAGCTTCGCGCCGAACTGCCTTACGCCCTTCGAACACCGGTTGGAACTGCCGAATTGGCTCCGCAGGAAAAACTTTTGTGATGACGCAACGTTTGTTCAGAAAATGGGCGAAATCAGCCATCAAGGGTAAGCAAAATTTCGTCAATCTTGAACAGAATATTAAACGTCGCCATTTTGCCTCCCCGTCCTGACCAGCCATAGGTTGTGATTCCTTTTGAAACAGCAGCCGATTCAAACCAAGCAACAAAAGCTTCGGAATGACGCGAGCCCAATTCAATTCGATGCTGCTCCACACGTGACCGGCACGCCCTATTTCACTCAAAACTTCAACAGCAGAACGCCGCTTTTCGAAGCGTACGAGGCTTTTGGATGTTGTTCAAGCACTATGCACCCTTGTTCAGGAGCGCGATCAGAGACTGCAATGCTTGCGTCCTTGGGAACAATGCAACATCATCCCCGAGCGTTTAAAATATTGCGATACATTCCAGGCTCTTTGGCAGTCTTGCCTGGAATGATTTCCAATCGCCAGACAGGTAGGAATTATCAGATGCCAGACTTCAGTTCCATGACACGGTACGCGACATTTGCAGGGGTCATCCTTTGCAGCTTCATATGTCTGATCGCTGCTCTCATCTGGACGTGGTGGCTGCTCATCCCCTTTGCATTTTTCACCTATCTGTCGCTGTTGGGCATTCATGATGTCCGTCAACCAAGCCATTCGATCCTGCGTAACTATCCTGTTCTGGGCCACATGCGGTTTCTCTTCGAAGGCATTCGCCCCGAAATTCGCCAATACCTCATTGAATCCGATCAGGACGAAGAACCCTTTTCCCGCGATGCGCGCAGCCTTGTCTACCAGCGCGCAAAGGGTCAGGAGGACAAGCGCCCCTTTGGGACGCGGATGCGTGTTTATGATGCGGGTTACGCCTGGGTGACGCATTCGGTCACGCCAAAGCATATTGAGAATACGGACTTCAGAGTGAAAATCGGCGGTGACGCCTGCAAGCAACCCTATGATGCCTCGCTCTACAATATCTCCGCCATGAGTTTTGGCTCATTATCTGCCAACGCGATCGAAGCATTGAACACAGGCGCAAAGATCGGCGGTTTTGCCCATGACACTGGCGAAGGATCGGTCAGCCGATACCATAAGGCGGGGGGCGGCGATCTGATTTATCAGGTGGCTTCAGGGTATTTTGGATGCCGCGCCGACGATGGAACCTTTGATACTGAGAAATTCAAGGTGACGGCATCGCTCGACCAGATCAAGATGATCGAGTTGAAGCTTTCTCAGGGCGCGAAACCGGGTCATGGCGGCATGTTGCCCGCCTCCAAGATCAGCCCTGAGATTGCGGAAGCACGCGGTGTCCCGATGGGCAAGGACTGCGTGTCACCTGCGGCGCATTCTGCCTTTTCGACCCCTGTGGAGATGATGCAGTTTCTGGGAAAACTACGTGATCTTTCAGGTGGCAAGCCCGTTGGCTTCAAGCTTTGCATTGGTCACCGGCGCGAATTCATGTGCATTGTCAAGGCGATGCTTGAAACAAAGATCATCCCTGACTTCATCGTCGTCGATGGCACGGAAGGCGGAACCGGCGCGGCACCGGTGGAGTTTTCAAATCACATTGGCATGCCAATGGTGGAGGGCCTGACTTTTGTGCACAACACCCTGCGAGGCGCAGGTATCCGCGATCAGGTAAAGATAGGAGCGGCAGGCAAAGTTGTCTCCTCTTTCGACATCGCCCGCGCTTTGGCACTTGGGGCGGACTGGTGCAATTCTGCGCGTGGGTTCATGTTTGCGGTCGGCTGCATTCAGGCGCAGGCTTGCCACACCAACCACTGCCCGGTCGGCGTGGCCACACAAGACCCGTTGCGCGCGCGCGCTCTGGACGTTGGTTCCAAAAGCAAGCGCGTCGCCCGGTTTCATGAGAATACACTGAAAGCCCTTGGCGAGATCACCGGGGCAGCGGGCCTGTCACATCCGGGTGATTTTCTGCCGCAGCACCTGATGGTACGCCTCGGAGATAAGGAAATGGCGGAGGGCAGCGAAGCCTATCCCTATCTGCCCGAAGGGTTCTTGTTGTCGGATGAAGGTGACATCGGCGCGGATTATCGCAAACGCTGGGCCCGTGCGGATGCAGCCAGTTTTGCGCCGCCGACCTGATAACAAAAAAGGGCGCTCGATAAGCGCCCTTCTTGCAACGGTATCAAGGTAAATCAGGCTGAAAGCTCAGCCACAGCATCCGCCAAAGATGCTTCGAAAATCGCAAGCCCCTCTTCGATGATCTCATCGGAAGCGGTCAGCGGCACCATGATCCGCAGAGCGTTCCCGTGCATGCCGCACCCCAGGAGGATCAATCCGCGTTTGAGCGCATGCGCACAAATTGATTTGACCAGCGCTGCATCAGGCGTTGCCGTGTCGAAATCAGTCACGAATTCCACGGCCAGCATGGCGCCCAGACCACGGATGTCCCACATCCGGAACGGGGCCACCCGCGCACCAATTTCAGCAAACCGCGTACGGAAATGGGTGCCCAACTCCAAAGACCGGGCCAAAAGGCCTTCGCTTTCGATCGCCTCAATGGCTGCCAGCGCAGCCGCACAGGCCACCGGATTACCACCATAGGTTCCGCCAAGACCACCGGGTGCCAGCGCATCCATCACTTCGGCGCGTCCAATCACACCGGCAATCGGGTAGCCGCCAGCCATAGATTTCGCCACAGTGATCAGATCAGGCACAACGCCGGAGTGTTCGACAGCAAACCAGGTGCCAGTACGGCCAAACCCGGCTTGAATCTCGTCCGAAATCAGCAAAATGCCGTGCTGATCACAAATATCACGCAGCGCCCGCATCATCTCGAATGGTACCGGCGTATAGCCGCCCTCGCCCAGTACCGGCTCAATGATGATCGCGGCAATACGGTCCGGCTGTGCGTCGGTGAGGAACAAGTTTTGCAATCCGGTCAAAGCGTCTTCGACCGTGATACCATCGCGGACACTAGGGAACGGCGCGCGGAAAATGTCGGAGGGGAATGGGCCCACATCTTTTTTATAAGGGCTGATCTTACCGGTCATGCCCAGTGTCAGCAATGTGCGTCCGTGATAGCTTCCTGTGAATGCAATCACACCGGGGCGGCCGGTTGCTGCCCGCGCGATCTTGACCGCGTTTTCAACTGCTTCGGCACCGGTTGTGACCAGCAGCGATTTCTTGGCGAAATCGCCCGGGGCAAGAGCGTTCAGCTTCTCTGCCAATGCTACGTAGCCCTCATAAGGAACCACCTGGAACGACGTATGGGTGAATTTATCTTCCTGCGCCTTCGCAGCCGCAACCACTGCCGGATGCCGATGGCCGGTATTCAGAACCGCGATGCCACCAGCGAAATCAATGTAGCGTTTACCCTCGACATCCCAGAGCTCAGCATTTTCGGCCTGCTCTGCAAAAACCGGCGCCGCAGAAGCAACACCGCGTGGCACTGCCGTTTCGCGGCGCGCCAAAAGGGCTGCGTTTGTTTTTTCCTCTGGCGTTGTCGATACCACGGCAATCTTCGGTGTTTTGGTTGCGCGCGGCTTGCGGGCTTTCTTTACAGCGGGTTTGGGTGTCTTCGATTTAGCAGATGTAGCCATTTACGGATTCCTTCGATGGCGGGACAGAGTGTTTAAAATCTCGATACTCCGTTTAATTTAATTGTCAATCGGGATTCTGCACCGCAAAAAATGACCCCGTGTCGGGAAAAAAAGAAAAAGATTGAGACTTCCGGCAAGCTGCTGTCTAAAAACCCGAGTAAAACCAATACGTCACACGCTCGACGAGGATATCGCCCTTTGGACATCGGACACCGGCTTCGCGCAATCCGTAAAAAACGCGGACTTTCCCAGCGGGAACTTGCCACACGTGCGGGCTTGACCAATGGCACCATCTCGCTGATCGAACAGAACAAGACAAGCCCCTCTGTTGCCTCTTTGAAGAGCCTTCTGGATGCCATCCAGATTTCCATGGCGGAGTTTTTTGCAACCATCGAGGAAACGACGCAAAGCAAGTATTTTTATTCTGCTGGTGAGTTCACGGAGATCGCACCGCCAGAGTTGGAAGGACCCGAGGCACAGCTATTGTCTCTGCGGCAGCTGGGCAATGCACAGGATCATTCACTCCAGGTATTGCACGAACGATACGCGCCGGGCGCGGATACGGGACCTGAATTGTTAAGCCACGACGCGGAAGAAGCTGGCGTCATAATCCAAGGTCAGATTGAGATCACGGTGGATGACGAGGTAAGCCTTCTGGGGCCGGGAGATGGTTACCTTTTCAACAGCAGGCTCCCGCATCGGTTCCGGAATCTGGGCAATGAGGACTGTGTGATCATCAGCGCCTGCACACCACCCAGTTTCTGAAACTGATAACCCCGACCGCTCGTGGCAGCCGGGGTTTTTGAGTGTCTGGCTTCCATCCGCCGAGGATGGCGGCTGTCTGGTCAATCCAAACGGCCAACAATGGTCAAGTAATCACGAGTCTACTTTATTCACCGTCATCACCACGCTCGTTTTTGCCTTCGTTTGTCATAACAAAAACAATCAGCGCAACCACAGTCAGAATGGAAAGCCCGTACAAGAACAAGTCTGTCGACATGTCGGGGTTCCTTTCTTCAGTGTTCGTGGGGCCAACGCGGCTCCGGCATGCATAGTTCCATAAAACCTTTGCAAATTAGTAATCTTGAATAGGTTTTATCCTGTGCGGGACCGGAAAAGTCACGGTCAAGGCATGAACATTGTCTTTTGCTGTCACATCCACCTGCGCATTGAGCTGTCGCGCAAAGGCGTTGATCAGTTGGCTGCCAAGGCCCGTTCCGTCGGCAGCACTCGATGCGCTGCCGACACTATTGATGATCGTGAAATCCGCTGTCTCGGGGTCGGTTTGTACCAAGGATATCTTCAGGAAGGCCGGGTTTTTAGCATCGAGAACACCAATGTATTTCATCGCGTTGGTAACGGTTTCCGAAACCAATAGCGTCAACGGAGCAGCGTCATCGGTATCCAGTTTCACGGCCTCGTAGGACTGCTCAATTTCAACGGAAGAGCCTGCGGGAAGGCCGACCACCAATAATTGCCCGACGATTTCTTCGACAAGGGCCCCCGCATCCACGCGTTCCAGGCCGTCACTTTGGTAGAGGTTCTTGTGAACCGTCGCCAGTGACAGAATACGTTCCTGTAATCTTTTCAGCACAAATCGGGCGTCTTCGGATTTGGCGCGACGTATCTGCATATTCATAATCGAAGAGATCAGTTGCAGGTTATTTTTGACGCGGTGATGCACTTCCTTGAGCAGGATGTTCTTTTCGCGCAAAGAATCCTCCAGGGAGGCTTCGTCGCGTATGATTGAATCGGCCATACCTATGAAAGCCCGTTGGATTTCAACGAATTCTCGCGGCACGCCCTGCCCCATCGTCGAGCGCGGCAGGGAACGATTAAAAGCGAATATACGCATCTGGCGTCCAAGTTTGCGAATGTAGCGGATCGCAAGCCGGTTGATGGCCCAGAATGCCACGACAAGGCTCGCAAGCCACATCAGGATGGGAAGGAAAATGCTGAGCGTCCCGGACTGGTGTACGCTTGCAATGATTTCCTCACGTTGCCAGATGCTCATGGCGTAGGTCACCCCCGGCACAATAGACACCACCGCATAGACGCGTTCTTCGCCTTCGGTGTTTACATCTTCAAATACGACAGCTTTGTTCCCGATGAGCGTTTTCAGACTTCGGTTGAGCGGCAGATCAGCTTCGGTCACAAGACGTGGTCTTTCGGAGGCGACAACTTCACCCCCGGCCCCGAAAATCACCAGATCGGCGGGGCGTAGTTCTATGGGTTGTTCGGGAAGATCCCGCAGCGCGGACAGGGGGACGGATAAGGCCATGAAACCCGCAAATATGTCCCCCTCGAAAAAGGGATGCGTCATAACCAGAACCGGTTGCTGGCTTACCGGTCCCGTTGTGCTCAACGTGACAGCCCGTTCCGGTGCATCAATCGCCTTGTCGAAATCCGGATAGGCGCTGAAATCATAAATGCCACCGTCAGACGAACAGGTCATCATGCCATCAGCCGGCAGATACCCCACAAGTGAATAGCGATCAGACGCATTCTTGTAGTTTCTCAGAAAAGACACACAGGCTTCAGTGTCATCGCCAAACAGCCGAATGATAGAGCTGAGCGCTTCTGCGGCACCAAAACCCTCCTGAATAATGGTCCGTTCCGCGCCGGAGGCCTGTTCCGTCAACCCGATCAGGGACAGCTCTGTCGAGATTTCGGCCTGGCGTGCGATCTCTCGCGTCTGGACGACGGCGATCAACCCAAACGGCAGCAATGCAAGTGACAGAAAAATCAGAATGCGGAAAGCGAGACCCCGAAAGACATCGCCATCCAGAAAACCGCCGGTCATGATTAGAAAGATGCCGCCTTGGACGCCGTCAGCACAGACATGGTCGCATCATCTGTCATCTCCAGCGCCTCATCGTCATCCAGATGCATCAACTCGGCAAGACGCAGGCGCGCCCGGTTGGTACGACTTTTGATCGTCCCCACGGCCACACCGCACATGTCTGCCGCTTCCTCATAGGAAAACCCGGAGGCACCTACCAGCAAAAGAGCCTCGCGCTGTTCGTCACTCAACTGCGCAAATGCATCGCGGAAGTCGGTCATTTGCAAGCGCCCGTCATGAGCCGGTTTTTCCGCCAGCGCCTCCGTGTGCGTACCGTCTACGTCCGCGACTTCCCGTTTTGCCTTGCGTCTCGAAGAATAATAGGTGTTGCGCAGGATCGTGAACAACCAGGCCCGCATGTTTGTCCCGGCTTGAAACTTGTCGATATTGGTCCAGGCCTTGACCAAAGTGTCCTGCACCATGTCGTCGGCCGTTGCGCCATTCCGCGTGAGACTGATGGCAAAGGCGCGCATGGCAGGCAGATGCTCGACCAGCGCATCGCGAGGATCAGGTTCGCTCATTTCAGGCTGCCCTTGGGTTGGTCCTGTTGCTTGAGCGCGTTCAGCAAATCCTTGAACCGGTCCGGAACACCCTCATCGAGCGCTTCCTCGTAGACCCGCTTTAAATTTTCGTCGATCACGCTTTCGCGTTTCCGGTTCGCGTTTGATTGAGACATACTGCTGTTAATTCCCCGAGAAGGTTAAAAAATATCCCACCTGCATCGGAACCAAACCCCTCACTGCGGGTTTGGTTCCGAGAAAAGTCAAAAAAAGGAAGATTTCTTATGTCGGATGCGACTGCAAACCCGGACATCAGCGTAGAGTTGGGAAATATCCTGCCCTACCTGCGCCGTTTCGCGCGGGCGATGACGGGCAGCCAGAGCAGCGGTGACCGTTTCGCTGCGGCAGCTTTGGAAACGATTCTGACAGATCGTTCAGTGCTGGATGGTGATTCTGTAAAAACCGGTGTCTTCCGTGTTCTTTTCAGCATCTGGTCCAGTGCTGGTGCCCCCATTGATGAGGGCGAAAGCGGCCTGAAAGCCCGCGCCCAGAAGCATCTTGCGAAACTGACTGCCAACAGCCGCGAAGCGTTGCTTTTGCACAGCATCGAAGGTTTCACCTTTGGTGAGATTGCCAGCATCATCGGCATTGATCAGTCCGAAGCCGAAGAACTGGTTCAGATTGCGCGTCGCGAGATGGCGGATGCCGTATCAGGGTCGGTCATGATCATCGAAGATGAAGCGATCATCGCCATGGACATCGAAAGCATCGTGTCCGAGATGGGCCACAGAGTTACCGGCGTGGCGCGTACAAGAGACGAAGCCGTGGCCCTGGGCGCCGCTGACGCACCCGACCTTATCCTTGCCGACATCCAACTGGCAGATAACTCGTCGGGCATTGACGCGGTAAACGACCTCATGGCGAACCTCGGGGAGCGACCCGTGATCTTCATCACTGCCTTCCCGGAGCGTCTGTTGACAGGCGACAAGCACGAACCGGCCTTTTTGATCTCCAAACCCTACACGGAAGATCAGGTTATTTCTGCGGTCAGCCAGGCGATGTTCTTTTCATCGACCGAAACGTTGAAAGCCTGACTAAAAAAACGCTCCGCCAATTGGCGGGGCGTTTCACCATAGACGTCAGGTTTTGGCGATGGACCGCAGCATCCACGCAGCTTTTTCATGAAACGCCGCGCGCTCTGTCGCCATATCTTCGGTGACCGGGTCGCCGTGCTCGCCCGCGATCTTGATCAAAGCATGCAACCTGTGCGCTACGCGCTCATGATCAGCGGCAAGCGCTTCACATGCGTCACCCGCCGAGGCCGGGGCTTCGTCATCCTGAATGACCGAATTCGCAACAATTGACGATAACGTCGACGGCGCCAGCTGGCCCAACGCGCGAATGCGTTCAGCGATATCATCTGCCGCGTCAAAAAGGTTCTGGTACTGGGTCTCGGTCAGATTGTGGACCGAGTAAAACAACGGTCCTTCCACGTTCCAGTGCGTCGCATGGGTTCTGAAAATGAGGCGATAGGTGTCCGCCAAAGCGTTTTCCAGACCCTTGGCCATCGCTTCGGCGTCCTTGACACCGGTGCTGATATCCGTGGTTTCCGGGACTACATTCAAAGCGCTCGTCATGCTGTTTTTCCTTTTATTTTCGTCAAAAGAAAAACAGGCACGGAGGTAGATTGTTCCGGTTTTATACGGGGGCGTGACCGTCTGTCGCGGCTATTGCGCGGCCTCGCCGGATCCGACCTGTGCCAAATATGGATCGCTCCGCGGCGTTTCATCTTTCGCGCGCTGCTTTTCAACTTCAGCATTCAGGGCCGCGCCAAGCAGGACCAGAAAACTACTGATCCATAACCAAATCAACATGGCGATAACGGCACCGATTGAGCCGTAGACTTCGTTGTAATTTCCAAAATGCGATACATAAAAGGAAAACGCGATCGACAAGATGGCCCAGGACGTGCCCGCCATGACGGCCCCTGGCGTCAGCCAGCCAATGCGTATGCCGCTGCGATTGGGTCCAAAGCGGTAGAGCAAGCCAATACCTGCGAAAATCACCGCAATGGCGACGCTCCACCTGAGAAATTCAATGATGATGCTCGTTATGTTGCCCAACGGTATAAATGAAAGGGCGACCGGGGCCACAACCACGGTCATCAGCGAAACGACCCCCACCCCCAAGAGAGAAATGGTCAGGAGCAGCGCGCGCAGGTAGTGCCGCAGCGTGGCGCGGCCCTGCGTATCATAAACGAGATTGAGACCGTGCATCATCGCGCCGACACCTGCCCGCGCAGACCATAAGGCCACGCCCAGTGAAACGGCCCCGGCCCAGCCCAGGGTGTCGGAACTGGTACTGACAAGTCCGACAATCTGCGTGTTCAGAATGTTATAAACGGCGTCCGGCATCAGACCGCGAATCTCTTCCAGCTGCACGATCACAACGGCCGGATCAGCGATCAGGCTCAGCACTGCGATCAGCGCGGCGAGGGCGGGAAAAACCGACAACATGGAATAAAACGCTACCCCGGCCGCGATAAGGCCGAGGTTGTTGCGCGTGATCTGGGCGAAGGTCGCAGAGATCACATGGCGGGTTGCTGAAAGGTTCATAGACCTTTCGGTATCACATCAGACGGCCATTTTCGAGGACCGCGGACCGATCAGGAACCAGATCACAAAGCCAATGATGGGCAGGACCAGAACCAGCAGAATCCACAGCACTTTCTTGCCGTTTGCAACGCCAGAGCCGATGATCGAAACAATCGCCCAGATGTTCAGGGCCAGCACGATCAATCCCCCGATACCAGCATATTCAAACATGAATTCCTCCTTTAGAGTTTCATCCGACTAACGCGCTGACCTGCCGTTGGGTTCCGCAGTTAACGTTATTCTTCGGGAAGCTCGTCGCGCACCTGTCCCCAAGCCATAAGCGCAAAAATCACAGTGCCTCCGATGATGTTGCCTGCCAGAACCGGTATGAAGAACCCGCCAATAGCTCCGGAAGCCGACAACTCCCCCATCCAGACAAGAACAGCCATCTCGACCGAACCCGCAACGATATGAGTGAAATCGCCCGCCGCGATCAGCCATGTAAATATCAGAACGATAAAGAACTTGGCGCTATCGGCCTGTGGCAACATCCAGACAATGAGGGCGACGATCACGCCCGCAGGAATCGCCCTCCAGAACGCCGCGTTTGCGCCCATGCCCGTGGCATGATGCGACAAGTCAACGTCAGCCTTCATAACCTCCGGTGCAATCGCGGGCGTGAAGACAAACAGAGCGGCAACCGCGAAAGCCCCAACCACATTGGCGCTCATTACAATGGTCCAAAGGCGCAACATACAGCCCAGTGAGTACCATGTTCGCGCCATCATTACCGGCAGGACCGTCGTGATCGTATTCTCGGTAAAAAGCTGCATCCGGCCCATGATGACCGCGAGAAAGCCCAAAGAGTAGCCCAGGTTTTCAATCAGGTAGCTGCTTTTGGAAGGCGGAAGGTAGGTGCGGAAAATAGCTTCGCCCAGGACAGACAGGCTGATCATCACGCCAGCCGCAATGCCCGACCAGATCAGCGACCGCTTGGGACGCGCCATTTCTTCCTCGCCTTCACGGCGAATGACTTCGTAGATCAGTTTGGGTGCAAGTGCCGTGGCTTCCTGAACCGAGGCTTCTTCTTGTCTCTCTTCCCGGGCAGTCGTTTTATTCATATGTCCTCCCTCAAAGCGCCGGAAACGCCGACGCCGCTTGACACTCAACACGGTTACGACTGAATGAGTTCCAAATCGATTATGTGATGGAGCCCCTATGGCCGCGTTTTCCCCTGCTTTAATGTCTGAAATTCGCGGCAGGTTCGCGCATGTGGAAAGCTGCCCGTTTCAGGGTCCGCGCATCTTTTTCGAAAACGCCGGTGGCGCGCTGACATTGAATTCCGTTGTGGAAACGTCAGCCTTGTTTGCGGCCCTTCCCGACAATCAGGGACGTGACAACCCCGCAGCCCACGCGCTGGTGGATCGCATCAATCTCGCCAAAAGGGATATGGCCACGTTTTTCAATGCTGATGGTGGTCAGTATTTTGTAGGTGAAAGCGGTACGGAACTGTCCTTCCGGTTGATCCGCACCGCCGTCATGGGATCCGAACCGGGTGGCGCCGTCATCGGCTCGACGGTTGAACATCCCGCGTCCCGGTCAGCGGCAACCCATTGGGCCGGCATGGCGGGAAAGGACTACATATCGGTCCCTCATGATGATGCGACGGGATCGGTGTCACCGGAGGCTTATGCCGCGCGCATGACTGCGGATGTGCGGGTGGCAACCATTCTGCACACGTCGCCCGTGACCGGCATCGCCAATGATGTGGCCGGTATTTCGGCGGCCATCCGGAAGGTGGCCCCGGAGGCAATTATCTTTGTCGACGGGATACAGCACGCCAGCCACGGTGCTATCGACATTCGCAGCTACGACATCGACGGATATGTTGTCTCCCCGTACAAGATGTTTTCACGTCACGGTTATGGCGTGGCCTGGGTCTCGGAACGGATGACAGCGCTGCCCTTGGAGCAACTGATCAATGGCCCCCGGCAAAACTGGGAGATGGGCACGCGCGACACAGGATCATACGCCACATTCTCAGATGTTGTTTCCTATCTTGACTGGCTCGGGGATCAGCACAGTGACAGCGATGACCCCCGCACCCGGTTGGAAGCCGCAGGTGCCGCTATTCACGCCCATGAACAGGTTTTAACGGGCGCAATGCTGACCGGCGTCGGCAATCTGCCGGGTCTGACGGAGCTGCCCGGCGTCACCATTCTGGGTGGGGCGGATAATCCGGCGCGCGAAGGGCTGGTATGCTTTGCGCTGCAAGGTGCGCCTGCCGGGGATATCGTTGCCCGCCTGAATGCGCAGGGTATCCGGACACATATTCGCAAGGCCGACCACTATTCCGGCAATATCCTCACGCCGCTGGGGCTGGAGGCCGCGGTGCGTGTTTCCATGTGTCACTATAACAGCGTCGAGGAGGTCAGCACCTTTCTGGCAGCCATGAAGGAAATCGCCGCCGCCTGACATTCTTTTCAGCACGGTGCTTGCCATTCCGCGCAACTGCTTGGACACTGCGGCCATGACATCTACCCTGAAAAAATCCATTGCGGCAAAACGCGATGATCTTGTGGTGCTGACACGGGATCTCATTCGCATCCCCACGCTCAACCCCCCTGGCGAAAACTACCGCGACATATGCGAATTTCTGGACCGCCGCCTGTCTGCCTGCGGGTTTGAAACGCAGTTGATACGGGCCACGGGCACACCGGGTGACAGCGACAAATACCCACGCTGGAACATCGTGGCGCGTCGTGACGGCCGCAAACCCGGTGACTGCGTTCATTTCAACAGCCATACCGATGTGGTCGAAGTCGGGCGCGGCTGGACAATAGACCCCTTTGGCGGCACCGAAAAGGACGGCAAAATCTACGGGCGCGGGGCCTGTGACATGAAAGGCGGGCTGGCCGCCTCTATCATCGCCGTCGAAGCCTTTATCGAGACCCATCCAACCTATTGCGGGGCTATCGAAATCTCGGGCACGGCAGATGAGGAATCCGGTGGCTACGGTGGTGTTGCCTATCTCGCAGAGCGGGGTTTTTTCGATCCCGAACGCGTGCAGCACGTGATTATTCCAGAACCTCTGAACAAGGACCGGATATGCCTTGGTCACCGGGGCGGCTGGTGGGCGGAGATCGAAACCAGAGGAGAAATCGCCCATGGCTGCATGCCGTTTCTGGGCGACTGCGCAGTGCGCCACATGAGCGCTGTTCTATCGGAATTTGAGGACAAGCTCTTTCCAGCCATGGCTGCGCGCCACACCGACATGCCCGTGGTGCCCGAAGGGGCCCGTCAATCCACGATGAACATCAATTCCATTCACGGCGGGCAGCCGGAGCAGGCCGATGATTTTACCGGCCTGCCTGCACATTGTGTGCCCGACAGTTGCCGCATCGTGATTGACCGGCGCTTTCTGGTGGAAGAACCGCTGGATCAGGTGCGCGACGAAGTCAAAGCGCTGCTCGAAGGGTTGAAAGCCAGCCGCGCCGACTTTGACTATGAGCTCACAGAGCTGAACAGCGTTCTGCCCTCCATGACAGATCGCGACGCACCGGTGGTGCAGACAGTGGCCAAAGCCATCGAAGATGTGATGGGCAAACCCCCCGAATACGTGGCCTCCCCCGGCACTTATGACCAGAAACACATCGACCGGATTGGCAAGCTGAAAAACTGCATCGCCTATGGGCCGGGCATTCTGGAACTGGCGCATAAGCCAGACGAGTATGTGGGCATTGACGATATGATCGACAGCGCGCAGGTGATGGGCCACGCGCTGGAAACCCTCCTTATGCCAAAGGCTTAATCTGGCACCGGAATGTCGATATTGTCGATCAGCCGGACACCCGCCAGCCATGCCGCCGCGAAAAGCCGCGCAGGCGCGCTTGGCCGCGCAAGCAGGGCCAGCGTATCGCAGGCGCGCAGCTCAAAGTAGTCAATATCCGTGAACCCCGCGGCGGCAAGACGTGTCAGGGCTTTGGCCTGCAGCGGCGCGAAATCCGCCCCGGTGCCGAGTTGCCCGACCACATCCTCCATGATCTCAATGAGGCGCGACGCGTTCACCCGCGCCCTGTCGGACAGCAGCAAGTTGCGTGACGACATGGCCAATCCGTCCTCTTCGCGGATGGTCGGGCAGCCCACGACCTCGACGCCCAGATCAAGATCGCGCGCCAGACGCCGCACGACCATGAGTTGCTGAAAATCCTTTTCGCCAAAAAACGCCTTATCAGCGGATGTTTGGGTGAAAAGCTTGGTGACAACGGTCGCAACCCCGTCGAAATGCCCGCGCCTGTGTGCGCCACAAAGCACATCTGTCATGCCCCCGACGGATACATTTGTCGCAAACCCTTCAGGGTAGATTTGCATCACATCCGGCACGTAGATTGCATCAACCTCAAAACGCGCCAATTTGCGCGCATCCTCTTCTTCGGTGCGCGGGTAATTGTCGAGATCCGTTGACTGGTTGAACTGCTTGGGATTGACGAAGATCGTCACAATCACCCGGTCACAGGCGGCTTTGGCGGCGGCAACAAGGCTCAGGTGACCATCATGCAGCGCACCCATGGTCGGCACCACGCCAATGGTTTCTTCCGCCCGGTGCCACCCCTTGGTACATGCGCGCAAATCGGTCAGATGCCGGATGATCGGTGCGGTCATGCCCCGGCCTTCGGTTTGGGGGCTTCATCGGCAAAAACATGTTCCGGGCCGGGAAAACGGCGGGCGCGCACCTCTCTCGCATAGGCGGCAATGGCCGCTTCCCCTGCTTCCCCCAGATGCGCGTAGCGTTTCACGAATTTCGCTTTGAAGGCCGTGAAAAGCCCCAGCATGTCGTCCACCACCAGGATCTGCCCGTCACACCCCGCAGAGGCCCCAATGCCGATGGTGGGGATGCCAATCTGTGCCGTGATCCGGTCGGCCAGACCTTCTGGCACCTTCTCCAGCACGACCGCAAATGCGCCCGCCTCAGCAACGTCCTTTGCATCCTGCATCAGATTGTCAGCCTGCGGCCCACGCCCCTGAACGGTATAGCCCCCCAGCGTGTTGATGGATTGCGGTGTCAGACCGATGTGCGCCATCACCGGAATGCCGCGTTTGACCAGAAAGTCGATTGTCGGGGCCATATGCTGCCCGCCTTCGAGCTTGACAGCACCCGCGCTGGTCTCGCGCATCAATCGCGCAGCACTGTCAAAGGCCTGCTCAGGGCTCTGTTCATAGCTGCCAAAAGGCATGTCGATGACCATCATCGCGCGACTCAAACCGCGCGACACAGCCTGCCCATGCAGGATCATCATCTCCATCGTGACCTCCAGCGTGGAGGGCAAGCCGTGCAGCACCATTCCAACGCTGTCGCCGACCAGAACGAAATCGCAATGCGCGTCCATCAGTTGCGCCATCGGTGTCGTATAGGCGGTCAGGCTGACGAGGGGCGTGTCACCCTTGCGGGCCCTGATGTCGGTGGGCATCGGCGCTTTTTTCTGCGCTGTGGCACTCATGATCCGCAATCCTCCGATCAGCTTTCGCTGCCAGATAACAACGTGCTCCCCGAAAATCTACGGCAAACCGCCCGCCTGCCACTTGATTGCTGCCGGGTTTGTTGTGACACTTCACCACAAATCAGGGCGCGGCACCCGTGCCCCGCCCCTACACGGAGGACAGTCATGTCAACGTTGAGAACCGCCCTTTTTGCCACTGCTTTCGCAACTTTTGGGATCACGGCATCCGCCCAGACGGACATTACCGTCGCATTGCAACTGGAACCACCGCACCTCGATCCGACCTCTGCCGCCGCCGGAGCCATCGACTCGGTGCTTTATGCCAATGTCTTTGAGGGTCTGACACGGTTCATGGCAGATGGCTCCATTGTGCCGGGTCTGGCGAAAAGCTGGGAGATTTCCGACGATGGCCTGACCTACACCTTCACATTGCAAGAAGGTGTCACCTTCCATGATGGCACGACAATGGACGCGGAGGATGTGAAGTTCTCTCTCGACCGCATTCTTGCCGAAGACAGTGCCAACGCCCAGAAAGCGCTGTATTCGGCCATCGCCAAAGTTGACGTCATCGACCCGTTGACCGTTAAAATCACCTTGAGCGAACAGAACGGCAATATGCTTTTCAATCTTGCCTGGGGTGATGCGGTGATCGTGGCCCCGGAAAGCATCGAAAACATCAAGCAGATGCCCATCGGCACCGGCGCGTTCAAATTTGTCGAATGGGTGCAAAGCGACAGGATCGAACTGGTGAGAAACCCTGATTACTGGGGCACACCCGCCAGTCTGGAGGCGGCAACCTTCAAGTTCATCTCTGATCCCACTGCCGCTTTTGCCGCCGTGATGGCTGAGGATGTGGATTACTTCTACGCCTTTCCGGCACCGGAGAACCTGCCGCAATTCGAAGCGGATCCGAGATTTCAGGTGCTGGTGGGGTCGACAGAAGGCGAAACCATTCTGAGCACCAACAACAAATTGCCGCCCTTCGACAATCTTCTGGTCCGGCAGGCCGTTGCGCATGCCATTGACCGCCAGGCCATCATCGACGGCGCCATGTTCGGCTATGGCACACCCATCGGGACGCATTTCGCGCCCCATAATCCCGCTTACAAGGATTTGACAGGTCAGTCTGCTTTTGATCCCGAAAAGTCCAAAGCCCTGTTGGCCGAGGCCGGGCTGGCAGACGGGTTCGAGACGACGCTCTACCTGCCTCCCCCCTCTTATGCTCGCCGGGGCGGCGAGATCATCGCCGCGCAATTGGCTGAAGTGGGAATCACTGCCAAGATCAACAATGTCGAATGGGCTCAGTGGCTCGAATCAGTTTTTCGCGGCAAGGATTTTGGCCTGACCATTGTCAGCCACACCGAACCGATGGACATCGGCATCTACGCCAACCCCGACTACTACTTCCAATACGACAATCCTGATTTTCAGGCGCTTATTACCAAATTGAACAGCACGACCGACCCGGATGTGCGCGGCCAATTAATGGGTGAAGCGCAACAAATCATCGCCGATGACTACGTGAACGGTTACCTGTTCCAACTTGCGCAACTCTCTGTTGCCAAAGCGGAATTGCAGGGTTTGTGGGCAAATGCCCCGACACAGGCAACTGATCTCACGGCGGTGACCTGGGGCAATTGACCTCTATCACTGTACGCAATTTTGCGCCTACCAGCTCGGTGAGGCGTCTTAGTGCTGTCTCAAATTGACGCAACTTGTCCGGATTCAGATCAATACAAATGCAGAATTGCCTGTGTAGGCTGGGGCAGTGATGAGACACGCGCTGTCTGCAAAGTGTCCAAAGCCAATCTTTTCGGAAATTCCTTGCTTAATTCTTGAGCAGTTACTTGCAAAATTTCTACTTAAGCGTGTATACTTGTTTGTGCCAACCTTGGAATAGGCAAAGCTGCAATCACTACTGTCACTCGATTTTCTGCTCAAAAAGGAGACTGCATTGACCCCTCTCGAACAGCGCGCCTCTCTACTGGAACAACAGATCGAAAAAGCTTCACAAAAGGAAAGACTGGAACTCGTACCTCAAATTGATCGTGTCATCGCAACTTTAAGCGCCCGCGGGGAAGTTGTCCCGCAGCGGCTCATTCGGCTGAATAACGTGCTGAAGGAAGAAGTTATCGAAGACATGTTCGACAATATGCCGGTGTAATTCCCCCGAACGCGCCGGTACGGGACAGGCCCAAAAAAACCTGACATTTCGAGCAGGAAATGTGCCTCCCACCGAAGGGAAAACCGAAACGGAACCGACGTTGTACCCACGTCACACCGTGCTCGGTTTTCCCTTCACTTTATTTGGACTACACTTCTCTTCCCATTGATCGTTGTATCAGAACCCGCACGCGGTCCTTGATCGTATCCCGCACAGGGCCGTCACGCGGCACATCGCGCAGCGTCGTGAACCAATGCTCAGGCGGGTTCTTACCAAGGCGATTTCCTTCAAACTTCAGACCGCGCAGGACGTCTTCTGCCACCACCGGAAGGCGATCAGGAATCTCAAAATCGTTCAGGGTGGCCCAAACCCCCGTCCAGAGCCGCCCAACAGACCACGGATTATATCCACCACCCCCCAGAACCAGCAATCGCGGGGCGACACCTATCAAGGCCCGGACAACGGCCCAATGCGCATTGTTGGAAAGGCTCAGATGCGCCAGCGGGTCTTCCTCCACGCCATCGGCACCACAGAGCAGGACAATGGCATCGGGTCGAAAGGCTGTCGTTTGCGGCACAATCAACGCGTCCCTGATGAACCCCATTTCACTGTCATTGAAACCCCGCGGCACCGGCAGATTCAGCGCTGAACCATCTGCCGTGTCTTCAAGCACGCCGGTTTTGGGCCAAAGGCGTTCTTCATGTACCGAAATCATCAGACAATCGGGATCACCCGCAAACCCGACAGCAACCCCGTCGCAGTGATGCGCATCAATATCCACATAGACAATGCGCCGAACACCGTTGCGGCGCAGGCTGAGCATGGCCAGCACCGGATCGTTCAGATAGCAAAACCCGTTGGCGCGGTCAGGCATGCCGTGATGTGTGCCGCCGGGTGGGTTATAGATGATACCCCCCTCCCGCAGCAATTCGCCCGCCAATAGCGAACCACCGGCAGCAGTGGCCGGACGGCGATATATTTCCGGAAAAACCGGGTTGGTGATGGACCCCAGATCGTGGCGCGCGGTGTCTTCGGCCGTGGCGAACTGATCGGCCTCGACACGTTGCAACGCATCAATGTAGTCCGGTGTGTGCCACGCGGTCAGGGCTTTGGGTTTCGCGCGTGGGGCGGTGATGAATTGCTCTGGCGACAACCAGCCCAATGCCCGGGACAAATCCATCACCGTACTGACACGCGGCACGCGCAGCGGGTGCCAGCGCCCATAGCTGGAATGACGGAATATTTCAGCGCCGATGAAACGTGGTTGACCCATGAGAGCAGACGTAAACCATTGGCCGCAATCAACAACCCCTCTGGACCCAGGGCAAGCCACCGCCTAACGTCTCCACAATGCTGCGCTATGTGCTCAAACGACTGATCTCGCTGGTCCTCAGCCTCGCTGTTGCATCCTGCATCATTTTTGTCGTGATAGAAGTGGCCCCCGGCGATCCGGCCTCGTTCATGCTGGGCATCAACGCGCAGCCCGAAACCCTCGACGCCCTGCGCAACGAACTTGGCCTCGATGTGTCAAAGACACAGCGCTATCTGAACTGGGTCGGAGGCATGCTGACGGGCGATTTCGGCACCTCTTACACCTACCGTACGCCGGTCTCCGATATGGTGGCCGACCGCATCGGCGTGTCGATCCCGCTGGCGCTTTATGCGCTGATCCTCTCCATTGTGATCGCCTTTCCCGCCGGGCTCTACGCTGCCGCACGGCGCGGCAAAGCGGGCGATCTTGGCGTCACCGGAGCCACGCAACTGGGTGTGGCCGTACCGAATTTCTGGTTCGCCATGATGCTGGTGCTGGTCTTTGCAATCCATTTGCGCTGGTTTTCCGCAGGCGGCTTTCCCGGCTGGGACAAAGGGTTTTGGGGCGCGCTGAAATCGCTCACATTGCCGGCGATTGCCCTGGCTCTGCCGCAGGCCGCCATCCTGACACGGGTGATGCGATCCGCCCTGCTGGATGTGCTGGGCGAGGATTTCATGCGCACCGCCCGCGCCAAGGGGCTGTCTCAACGCCAAACGCTCTGGCGGCACGGGCTGCGCAATGCACTGATCCCCGTGCTTACGATCATCGGGTTGCAATTTTCCTTTCTCTTCGCCGGGACCATCATCATTGAACAGGTGTTTTACCTGCCCGGTCTCGGACGGCTGATTTTTCAATCCATCTCGGCCCGCGACCTGATTGTGGTGGAATCCGTGGTCATGCTGGTCGTCTTCGGTGTCATTGTGATCAATTTCCTGGTGGATCTGGCCTATGCCGCCGTTGACCCGCGCTTGAGGTCACGCTCATGAGACGGACCCTTGTTCTGGGAGCGGCCCTGTCCGCCTTCTTTATCCTGCTGGCCCTTTTGTCACTGGTCTGGACGCCCTTTGACCACACCAGCCTCAACATCCCCGATAAACTGCAAACACCCGGCGGCACCCATATTCTGGGGACAGATCATCTGGGCCGCGATATCCTCAGCATGATCATGGTGGGTGCGCGCACCTCGATCGCCGTGGCCCTCGTGGCGCTCGCCATCGGCTTGTGCTTTGGGGTCCCTTTGGGGCTGATCGCCGCCATGCGCAAGGGAGGTTGGCTGGACGAATTCATCATGCGCGGAAACGACATCATCTTCGCCTTCCCGCTGCTGGTCATGGCTATTCTGATCACCGCCGTTTTTGGCCCGTCGGCCGTCAATGCGATTGTAGCGTTTGGCATTTTCAACATTCCCGTCTTTGCCCGTGTCACCCGGGGCGGGGCGCTGCCGCTTTGGGAACGCGAATTTATCATGGCCGCCCAGGTCGCCGGGAAATCCCGCGCCCATATCTCCGTTGAACACATTCTGCCCAATGTGCTGAACCTGCTGATCGTGCAGGGCACCATTCAGTTTGCCCTTGGCATTCAGGTGGAGGCCGCCCTGTCCTTTGTCGGGCTTGGGGTGCAACCGCCGACACCCTCGCTGGGCCGGATGCTGGCGGATGCCCAGACAATGGTTGGTTTTGCACCGCATCTGGCGATCTTCCCCGGCCTCGCCATCATCGGCATTGTACTGGGCCTGAACCTGCTAGGCGACGGTCTCCGCGATGCGCTTGATCCACGGCTGCAAAGGCAGCGTACATGAGCCTTTTGCAGATCAAAAACCTGTCGCTGCGCATTCAAGACACGCCCATCCTGCGCGATGTCAGCCTTGATGTCGCAGAAGGAGAGATCGTCGCCATCACCGGGGAAAGTGGTTCCGGAAAATCCATGACCGCGCTGGCCGCCCTGCAATTGCTGCCAAACGGTGCCAAAGCGATGGGCGAGATCGCATTGGATGGCAAGGATCTGATGTCGCTTGCGGAAAGTGAGCTGTGCCACTTGCGGGGAAATGACATCGGCATGATCTTTCAGGAGCCGATGACGGCCCTGAACCCTGTGCACACAATTGGCCGACAGGTGACAGAAACCATCCGCACTCACACGGCCCTCTCCGCCGCGGACGCCCGCAAACAGGCCGAAGACATCCTGACAAGGGTCGGTCTGCCGCCGGAACGTTTCCCGCTCAGCCGGTATCCGCATGAATTATCCGGCGGGCAACGACAGCGCGTTGTGATCGCCATCGCAATTGCCCTGCGGCCAAAACTGCTGATCGCCGATGAACCAACAACAGCCCTGGACGTGACGACACAGGCGCAGATCCTCGACCTGCTCAAATCGCTTGTGGTGGATTTCGAGATGGGGCTCATCATGATCACCCACGATCTTGCGGTTGTTGCCGATATGGCGGACCGCATTGCCGTCATGCGGCACGGCGAAATCGTTGAAACCGCGCCGACGGCAGAGCTATTGCGCGATATGCGCCACCCCTATACGCGCATGCTCTTTGAGGCGTCTTCGCATAAGGTCGATCTGCCCGCGCCGCCTGAACCACGCCCCTTATTGAGCGTCAAAAACCTTTCTTGCAGTTACCGCCTGCCCCGCCGCACACTGTTGAAACCACCCGGAACATTCGACGCGGTGAAGGACGTGAGCTTTGATCTGATGCGCGGCGAAAGGCTGGGGCTGGTGGGTGAAAGCGGCTGCGGCAAATCCACGCTGACACGCGCGATCCTTGGTCTGGAAACCCCGCAATCAGGCACGATAATGCTCGATGGTGCCGCCATCAGCCCCGACGGCCGGCCCGATTTCGAGGTTCGCAGGCGTATGCAAGTGGTGTTTCAAGACCCCTTCGGCAGTTTCAATCCCAGGCACCGCGTCGCCCGTCTGATCACGGAACCATTCCATTTGCTCACAAAACCGCCGACTGGCGCTGACAGGCAAAAAGCCATAGACGCAGCCCTTACTGATGTCGGGCTGAAACCTCAGGATGCAGGGCGCTATATCCATGAGTTTTCCGGCGGGCAAAGACAACGGATCGCAATTGCCCGCGCGCTGATCATCCGACCTGACCTGATCCTCTTTGACGAGGCGGTCTCGGCACTGGATGTGTCTGTCAGGGCGCAGATACTTGACCTTCTGGCCGATCTCTGCCGGGCCTACGGGTTGACCTATCTCTTTGTATCTCACGACCTCAGTGTGGTACGTTCGGTCACCGACCGGGTCATGGTCATGAAAGCAGGAGAGATCGTAGAGCAAGGCCAGACAGAAGCGGTCTTTACCGATCCTCAACACGCGTATACGAAAAAACTGTTGGCAGCCGTGCCACAGCTTCCCCAGATCAACAGGCAGGAGCAAACAGCCACCCATGTCTGACATCAAGCTGTTGCCGATAAACCAGCGAGATCACAGCGAAGATGCTTTGGACCTTGCTCAGCGGGCCGCGGATTACGTGATCCTTGAGGTGGGCCACGCCCCCAATGCCGCCTTCATTGATGATTTTTTCGAGGCCGTCCCGCCCGATTTGAACAAATCCGACCTGATGAATTTCGGGGTCATGCAGCAAACGGCCATGACCGGCATCGTCTGCATTGCCAAAGGCTATGAATTGCCAACAGACTGGTGGATAGGGTTGTTATTGTTGGACCCGGCATATCGTGGCAGCGGCATCGGGCACAATGTGGTACAGTTGATCAAGACAAGGGCGCGCAAGGCGGGCATGACCATGCTCAAACTTGCCGTGTTGGAATCCAACCCCCGTGCGTTGCATTTCTGGGCGCGCGAAGGCTTTGTCCCCCACCGATATGCCCCGGCAACGCCAGACAGCGACGGGCACAACAGATGGGTTCTGAAGCACCAGATCTAGGGAGGTTAACATGCGACTGACGGGAAAAACGGCGATTGTGACAGGCGGTGCCTCAGGTTTTGGCGCAGGCATCGTTCGCAAGTTTACCTCCGAGGGTGCCCGGGTCATGATTGCGGACCTTAACAGAGAAGGCGCACAAAGCCTCGTTGAGCAAATGGGCGATCATGCCATTGCCTGCCATGTTGACGTGGCAAATGGTGATTCAGTCGGCGCAATGGTCGCACAGGCGATGAAAGAATGGGGCCACATTGATATTCTGATCAACAATGCGGGCATCACACATCTGCCCGCCGCCATGGAAGAGGTCACCGAAGAGGATTTTGACCAGGTTCTGGCCGTAAACGTGAAATCCGTGTATCTCACCGCCCGCGCCATTGTCCCGCACATGAAAGAACGTGCAACCGGCACCATATTGAACATCGCATCAACAGCTGGTGTTTCGCCGCGCCCCCGTCTGAACTGGTACAACGCTTCCAAGGGCTGGATGATCACGGCGACCAAGGCAATGGCGGTTGAACTGGCGCCCCATGGCGTGCGGGTCAATGCACTCAATCCAGTCGCGGGCGAGACACCCCTGCTCAAATCATTCATGGGCGAAGATACGCCCGAAATGCGCGCCAAGTTTCTGGCCACCATTCCGCTGGGCCGGTTTTCGACACCGCAGGACATGGGCAATGCCGCTTGCTTTTTATGTTCTGAGGAGGCTTCCATGATCACCGGAATCGCGATGGAAGTCGATGGAGGACGCTGCATATGAAACCGATAAATCTGGCTGAGAAACTCGCGCAGTTTACCAGCCACTGGGATCCGCATGTGGTGGCGGATTACAATGACAATGAAGTCATGGTGGTGAGGTTTCAGGGCGAGTTCCCGTATCATCTGCATGAGGACACGGATGATTTCTTCCTTGTGCTCGAAGGTGAGATGATCATGGACCTGCAAGACGCTTCGCATCCGGTAAGAGCCGGGGAACTTTTCATTGTCCCGAAAGGTGTGACCCACCGCCCCCGCGCACGAGCCGAGTGCAAAGTCCTTCTGATCGAGCCCAAGGGCGAGCCAAACACCGGTGATCCCGAAACAGCGGCCCCAAAGCCCCGGATCTAGCGGATGGGGGATATACGCATCATGCCATGGGAAGCCTTCTGCGAAGACGCCGGATGATGGAACCGGGCCGCCGTAATCTGATCACCGATGTTACTGGCCTGCGTGTCGGAAACGCGCAGGATCCCGCGTTGAAATCGGGCTGCACAGTTGTCACGGCGGACGCGCCTTTCGTGGCCTCCGTGCATGTGATGGGCGGCGCACCGGGTACGCGGGAAACGGATTTGCTGGCACCGGACAAAACCGTGACAGAAGTAGACGCGCTGGTGCTCTCGGGTGGGTCCGCGTTCGGGCTGGATGCCTGTTCCGGCGTGGTTGACGGGCTCAGGGCCAACGGGCGCGGTTTTCCGGTGGGTCCGGTCAGAGTTCCGATTGTGCCCGGGGCCATTCTCTTTGATCTGCTGAATGGCGGTCAGAAAGATTGGACACAGAACCCATATGCAGCTTTGGGCCGCGCAGCCTTTGATGCAGCACGTGCTGAATTTGACCTTGGCACCGCTGGCGCAGGCACCGGTGCGCTGACCGGAATGCTCAAAGGTGGATTGGGTTCAGCCTCTCTGCGGCTAGACGACGGCAGCATGGTCGGCGCTTTGGTCGCCGCCAACCCGCTGGGCTCGGCAACCACACCGGGGGATCGCCATTTCTATGCGGCACCTTATGAAATTGGCGGCGAATTCGGGGGGTTCGGGTCAGACAGCCGTTCCGGTCTGGGTCGTGACCTGGCCAGTCGCAAACGCGATTTGGTCTCTCAGGGTGGCAACACGACAATCGCCATAGTTGCAACCGACGCGCATTTGAGCAAATCCCAATGCCACCGCGTGGCCGTTGCCGCCCATGACGGCATAGCCCGCGCAATTGTTCCGGCGCACACTCCGGGGGATGGGGATCTGGTCTTTGCCCTGTCCACAGGCGCGAAACCGGCGGGCGATGCGGGTCTGATCGGGCATGCGGCATCACTGTGCCTGTCGCGCGCCATCGCCCGTGCCGTCTTTCATGCAACGCCCGCGCCGGGTGATTTGCTGCCCTGCTGGCGCGATCAGAATGCCTGACGTCAGTCACGGGTGTGCCGGGCGAGGCCCAGATCAATCACCTTGCGATCATGTTGAAGCGCATCCATCACCGTTTGCACGATCCCTTCTGCGTCGACACCGGCATCCCTGTACATTTCAGCCGGTGCAGCCTGATCAATAAATCTGTCCGGCAAACACAACGTACGCACGCGGCATCCGTGGTCCAGAAGGCCATGGGCCGCCATTTCCTGCAGAACCATCGCACCGAAACCGCCTTTGGCCCCCTGTTCAACCGTGATCAGCGCGCTATGTGACTTTGACAGAGTGGTGATCAACGCCATATCAAGCGGCTTGGCAAAGCGGGCATCAGCGATCGAAACGCTGATGCCTTCTGCTTCAAGGATTGTGCGGGCCGCTTCGCATTCGCCCAGATGCGTGCCAAGCGACAAGAGCGCCACATCTCCCTGACCTCCTTCGATCATACGGCCTTTGCCGATTTCAAGCACCTCGCCTTTTTCAGGCAGTGCGACACCGGTGCCATTGCCGCGTGGATAGCGAAAGGCGATGGGTCCGGTGTCATGCGCGGCAGCGGTTTCGACCATATGCACAAGCTCGGCCTCATCGGCGGCGGCCATGACGACCATGCCCGGCAGCGCCCCAAGATACCCGATGTCAAAAGCGCCCGCATGTGTTGCGCCGTCTGCACCCACGAGCCCCGCCCGGTCGATGGCAAATCGGACCGGCAGGCCTTGCAGCGCAACGTCATGCACCACCTGATCGTACCCGCGTTGCAGGAAGGTGGAATAGATCGCGCAAAACGGCCTCAGCCCGCTCGCGGCCATGCCTGCGGCAAAGGTCACGCCGTGCTGTTCGGCAATGCCTACGTCAAAAACCCGTGCCGGGAACCGCTTGGCCATACGGTCGACACCGGTGCCGCTTGGCATGGCGGCCGTCACGGCGACGATTCTGGGGTCGCGCGCGGCGGCTTCTGTCAGTGCATCACCGAATACGCCGGTGTAGGACGGCGCATTTGCCTTGGCCTTGGATTGCACGCCGGTATCCACATCGAATTTCGACACACCATGGTATTTGTCTGCGGATCCTTCAGCCGGCGCATAGCCTTTGCCTTTGACGGTACAGCAGTGGATCAGAACCGGGCCGGTTGCGCGCGCACGGGCACTGCGCAGCACGCTCAGTAACTGGTTCATGTCATGCCCGTCGATGGGGCCTATGTAATCAAATCCAAGCTCTTCAAAAAAGGTGCCACGGCTTTCCAGCCCGGTGACCATTTCGCGCGCCCGTCGCGCCCCTTCGCGGACCGGTTTCGGGGCCAGCTGCTCCATCCCTTCGGCCACAGCGACCAAGCCGCCAAAGGGGCCTTTGCGTGTCAGATCGGAGAGCGAAGAGAGGTAGGAGGACATCGCGCCAACGGGTGGGGCAATCGACATCTCGTTGTCGTTGAGGATCACGAACATGCGCCGCCCTTCAGAGCCTGCATTGTTCAATGCCTCATAGGCCATACCCGCACTGATCGAGCCATCGCCGATCACGGCCACCGCGTCACCTGTCGGCTGACCCATATCGCGCCCGATGGTGAACCCGAGGGCCGCGGAAATGGAGGTGCTGGAATGCGCTGCCCCAAAGGGGTCGTATTCGGATTCGACCCGTTTGGTGAAGCCCGAAAGCCCCCCACCCTGCCGCAGCGTCGGCATGCGATCACGTCTGCCCGTCAGGATTTTATGCGGGTAGCACTGATGCCCCACATCCCAGACCAGCTTGTCACGTGGCGTGTCGAACACCGCGTGAATGGCCACGGATAATTCAACAACGCCCAGAGAAGATCCCAGATGCCCACCGGTGTGGCTCACTGCATCGATCACTTCGGCGCGCAGCTCGGTGGCGACATCCGCCAATTCGCGATCCGTCATCTGGCGCAGGTCCGCCGGACCTGCCACGCGGTCGAGGGTTGGTGTGTTTATCTTGGTCATTGCGCACATCTCCTGTCTTGAGGGACACGGGGCTCTTGCCAAAGCCCGGTTTCCGCCCCTCGGGAAAGTTGACGTCGCATCCCGGGGGTGAGCCCGGTTGCGACGTCAGGTTCCTGTAGCCAACAGGAAGGGAACAGGGGTGCCTAGGACCCCTTAGCCCGGATCAAGGAAGCCGATGATCCGTGCGCGGCTGGGTCAGGGGCGATCTGAATACCGCCCCTGACCTCATTCGTAGACCGGGGTCTCAGTCGTCGCGAGCTCAGGCCAGTCTGCTATTACGTTCATCCCCTGCATGGGTTGCTGGTAGCCCTTGTGGCAGGTCTTGCAGGCCGCTTTCGGGGCATCCGCATAGATCGGGCCAAGGCGCTCTTCGGGGTAGGTTTCCGCCAGCGGAACCAGATAGTCGTTGTTCAGTTCCTGCACCATCACAATGCCAAGGCTTGCCGTGCTCCACTGCGGTGTCACCTGGCTGCCGTCGTTGAACGCCCGGGAATTGTGACAGAAGACACAATTCACCCCGAGGCTGTTGGCGAAGTAATTCATCAGCGAATAGGTGCGTTCAGCATCCTGAATGGACGCATAATCCTCGCCACCCGGCACACCAGCCTCGCGGCTTTCCAGCGAATGCACGGCGATGGTCTCACCATCGAGCAGGTATTTCTCCAATGCGTCCGAGGGCAATGAGGTTGACTGACTGAGCGAGGTTGCCCGGTTCTGATTGGCCGTCCAGCCTTCCGCCGAAGCATTCACCGGCGAAATCTTGAACCAGATTTCCGATGGCACGTTCTCGCCGCGATGGCAGGTGTAGCAATTCACGCCAACCTGCTTTTCGGCGTTCACGTGACCGTCCCAGTTTTCATTGATGTTCTGGGTCATCTCGATCATGCGACGGGCGACGACCTTGGTGTAGAGCGTATCCTCACCATAGGTTTCCAGATCGCCATCTCCGTGACAGTAGGCACAGCCCTCTTCCGGCGAGACCCATTGCGTCATAGCCGCCATCACACGGTTGAAATTGTCATCCGTCAATGCGCCCAACACCTGGACATTCTCATAGATGTCCCCCGCCAATTCTTCGCCGCCTTCCGGAACATAGGGTTCCTCGGTGTAGTAATCCTCGATTGTCGGGTCAGGCAGGGTGCGCACCACGTTGAACTCCGGCACAGACATGCCTGTACCCCTTGGCCCCGTTTGCAAGGAAGCCGTTTGCGCCGGGTTACCCCAGGCCACAACCATGGCCGCGGCGAAGATGGCTCCGCCTGCCACGCCGACCAGAATGGCGGGTCCGAAGATATTTGTCGGGTTGTCCTTGTTCCATTTGTCAAACCACTTGGGCAGCATGATCAGTTCTCCTTCCCGATAAAGGCCTCATAGGAGCCGTAATCCGCGTAGCCGTAGGACCCGTCATAGATCGGTGCGAAGTTGTGTTCCTGCGCCCAGATGAACCAGTTGTCGACCACCGTGCCGGTCAGCAGGATGCCGATACCGCCGGTGATGGGGGTCAGCACGGCAAACCACCACGCCCAGCGGTGGATACCTTCCATGGTGGCGTTGAAGCCCATGGTCCAGCGCCAGAAGAGCGCCGCGCGTTCCGTGGCTGTGCCCCGGTCGTAGATCTGCTCCAACTCCCGGTCGCCACCATACCGCGTGACCGCCAGAATAGTCCCGCCGTGCATGCAGAAGAGCAGCACAGAACCGTAGAGGAACACGATCGAAAGACAGTGGAACGGGTTGTAATAGAGGTTGCCGTAGCGGATCGAAAACGCCGTGGTCCAGTCAAGGTGTGGGAAAATGCCATAGGGCACTGCCTCTGACCACGACCCCATCAGGATCGGACGGAACAGACCCAGCACCAGGAACAGCCACACGGCGGCAGCAAATCCCCAGAAGATATGCTTGCCCATCTTGTGCTGTTCGGCCAGCAGATAGGCCCGCAAGAGCCATGTCATCACCGAGATCAGCAAAAAGAAACTGGCGATGATATACCATCCGCCGTCATTCAGCGGCGGCATCGTCAGCCCGTATTCCGGGGAGGGTGGTTCCAGCGCCAGCCAGAAAAGCTGCCGGATGAACTGCGGGATTGACCAGCCGACCTGCGCCAGCATGTTGAAGCCCACGATAAAGAACCACGCAAGCCCCGTGCCAAAGGCGACCATGCTGGTCCAGCCCCAGTAGTAGGGACCGATCTGGCCGTTGCCAAAAAGGCCCGCGAGCGTGTTGAAAAACGGTTTGCCGACCCGCTCTTCCATCATGTTGTTGCCGGCGTCATCCATGCCCATTTCGGGCGTGCCCTGGACCTGCACCTGTGTGAAAATATTCTGATACTCAGAATACATCATGATCACATCCCTCCCACGGCGATGGGTTCACCCCAGATCGGCAGGTCGAGCCACCAGTTCCACCATTCCGGCCAGCCTGCCGTCCAGACCGGACCGGAGATGATGATGCAGACGGCGGAGAAGAAGACAGCGTTGATCGCCAGCAGGTATCCGAGGCGATGGATGCCCAGCGTGCCAATGGAATAGCCGATGAAGTCACGAAAGAACGTGTCTTCGTGATCGGGCGTCTTGGCCTCTTCACCCTTTTCCGGATTGGCTGCAGAGAGGATCAGACCGCCATGCAGCGCCAGCGCCAGTGTGGTGGTGAAAAAGAGCGTCACCGCCAGCATATGCGCCGGGTTGTAATGGAAATGCAGATAGGCGTAGCCGGTGTTGCTGACCCAATCGAGATGGCTGAATATCCCATAGGGAAATCCATGCCCCCACGCGCCCATCAGCAGCGGGCGGAAAATCACCAGGGTCATGTAGGCGAGGATGGCGAAGGAGAACCCGACGGGCACGTGATAGCCCATGCCCAGCTTGCGGCAAATCTCAACTTCGCGCAGCGCCCAGGAGATGAAAGCGCCGGTGGCGCAAATCGTGATGATCTGCCAGAGCCCGCCTTCCATCAATGGTGCCAGCCCCAACCCGTAGCTCAGATCAGGTGGCGCAATATTGATCAGCCAGGGATTGAAAGTCCCTTGCTGGCTAGCGCCCCAGAAAATCAGGATTGTCCCCAACAGGGCGAAAAAGGTCGTCGTAACGCCGAAGAAGCCCACGTAAAACGGACCCACCCAGAAGTCGAACAGATCGCCGCCAATCAGCGTCCCTCCGCGGACGCGATATTTTCTTTCGAAGCTGAGCAACGCCATCTTCACTCTCCGCGTGTGTGCGGCACGCCTAGATCAAGGCGGAGGCCGTCAGATTATTATGTCCCTTGTTCGCTGCGGGCAGAGGCGCACACTCAGGCCGCCCGCAGCAGTATTTTGTTGTCAGTCGATCAAAAGCACGCCTTGCCGAGCGCTCAGGATTTACTGACCACCTGCGGCAGCTGCCGCCTCGAACCAGTTCAGGCCGCTGCTGAGCACCACAAGGTGGATCATTGCAGCCAAAAGGAAGAGGAACACGCCCTGCGCCACGAAAACGCGACGGGGGTCGAAGATGAGCCAGATCTTGTAGAACTTTGCCATATCCATCTCTCCTTAACCGAACCAAGGACGCCAGATGTAGGTCGCCAAATGTGCGACCACAGCCACCGCCGAGAATAGCCAGAGGCCACTCATGTAGACGGAATGCAGTTCCTGCGCCTGTTCGTCTGTGAGACCTGTGAAGGACAGGTCGGTATTATCAGCCATAAGTATTCCTCCGGAACGCTATGCTGACGCCGCGCACCCCGCGGCCGGGTCCTTTGGGGGTTACCCCCCTCAGGGGTCTGCTCACCTTGTTGAAAGGCGGACAGTCTTTGAACTCGACAGGCGCACGTCGGTCGAGCAGTCGGGTCGCGCCGCCGGCCTTGCCAGCCCCGCGGCGCGAGATCGTTCAGGCCGAGAAGATCATCGGGGTAATGATGCGCGCTTGCGTCCAGGCGCGGGCCATCGGACCCTTCTCGGTAAAGCTGCGCGTCCGGATCGCCGACAGCGCCCAGGTCAGGGTCGCCAAAGGCAGGGTCGCCAGAAAAATGATGGCAAAATAGACCATGAACTCGGTCTTCACCGCTTTGCGATTTGGACTTTCAACCGAAGTCTCCATCGCCGTTTCAATCATGTCAGATGTCATGTCACTCATGTCTGATCCTCTCTGGGAATATCGGCTAGTGCCGGGTCCAGCGCACGGACGGTATCGACCACCACCCGTTCGTCTCCGGCGGCAAGTGCCGCCGCCTCTGCCGCATCGCGCAATGTCTTCGCGGCTGAAATTCGTGTCAAAACCGGGTGGGTTTCCACAATCCGGTCCAGCATGGCCTGCGCATCCGCATCCCACGGGAAATCGCGACGCAACGGCGTCAGCGTTGCATCCGTGGCATCCATCTCCGTGCCGAGCGGCAGGATATGGAAGAGCGCATCAAAGAGCCCGTTGCAGATTTCCTGCACAAGATAGGTCGCCCCCGCGTACCCCATGAACGGCGTGCCGGTATGTCGCCGAATTGCAGCACCCGGGAAGCTTGCCGGGATAAACGCAGGGGATGGCCCGTGCCCTCCCTTGAGCTCGGCCAGGTACATTTTCTCGTTGATCGAGCCCATCACAATCAGGGGCCGTTTTTGCCCCATCAGGGCGCGCACTTCCTCGTTGTTGGTTTTCTGCCCGGCTACGCGCGCAACAGCAAAGGCGCAAGGCAGCCCCATGTCATCTTCGAGAAACAAGCGGATGCCCCGGGAATAGGTTTCATTGGCCACGATGGCGAAATTCGCCGTGGCAAAGAAATCCTGCGTGACGGAGCGCCAAAGATCCCAGACCGGTTTGATCGCGGAATGCTTCTCTTGGCGGATAAAAGGTTCGGGGTCGAGGCCCACCAGGTTCCCCAGTGCGCGCAGGAACTTGGTAGTACTCTCGACCCCTATCGGGGCTTGTAGATACGGCTTGGCAAGAAGCTCGCTCAACCCGCGCCCGAACTCGCGGTACATGCAGATGTTCACATCCGCATTTACCAAATCTCTCATTTCAGCCACATGCGCGCCCAAAGGCATCACCATGTTGACCTCGCAGCCGATCCCTTCGACCAGTCTGCGGATTTCGGCCAGATCGGATGGCATGTTGAACGTGCCATACATCGGGCCGAGGATATTGACGCGAGGACGCGCACCTTCCTCACGTTTCTTCTCAGGCGGCATACGACCTTTGGTCATACCGAATTCGGTAAAAATCCACGTCATCGCCCGATCCGCCGCTTCCCACTGATCCTCATCAATGGTGCGCGGCAGGAATCTTTGAATATTTGTGCCTTGCGGCGTCACCCCGCCGCCGATCATCTCGGCGATTGACCCCGTCACCACCACGGCGGGCAGCGCCGGATCAAGTGTGTCCCAGGCCCGCTTCATGGACTCTTCGGTGCCAGATCCCATTTCGCCCTCGCCCAGACCTGTGACCACAATGGGCAGCTCATGGGGCGGCAGCGCATCGGTGTAATGCAACACAGAGGTGACGGGCAGGTTCTCGCAGCCAACGGGGCCGTCAATCACAACCTGCAATCCTTTCACGGCGCAAAAAGCGTAAACTGCCCCCCAGTAGCCGCCGGCGCGATCATGATCGGTGACTAGCATGCGGCACCTCCAACACGTCGAGCGCGGTTATGTGGAGTTGCACACCTCATACCATCTGCGCGGCCTTTGCCGCCCTGGCTTGCTTGTCGAGCTTCTTTTGATGCTGGGCGCGGAAATCAGGACGCAGGTTGGGCGTGCCCTCCCAGACGCCTGCGGTATCTTCGTGGCCAACACCTTCGAAAAAGGCTTTCATCCGGTCCATACGGCCCTTGTTGGCGATCGCCGCGTTGATCACCTCAGCCAATGATCCGGCACCGGCAACACCCATCAGGGGACGTGCCGAAATCAGGTTGGTGAAATAGAGGGCGGGAATGCCCTTTTGCTTGGCTTTCTGCACAACAGGTGTCGTGCCGATGGCCAGATCGGGCTGGATCGCTTCCATCGCGGCGCAATCATCTTCAAGCGATGCGCGGAACTGAACCTTGGTGCCCTTGGCCATCAGCCAATCCGCATCATCCTCCGACCACGGCGACTTGGCGCAGGCCGTACCGACATAAGGAACCTTCGCGCCACTTTCGATCAGCAGACGGGCAACCAGAAGTTCCGAGCCCTCGTAGCCCGACAACGTGATCGTCCCGTCGATCGGTTTGCTGGCAAGCGCACCTGCAATAGCAGGCAAAACTGCGTTTTGGGCAGCGGCGATCTTGTCAGCCGCAACACCATAAGCCGCGCCAATAGCCGCCAACCACGATGCCGTCCCATCGCGACCTACCGGGGCGGAGCCGACAACCGCGCGGCCCGCCGCCTGAAACTGGCGCACGGCATCGGTGTAGAAAGGATGGATCGCGGCCACGACGCCACAATCAAGTGCTGCGTATAATTCGCGCCACTCGCGACAGGGCACAACGGGCCCTGCGGCCAGCCCCATGGGGCTGAGCATCTGCCCGATCATCATCGGGTCGGCCGGGAACATCTCGCCCAGCATCGCAACGGTCGGGCGGTCATGTTTGCCGCCCTTGGGACGCGCAACAGGCCCAGCCTCGATCTCTTTGCGGGCGTATTCCAGCATCGCGCCTGCCAGAACGTCCTTGGCCTCGGCGTGGGTGGGGACGCCAAAGCCGGGCACGTCGATGCCCACAATACGCACGCCATTGATTTCATCCGGCAACAACCGCAGCGGAACCCCGCTCGCCGTAGGGACACATAAGTTGGTCACCACAATTGCGTCATACCGATCCGGGTCCGCCAGCTCATGCACGCTCTCGCGGATGTCTTCAAAGAGCTTACCCGTCACAAGCGTTTCGGAATTGAACGGCACATAACCCACTGACCGGCGCGCGCCGTAAAAATGCGACACAAAGGTCAGGCCATAGACGCAACAGGCTGAACCCGACAGCACCGTCGCGACACGCTTCATCCGCAATCCCACGCGCAAAGACCCAAAGGCCGGGCACATCGATTGTGGTTTGTCGTGCGGGCCTATCGGGTAATCCGCTCTGAATTTATCGAGTATCTCTGACTTTCCGGCCAGCCGCGCCGCCTCCGCCATATCGCCGCCGGAGTGACACCCCTGTTCCGGCGCCGCCGTTTCGTGCGCGCCCGTGGGTGCCCGTTCGATATCCCCGTGGGGATGACCTTTGATCACTTGTACGCTGTCCGCGTCGTCATATGTGATCTCGTTTTTCACTCGGGCTCTACCCGTTGATCGGGGCTTTGATCGCTCATCAATTCATCGGCCAACTCTCGCGACTGTTCTATCGCTTCCTGACTGGACTCTGATCGCGCGTCCGACTGCGCACACATCCGCGCCCCACGGTCCACCGCGAGTTGACTATGTGTGAAATGATCAAGCTTTTTCATTCAGTCTACCTGGCGTCTGGTCATCTGACCTGCTTGGCAGAAAACCGATATCCTGCAAAAGCTGCATGATCTGGTCGGCGAGCATGTCCTTCCGGCCAGTGTCGGGCTGTTGCTCGGACGAACGGGTTTGGGGTTCATGCATCATCATATACGACCTCCAGCGATGGTTTCGGCTCTGCGTTCTTTCCGCGCATATCCACGTCGGTCGCAGGCTCAAGTACAATGTCACCTCCGGTTTCGGAGGCATCGAAAAGGCCCAGCAAACCGTCCTGATCCAACGGTGAAGGACGCACGGGCGGGGCCACGGCAACATTTTCTCCAAGCTGCGCAAAAAGATCGCCCCATTGCGATTGCGCCGTTCCAACGATCTGATAGTTGGCGGATTTCTTGCGCAGGTCATCATCCTGGGGGATCGCCGCGAGGACGGGGATATCGACGGCCTGGGCAAAAGCCGCTGCTTCGCCGGTGCCGTCATCTTTGTTGATCACCAGCCCCGCGACACCGACATTGCCACCGAGCTTGCGGAAGTACTCCACCGCCGAACAGACATTGTTTGCCACGTAGAGCGACTGCAAATCATTCGAGGCGACCAGAATGACCTTTTGCGCCATGTCGCGCGCAATCGGCAGGCCAAAGCCGCCGCAAACCACGTCGCCCAGGAAATCAAGCAGCACATAGTCAAAATCCCAGTCATGGAAGCCGAGCTTTTCGAGCAGTTCGAAGCCGTGGATGATCCCACGCCCGCCACAGCCGCGACCCACTTCGGGGCCTCCAAGTTCCATGGCGAAGACACCACCACGTTTGAAACAGACATCCCCGATCTTCACCTCTTCACCCGCGAGCTTTTTGCGTGTGGAGGTCTCGATGATCGTGGGGCACGCCTTGCCACCGAACAGCAGTGAGGTCGTATCCGATTTTGGATCACACCCGATCAACAGCACGCGTTTACCCTGCTCCGCCATCATGTGGCTGAGGTTTGCCAAGGTGAAGGATTTGCCGATGCCACCCTTGCCGTAGATCGCGATGATCTGCGTCTTGGACGTCGGCGCAGTTTGCGGCACCTCCAAGGTTGGCTCTGCCGCAGCTTCGTCGCGCAACCGCTTGTCGAACTCTTTCAGGTTTGGCACGTCACCTTTGGTCTGGCGCTTTTCGTCGATACCGTCTTTCACGCCACGTTCCTCCAGTTCAAAATCATTTTCAGGCACGCCGGGTCGGAGAAGGCACGCTCATAGGCAGCTGGTGCATCCGTGGCGTCGGCCGTATGCGTAATCAGCCCATCAAGGCTGAGCGTTCCGCTTTCCACCAACGCGCGTGTCGCCGCCAGATCATCATGGGTCCATTCGGCAGCCACCCGAAAACGCGCCTCTTTCATGAAAGCCGGTGGAAAGGCAAAGCTCAGAGGCTCCTTGTAAAACCCGGCCAGAACGATCTCGCCACCCTTGCCCAGACACCCCATCAGCGTGTTCAGCACATCTGCGCTGCCCGATGCATCATAGACAGACATATATGCGGCATGGTCGTCTTCATCCGGAGCACAGACCTGATATCCTCTGGCCCCCGTGCGCCGTGACGGATCAATTTCCCAGACAACGGGTGCCGGTGCGCCCGCTGCAATCGTCAACCGGGCAAGCAACCGACCAAGGACGCCGTGACCAATGATCAGGTCCGGCATGGATTTGTTCAGACCAGCCATAGCGTGGCGCGCCGTCGCGGCTAGCGCCAGCAGCGCACCTTGTGCGCCCAGACCGGAATCGATTCGCGTCACCCGATCTGCCGCCGTCACGACACGCGAAGACGCGCCCCCAAAAAGACCAAAGGCACCATCATAGCAGTTGGCCCCCGGCACAAAGACATGATCTCCGGCCCGGTATCCTGTCGATAACGGTGCTTCCACGACTTGGCCCACAGCTTCGTAACCCGGAACGAGAGGGTACCCCATGCCCGGAAACGGCGGCATCTCTCCTGTCCAGAAGAGTTTTTCAGTACCAGTCGAAATTCCGGAGTGAAGAATTTCAACCACCAAATCCTCGGCACCCGGCGACTTTAACGTCAGGCTATCCACTTCAAGATCGCGCGGACCTTTCAGAAGAACGGCTGTGGTTTCCAAGTGTCTCTCCTCATCTGCACCGATCGATTTGATCTTCGTCAAAGACTCATCGTGCAGATTGCTGTCATTCTGTCAGTTTAAGCTGACATATTTTTGTGTCAACTAAAACGGACACTTTGCTCAAATGATTCACCCGGGCTTGCTGGCCGTGAGCACACGTGTAACGAAATTGCGGGCTGGTTTCGGGCTCTTGATCGCTTCGAATCCCGCCTCCGCACAAAGCGCCGCAATCTCATCGGCAGATCGCGTACGACCGGTTTTCATCGCCATCGTGTAGAATGCAAAATAGACATCGCCCGCCATGTCGGGCGTGCTGCCGCCGCCCATGGGCTCAGACACCAGCAAGCGCCCCCCCGCAGGCAGAGCGTCAAAAACTGCCCCGAGAAGATCAGAGACCGTCTCATCAGCATGATCGTAGAGAACCCGTATCAGCGAAATCATATCTGCGCCCTGCGGCAAAGGACTGTCCCTGAACGAACCCGCGTGGATCTGGGCCCGAGCCTGCAGGCCTTCGGTCTCAAAACGCGCGGCAGCCGATGGCGTGACCTCAGGCAGGTCGAAGAGCGTCAACTTCAGATGAGGTTCCGCGCGACCAACAGCGGCCAGAAAGGCCCCTGTCCCGCCCCCAACATCCATGAGATGCCGCACATCAGCAAAGGACACCGCGCGTAATGTGTCTTCGGCAACCAGTTGCTGGCTCTGCGCCATCAAATCGGAATATGTCTCGGCAACCTCAGGATCAAGGTCCCCCTTGGCCCCAAAGACATAGGGCCAGAATTCTGAAAGCGCGGTGTGGCCGGGATCTCGCAGCAACGCTACCGGATCCGCCATATCTGCGTAAAAGGCGCGATGATGGCGGATCATGGCCTCCAGTCCCGGCACGCCCATCAGAGCCGCCCCCTTGCGCGCCAGGCCGAACCGCCCTGCCCCGTCACGCTTGAGCAGCTTCAATGCCGCGGCAGCCTGTAGCAAAACCTGCATTTTTTCCGGTGGCACCTGTGCCGCAAGGCCAAGGGTTTGCGCGGTTTGCGGACCAGCGCGCAGCCGATGCAAGATATCTAGTTCCACCAGAGCCATCAGCACCTGACTTTGGACAAACCCTTGAACAACATTGAAAAGAACGGCGCCATCCCGGCGCGCCTGGCCTCGTGTCAGTGGGAATTTGCTGGCCCAGCTTTGGAATCCGGGCCGCGCGATGAACCGATTGAGCCAACTCCCCCGCCAGCGCGGTGGGTTCCCAGCCGTGTCAGACATTGCTGCGTGCGGCAGTCACATTTGGCGCAACCGGCGTCAACCGCTCTGCATAGGTCCGGACCATTTCGGCCAGATGGGCCTCTCCCGGACATGAAGGGATCGATGCGATCGCACCGCCCAAAATATCCTTGAGCCGGGAAATCGCCCCCTGCACCCCCAGCAACGATACCGCATTCGGGCGGCCATGCAGATCATCCTGCCCCACCGGTTTACCCAGCGTTTCGGCATCATAGAGCGCATCCCGCAGATCATCCGCGACCTGAAAAGCCTCGCCAATACGCGCGCCAAGCTCAAACCATGGCTCCGCTTCCTGACCCGAAGCAACCGCCCCCATCTGCGTGGCTGCAATGAACAGAGCGCCGGTTTTGGCCTGATGATATGCTGAGAGGTCAATCTCGACCTCGCTTTCCCAGCCCTGCCCCGCACATATGCCGCCCGGCATGCCAGTGCGTTGCGCCAGGGTCATGATCATCTGGGCCACACGATCAGGCGCATGAACCGATTGCCGCGCCAGGGTTTCAAAGGCCAGCACGATGAGGCTGTCACCCGTCAGCACCGCAAGAGGTTCGGAATAGGCTTTGTGCACAGAAGGTTTTCCGCGGCGCACATCAGCATCGTCAAAACAGGGCAGGTCATCATGCACAAGGCTCGCACAGTGGATCATTTCCAGAGCCGAGGCCGCCGCATCCGACAATTCCGGACGATCATCCCCACAGGCCATCGCAACGGACATCAATATTGTTGGCCGGATACGTGCCCCGCCCGGGGCGGTTGCATAATCAAGCGCAGATGCCAGTCGGGCGGGTACTGACCCGCGCCCCTGCCCCACCGCAATGGCCGAAGAAAGCGCCGCTTCGATTCTGGTGGTCATGCCCATGCGGAACCCTTTCATTGGCAATGTGTCACTAAATTAGGACACAATAGTGTAAATCATACTGGACACATTACCTTCACGAGTCAACAATCGCCTATGGATGTTGAAACCCCTTCGCGTCTGAGCGAGCGACCTGCCGCCATTGTCATTGGTGGGGGCATTGCCGGGTTGGCGACCGCCTTGCGGCTCTCGGCCGGGGGCATGTCGGTGACGCTCCTTGAACGCCACAACCACATGGGCGGAAAGATCAGGACTGTGCCGAGCGAGGCCGGTCCGGTTGATGCGGGTCCGACCGTGCTGACCCTGCGCCACGTTTTCGACGACCTTTTTGCCTGCGCGGGGGAGCGTCTCGAAGATCACGTGACCCTCATGCGGCAAGATATTCTGGCGCGACACTTCTGGTCGGATGGCAGCCAGCTGGACCTGCACGCGGACCCCGAGACAACCGCCTCGGCCATTGCCGAATTTGCCGGACATAAATCGGCAGAGGAGTTTCGTCAGTTCAATCGGCGTACCCGGCAACTCTTTGACGCTTTCGACATCCCAATGATGCAGGCAGCCAAACCAAAAATCCCACGACTCGCCCTTGAAGTGCTGCGACACCCACGGCTATTGCGCGCAATGGCGCCGCTTTCGACGCTTTCCCAAATGTTGGACAATCAGTTCAGCGACCCACGTCTGTCCCAACTCTTCGGCCGCTACGCCACCTATGTGGGCGGCGCACCGCACCTCAGCCCGGCAATCCTGTCGTTGATCTGGCAGGCCGAAGCGGCAGGCGTCTGGGTTATCCAAGGCGGCATGCAACGTCTGGCGACAGCTCTGACCGCTCTGGCGATCAACCGCGGCGCCCTTATGCGAACCAACACACATGTCGACAGGATCACGCTGGACAACGGTGCGGTCAGTGGGGTTGAAATCAATGGCTCAGAACATCTTCGCGCCAAATGCATTGTCTACGCAGGCGATCCGCGCGCGCTGACGACGGGCAAATTGGGCTCTGATTTATGCGGCATCGCGCCTCAGACCCTGACCATACCGAGGTCTTTTTCCGCCCGTGTGCACAGCTTTGCCGCCTGCCAAACGGGACCCGATCTATCACACCACAACGTTTTTTTCGCAGATACGCCGCAGTCTGAATTTGACGACCTCATGGCCGGGCGCATACCATCTGATCCAACGCTTTATCTTTGTGCCGAGGACCGCGGGCATGGCACGCCTGTTCCCCCGCTGGAACGATTCGAGATCATCTCGAACGCGCCAGCCACCGAAACCCTTACTCCCCCCATGGATCTCGACACATGGCATCATCAGATCATGCAGCGACTAGCGGATTTTCAGGTGACCTTGTCGCCGAAACCATCGATGACGACGATCACAACGCCCCAGCATTTCGCTCAGATGTTTCCCGAAACGATGGGCGCGCTCTACGGGCAGAGCCCGCACGGGCTGACGGCATCGCTGAGGCGCCCGACCGCACGCACGAAGATTCCGGGCCTCTGGCTCGCGGGCGGCGGCACCCATCCCGGAGCGGGCCTGCCGATGGCGACCCTCTCCGCGCGGCACGCGGCAGAGGCGATCTTAAGCGCCCAAACTTCGACATCCCTGTCGGACCCGACGGCTATGCGTGGTGGTATGTCGACGGCCTGAGCGATTGCGGCACGCGGGCGATTTCGGTGATTGGCTTCATCGGGTCGGTTTTTTCGCCATGGTACAAGTGGTCCGGACGCAAGAACCCGCAAAACCACGTGTGCATCAACGTCGCGACCTACGGGCCCGGTGGTCGCTTTACCATGACAGATCGCGGTGCTTCGGCCCTGCGCCAGACCGGTGCCCGCTTTGAGGTCGGTCCCTCCATGATGCGATGGGCCGACAATCAGTTGATCATCGACATAAATGAGATCTCGGGGCCGCCCCTGATCAATCGCATACAGGGGCAAATTCGTCTGATACCTTCGGCGATCACTGGTGTTGAATTGCCGTTGACAGAAGATGGTGCCCATATCTGGCGCCCCTTTGCCCCCACGGCGCGCATCGACGTTGACATCGACCGCCCGGGCTGGCGCTGGCAAGGTGATGGGTATTTTGACGCCAATTTCGGTAACCGGGCGCTGGAAGAAGATTTCAGCTACTGGACTTGGGGACGATACCCCACGGCAATGGGGACGACGTGCTTTTACGACGCGACCAGATGCGACGGAACAACCCTGGCCGCAGGGTATCGTTTCAACCACGATGGCACAGCGGAAACGCTCGCCCTGCCCCCGGTAGCACCTTTGCGCCGGAGCCTTTGGGCCATCAAGCGCGCAACACGCGGCGATCCCGGCTGCCAACCGCGGCAAGTGCTCAACATGCTGGACGCTCCGTTTTATTCTCGCTCTGCCGTTGAGACACAATTGGATGGCGAACGCACAACGGGCGTACATGAAGCGCTTGATCTGCGTCGGTTCAGAAGCCCGCTGCTCAAACCGATGTTGGCGGTGCGTGTGCCCCGCCGAGCCAGATGGCACTTTGACTAAGGATCAGCCCGCCGTACCCGGCGGCTCTCGCGCCATCTCCGGGTTCAGCTTCCAGACACCGGCGTTCAGGGCAGACGCGATACTCACCCAGATCAGATAGGGCACGAACAACAACCCCGCCACGGCATCCAGCTGCCACATCGCCAGAAGGCAACTCAACACAGCGAACCAGAGGAGTCCCACGACGCCCATACCCAAGCGTATGTTCTTGAGGCCAAAGAATACCGGGGTCCAGAGCCCGTTCAAGGCAATCTGCAGCGACCAGAATGCCAGAGCGACGCCACTGCCTTCCAGAAGAGCCACTCGCGCGCCCGCGACGGACATGCAAACGTAAAGCGTGATCCAGGTAACAGGGAAGACCCAGTCAGGCGGCGTGAACCAGGGTTTGTTGAGCCCGCGATACCACGCACCGGGTGGGAACAACCCACCGGTAGCGCCTGCCCCGAGGCAAGCAGCAAAGAAAATGCAGAAAAGAAGCCAGAACATGGCGTCACGTTACCCCAGCGGATCGTCCCGTCAACTGTGCACGTTGTTCAAGGCGGCGTTGTTCCAGCGTTGCCAGTACCGAAATCAGGGCGTCACTGCGCGAGGAGGCTGGTCGCCCAAGCGCTGTGGCATCAACCAGAAACTGAACTTCCTCCAACGGACGCGCGTAAAGAACGGAGGACCGCGGCATCATCAGGCTTGCGCCGCTGAGCAGCAGCGATTGCCCGAGCCACCCGATCTTCTGCGCCTTGCTGGTGCGTGCGCGCGCCGATATCGAATCGTAGCCCATTGCTGTGAGCTGGCCACCGATACCCGCATAAATGAACCGCGCCGCGTAAATTCCCGGACGGCACCCCCTTGGTAAGGCACCCACACCAGCCTCGGAGCGCATGTACAGGCGGTTGGCCTCCATCACGAGACGTTTGACCATTCTGCGTATGGCTTTCGTGGGCTTGGGGTCTTGCAGGAAGGTTTCAGGATCAATGCCCGCCTCTTTCAGCCAATCCAGCGGCAGATAAATGCGGCGCTCAAGAGCGTCTTCTCCCACATCGCGGGCGATATTCGTCAACTGCATGGCGACGCCCAGATCGCAGGCCCGCGCCAGCGCATGCGCATCCCGTACCCCCATCAGCACGCACATCATCGCCCCCACGGCGGAGGCCACACGGGCAGAATAATCCTTGACCCCGGACAAGGTCCTGTAACGTCGCTCTGCCGCATCCCATGCCAGACCTTCGAGCAAGGCATCGGGCAAGGCGCGCGGCATCTCGAAATCCTCGACAATGGCGGCAAAGGCGCGGTCCGGGGCTGCATCTTTCGGGCGGCCCGCATAGACCGCATCCAGCCGGTCGCGCAGCCGCAGAACCGCTTCGACCTTTTCGGCCTTCAGATCGACCTCATCATCGGCCAGACGACAAAACGCATAAAGCGCCAATGCCGGATCCCGCACCTTGGCGGGCAGCAGTCTGGAGGCTGCGTGGAAAGACAAGGATCCATGGCGGATGGCCTCCCGGCAATGTTCCAGATCATGTGGCGCAATCATTCGACAACCTCCGCATCGGGGATCAATGTGCTCAGGACTTCAGCCGTAGAAATGACACCAGGCACACCTGCGCCGGGATGCGTACCCGCCCCCACAAGGTAAAGCCCGTCGACCTCTTCCGAGATATTATGTGGGCGGAACCACGCGCTTTGCAGAATGCGTGGCTCGATGGAAAATCCAGCACCAAGCGGGCTGAGGTATCGGTCGCGGAATGTCTCGGGTGTGAAAACGACCTCGGTGCTGATCTTGTCGCCCAGACCGGGCAATAGCTGCTCTTCGAGCATTGCCAGCATCTTGGCCTTGTAACGTGGTTCTTCGTCCGCCCAGTCGACACCGTTGTCATGCCCCAGATGCGGCACCGGGCTGAGCACATAGAAGGTGTCATCACCCTCCGGCGCAACGGAGGGGTCGGTGACAGAGGGGCGATGCACATAAAGGCTCATGTCGTCGCAGAGTTTTCCCTTGATGAAGATATCGCGCAAAAGCCCGGTGTAGCGCGGCCCGTTCAGAATTGTGTGGTGACCCACATCGGGCCACTGATGCGCTGTGCCCTTGGTGCCGAAATACCAGACAAACAGGCTCATGGAATACCGCGTGCGCGCCAGTTTCTTCGGCGTCCAGCGGCGTTTTTTGTGATTGCGCAAAAGCGTATTGTAGGTATGACCGGAATCAGCGTTGGACACGACGATATCTGCCCCCATTTCGATGCCGGAGCCCAGACGCACGCCTGTGACCGCGCCGTCGCGCACGACGATCTCATCCACCTGTGTTTCCATCAGCAGTGAGCCGCCCTGATCCTCGATCACATTACCCATGGCGCGCGCCATACCGGCCAATCCGCCCATGGCGTAATGCACCCCGAATTCCTTTTCGAGATAGGCGACGAGAATATACATCGAGGTCACATGCAAAGGGTCTCCGCCAATGAAGAGCGGATGAAAACTCAGCGCCATGCGCAGTTTTTCGTTTTTGACCCGGCTGGCGGCATGCGCGTAGACCGATCTGTCGGCTCTGAGCCGGGCGAAGGTGGGCAGCACTTTGATCAGTTCCCAAAGCTGATGCATGGACCGGCGCCCGAGGTCTTCAAACCCAAACCAGTACCGCTTGGCGCTGTCATTGAGGAACCTGTCGAAACCCGCCAGATCGCTGGGCGACAGTTTCGCGACTTCGGCACGCAGTTTGTCGGTATCCTGCTGGGCCACAAATCTGGTGCCGTCGGGCCATCTGATTTCATAAAACGGATCAAGTGCCTTGAGGGTCACGTCATCGTCGAAATTACGCCCGCAAGCGCTCCAAAGCGCACGGTAGAGCTGTGGCACCGTCACAATTGTCGGGCCAAGGTCAAAGCGGTGACCCTCCTGCCAGAGCGCTGAGCCGCGCCCGCCTGGGACATCGAGCTTGTCAATCACCGTGACCCGGTAGCCTTTGGCCCCCAGACGCATGGCCGCCGCCAGCCCTCCGAGTCCGGCACCAATCACGATCGCCCGGTGACGTCGTCCGTCTCGGGCGTCTGCAGAGTCGATGGGATCTACACGTGTCATCTCACCAACACCGTAAATGTGTCTAGTTAAGTTTACAATTGTCTTCTTCCCATCGGCGCATTTGCGTGTCAGACTAAATTGACAACTGGGGAGTTTCACAGCGCGCAATGACCGGCACGCCCATTGTATCACTGAGCTTTTTCCGCTTTGCCCGCCCGGCGGCACGCCTTTGGGCATTTGCGATGATGGGCATGGCTCGGACAGCATTGCCCAAAGTGCCTGGAATCGATTTCTGGAAACTTTGCGGGTCCGGCACCGGCGAAGGCTTCACCCCGATCCCCAACACCTCCGTCTACGCGATCCTTGCCAGTTGGCCGGATGAACAGACCGCACGCACGCAAACCGCCCAAGCCGAGATTTTCGATCGTTACCGGCGCAAAGCCACCGAAGACTGGACAGTATATCTGGAAACCGCCTCTGCCCGGGGGCAATGGTCAGGCGTGGCACCTTTCCAGAGCACGCACCGGGCATCCGGCGGGCCCCTGGCCGCCTTGACACGCGCGACGATCAAACCGTCCGTTGCCCTGAAATTCTGGCGACGCGTTCCGGACATCAGCCGCATGATCGGGTCTGATCAGAACGTCGCATTCAAGATCGGCATTGGCGAGGTTCCTCTGCTGCACCAGATTACGTTTTCGATCTGGCCAGATGCTGCGGCGATGGCGGAATTTGCCCGCAGCAACGGACCACATGCCGCCGCCATTCGCGCCGTGCGCGAGGGCAACTGGTTTTCCGAAGAACTTTACGCCCGTTTCGCCATACTTGGTGACGCGGGTACATGGGATGGAAAAAGCCCGCTCGACGCACTGGAATACGCTCTATGAAGACCCCCTTCCCTTTCTCCGCAATTGTCGGACAGACGGCCATGAAACAGGCGATGATCCTGACGGCAGTGGACCCGGGCATCGGCGGCGTTCTGGTTTTTGGTGACAGAGGCACGGGCAAATCAACGGCGGTGCGGGCGTTGGCGGCCCTCTTGCCCCCCATTCGCGTGGTGGAAACCTGCCCGGTCAATTCACCCAAATCCGCTGAATGCCCCGACTGGGCGGAACTGGGTTCCAAAAAACTCGTCACACGCCCCACGCCCGTCATTGATTTGCCGCTGGGGGCCACCGAAGACAGAGTGGTGGGTGCGCTGGACATCGAACGCGCGCTGACACGCGGGGAAAAGGCGTTTGAACCCGGCCTTCTGGCGCGTGCAAACCGCGGCTATCTCTACATCGACGAGGTCAATCTGCTGGAAGATCACATCGTCGATCTGTTGCTCGATGTCGCCCAATCGGGCGAGAACGTGGTTGAACGGGAGGGCCTGTCCATCCGTCATCCGGCGCGCTTTGTGCTCGTTGGGTCCGGCAACCCCGAGGAAGGCGAACTACGTCCTCAGTTACTTGATCGCTTCGGTCTGTCGGTCGAGGTCCGATCCCCCGATGAGATCGGCGAAAGGGTTGAGGTTATTCGGCGCCGGGATGCTTTTGAGTCCGATCACGCCGCGTTCATGGAGACACACAGCGCCGAAGACGCAAAAATCCGCGATACAATTCTCAAGGCGCGCAAACGACTGCCTAGAATCGTAACGCCCGACGGCATTCTGGAAGATTGTGCCGCGATTTGCATCGCACTGGGCTCTGACGGGCTGCGCGGCGAACTGACCCTGTTGCGGACGGCCCGCGCATTGGCCGCCTATCAAGGAAAACGCAAACTCAACCGGGACCACCTGCGCGAAATCGCGCCCTCGGCCTTATCGCACCGGCTACGCCGCGACCCCCTTGATGAAGCAGGGTCGGGCACGCGCATTGGGCGCGTCGTGGAGGAGGTGCTTGGGTGACCCCTCAAACCGAAAGCTGGAACCTCGCGGCGCTCGGATTGGGCTTGTTGTCCTTCGCACCTGGCTACCTTGGAGGCGCCATTGTCCGAATGCGCGCAAGCCCCCAACGGGACGAGGTGCTGTGTGCTCTGGAACCCCTAAACACCCAACGAATATATCCCAACATCTCTGACGAGCATCTGTTTGGGGGGTTGGATCTTGCAGCAACGCTGAAATCCGGTCATATCATTGATTTTAAAGGGTTATTTGACAATCACTTCATTGCAACCCTGTCCATGGCGGAAAGATGCAGTACCGAACTGGCGGCCAAACTAGGGCATCAACTGGACCTTGACGCGGGTCATTGCATCATCGCCCTTGATGAGGGCGCAGAGGAGGAGGAGGCCACCCCCCCTGCCCTTACAGAACGCTTGCCATTCAATATCTCTCCAATTGGAAAGATGCCCGCCGGATGGCGACCTGTCCCCGCAGGGACGGCTTTTGTTGATCCGCAATCCGTCCGTTGTTCCATTGATGATCTGAACACGGTGACGGCTTTGGCGTCGCAGTTCGGGATCGACAGCATGCGAGCGCCCCTTCTTGCGCTTCGCGTCGCGCGGGCACATGCGGCCTTCATCGGGCACAAAAAACTGGATCAGCGGGATATCGAAGTCGCCGTCAGCCTCGTTTACCCGCAACGCGCCACTCAAATTCCCAGCGACGTGGAACCAGACACAACACCTGCTCCCGAGCCCGAAACCGGCGCGGAACCGAACGCTGATACGTCCCGTGACATACCCGAAGGCGACATGCTGGTTGACGCTGTCAGGGCACTATTGCCGCCGCATGTCCTCGCAGGCCTTGTCCCCACGGGGACAGCACGAAGATCGACCGGTCAGGGCGCGGGTCAAAAACGCAAGGGAAACAGACGAGGGCGCCCCCTGCCCTCGCGCCCCGGACGTCTTGACGGACGCAATCGCATCGACCTCGTAGCCACGCTCAGAGCCGCAGCACCTTGGCAACCAATCCGCCGGAAACAGAATGCACTGACCTCGAAGTTGCTGATCCGACCGTCCGACATACGCCTGAAACGCTATCAGGAGCAATCCGACCGTCTCCTCATCTTTGCGGTCGACGCGTCGGGCTCCGCGGCTGTTTCACGACTAAACGAAGCAAAAGGAGCCATCGAATTGCTCCTTGCCCAAGCTTACGCGGATCGCGATCATGTAGCCCTGATTTCGTTTCGGGGTCTGGATGCTGAAATCCTGTTGCCGCCCACGCGATCTCTTGTACAGACCAAGCGCCGCCTTGCCAACCTTCCTGGCGGCGGCGGCACGCCACTGGCCACTGGCCTGCAACAAGCATTACTCCTTGCCCTGCAAAGTCGCGGCAAGGGTTTGACACCCACTATGATCGCATTGACCGACGGGCGCGCCAACATCGCGCTAGATGGCAGCGCTGATCGCGCCCGTGCTTCCGCCGATGCCGGAAAAGTCGCACAAATGATCCGATCCCATGGCATCAGCAGCCTCGTGATCGACATGTCCGCGCGCCCGCAATCGGGGCTGGAAGCGCTGGCACTCGAATGTGACGGTTCGTACCTTGCCTTGCCCCGCGCTGACGCACAGACCCTCACAGGAGCTGTAAGCGTCGCTCTGGGCGTCTGAACGCCATGCGCTGGCCACCTCCCCCAGAATGGCCCCATGCCGAATTGTCCCGCCGCGTAATGTCGCCGCCACATAGGTGGCACATACAACAGAGGGGGAAAGGGCCGCTTGTGCTCCTGTTACATGGTGCAGGCGGCAGCACACATAGTTTCCGGTCTCTCATTCCCCATTTGGCAAAGCGCTTCGAGGTCATCGCAATCGACTTGCCCGGACAGGGTTTCACCAAGCTCGGCGCGCGGCACCGATGCGGGCTGGATGCCATGTCGGCCGACATTGAATCCCTGTGTGTGCATGAGGGCTGGTCGCCTGATTCCATCATCGGTCACTCCGCCGGGGGCGCCATCGCCCTCAATCTGTCAAAGACCCTGATGTCCCCGCGGGGACATCCGCCACGCATCGTCGGGATCAACCCAGCCCTGGATACATTTGACGGCATCGCCGGACTTATGTTCCCCGCGATGGCCAAGCTTCTGGCAGCTATTCCATTCACGGCTACAGCATTCTCGGTCGCTGCTGCGCGCACCCGGCGAATTGAGACACTAATTGGCAGTACAGGCTCTAAACTGGACGAGCAGGGTATTGATTTCTATCGACAGCTTGTAGCAGATCGAGATCACGTCGACGCCACGTTGCTCATGATGGCGCAATGGTCGCTTGATCACCTGATCGGTAGTCTACCCGCCATGCTTGCCGAGACCCTTTTCATTACCGGGGATCAGGACGGCACGGTCCCGCCGGCGGTCGCACGCGGGGCCGCCGGTCGAATACCGAATGCCAGGTTGGTGGAGCTGGGTGGCAAAGGTCACTTGGTACATGAAGAAGTACCGGACATCGTTGCAGATCACATTCTGCGCTTCCTGTCAGATTAGCCCTTCAACCGATCCAGAAAAGCCCGTGCCGCGGCTTCGAGCTTGCGTGGTTCAATCGCCCCGAAATCATGATCCAGAACAACCTCGAATTTACCGGCAGACGCGGTGCATTTTGCCACCCCTTCAGGTCGGTTCAACTTGATGGTTGTCTTTGCAGAGGCTCTTGAACTGCCTGGTTTGGTTGTTTTCGGCTTCTTCTGGCCACCGGTCACAGCACTGCGCAAAAGCGATAGCTCAAGGGCGGCATCCCGGCTCGGTTGGCTGTTCAAAACGGCCCTGACCTGCCCAGCGAAACGGGGGTTCTCCTCCAGCAATTTGACAAGACTTAGACCGGTAGCGCGCGGGATCACTTCAGGAAACTTCAGGTTATCGCCCAATACCTTCAACAGATGCGCAAAATGACGAATATAACTGCGCTTCTGACGGCCAGCCGAGGCATAAAGTGCCTCGATCGCCGCGGCGACCGACTGTCCACTTCGAACGCCATAAGACATCGCAAGCTGGGCCATCTCGGCAAAGGAGATATCGCGCCGCACCAGATTTTCATCGACCATGCGACGGTAAAGATGATCAAGCTGCGCGCCCTTTGCCTGAAGCGTTGCCGGAATGCTTTTGAACCGGGCATCGCCAGTCTGTTTGGCCAACTCTCGATAGGCGCTCAATCGCCGGAACCCCTGTATCAACTCATACCCGCCAGAAACTTCCTCGACATGGATCGGATTGGACAGACCAACGGCCAGAATGGAAGCCTTCAACTCCTCCAGATCGGCATCCCGGTCTGCCGACCGGTCACGCACCAATTTGGTCATCTGAATCTCGTCAAGCGGCACCAATCCGACGATCTGGCCATTCTTTTTCAGAGCGACATATTCATGGGCAAGCCGGTCGTTCTCAGCCCTGATTTCGGCTTCCGTCGTTTGACGCACACCCAAAGCTTCTGCATTTTCCGAAATGGCTGCCGCCATAGGGCCGCGACGGGCAGGGGGTTCGTTCACTGTCCCCGCAGGGACAGTGGCCTCATCAAAGTCGATATCAAAGACGCGTCGCTTGCTCATGCCTCATCCTCCAGCTGGTCCCAGGCCGCGCAGAGATGGGTGCGGAATTCTCCATAGGCCTGATCAAAACTCGCCCTTGCCCGGCGCCAGGTTTCGCGCGTCATGTCGCGGTAATCGATCTCGTATATGGACGATAAAAACCGCCCGGATTGCTCAACCGCGCGGGTCATTTCGATGGGGTGCTCCGTCACCCTATCGCCAAACACCTTCACAAAGGCCTGTTGCATCGCCCGATGCAAATCGTTGTTCGGCTCGAACCGTGTCAGCAGGAAACGCAGGTCCAGAAACACCTTGGGCAGGTTCATTGTCCCCGCGGGGACAAGCCCGTTAAAACGGCTGAGGTCTTCCAATGCTTCCGCCAGCTGCCCAATGAAAGAGGTCGTGGAATCGTATTCCCAATAGCCAGGCCCGGAGGGGATGTAGAGCATATCAGCTGCAAAGACCGCGTTCATGGACTGATAGCCGATCGCAGGCGGGCAATCGAAGAGGATCAGGTCGTAGGCATCATTGGGCAATTGATCCAGAAAACGCGACACAGCAGCAAAGAAGGACCATTCGGGATTAAGATGACGGTACTGAGCGGAGGCAAATTCGACAAAGGCCGCATTCGCACAGGAGGGCACGATGTCGATGGTCGGCCAGTTCGTCGGCTTGATGAAATCGGCCGCGCGCAGATCGGCGAGCCCCATGTCAGCGATACTGCTGGGCAGGCGGCGCTGGGGCAGGGCGGTTCCACTCTCAGCACCTTGGGACGCCCTGTTCATCCGCTCGGTTTCAGCCGCCAGATCACGCGCCATGATACCCCAGACGGTATATTCCTCCGCCACATCGGAAAGCCCCATGGAGTGGCTGAGCGTTGCTTGCGGATCAAAGTCGACACATAGCACCCGGTAGCCATCAAGCGCTGCCGCATGGGCAAAGTGAAGCGCCACGGTAGACTTTCCCGCACCCCCTTTGAAATTGGCGATCGCGGCCCGCATCGCCCGCTTGCCTGCCGGTCGATACGGCATCAACGACCGGCGGTTCACCTTCAACCGACGGCGCATCTCGTTGATCTCCTCCAACGAATACCAGTGCTGGCGCCCGTCTGCCTCAACCGTTCCCTGGGGCAGGGTAGGGTCCGCCGCAAGCCGCCCGCGCATCGTCGATTGATTTACCTTGAAGATCAGTTCGGCCACTTCCCAGCTGGAAAAACGCCGCAGGGTCTTTTCATTCTGCGGGCTATAGGTTTGCTGGCGGATAAACCCCTGCATTTTGAGAGATTGCGCCTGAAGCTTAGCAAGATCGGAATGCGTGAACATATGTGCCTGTCATTTACGATGTCCCCGCAGGGACGCTAATTCTTGTTTTTTTCAGATTTACGCGGATTTGGCACAAAATGCAAAAGAGAATATGGTGAACGCGCGATTAACTGCCGCGAGCGGTTTGACCAGGCTTCACAAGCGGAAGCAAAAGAAAAACCTGATTCGCCGAACCATCAACAGGTGGGACTACAGATTGGAAGGTTTTCGAAATATTGGGGGACAGTTTCTGCACACCACATCCTATTGGGTGACAAAACAACGCTATTGGGGGACATATAAGTCGTCCCCCAATACCTTTATACCGATATTTCTTTTCGATATATGATCTTTGCCGCCGATCAGATTCACTCAACGCTTGACAGAATCGGAACTTCGGACGCAAATCAGGGAACGGAATGGATTAGCGGCGGGTTTTGCGGGCTAACCATCACAAGAGGCTGATTGATCAGCCCGTATTTGAGGCAGGCGCAGCTTTTAAAAGCGCGCATCTTACAGAATGAAGGCAGGGCCATGTATTCCACGAAACCAGTGGGTCGCGGAGCTTCTGCGCGTAAATATGATTTGCTGACAGCACTTGGCGCATTTGCGCTGGCGTTGGGCAAACATGATCAACGCAGGGCACTTCGGCTGATTACCTTGATTACCGCGCGTTACAACTGGGCCCGCGACGAGCTTGCTGTGGGACAACGCGAAATTGCGCGTCTGTGGTCGGTGGATGAACGTACAGTAAAACGTGAGATGGCTCTTTTTAGGGCCAAGGGCTGGCTTGTGGTCAAACGTCAGGGCGCGCGCGGGCGAGTGACCCAATATGGGTTGGGTATTGATCAGCTGTTGAGCGATACGGAAGCTGCCTGGGAGTATGTGGGCAGCGATTTCGAGTTGCGTATGGGCAAGGAGGTTCTGCCAGAAAAAGTTGTGCCTTTGCCTGTCCGCGGCAAGGTTGCAGTGCCCGATGTGTCAAGTGGTACGGAGTGGGCTCTCTCCAAAGCTCTGTTGCACGCAGAGGACATGGCCAGCTACTCCAGTTGGATCGCGTCTTTGGAGCGTGCCGAGAGGGCAGGGGGGCGTTTGACCCTCCGAGCACCGTCGAGATTTCATGCGGCATATGTTCAGACACATCTGGAAGGTCGCCTGCTGAAAGCCTGTCAGGAGATAGATGCCGATGTTGCCGAAATCCGCATCGTCGTTTGATTGATGGCATCAAACGCGGCCGAAGAGAAATCAGTTTGAAACAATCGAAACTTTGAACTGCCCGGCGCGACATCCGATTGAAACGCCAGCCCTACAATTTCGAGCTCAACGTCAGGTGCTTGCCTGAGGTTTTGTTTGAAATTGGAAAGGCTTGAACGATGACCAATAATTTTGATGGAAAGTTCATTTTTGCACGCGGCGCTGAGGATTTGGCTGGTGCGGAGCGCACCACGCGCATGCAAATCCCGAAATCTCGGACCATTCCGGGACGCATAATCTCAACCGCTGCATTTCTTGGGTTGGTGTTCGTTGTTGGCGCCTGTTCGATGCCGCAGATAAGCGGGAATGCCGGAGCTACGGATCACCCGATGAACGATTTTAGCGTGCCGCTGTTGATCAGTTACTAGACGGCGCGACCGTTGACGGGAGGCTACAAAAAACGCCGCCGCCCGGGCGAGGGGCGGCGGCCTTGGTCAGATTTCTGATGTATCAGCTTTGCGGGCCGACCGAAGCAAGGTAGGCGGCAACATCTTCGCCTCCCTTCTTGAGTTTGAAGGACATCCGCGATTTTGCCTTTGGATCATCCAGCGTGGTTTTGAGGAATTCGCGTGGGTCAGCGACATATTCGGCAAGGTTCGCTTCGTCCCAAACCAGCCCGGCTTCACCCGCCGCCACGATATCTTTGCCGTATTTGAAATCCGCAGTGCCGGCGGTCCGTCCGATCACCCCATAGAGGTTCGGGCCGGTTTTCCCGCCTTTGACAACAACCGTGCCATCATCTGCAACGATCATGTGGCAGGATTTACACTTGTTGAATGTTTTTTCGCCAGCTTCGGCATCTCCGGTGGAATGTCCGTCCGCAAACGCAGGGGCGGCGAAGCTGAGTGCAAGGATGGCTGCAAAGGTACGTGTCATCGTTATCTCCTAAGTTGCTTGAGACACAACGTAGGAGATAACAGCGAGAGTCAACAGTCACATTGCCGCGATATCAGGCAACTGCGTGGGAAATTGCGCATTGTTTCCAAAGGTCTTTGAGCGCGTTCACAAGATGTTCGATATCTTCCGCGCTATGCAGCGGGGAAGGGGTGAAACGCAGACGCTCCGTGCCTTTGGGAACTGTCGGATAGTTGATGGGTTGGACATAGATTCCGTACTGCTGCATCAGATAATCCGCGATCATCCGGCATTTGACCGGATCCTTAATCATCACAGGGATGATGTGGCTGGGGTTCTTCAGATGTGGGATACCTTCCATGTCCAGCCGCTTGCGCAGGTATGCGACGCGTTCGCGTTGCATTTTGCGTTCCGTGCTGGAATTTTTGAGATGCTGAATTGACGTTTGCGCCGCGGCGGCCACGGCAGGGGGCAGAGCGGTCGTAAAGATGAATCCGGAGGCGAAGGAGCGGATAAAGTCGCAAAGGGCCTCAGAGCCCGTAATATAGCCGCCTACGACGCCGTAAGCCTTGCCCAACGTGCCTTCGATCAAGGTGATGCGGTCTGCCAGCCCCTCACGTTCTGAAATGCCACCACCGCGCGGGCCATAGAGCCCCACCGCGTGCACCTCGTCCAGATATGTCATGGCGTTGTGCTTTTCGGCCACCTCTACGATCTCTTTCATCGGGCAAATATCGCCGTCCATCGAATAGACGCTTTCAAAAGCCACGATCTTGGGGGCATTGGCGGGTAGGGCGGAGAGTTTGCGGTCGAGATCTTCGGGGTCATTGTGCCGCCACAGCACCTTGTTGGCGCGGGAATGGCGGATGCCTTCGATCATCGAGGCGTGGTTCAGCTCATCGCTGAGGATCACACAGTCAGGGATGCGCGCGCCCAGTGTGCTCAGCGCGGCCCAGTTGGAGACATAACCCGAAGTAAAGAGCAGCGCCTGCTCCTTGCCGTGCAGGTCGGCCAGTTCCGCCTCCAGCAGCTTGTGATTGTGATTGGTCCCGGAGATATTGCGCGTGCCACCCGCACCCGCACCACAATTGTCGATCGCATCCTTCATGGACTGGATCACCGCCGGGTGCTGGCCCATCCCCAGATAATCGTTCGAACACCACACGGTCACCTGATCAGGGCTGTCGTCATCATGGCATCTGGCGGTAGGAAAAGCCCCTGCCTTACGCTCCAGTTCCGCAAATATCCGGTAGTTTCCGTCGTCCTTCAGCGCGTCGAGCTGTGCCTGGAACAGTGCATCAAAGTCCATGATGTCCCCCTTGGTGGTGTGTCGATTCTTGGGTGGGTTTGGGCGTCGGAAGCATCCAGCGCCAGAGTTTTTCGTCCGGGATCGGCAGAACCATCATCCAGTGTTCCAGCAGGGCCAGAACGGTGATGGCGGTCAGCAGGGAAAACCCTGCCGCCGTGCCGGGTGTTTGCGCGGCGTAGAGCCGCTCCAGCCAGCAGGCGGCGGCAAAGGACAGTGCGGTGATCGATACCGGAAAGAGCCAGTTCAACTGGCGGTGCCGGAAATGGCTGGGCAAATGCGCCAGTGTTGAGGGCAGAAAATCAATGTTGATCTTGGGAACCCCCAGAAACAGGTTCAGCTTGGCCGAAATGCGGGCGAAAAAGAGCACCGCGAAGGTCCATGTGGCGAATTTATTGCTGGCAGCCAGGTTCCAGTCGATCAGAAACATGGCGATCAGCGTCGCGACCAGCAGCATCTCGTGATAGGCCAGCGTGCCCCAGGCGCGAATGAACCGCTCCCATTCCGGTACGTTTTCCGGCAGGGGATTTCGGTTCGGGCCGGTGATGACGCCCGACAGAAACGCAAGCTCGACCCAGCCCCAGATCGCCAGCGCCGACAAAAACCCGACATAGGCCCCGAAGGCGGAGGTGTCGTGCAAAGTTGCCCAGAAAGCCGAGACCCCTGCGCCCAGAAAGGGTAGGCCCAGAAGGACCGCGCGTTTGCGGGCGCGGGATCCATCCCGGTCGGAGGATTTCACCACCCACAGGATCGCCCCGGTGGAAAACCACCAGACAAAAAGGGCGAAAAGCGCGGGGGTCCAGAAGCTCATTAGTAGGCGGGCTCCAGTCTTGTGGAAGCAGGCACCTGATGCTTCTTGGCCGGGATCGTGATCAGCGAGACAAAGGCGCTGACGGCCCGGACCTGCGCTCCGATCTTGGCAAAGAAACGGCCCTCTTCGGCCGCCCTGGCCAGATCGGCATTGGCCTTTTGCATTTTCTCCAACCCGCTTTGCCAACGCGGATGGTCAATATCGAGCGTGATCGGGAAGATCTGTTCGCTGAGCTTGGAGGTTTTGGTGAAGACCTCATGGGCATACCAGTCGGGATCAACCCCAAGCGCGTCATGGAAGGCCGGGCGCTGGTGGTCGCGCACATACATCGTGGAATAAACTGCCGTGAGGAAGAATTTGATCCAGTAGACGTTCATGCCCTGGGTCAGTTTCGGGTCGGTCTTCATCAGCAGGGCAAAGGCTTCGCCGTGGCTGAATTCATCATTGCACCACTCCTGAAACCACTTGAAAATCGGGTGAAAGCGGTGCTCGGGGTGTTTCTCCAGATGCCGGAAGATGGTGATGTAGCGCGCATAGCCGATCTTCTCGGAAAGATAGGTGGCGTAATAAATGAACTTGGGCCGGAAGTAGGTATATTTCTTCTTCTGCGTCAGAAACCCGAGGTTCACCGCCACGCCCGCTTCGCGCAGGGCATCATTGATGAACCCGGCATGCCGCGCCTCATCCCGTGCCATCAGCTGGAAAAGCTGGGTGATGTCCTTGTTGTTGCCGCGGCGTTTCATTTCCTTGTACAACACGCAGCCCGAAAACTCGGCGGTGCAGGAAGAGATCAGGAAATCGATGAATTCCTTCTTCAGGCCGGGCTCCATCCCGTCCCAATCCACATGGTCCCAGTCTTCGTTTTTCTTGAAGTGGCCCTTGTTGGGGTCAGCGACCATCTGGGCGATCAGCTTGTCCCAGTCTTCGCGCACCGGGGAGACGTCAATCGCGTCCATCTCATCAAAATCGGTGGTATAGAAGCGCGGTGTCAGCAGAGTGTTCTGCATGGCGACTTCGGTGGCGGATGTGCTGTCGAGAACGGATTGCGCCTCCTGAACCTTCAGGCTCTCTTCGGCGTCGGTGATCTCGGAGGTGTGTTTGATCGGAGCATTCATAGCGTGACCTCCTCGGAGAAGGAAAATTCACACAGCTCCATGACCTCGAATTCACCCGTCAGGCGGGTCCAGAGTTGTTCAAGCTTGCTGGCGCGGATGATCGTAGCCTCGCGGTCCTCGGAGACAATCTCACCAAAGGGGGCCATGATCTCCTCGCCATGCACTTTCACTTCGTCGCCCGGATAGATGACAGCGCCGTTGTTGAACCGCACATGCGCGTGCAGGCTCTCGAACTTGTGGCTGATTTCAACGGTGCAGGGCGCACGCTCAAATTCTTTCGTCAGTAGTCCCATGAGTGGCTTCCTCCTTGGGTCAGGGTTGGTCCAGCAGCCTGGCGAAGGTGCGGGTGTTGGATGCGCCGAAACCCATAAGCTCGGCTGACCATCCGGTGGCGGGGTCGAAAAGCGACAGGCGGTTGCCTGCGCGCAATTGCAGTAAAACGGGGACGGTGGGGGCGATCCCGACCTTGGCGCGTTCGCGGGCAATCACCCGCTCGACACCGGCAACAAAACCGCCTTTGTCGGCGGCAAAATCGGCGATGACGACACCGTGCACATCCAGCACCCGCGCGGCACCGGAGGCGTCACCGGTCAGCACGATGGCCCGTTCTGCGATGATGTCGGCAATGGGGGGCGTGCTTTCCAGCGGCCGTCCGGTGAAGGTGGCGTAGCTGACAATGAGCAGCACTGAGGCCACCAGCCCAAACATCACCCGCACGAGGATACGGGGCACCAGATCGTCCGGCTTGGCATGGATGCGGGGCTGTGTTTGCGTTGTCATGATCTCACTCCGCCGCCACGGCGTTTTGCGGGGCCACCCGGACGATTTGCGGCATGGAAATGCGCGCTTCGGCGGCCTCCGCCAGAAGGGCCGCGACTTTTTCGGCTTGCGGAATGCAGCGCAGGGCGGGTTGGGTGTGCTTGATATGCCAGGGGCGCACATGCGGCCAGCAGACAAGGTAGCTCAGCCGGGTGTCCCCCATGGTTTCCAGCGCGATGGTGCCGGTGCCGCGTTTGCGTAAATCCAGCATGGCGTTGCTGACCTGTGTGTAAGGCAGGTTGAGCGTGATGGTCAGCGCCGCCCCGATGCGCATGACCACGCGCGCATCCGTGACGGTATACATCGTCGCGCGCGCCTGAACGTAGGCCACCAGCGTCAGCAATCCGCAGACCAGCAGACCCAGCATAACGAAGGGCACAGCCGATCCGATGGCCTGACCCAGCGGCAGCAGATCAACTACAGAGATGAAGCGCCAGACCGCAAGCAGGATGAAATACCCCGCGACCCATTTGAGACTGAGCGCTTCGATGCTGAGCGCCCACCAATCGGGGCGGCCCTGCCAGAGGATTTCCTCTCCCTTGGGAGGTTCCGCAGGCAGCCCCTCAACGGGCTCGATTTCGAAGTCATCGTGATGAGACATGGCGAGTATCTCCTTGGGCGTTTCAGTATCGGGTCCGGGGCGATGGGCCGCCCCGAATGGGTTTCACAGGATCAAAGCTTCGGTTCCGCGCGGTTGCCGGCGAACAATTTGCCGCCACCGTAGTATCCGGAGATTTTATCCTCTTCGAGCAGCGTCACCTGACGGGGGCTGGCGATTTTCGGGATCGTGGCAAAATGCTTGCCGTAAAGCGCATGAACGTTCACGCGGTCCGATTTGATCTTGGCAAAGGTGATGGGCATCAGGCGCGTGCCCGACCCCCATTTATTGTCCAGTTCCATCTCAAGATAGCGGACAAGCTGTTCGGGCTCATCCAGCCACATGTCGGTGATCTTGCCCACAATCTCGCCGTCGCCCGCCATGACGGGCAACCCGCGCGGGTCCCGCCCTGCGGCCACATGGAACCCTTCGGCACCCGACATCGGCACGATCTTGGGGTGCCCGTGACCGTCCAGTTCGGGGGCGTCGCGGCGCGGCGCCCAACTGGCCGGGCCAACGCCGTCCAGCATCGGATCGCCCGTAGGCTCCAGCGGATAGCCATTGCCGGGACCGACCCGCTTCAACGCGATATCTTCCCGCTCGGGCGTCTGACCGCTTGGCACGGTCACTTCACCACGCCCATGGGGCAGTTTGAACGTCTTGTCTTCGGGCAGCGGCCACATGCTGGGATTGGAGGATTTGTTGCCTTCGTCGTCTTCCAGCGGATAGCCTTCACGCATGTTTTCACGCTGGATGTAGATGATCAGGATCGCAAAGAAGGCGTAAAAGAGCCACAGCGACAGGCTCGCCAGATCAAATTCGCCAAAGAATGTTCCAGTCATGTTGTTTCCTCCTGAAACGGGGTCATGTGGGGAAATCGGCCAGGCCCAATGGCTGCCTGCCGCGTTCCGTCGGTGTGAGGGAGCCACTTTGGCGCACGAGCGGTCCCAGGATTACGAGCGTGGCGAATAAGAGGCCAATCTCAGTGTGGTAAACGAAGGAATATCCGGTTGCGGGGCTGTTGAGGGCCTCGCCCATATGGCCAGAGGTGGCCGCATGGTCGATCCAGTCCCGCAGGCCGCCACCCAGAGCGATGGAAAGACCCGCCGCCGTGGCCTGCGCTGCGCCCCAGGCGCCCAGTGCAAGCCCGCGTCCGGCGGTTCCTTTTGCGGGCATGCTCATCGCGGCCGTGAGTGTCGCCACGGCGAATAGGCCACCGCCAAAGCCGATCAGGCCGGCACCGGCGAAAAACAGGACATTCGAATTCATCGGGGCCGCGAAAATCACCACGGAAAACGCCCAGATGCCGGCAACAACGCCGCCGCCTGCGAGGCGGTAGGCGTTTGATCCTTTGGAAAGCTGTCGCCCGGCGAGGGCAAACCCGATCAGCGCGCCCGCGGCCCAAAGTGCGGTCAGCAGCGTTGTTGCCGAGACCGAAAGCCCCAGAATCTCACCGCCGTAAGGTTCCAGAAGCACGTCCTGCATGTTGAAGGCCATGGTGCCGACAAAGACACAGGCCAGCAAACGACCCGCCTGACCCCCTGCCATGAAATCCTGCCAGGCATCTGCGAAGGCAGGGCGCGGGGTGTCGCGTTCGGCGCGGCTCATGGGACGTACATGTTCTTGTTTCCAAAGGGCAATTAACGTCAGGGCAACGCCCACGACGGCTGCCCCCTGCACCACACGGATCAGTTTCAGCGGGGTGAAGTCGGTCAGCAACGCGCCCATGATCAACGCCGAAATGCCCATGCCGACCAGAAACATGACATAGAGCAGGGCCACAACGCGCGGGCGGGTTTCTTCGGTGGCTCTGTCAGAGGCCAGTGCCAGCCCGGCGGTTTGGGTCATGTGCAGGCCCAGCCCCGTCATCAGGAACGCAAGACCCGCCAGCACTTCACCGGCAAAGGGAATGTCATGCACCACATCACCGCCCAGCACCAGCAGCGCGAAGGGCATGATGGCCAGCCCGCCGAATTGCCACAGCGATCCAAACCAGAGGTATGGAATACGCTTCCAGCCAATCGCGGATTTATAGGTGTCGGACCGGAAGCCCAGCAGAGCGCGGAAGGGGGCGATCAGAACCGGCAGCGCGATCATCAGCGCCACAATCATCGCCGGAACGCTCAACTCCACGATCATCACCCGGTTCAGCGTACCCAGTAGCAGCACCGAGGCCATGCCGACAGAAACCTGAAAGAGCGACAACCGCAGCAATTGCCCCATGGGCAAATCGGCGCTGGCCGCATCCGCAAAGGGCATCGCCTTGAGCGACAGGCTTTTGAGGCGGGAACTCACCTGCGCACCTCCATCGCGTGGCTGATGTAGAAGCCCGAGGACACGCGCTCGACGGGGCGAATCTCCCCGACGACACCATTGGCACGGGCGGCTTTCGCCAGAGGCCCGGACGCATGCGGGATCATCACGGGGCTGCGGTCTGAACGTGGGAATAGCTTGCCCGCATACCACATGGCCATCAGGAGCCGCGTGCGCGGGGCCACCGTGAATACGATCACGTTGCCGGTGCGCGCTTCCAGTCCGGCCAGCGCCAGCGCGATATCATTGGCGTCATAATAGATCAGGCTGTCCATGGCGATGACGTGATCAAACCGGCCAAGCGCGGGGCTCAGCATATCCCCGGAGGTGAATGTCACCTGATCGCGCAGCTCTGATGGCAGGCGCTTTTCGGCGATGTCGACAAGGGCTGGCGAAATGTCGATGGCCAGCACCTCGGCACCGCGTTTTGCCAGCTCAACGGTCATCTGCCCGGCGCCGCAACCCGCATCCAGCACCCGGTGACCGGACAGATCAGCGGGCAACCGGCTCAGCATCAAGGCACGCATCCGGTCCCGCCCGCGCCGCACGGTTTCGCGGATTTTGGACACCGGCGCGTCCGAGGTCAGACGCTCCCATGTTCTGGTGGCGGTCTTGTCAAAATAGGTCTCCACCCGGTCCCGCGTCGCATCATATCCCGGCCGCGCCTGTTGGGCGGGCTCAGACAAGGGTGCCTGTGGCGGGAAGGGGGCGACGTCGCGCATCAATCAAATCCCAACAGCTCGAAAATTTCGCGGTCCGGCAGCGGGGCAGGGGCCAGCGGTTCTGTCCCGTTCCACAGGGTTTCGGCCAATCGGACATATTCGCGGCGCACCTGCACGACGTCTTCTTCATCCGGCATCTCGAACAGTGTCTTTTTCTTCAGCCGGGACCGCCGGATGGCGTCCAGATCAGGCATATGCGCAATTCGGTTGAAGCCCACGGTCTTGCAGTAACGATCCACCTCGTCGGTTTCGCGCGACCGGTTGGCCACGCAGCCCGCCAGCCGCACCTTGTAGTTGGCCGATTTCGCCTGCACCGCCGCGATAATGCGGTTCATCGCGTAAATGCTGTCAAAATCATTGGCCGTAACGATCAGCGCGCGGTCGGCGTGTTGCAAGGGGGCCGCAAAACCGCCGCAAACCACATCCCCCAGAACATCAAAAATCACCACATCGGTATCATCCAGCAGGTGGTGCTGTTTCAGCAGTTTCACGGTCTGGCCGACCACGTAGCCACCGCAGCCCGTACCCGCCGGCGGACCGCCCGCTTCGACACATTTCACGCCGTTGAACCCGTCAAAGACGAAATCCTCGGCGCGCAGTTCTTCGGGGTGGAAATCCACCTCCTTGAGGATGTCGATCACTGTGGGCACCAGCGTCCCCGTCAGGGTAAAGGTGCTGTCATGTTTCGGGTCACATCCGATTTGCAGCACCCGTTTGCCCAGCATCGAAAACGCCGCCGAGAGGTTGCTGGAGGTTGTCGATTTGCCAATGCCGCCCTTGCCATAGACGGAGAATACCTTGGCCCCTTCGATCCGGGCGGATGCGTCCTGATGCACCTGCACGGAGCCTTCACCATCTTGCCCGCGCAAAACCGGCGGTGTTCTGTCAAGTGGGCTCATATCAATGTCCTTTCAAAGGGGCGCGCTCCCCTTGGGGTAAATGTGAGGGATGCGGTCATTGGGCCGCGATCCCTTCGAGTTGGTCCTCAAGAGCATCTGCCGCGTCTTGCAGCGCGGAGAGTGTGTCGGCATCGGGGGACCAGTAATTGCGGTCATGAGCTTCCAGCAGGCGATTGGCCATGCGGCTGGAAGCTGTCGGATTGAGATCGGCGAGGCGTTGGCGCATCTCTTCATCAAGCACGAAGGTTTCGGAAATGCGCTGGTAGACCCAAGGGTCAACCTGACCGGTGGTGGCCGACCACCCCAGCGTATTGGTCACCGTCGCTTCGATCTGGCGCACGCCTTCTGGCCCGTGTTTCAAAAGACCTTCAAAGAACTTCGGATTGAGACTGCGGGCGCGTGTTTCCAGCGCCACCTGATCCCGGAGCGTGCGGACCTTGCCGCTGCCGCGGGTCTGATCACCGATATAAACCGCCGCGTCGGATCCTCTGGCGCGTTTGACGGCCCTGGCAATGCCGCCCAGCGTGTCGAAATAGTGATCCACCGTGGTGACGCCCAGTTCGACCGATTCAAGATTTTGATAAGCCACGTCGACCTCGGCCAGAGTGGCTTGCAGCAGCGCGGTATTGGCGGCGGCCTTGCCATCGGTGCCGTAGGCAAAGCTCTTGCGTGCTTCATAGGCATCGGCCAGCTCATCTTCGTCCCCAAAGGCGGAACTGTCGACCAAACCGTTGACGTTGGACCCGTAAGCCCCTTCGGCGTTGGAAAAGACCCGCAAGGCGGCCTCTTCAATGTCACAGCCTGTCTTTTCCGCATAGGCCAGCGCATGCGCCCGAATGAAATTCTGGGCAATCGGTTCATCTGCCCTGGCGCATTTCAGCGCGGCCTCGGCCAGCATGCGGGTCTGCAGCGGCAAGAGGTCCCGGAAGATACCCGAAAGTGTCATGATCACATCAATGCGCGGACGCCCAAGCTCTGCGAGCGGGATCAGATCAGCGCCTGAAATCCGGCCAAAGCTGTCAAATCGGGGCACGCAGCCCATCAACGCAAGCGCCTGCGCAATCGGGCCGCCATCGGACTTGATGTTATCGCTGCCCCACAGCACCAGCGCCACCGTGCGCGGCAATGTCTTATGCGTCTCAAGCAGCAGTTGCGCCTGTTTTGCGCCGTCCTGACAGGCAAAGGCAGTGGGCATGCGGAAGGGATCAAAGGCATGGATATTGCGGCCCGTTGGCAGGATTTCCGGCGAGCGGATGAGGTCGCCCCCAGCCACGGGCGGCGTGAAATGACCGGCAAGGGCCGCCATCAAAGCATCAAGTTCGGTTTCTTTCTGCAAGAGATCATTGATCCGCGCGCGGGTTGCGTCGTCCACCTCCGGCAGGATCGCCAGATATTCCGCCCGCGCGGCGTCCGTCAGGGGTTGGCCGACAATATGCAGCCCATCCGGGATCAGCGCATCTTCGGTTTCAAGCAGTTTGATCCAGAGCGCATCGGCAGCAATACCCTCCATATCGACGGCGGCGGCCTGTTCGGCGATCAGGTTTTCCAATTCCTCACGCTCTGACGCATCGGGGGCGGTGCTGCGCCAACGGGTCAGGCTGTCCTTGAGTTCTGCCAGCCCCTTGTAAAGCCCGGCGGTGGCCAGTGGCGGCGTCAGGTGGCTGATCGTCACCGCATTGCTGCGACGTTTGGCCAATGTAGCCTCGGACGGGTTATTGGCCGCATAGAGATAGACGTTGGGCATGTCGCCAATCAGCCGGTCTGGCCAATCCGCGCCCGAGGGTCCGGCTTGTTTGCCGGGCATGAACTCCAGCGCGCCATGCATGCCGAAGTGCAGCAGAACATCCGCCTGCAACGTATTTTTGAGCCACAGGTAGAACGCCGTGAACGCATGGGTCGGGGCAAATCCACGCTCAAACAGCAGGCGCATGGGGTCGCCTTCATAGCCGAAACCCGGTTGCAGACCAACAAAGACCTTGCCGAAGTGCTGGCCCAGAACAAAGACACCACGCCCGTCTGATTGCACGCGCCCCGGGGCCGGACCCCATTGCGCCTCGATCTCTTTGAGCCAGGGCGTTTGGCGGACGATGTCATCAGCACTTACGTGACCTGCAACATTGGCCTCCTGCCCATACTGTTTGGCCGTTCCTTCCAGAACAGCGGTGCGCAATGCCTCAACCGAATCTGGTACATCGACATCGTAGCCTTCGGTTTTCATACGGTTCAACGTATTGAAAAGGCTTTCAAAAACGCTCAGGTAGGCGGCGGTCCCCGCAGCACCGGCATTGGGCGGGAAGCCAAAAAGCACAATCCCGACGGTCCTGTTGAAGGTTTCAGATTGCCGCAGCTTCACCTGTTTTTCTGCGCGCGCAACAAGCGCCGCCACCCGTTCGGGACAGGGTGCCATCGCCTTGACCTGATCACTGGCCACACATTGATGCGCACATCCGCTGCATCCATTTTGCCCGTGTCGGCCGGCAAAAACCGTGGGCGTGGTGGCACCGTCCAGTTCCGGCAGCGCGATTAGCATCGTGGTCTCGATGGGCCCCAACCCCTGCGCCGAGGCTGACCATTGGTCGAGGGTCTGAAACTCCAGCGGATGGGCCGCGATATAAGGCACATCAAGGCTGTTCAGCACATCAATCGCCGACGCATTGTCGTTATAGGCAGGGCCACCGACCAGCGAAAACCCGGTCAGGGAGACCAGCGCGTCGATTTTCACATCCGCGCCATCGCGAAAATAGGCATCAATGGCGGGCCGTGCGTCCAGACCGCCGGCAAACCCGGCCAAGACACGGATACCGCGCGCTTCAAAAGCCCGGATGACAGCATCGTAATGCGCCGTGTCGGAGGAGAGCACATAAGAGCGCATCATCAGCAAGCCGACCGTCATTGTCGCGTTCTCTGGCGAGGGCGCTTGCGCGGCATCGGTGGTGATACGTCCCGGCAGATCCGGGTGATAAAGCCCCGCGTCGGGGTATTCGACCGGCGCTGCGGCGTCCGGTGCCAGATCCCAGCCGGGGTGTTTGGCATAGCGATTGATGAGAAAGCGCACCATCGCTTCGACATTGTCGTCAGAGCCGCCGAGCCAGTATTGCATGGTCAGGAACCATGCGCGCAAATCCTGGCTCTTGCCCGGGATAAACTTGAGAATTTTCGGCAAACGCCGCAGCAGCGCCATTTTCTGCGCACCGGATGAGCTGGAGGGTTTGGAGGACCCGCGCAAGCGCTTCATCAGCTTCATGGTGCCGGATTGCGGGGCCATCATGTCCAGCGACCCCATGCGCGTCAGCTTCACAATCGCCGCATCGGCAATCACGCCGATCATCGCATCACAATGGTCCCTGCGGGCCTCCAGCGCGGGCAGAATGCGCGAAATATGTTCTTCCAGAAACAGCAGGTTTGAGATGATGATATCGCCGTTCTGCACGGCCTCTTCCGCCGCCTCGAAAGCACCGGGGCTCTCACCCCATTCGGCAGCCGCATGGATCGACAACGAGAGGCCGGGATAGTCCTGGCTCAACCGGTCCATTGCGCGCATCGCCGGGCCAGCCGCATGGCTGTCGAGCGTCAGGATCACGACGCGATATCCGGGCAATTGCCCGTTTATGCCACGATCATCGCGCATAATGGGCCTTGGCCTCGTAAAGGGTTTCGACACTGATTTCCGCAACACCGCGTTCACTGGCAAAGGTTTCGGTATTGCGCCGGGCCTTGCCACGCACGAAAAACGGTATCTTCTTCAGTTCCCGTTCCGCGTCATCCAGCCAGATGACATTGCTGGCGGTCGCGGGGATCTGGGCGTCAGCCTCTGCCATGTCCGGTTTGGGCGCGTGACCACCATGATGCGACGGACCCGCCGCATCGTGAAACTCGAAATCGTCGCGGAACATGTGCAGCAGGTGCTCTTCCAGCCCCATGACCAGCGGATGCACCCAGGTGTCAAAAATGACATTGGCCCCTTCAATCCCCATCTGCGGTGAATAGCGCGCCGGAAAATCCTGCACATGGACGGGCGCGGAAATGACGGCGCAGGGGATGCCAAGGCGCTTGCCGATATGGCGCTCCATCTGGGTGCCAAGGATCATTTCCGGCTGAAGGGTTTCGATCACACGTTCGACTTCCAGATAGTCGTCGGTGATCAATGCCTCGATGCCATAATCCCTGGCGAGGGCGCGGATCGGGCGTGCCATCTCGCGGTTGTAGCAGCCCATGCCCACCACCTCGAAACCCATCTCGTCACGCGCAATGCGCGCCGCTGCGGCCACATGGGTGCCATCGCCAAAGAGAAAGACCCGCTTGCCGGTCAGATAGGTGCTGTCAACGGATTTCGAATACCACGGCAGGCGCAGCCGGGTGTCGTCCAGATAGGGTTTCAGCCCGGTGATCTCAGCCACTTCCTTGACGAAATCGCGGGTGGCTCCGACGCCGATGGGCACCGTTTTGGTATAGGGTTGATCCAGTTCGCGCGCCATCCAGCGGGCTGCGGTCTCGGCTGTTTCGGGGTACATCAGCACGTTGAAATGCGCCGCACCCAGACGTTTGATGTCCGAGGGCGATGCGGTCATCGGGGCCACCACATTCACGCTGATGCCCATATCCGACAGCAGCGAGGTCATCTCGGTAATGTCGTCGCGGTGCCGGAACCCCAAAGCGGTCGGCCCGATCAGATTGCAGGTGACCTGCGCCGTTTTTTGCATGGGTTCGGCCAGCGCGCGCACGATCTGGAAGAACGTCTCATCCGCGCCAAAGTTCTCTTTGCGTTGGTAACTGGGCAGTTCCAGCGGAATAACGGGCACCGGAATGTCCATAGTTTCGGACATGCCGCCCGGATCATCCTGGATGAGTTCCGCCGTGCAGGAGGCACCGACGATCAGCGCTTCGGGCTCGAACCGCGCATAGGCATCCTGCAGCGACGTTTTGAAAAGGTTCGCCGTGTCAGAGCCCAGATCGCGCGCCTGAAATGTCGTGTAGGTCACGGGTGGGCGGTGGTCGCGCCGTTCGATCATTGTGAAGAGAAGATCGGCGTAGGTATCGCCTTGTGGCGCGTGCAGCACGTAGTGCAGCCCCGTCATGCCTGTTGCGACACGCATGGCGCCTACATGCGGTGGGCCTTCATATGTCCAAACGGTCAGCTTCATGCGCTTGCCTCCAGTTTCAGGAGGTCCGACCGGCGCACGGGACGGGAAAAGAGACCGGCCAGATCGCCCGCCTGTTCGTAGAAATGCACCGGCGTGAAAACCAGTTCGATCGCCCATTTGGTGGCCAGACCTTCGGCTTCCAGCGGGTTGGCCAACCCAAGGCCGCAGACCGTCAGGTCGGGCCGTGCCGCGCGGCACCGGTCAAGTTGCAGATCAACGTCCTGACCTTCTGAGAGCGTCGGCCCTTGCGCCAACATATCGAGATCCGGCCCCACGATGCCTTTGTGAATAAAAGGCGCGCCCACCTCGACGGCCTCCATGCCACATTCGCGGGTCAGAAAACGCGCGAGCGGGATCTCAAGCTGGCTGTCGGGGAAAAAGAAGATGGATTTGCCCTGCAAGGCGTCCGCCGCTTGCGAAATCGCTTTGCGGGCCCGAGCGCGGGGGGCTTCGGTCACGCGATCAAACGTCTCCTGACTGACGCCGAATTCCTGCGCGATCACACGAAGCCATGCGGTGGTGCCTTCTTCGCCAAAGGGGAAGGCAGCCGCCAGATGACGCGCGCCGCGCCGTTCCAGAGCGGCATGCGTGTCGCCAAGAAAAGGTTGCGTCAATGCGAAAACGGTGTTCTCACCAACGGCCAGATCCGTGTCCGACCGGGGGGCTGGCAGGACCTTGACCGGGCCGATGCCCATGTCCGTCAGCAGCGACACGGCCTGCTCTTCCACCACATCCGGCAATGCGCCGACCAGCAGCAACTGGCGCGCATCGGTTTGCGGCAAAACCGGCACCATTGAGGCAAGGCAAGCGTCTTCGCCTTGCGTGAAAGTTGTCTCAATGCCCGATCCGGAGAAATTCAGCACACGCACAGAGGGCGCGTATTTCTCTGTCATGCGTTCCGCCGCACGGGACAGATCAATCTTGATCACCTCGGACGGGCAGGACCCGACCAGAAACAGTTGTTTGATGTCCTTGCGCCGGGCCAGCAACTGGTCAACGACCTTATCCAGTTCCGCATGCGCGTCCGCGAGACCTGCGAGGTCGGTTTCTTCGAGAATCGCTGTTCCGAACCGTGGCTCCGCAAAAATCATGACGCCAGCAGCGGATTGCAGCAAATGCGCGCAGGTCCGACTGCCGATCACGAGGAAAAACGCATCCTGCATCTTGCGGTGCAGCCAGATAATGCCGGTTAATCCGCAAAATACTTCCCGCTGGCCGCGTTGCTTTAGAATCGGTTCGTCGCGGCAACCACCGGAAGTTACAAGGCGCGGGAGTTCGGTCATGCGGGCACCTCACTCGCCGAATTTGGCGTCATGTTTGCCTGCTTGCGCGCCGCTCGCAACTTAAGGATGAACTGGGCCGCGTTGATCACATAGGCGGCGTAGGCCGCCAATGCCAACGCCATCAGTGAGGCGGGTTCCAGCGCGCCGGAAACAAGCGCCCAGACATAGGCTGAGTGAAGGGCAATCACGGCAAAGGAAAAGACGTCTTCCCAGAAGAATGCCGGCGCGAAAAGGTATTGGCCGAAAACAACTTTTTCCCAAATCGCACCGGTGATCATGATCGTGTACAACAGGAAGGTTTTGATCAGTATCGACAGGGTTGCAACTTCATAACCCAGGCCGCTCACAAGATAGCGTATGACCAGTGCCAGGGAGATCAGAAATACGGCAAATTGAAGGGGGGCCAGAATGCCCTGAATCAGTGTCCAAATGGTTTGGTCGCGACGGGCGCGTTCTTCAGCCGTGTAAAGACCTGCCGGGGCCGATTTTCGAGCCTCTTGGCTGCACATCGTGCGGATGCCCTCTCCCATTTTCTGCCTTTAACGGTAGCGGCTATGTTGGAAAAGTGTCAACTATAACTTACATAGGTGACTAACTGGATTGACACCTGAGGGAATGCGAAACTCCGAGGATAACGCTTGGTTGCTTTGATAATAAGTGAAAATCGGGGTTTATTGATGAAGTTGCGGCTGCTGAAATTGGGAAACATGTCAATTTGATTTGACATTGTGGCCGTCAACGTCGAGATTTTAGGGGAAGTTTTGCACGGTGTGCCGTGGGGGCTTCAGAAATTGCACGGGTGGAACCATGTCGCAATCTGATCACATAACCGCACGTGGCTTTCAACATAACCGGTCCAGTTTTGTGGATGGGTATGTTTCGTCAGCCAGTTCAATGATGTCCGTCACGCAGGCGGCTAATCGGGACGAGGGTTGTCAGGACGCACTGGATCATCTTGTGCGTGCCATCCTTGCGAAACGCATCTTCGAGCCATTTGTCATTCTGGATGAGCTCAGGGAGCGTGATCTGTCCCTTGATACGATTGTCGATCTGTTTATCCCGCGCGCAGCCTGCGCGTTGGGTCAGGAATGGAAGGACGACGAGATTTCCTTCGCGGACGTTACCATCGGGGCGATGAGACTTCAGGCCTTGCTGGACGAAACGATGGCGCAAGTCGACCTCGATGCGGCCCTGATTGATGACCGGCCACAGTCGCTGGTCGTATTGCCGAAGGGTCAGCAGCACTTCCTGGGTGTCAACGTGATAGCGGCGCAACTGCGCCGGTTAGGCTGTGGGGTGAGCCTGTCGTTTGATGAATCCATGGGTTATCTCAACGCACGGTTGAAAGATGAACATCCTCAACTGATTTTGATCTCCTGCGCGCGGCGCGAGACCCTTGAAACTGTCTGCGAGACCGTGCAAACCATTCGGGCAACCTTGTCAGATAGCCCGGTGATCGCCCTTGGAGGCGGGGTTCTCGACGAAGCAGAGAATTTGAAGGATCGGACGGGCGTGGATATTGTAACCAGAAGCGTGAAAGATGCCTTGGCGTTTTATGCGCATCATGATCAAGCGCTGACGGGTTTATGACCAAGGGTGCAAATACCTTCTGGAGCAGCGGCGCTGTTCCCCTGATCGAACCTGAGTTTTTAAGCAGTATCATCGGCGCGGCGTCAGACATTGCCTTGGTCATTTCGGCAGAAGGCAAGATCCTCAGCGTGGTACTGAACACGCACAGTGAGTCCTTTGGCAATCTGAAGCATTGGGAAAGCCGCCCGTTGGTTGAATTTCTCACCCGGGAGACGGCGCCGAAGTTTGAGGCCGCCCATGCTGCTTATCTGTCCGGTGAAGTTCCGAACAAACCGCTGGAGTTGAACCACTACGATAATGCGGTTTGGCAATACCCGGTTCGTTATACTTTCCACCGCTTTGGGCAGGAGAATGCCGCGCTGCTGTTGGGGCGGGATTTACGTCCTATCGCCGAAACGCAACAACAGCTTGTGCAAGCCCAGATTGCTTTGGAACAGGGCTATGAGACGCGCCGTGAGTTCGATGCGCGGTTCCGGGTTTTGCTGGCGAACGCGGATCAGGCGATCGCTTTTGTTTCCGTGCAGACCGGGCGCATTGAAGACGCGAATGAGGCGGCGGCGGCGTTGCTGGGTTTGAAGGTTGGCGCGCTCAAGGGCGGGTCTTTTGCACATTATTTCTCTGATCGCGCAACGGGTGAGCTGATTGAAAGCCTGATGAACGCCACATTGTCTGAGGAGGGGGGCAGCGTTCAGCTGCGTTCTTCCCAGTCGGGGCAGTCGATTATCGTGCGGCCAGTGGTGTTTCGCGCAGGAGGCCAGCGCATCCTGTTGTGTCGGCTTGCCAGCGAGGGCGATGCGACCGCACCGGATGCGGCTGCTTCGCAGGCTTTGGCATTGTTCCGTGCCGGTAGCGACGCCATGGCCTTTCTGTCGGGTGAGGGTGTGATCACTTCCGTCAACGAGAGTTTTCTCGATATGGTCGGAGCGGCGCATCTGACGGATGTGGTGGGACGCAGTTTCTCGGACTTTCTGGGGCGCGGACGCATCGATCTGGATGTTCTGACAGATCGCAGCCATCGCGGTGGGCAGATGCGGATTTACGCCACCAAGCTGATCAACGACCTGGGTGCGAGGCTCTCTGTCGAGATTTCGGCAACGCCCCTCGATGCGTCGGGCGATGCCATCGTTGGCTGCGTCGTCAGGGATGTCAGCCGTGGCGAAGCCGCGCGGGGATCGGCAACAATTCCCGCTCAGACGCCCGCACAGCCAGCGCGGAGTGTCATGGATCTTGTCGGATCGACTTCGCTCAAGGAGATTGTGGCTGAAACCACCGATGTGGTCGAAAAAATGTGCATCGAAACAGCGGTTGAGCTCACCGGTAACAACCGCGTGGCCGCCGCGGAGATGCTGGGCCTGTCACGCCAAAGCCTCTACGTGAAGCTGCGCAAATACGGATTGCTCAGCAAGAACGGGTAAACCTGCCAGACCTCTTGCGCCGACTCAAAGTGTCAGTCATAGTTTACACATGTCTGTCACTCAGGTCATACAGTCGCGCCGTTTTCCTGAACCAGCAGCCGCGCTGCGACTTATCAAGCCCATTACATGGTTTCCGCCAATGTGGGCGTATCTGTGCGGTGTGATCTCATCCGGTGCCTCGCCATCGGGACAGTGGTTGCTTGTTGTGTTGGGCGTCATTCTGGCAGGTCCTATTGTTTGCGGCATGAGCCAGGCGGCCAATGACTGGTGCGACCGGCATGTGGATGCCATCAACGAACCCGATCGGCCCATTCCGTCAGGGCGCATTCCCGGTCGTTGGGGCCTTTGGATCGCTTGTGCCATGTCCGCCCTGTCACTGGTGGTGGGTTGGCAATTGGGGCCATGGGGGTTTGGCGCCACGATCCTCGGTGTTCTCGCGGCCTGGGCCTATTCCGCCGAACCCATTCGCCTGAAACGGTCTGGCATATACGGTCCCGGCCTTGTGGGCTTGAGCTACGAAACCCTCCCTTGGTTCACCGGTGCGGCGGTACTGGCTGCGGGTGCACCTTCGGGCGAAGTGACCTTAGTCGCCGTTCTCTATGGCATTGGGGCACATGGGATCATGACCCTGAACGACTTCAAGGCGTTGGAGGGAGACCGCCAGACAGGCGTTCAATCGCTGCCTGTCACCCTAGGGCCGGAAGGCGCCGCCAGGGTCGCCTGCGCCGTGATGAGCGTGCCACAGTTGGCCGTGATTGGCCTTTTGTTCCTGTGGGACAAACCATTCCATGCGTTAGGCGTTCTGGCCGTTTTGTGCGCACAGTTCTGGGCCATGACGATCATGTTCAAGGACCCGAAAGCGAAGGCGCCCTGGTACAATGGAACGGGCGTGCTGCTCTACGTCAGTGGCATGATGATCGCGGCCTTTGCCCTGCGCGGATTGGGGGGGTTGTCATGACATTAAGCTGGCTTTCCATTGTGCGTCTGGGTCTGGTGCAGATGTGCCTCGGTGCCATCGTGGTGCTGACGACCTCTACGCTGAACCGGCTGATGGTCGTTGAACTGGCCTTGCCCGCGGTGCTGCCGGGTTTGCTGGTGGCATTGCACTACGGCATCCAGATCACACGCCCGAACTGGGGGTTTCTGTCAGATACCGGCGGCAACCGGACACGCTGGATCATCGGGGGTATGATCGCCCTCGCGCTTGGGGCCATGCTGGCCGCCTATGGCGTTGTCCTGCTGGAGACCAGCTTTGCGATTGGCATGATCCTTTCGGTGCTGGCCTATGCGTTGATCGGTCTGGGTGTGGGTGCATCCGGGACGTCGCTTCTGGCGCTTCTGGCAACGGCCACCGCGCCGCATCGCCGGGCCGCTGCGGCCACCATCAGTTGGCTGATGATGATCGCGGGCATTGCAATTACCGCCGGGGTGGTGGGCGCGCAGCTTGACCCTTATTCCTCCGGCCTGCTTTTGAAAATCGTCGCTTTCGTGACCGGTGGCGCGGTAGTCTTGACCTGCCTTGCCATCTGGCGTGTCGAAGCGCAGGTCGAGGCGGCCCCGGAACCAACCCAGATGCCCTTTCGCGCAGGACTTGCCGAAGTCTGGTCGGAGCGCCATGCCCGCAATTTCACCCTCTTTGTATTTCTGTCGATGACCGCATATTTCATGCAGGAACTCATTCTGGAGCCCTACGCGGGCCTTGTTTTCCAGTTCACACCGGGCCAGTCGACCTCTCTTTCCGGCGCTCAAAATGGCGGCGTCTTTCTGGGCATGGTACTGGTGGGCCTGATGGCCACCGGCTTCAAGATCGGAAGCCTCAGGGCCTGGGTTATTGGCGGCTGTCTCGGCTCCGCCCTTATGCTGGTGACAATCGCGCTGCTGGGAAAGGCTGGCGCGGGCGCGCCGCTGCTGCCCGCCGTGGTTTGTCTGGGGTTTTTCAACGGTGTTTTCGCGGTGGCGGCCATCGGGTCGATGATGGCACTGGCAGGTCAGGGACGCACGGCACGCGAAGGCACACGCATGGGGTTGTGGGGCGCCGCGCAAGCCCTGGCCGCCGGGTTCGGCGGATTGGTCGGCGCGGCAATGGTGGATATCCTGCGCGCAACGCAAACCAGCGATGCCGCCGCATTCGGTAGTGTTTTCATCTTTGAGGCGGGGCTCTTTCTGGCCGCTGCCTATATGGCGCAGCGGGTAATGGAACGGCCCGTCCTGCCACATGAAGCTTTGGTTCCGGGAGAATGAACCATGTATGATGTCGTTGTCGTTGGTGGCGGCCCGTCCGGGGCAACCGCTGCACTTGATCTGGTGAACTCCGGTCACAAGGTTGCACTCCTGGACCGGGAGGGGCGGATCAAACCCTGCGGGGGGGCCATTCCGCCCCGCCTCATGCAGGACTTCGACATCCGCGACGAACAGCTTGTTGCCAAGGTCAATACCGCCCGCATGATTTCACCAACCGGGCGTCACGTGGACATTCCCATCGAAAACGGTTTCGTGGGCATGGTCGATCGCAAGGATTTCGACCCCTTCCTGCGCAACAGGGCCGCAGAGGCCGGGGCGGATTTGCTGACTGGGACCTTCCTGCGCATCGAGAGAGACGCCCAGGGGCCTGCGGTGCTCTACCGCGAAAAAGCCACCGGTGCGGAAAAGCGCTTACCGACAAAACTGGTGATCGGCGCAGATGGCGCGCGTTCAAAAGTGGGCCGTGCCGAGGTGCCCGGAGGCGACAAGATACCCTACGTGTTGGCCTATCACGAGATCATCAAGGCGCCCGCCAAATCAGCGGTTTACGACCCCGTGCGCTGTGACGTGATCTACGATGGGGAGATTTCGCCCGATTTCTACGGCTGGGTTTTCCCCCATGGGGACAGCGCCAGCGTGGGCATGGGGACAGAGGTCTCGTCGGTCGATCTCAAGCAGGCAACCGCGGCTCTGCGCGATGCGGCAGGTTTGAGCGACTGCGACACATTGCGCCGCGAAGGCGCACCGATACCGCTCAAACCACTGGACCGCTGGGACAATGGCAAGGACGTGCTACTGGCGGGCGACGCTGCGGGCGTTGTGGCACCATCTTCGGGTGAAGGGATTTATTACGCCATGGTCGGCGGCCGTGTTGCGGCGACCGCCTGTGCGGCAACACTGGCTTCCGGACGGGTCAAGGATTTGCGGCTGGCACGCGCCTTGTTCATGAAAGAACACAAGATGGTCTTCAAGGTGCTGGGTTCCATGCAGAACGCCTATTATCGCAATGATGACCGACGCGAACGTTTCGTGTCACTGTGCCACGATGTTGATGTCCAGCGCCTGACGTTTGAAGCCTACATGAACAAGAAACTGGTGCGCGCCCGTCCGATGGCGCATCTGAAAATCGGCATCAAGAACCTTGCACATCTGACCGGACTTGTGTCACCCACGCGCATATGACGATCATGATCCCGGCCTGGGTAGACGGCACGCTGACACCTGTAGAAAAACTTGAAGCGCATCAAAAAGGTTTGCGGCACAAGGCGGTGTCGGTGTTTGTGCTGGATGGTGACGCGGTGTTGATGCAACAGCGCGCGTTGAGCAAATACCACACACCTGGCTTGTGGACGAATACCTGTTGTACGCATCCGGCTTGGGATGAAGCACCACTGGATTGTGCCATTCGCAGGCTGAACGAAGAGATCGGTGTGACCGGTCTGAGCCCACAGCACCGGCATCATCTGGAATATCGTGCGGATGTTGGGGGCGGCCTGACCGAGCATGAAGTCGTAGACGTTTATGTTGCCGAAACCTCCACTGATCTCTCGATTACCGAAAATCCCGATGAGGTTATGGCCGTGGAATGGATGCGCTTCGGTGAGTTGCAAAAGAAAGTGGCGGAGGAACCAACGCGCTTCACCCCATGGCTCAAAATTTACCTACGCGACCATGGCGCGACCATTTTTGGCGATCTGGCGGCAACTACGGTCTCTTGATGAGACCGTGCGGTCGACGTGTCGCTGGTTGCAACTTGTTCGTGAAAAGGCCGCACTTTTCCTGAATAGGGCGGTCCGAGTAAAAAAAACGCATTGCCATGGGCCTGATGGCGTACTCCAGCCCAGCTCAGGGCGACAAATACATATCGCGGATCCCAACCGATCCGTGTGTCCTGCAGCTGACTGCAGCGATGCCCTTCAATACCGACGTAAACAGTCGCGTCTATTGATTTGCAAGCTGCTCTATCAAATCCCTCTGGTAGCAACTGCAGACACGTTGCACTGGTCGGCCTGGGCTTGTGAACCTAATCAGAAGCGCAGTTTCTGATATGTAGTTTTATGCCACACAGGTCTGGGTTCTCGTCAATCTGCTTTCGAAGACCTCCGCAGGCGCAAGAGAGCCCAAGCATTCACGGGGCGTTGTGATGAGGCGACGGCAAATCGCCCCAAAGTACCGATTTGCGGTTCAGTGGTTCTGGTACGGCGCTTGCGAGTCCTGGCCTATAGCCGCCACTCACGCTGGTCAGATGCACACTTATGGGCATTCATGCCGCAGTGTCCATTCAAGCTCGGCGGATCGTCATCGGTAAAATAGTTCCGCTTGATCTCGGGATAGTCGGCCCAGCGGAGATTGGCGATCTTGTTCACTGGCACTTTTGGCGCTCAGCACGTCTTCAACGCAACTCTAGCTATATGTGGCGCATGTCCATTCTCCTCGCATTTCAGCAAAATAGAGAACTTGTCGCAACCCAGTTTAGAATGTGCCCCGCGTACAAAATATGTTGCAACCAAGTAGAAATGTCTCCCGCTCCGCAAAGTAGAAGTGTCACACTTGGGCGCTGAAGGGAGCAAAGCCTGACAGGGCGGAGACCTCAGATATCGCAGCTCTGGCTGGCTTTGCGGACCTCCTTGGCGCGGCGGGCGGCGAGGGAGTTCCAG
>NZ_JBNBLH010000013.1:0-106107 GCF_049830555.1 Roseobacter sp. EG26
GACCCGGTTCAGCTCGCGCTCGCTCATCATCACCCATCCCATGCCCGCAACCTCTGCCTGTTATCGTTGCGGGCGAGAGTGACATTCCTGAATTGCAGATGGGTGACATTTTAGCTTTGCTGCTACACATGACATAACGCATAAGGATTCTTATGTTAATAAAATAGATACAGCAGACGTTCGTACGACAACATTTGAGGTCTGAAGTGCGGACTTTGCTACCCTTCGATGAAATTTCGCCGATGACCGGTTTCCATGGGAAGTTTGTCTGACGTCAGCGCTTATGGGTCCAAATAGGGTCATTTGCTAAGAGAGGGTTTGTTGCTCATCGTGACCACCAAGGAGTGGACGATGAGAAAGACAACGAAGAGCCCCGGCGAGAAGATCGTCAAAGACATCAAGCGCGCCACGCGCAAGCATTATTCCAGCGAAGAGAAGATCCGCATCGTGCTGGATGGATTGCGCGGTGAGGATAGCATCGCCGAACTGTGCCGCCGTGAAGGCATATCACAGGGCATCTACTACAAATGGTCCAAGGACTTCATGGAAGCCGGTAAGAAGCGGCTGGCTGGCGATACAGTGCGGGCTGCGAACACGGACGAGGTCAAGGCACTGCGCCGCGAAGCAAAGGACCTCAAGGAGGTCGTTGCCGAGCAGACGCTTGAACTGCGTCTTCTCAAAAAAAGCATGACAGGCGATGGGGGCGACCACGAATGAGATATCCTGCATCAGAGAAACTGGAGATCATCCGGCTGGTCGAGGAAAGCCATCTGTCGGCCCGCATGACGTTGGCCAAACTGGGCATTCCCCGCACCACATTCTACCGCTGGTACGACCGCTATCTGCAGCGTGGTGAGGCCGGGCTGCAGGATCAATCTCCCAAGCCAAAGCACGTCTGGAACCGTGTGCCCGATGAGGTGAAGCGCAAGGTTGTCGACTTCGCCTTGCAGGAGACAGAACTGTCACCGCGCGAGTTGGCGGTGACGTTCACGGATCAGGAACGCTATTTTGTGTCAGAATCTACGGTGTACCGCGTGCTGAAGGCGCATGATCTGATCACCAGCCCAGCCTTCATCGTGCTCAAGGCAGCGAACGAGTTCAAAGACAAAACAACTGCGATCAACCAGCTGTGGCAAACAGACTTCACCTACATCAAGGTCCTCGGATGGGGCTGGTTCTATCTCAGCACGATCCTGGACGATTACAGCCGATACATCATCTCCTGGAGCCTCTGCACCACTATGCGCGCGGAGGATGTGACGGATACACTCTACCTGGCTTTGCAGGCGTCTGGCTGTGATCAGGTGCATGTCATCCACAAGCCACGTTGGCTCAGCGACAACGGATCAAGCTACGTCTCCGGTGATCTGGCCGAATGGCTAAAAAACAAAGGTATGAAGCACTCTCGTGGTGCGCCATATCACCCGCAAACCCAAGGCAAGATCGAACGCTGGCATCAAACCCTCAAGAACCGCATCCTGCTGGAAAACTACTTCCTGCCCGGCGATCTCGAAGCCCAGATCGCGGCTTTCGTCGAACACTACAATCACCAGCGCTATCATGAGAGCCTCAGCAACGTCACACCTGCCGACGTCTACTTCGGCCGGCACAAAGCCATTCTACAACAACGAGAAAGGATCAAACGAAAGACGCTCGAAGCGCGGCGCTTGCATCACCGCCAGCGCGCCGCATAACAAAACCAACAAGATGAGCCAAACTCTCGCTTAGTTTACGCCGCCATCGGTTCCAAAAACCCTGACGACGGACACTACGATGGTGAGAAAATGCGGGAGCTGATTTCTCTTGGCATGCTATCGACGCCAGAGGTGTTCAAAAGCGGTCGGCGATCTTGCTCATGACGCGTGGGACTCGCCAGGGTCGGCGCTGTTCTCGAATGTATCTGCCAAAAACCAAACCATGCGGTCCAGGAACCAGAGTTTCGCCCCTATGGTGACAACCAGCCCGGCAAAAAACGACACCCAAATCAAGGTGCCACAGGCCGTAGATCAAGATCACCACCCCGGCCCCAGGGACAGAATTCAGCAAGCGTCCCATCTTCACATGATGCGCTGGAATAGATGTGACCGATTTGGCCAGCCAAACCCTCTCGCCCAGAACACCTTTAGTCATCCACGCATCATTACGTGCGGGCGGCCGAAACAGACGTGGATCGCCAACCTTCGTGTCGGGTGCCCACTTGGCCTCCGGCCATCTGGTCCGGGTCTTGCTTGAGTACATGTTTCCGGAACAGGCGCTTTATGCTGTTTTTCCTGAGCGCCGTCACATGCCAATGAAAGTTCGCGCCTTTGTGGATTTCCTTGCTGAACGGATCGGAAAGGGCAGGCCATACTGGGATGTCGAGGCGGGGTTGAATTATTGAATTATCCTGCACCAAGAACCATGCGTGTGGTAAACGTCGCGTACTGGAAACGCATTCAATTCTTATACATGTTCAGTGGTCTCACCCAGCAGGATTTAGGATAACGCCTCGAAGCGTTTGAATCGCTTTTTCAAGAACCCTGTCTGAACCCAGCAAAAGAGCACCGCTATCCTGCGGAATCTCAACATCTGGCGGAATGCCAATCGCCTCAAACTCCTCACCATCCATTGAAACGTACTTTTGCGGGGACAAACCAAGCGTCCATCCATTCGGTAAGGTTAGTTCCATCATGTCTGACAGCCCACCCGAAGTACGTGATCCCATTACTGTCACATTGGGTATTTCACGCATTGCCAACGTGAATATCTCAGCTGCACTGCCGGTCAGCTCGCTGGTAAGAAGCAAGGTTGGTTGTGCAAGAACCAGATCGGAAGACGGTGTCAGCGTCGCTGTGAACGGTTTTGAGTATTCCGGTTTCTTCCACGCCATTTTCTGGAAAACGTCCTGAGTGCGATCCGTAAAGAACCCTGCTAGGGCCATGGAAACACTGTCCGCTCCTCCGGGGTTATAACGCACGTCCACCACAAGGGCATCGGCATTCTGAAGGGCTTCAGCAACTTTAGCAAAGGCCTGAACGGTCGCGTCATATGATGACTGGTTGAACCCGGCCCGCACTTCCATTTCCTTTATTGCGATATACCCGATCCCATCAGTGCGAAGACCATAACGGATAGAGATGTTTTCTGTCTTTTGGACCTCAATATCCGCTTCGCTCAAGGCGATGTCCCACAAACGGTCATGCGTGAGTGTTGGGGCATTCTTCAGCCATTCGGGGGGGCGTTCCGGAGAGAATGTTCCCTGTTTACCCATTGAAAGCTGAACATGACCATCGTCCAGCCCGGCCACAGCATCTCGCAAGCGTTGCGCCAGCTCCGCTTCTCCAATGGTATTTGTTTCTGGAGCCCGTGACTTTTGAGCTTCCCAATCCACGCCGTAGACCGCAAAGAAGGGATAATGGTGGTCCATTACGTGCCAAAACACGTCAAATGTATGCTGTACACCGCCGTCCCGGTGTTCCGGATCATCACATTCGGTTGGAAGGTCTGAGGTGGTAAACCGTATAGGCTCCAGCGCGCCGTCCAAACGCAACTCGATGCCGCCTTTGTTGGTAGATATTGTTGCCCCGGATGCGATCTTTACTAATCCGTAATGAGCCGGGAAGTGGTACTCCCGGAAGCAACTCACTGGTGTTATTCGAAAAACCTCAGCCCGAAGAGCACCTATGCGTAAAGCCATTCCATAAGCGGGGGCAGACCAGGTGCCTCTCGGTTCTTCCTCCGGGAGGGTGACATACCATGTCACAGCTCCGAACGCGAGGATGCTACCAACGGCAGCGGTGCTCCAGCGGACCAGTGTTTTGAGCATCAGCCTACCTGTTTCGGGGATGGTTGCGTGCCTTGCGTTCATTGCCGCGTTTGTAGTTTCCGGTCAGGCGAGCCATCTCTTGTTGCTGGCTATCGAAGTCCAGCCCGTCCATGTCCTGCAGGAACCATTCTGCCTTGTCGCCCCGAAGGATTGTGGCCCGCTTGCCGCGATGGTCGACCACCACCTCATCGTTCTTGGACTGCCTGAAAGTGAAACCAAGATCGCTCATTCTAACCTCATTGAACCGTATCTTCGAAACCTTAAGACAGGAATTTAAACAAGGGTCAAACCCATCTTGGGATCGACCTCTCATAAAGAGTAGTGCACACATTTTGCCAAGCCTGATCGTGGAAACTAAGAGGAAACCCGATCAATGTGCAAACGGGCGGACCAACGGCGATATCCACTTGTGAGTGATCACTGAGAGTTCCATAAGATGCTGATGCAGCCAGTGGCGTTAGTCATCCGACTAAACCAATCTCGGCTAATTCGTATTAACTTTGGCACGCCAACCAACAATGCGCGCATGGTTTCAGGGGCTGAACTTGGGCAAAAGCCCCGATGTCACTGTAGCAAGTTATCTAGAATTGGAATTTGTGATGAGCGAGAGCAATTTGAGAAAGTCGGTATTAGCTGCCCAGAACAATGCCGATCTTTGTGCCGCAGTGTTTGCGGCCCACGGTCTTGCGGTGCGGCGAGACGAGAACGCATTGGTTTGTACCGGCACGCCTCCGCCCCTCTACCCAAAGGCGGTTACTTTACGACCGGGACTCGGCGCCGGGCCTTTTCGGTCCGAGAACATGGCCGCTCAATCCGCATTTGCCGTCAAGGACAGCTTTGCTGACTTGCCACTTGGGCAACTTTCGGCAGTAACACTGTTTTCCGCGACGTGGATCTGGAAAGAGGCTTCGGCTGAAGAAACTTCCGCTCCTTGGAAAAGGATCGCTACCAAAGAAGGCCTGACACGATGGGAAGCCGCTTGGAGCGCTTCGAACGTGCAATCCGAAACGCCGATGTTTCCTGCCAGCCTGTTGGATAACACCAATATCGCATTCTTTGGACAAGAGGGCAAAGAGGGGTTTCGGGCCGGTTGTATTGCAAATCAGTCATCCGAAGTGGTTGGCGTGTCAAATGTGTTTGGACCGACTAATAATCATTCGGTTGTTGATGCCGCTATCCGTTGTACGGAGTGTTTTGGCACGGGCCGACCCATCGTCGGATATGAAACTCACGAAGATGCCAGATCATTCGTCGACCTCGGGTTCGAAAAGTCAGGAAATCTCCGGGTGCTCTTGGTAGATCAGAATATGCAGAGCGACCAGGCAAGAGTATCAATGTAGACAATATCGACGGCCAAATATGTCCTTTTCCAGCCCACAGCGATCAGTTCGACGCCGGTCGAAGTGTCATGGTGACTAAGTGCGTATGAAAGGCCAGTTTAAGGGCCACAGAATGATCAACAAATGCAGAGGGGTTAGCGGATGCCCGACCCGTGATTAATAGGCAGCTGCCATTTGTGTTTGGTGCAGCATCAGTCAAATTGGGCTCACAGCCAGGTTTTGCCGCTGCGAAGCCCATCTCCGCTCTTGTGAAGTAACCGGCAGAGCGTCGCAGAGTGCGCGGCTAGATTAGAGTGTTGCATAGCTCGGTTAGTGGCTGGTTACGGCCTCAAACAGTCATGGACCCTGTCGCAAGAGTATTAGGCGGCGATGAGCCCACCCCTACCGTATCAAGCGCATTGTAAAGCCTTAATGTTCTCTCTATGTTCCAATCTCTACACCTGCGACGCAAAGAGCTTAACTCACAATGCGACAGTCTCTAAAGACGAAAGCAATCGGAATTTGCAACGAAAAGATCGCCAAGAAAGGTGAGACTGTAGGCCTTTCTTTCTATGCATTCTTTGCGAACAAAAACGATGATCCCGCGCTTCTCATGGAAGCTGCAGAATGGTGGATCAAAACCCATGAGCTTGATCATTTTGAGAGGGCCACAAAAATCAGAGACCTGATTGTTTCGGGCGTGTGAGCAATGACTGCTTCGTCCCGTTGACCTGTGGATTGTCTGGCCTACCTTGTGCCATCGCCACCTATTCTTAGATACCGTAGTATAGCAGGCATTTGAAAAGCTGACATTGCAGCAGCTGCCGCGAAGGACAGCTTCGTCTCGCCCCCTGCCCTTCTCGATCAACTTCAACAAAAGTCAGGAATTTCAGATCCGGTCATTCGTGTCTTTGGAACCGAAATCGTGATCTGAGCCCAAAATGGCCGAAGCTGCGTCCACAACAAACGTCCATTTCGGCGAAAACTTATTCAGGCGGACCAGTGTCACGGAGACTGGTGAGCCATAAGCGTAGAAATGAGCGATCGCTGGTATAAAGTCTGAATACAAAACCTTTCAGCGCCGCTTGCCTTTGGGTCTGTCCGAAGCTTAATTGCATAAGCTGCGTTTAAAATGGTGGCTCCAATGTCCGATGCACCGCCCACGCTACACCTGTTCTGCGGCAAGATTGCCGCCGGAAAGTCCACATTGGCCGCCACGCTCGCGAGTATGGAAGGGACCGTCCTCATCAGCGAAGACGAATGGCTCGGCGCTCTCTACTCGGATCAGTTGGCCACACCCCGCGACTATGTGCACTGCGTGTTTAAACTCCGCACTGTCATGGGGCCACATGTGGCCGCGTTGTTGAAAGCCGGCGTTTCAGTGGTGTTGGATTTTCCCGCCAACACGGTGGAAACACGCCAGTGGATGCGTGACATACTTCAGGAAACGAACGCGTCTCACACGCTGTACTTGCTGGATATTCCAGATGAACTGTGCCTGGCACGGCTGCGCGCCCGCAATGCGCAGGGCAATCATGCTTTCGCGGTGACCGAGAAGCAGTTTCGCCAGTTTTCCAGCCATTTCGTTGCGCCTTTGGCCGAGGAAGGCTTCAATATCGAGATTTTCACTGCAACTGGATGAACCTGCCACGGCCCTTCTCACCGAAGGTTCCGTCTTTGCGGCTGATTTGGCAGACGACCCCGCGTTTGGCAGCGAGGTCGTCAATAGTCCCTTAGGTCAGGCGGCTTTCACCGTGTCGGGCGCCCAGGCATTCGGTGCGAAGGCGTCATCAAGCTCAGTGCGTGCGATGTGGTTGGTATAGTTGGACATGACCTTCAGCGCGGTGCCGAGGATCACTTCCAGAACGGTCTGCCGCGTGTATCCAGCTGCAAGGAACGCGTTGACCTGCGCGTCTGTCGGCCAACCGCGGCTTTCGGTGACGGCGATGGCAAATTTCCGCAGCGCCTCGAGTTTGGCGTCAGCAATCGGCGTATCTGTGCGCAGCGCTTCGACCACATCAGCCGGTACGTTGGCCATCTGCGAAATCGTCGTATGCGCGGCCATGCAGTAGGTGCAGCCATTCAGGCGGTTATTGGTCATCAGAATGATCTGGCGCTCGGTCTCGGTCAGGTCGGTTTTGCCGAAGATGCCGGCCAGGGACATGTATCCCTCAAGCAGGGCGGGCGCTTCGGCCATATTGCCCAGAAGGTTGGGAACGAAACTGTAGGCGCTTTTTGCGCTTTCAAGGAACGGCTTGGCGGCGGCAGGCGCCGTGTCGATGCTATGCGTGGTGAAATCGGTCATGTCAGGTCTCCATTGGATTTGAGCGATTGGTCCACGTTACTTAGGTGAGTTTACCGGTCGGTCAATACTTTCTGAAAAATCCCTACCTTTCGGTTGTATGTGCAGAGCATGGCGCCGGATTGTGCAATGACCGTCACGGATATCCGAGGGCCGCATGCTAACAAGGAAGCGCGAGAGCCCCGGCGATCACCGCGCTTGACAAAATGGCCAAGCGCAGTGCGGTCACGACTTCCGGTCGGTTTTGGTTTTTGTCTATTCCGCCGCTGGCAAATGGGCATCGATCAGGACACGCGCGGTATTCTTGGCATCTCTCGCTGCCTCAAGCCCACGACCCAGCACGGCCATCACAATCGCGCCTTCTTTCAAAACCAGGATCTGCTGGGCGAGCTGCTCGGGCTGTGACGTGCCAGCCGCCTTACACAACCGAGCAAAGTGCTCCGACAAAAGCCGTTTATGTTCAGATGATTGGGCGTGAATGGGGTCGTCATGTTCCTGGTACTCGGCGCTTGCCTTGATAAACATGCAGCCGCGGAATTCACGCATGGAAAACCATTCTTCGAGCGCATCGAAGATCGCCAGTAGCTTTTCACCCGGCGTGTCGGACAAATCGTCTATGCGTCGGAACAACCAGTTCCGGAAGTTTTCGTCGCGCAACCTGAGAACGGCGAGGATGAGATCCTCCTTCGTGCGGAAGTGCTTGTAGATGGATGTCTTTGATACGCCGGTTTCCTTGGCGATCATATCCATTCCAGTGGCGTGAAAGCCATTGCGATAGAAGGTGTCGAGCGCTTTGCGAACGAGTTCGTCCCGTTTTGTTTGCTGCATGATTCGCCTCAATGGTTGACTGATCGGTTTTAACCCTTGCTGACGGCCACCTCAAGGAAAATTGGGCATGTGCTTCAAAAAACACGCAAAATTTACCGCCTGTTATAATACGCTTCATCCGAAGAAAAATACAGTTGACAGGGTTAACAGATTTGTACACTTTCTAAGTATTGACCGAACGGTTAACCTAAATCCACCTTTCAAGGATTCCCCGCATGACACATCCCCGAAGCCCCATGGCTCCCGATGCAGAGGCTCCTCCCACCTCTGCTGCAGCCATTTCCCTGACTGCTGGGGCTCTCGTGCATGCGCGGGCAGAGATCGAAAGCGACGACCGTTCGGTTAAAACTGCGCCCCGGCCCTGTCCTCCTCCCTGCCTCGTTGGCCGGGGCGCCTTACCCCAAAGAGAAAGAGCAGACATGTCCCGACCGCCCCTCCCCCCATTCAACCAAGAAACCGCCACCCAGAAAGTTCGCATGGCCGAAGACGGCTGGAATTCTAAAGAACCGGAAAAGGTCGCATTGGCCTACACGTCCGACAGTATCTGGCGGAATCGCGCTGAGTTCGTCGAGGGCCGCGCCGCCATCGAGGCGTTCCTGACCCGGAAATGGGTCCGCGAGTTCGACTACCGGCTGATCAAGGAGCTCTGGGCCTTCGAGGGCAACCGGATCGCCGTGCGCTTCGCCTATGAATGGCACGATGACGGCGGAAACTGGTTTCGCTCCTATGGGAACGAGAACTGGGAGTTCGCCGATGATGGCCTGATGCAGCGGCGTATCGCGTCGATCAATGATCTGCCGATCACCGAAGCCGACCGCCTGATGCAATGGGCCGACGGGCCAAGGCCCGAAGATCACCCGGGCCTGACCGAACTGGGGCTGTAAGGCGCCGGTCCCCGAGGAAAGCGGATTTTTCCCTTGCCCACACGGCGGCCAGACCGCCGTGAACCGGACAGACGTGCCAACAGGTACGGGGAACAGCCCGCCGACCAGGAGCATCGATAAATCTCAGCCGTGAAGTGAGAAACCATCATTTTTCACGTCGCGGTCCTCCCGTCACCCTGACAACACAAACAAAGGAGACCAGATATGAAACACAAACACGATCATGACTGCAGCTGCGGCATTGACGACGAATATGTCAATCAAGCCCGCCGTCGCGTCCTGGCTGGCGCAGCCGGTGCTGCCGCCGCAGGAGCTGTGGCCATCACCGGTCAAAGCGCTGCAGCCGCCACCGACGAAGCTCGCGCGCTTTATGCTGATCCAGAAAAGCCGGGTTTGCCGCAGATCGATATGACAATTGATCCCGAACGTACCGCCCTGGTGGTCACCGACCCGCAAATCGACTTTTTGTCGGAGGACGGCGTGACCTGGGGCGTGGTCGGAGAAAGCGTGACCGAACAGGGCACGGTCGACAATATCGAGCGGCTTTTTATCGCGGCGAAGGCGGCGGGCATGCCGGTCTTCATCTCGCCGCATTACTACTATCCGCATGACCACAAGTGGAACTTCGAGGGCACGCTCGAGGCCACGATGCATGGCATCGGCATGTTCGACCGTCCCGGGCCGCTGAACCTCGACAATTTCGATGGATCCGGCGCCGACTGGATGCCGCAATACAAGAAATACATCGAGGATGGTGAGACCATCGTCTGCTCGCCCCACAAGGTCTACAGCCCGGCGCAGAATGACCTGAACCTGCAGCTCAGGAAGCGCGGGGTCGACAAGGTGATCCTGGCCGGCATGTCCGCAAACCTCTGCACGCAGGCGCATCTCTATGACCTGCTCGAGCTCGGCTATGAGGTCGCCGTGGTGCGGGACGCCACCGCCGGGGCGAAAGTGCCCGAGGGCGACGGCTATCTGGCCGCCATCATCAACTTCCGCATGGTCGCAAACGGCGTCTGGTGGACGGATGATGCCGTCAAGCGGATCGCAGCGGGTGCCTGACGCCCAACCCAACAACCCTCAATTATGGAGTTTCCAATGAACACGACATTTATCAAAACCGTCCGCACCTGGACCACCATTCTTGTTCTGTCTTCTGCGGCAATCTTTCACCATGCCTCCCATGCCTTTGCCGCCGACGAATACAACGTCGTTAATGGCCTCACCCTGACCGGCAATTCCCTGGGCATGCACGGTATCGACCCAGTGTCGATGTTCGAAGGTGACGTTCCCGAAATCGGCGATGCGATTCATACCTCAACACGTGACGGTGTGGACTATTACTTTGCCTCTGCCGAAGCCAAGACCCGTTTCGACGCGTCGCCCGAGGCTTTTCTCCCCCAATTCGGTGGCTTCTGTGCCTTCGGGGTGCATGTCGGCAAAAAGCTCGATGGTGATGTTCGCTATGCGGATATCGCGGATGGCAAACTCAATCTCTTCGTCAACGCGACCATATTCGAGAAATACCTCGAGGATAAAGAGACGGTGATCGCTGGTGCTTTTGACAAGTGGCCGGGTATCCGCACGACACCAGTCGAAGATCTCTGACCAAAATCGGAATGCGTGATCCTGTTCCGACCGGGGTCACGCTCTCTTCTGTTCAATCGAAAAGAAACTCTATGTCTATCGAAGCCATCTTTGGCCTTCAGCTTGGATTCAGCCTGCTCGTCGTGGCCCTGATTGCCCGCGCCTATGTTGCCCCCTGGCTGTCGACGCTTTCACTTCACTCAGCTCTGGCAGTGCTTGTGATCCCGCACATGTTCCGACATGTCGGGATGAGCTTTCAGGTTCCGGGGCTCGTTGGCGCTGACATCCCTGGAGACTTCGCGGCAGCCGCTGCCTATGGCGACCTGGCAAGCGCTGCCTTGGCGGTCATCGCATTTCTTCTGTTGCGCGCGCGAGCAGCCGTTGCCATCGCGCTTGTCTGGGTTCTCAATCTGGTAGGCTTCTTTGGTCTGTTGAATGCTTTGCGACAGGCCGAAGCGATCCCGCAACTTGGTGTCACGTGGTACATACCGACATTCATCGTGCCAGTGTTACTTGTGACTCAAATCATGATGTTCGTTTTGCTGGCACGAGCGTTGCGCAGCAACCGAAACTGCGAGCGGCAGGTTCCAGCCGAATGAACTCAGTTTATCGGTTTCGGCAATGATCATTCTGTTGCCGAAACCTTTAGGTCTTCTAACAGATTGCCGCGCAAGATACGCAGCCTAAATCCAGAGCAAAAAGCTTTAGCGGCTTCTTCGGCTGACCAACTGGCCAAATATGCGTTCTGATTCAGAATCCCAAATGCTGTTGAGCGCGCGAAAGTCGGCTTCAGCTACAAAATTACAAACGGAAATGGACGTACTGCGAACTGGTTTGGTTGACGCACGTTCAGTCTCAACAATGAAAAGGCTGAACAGGACCGACTGCAGGAAACTCTGCTGCGGGATGGAGACGGACAATCTGCGCCGGGATACCAGCGACGGTGCATCCTTGTGGGACGTCTTTCAACACGACACTGCCTGCCCCGACTTTACTAAAAGCGCCGATTTCAATGTTTCCGATGATGTTGGCCCCAGTACCAATCATGACGCCCCGTCGCACTTTGGGATGACGGTCTCCCTGTATTTTCCCGGTGCCGCCGAGGGTCACGTTCTGTAGGATCGTGACGTTATCTTCGACAACAGCCGTTTCGCCTATCACAATCCCGGACCCGTGATCCAGCATGATCCCTGCGCCGAATTTTGCAGCAGGGTGAATATCGGTGCCAGAAACTGCAGAGGCACGGTTCGATAACCACACAGCAAGCTCTCTTCGGCCGGTATTCCACAATCGGTGCGCGATACGGTGCACCTGCAAGGCGTGAAAGCCCTTGTAGTTCAAGAAGGCATGGACATGTGTCCGGCACGCAGGGTCGTTTGAATAGACCGCGATGAAGTCAAGCGCGGTATCTGCGACGATGGCGGGGTCTTCATCAAGCACATCTGAGAGAAGTGTCAGATATGCGCCTTCGCCCATCCCGGCGGAGGCCAAGTCACCGGCGAGCCTGTGCGCGATAGCATCTTGCAGGGAGCCGCGGTCGAGAAGCGTCCGCTTTAATACCGGAGCGAGAAAGGGTTCCTTTTGTTCCGTCGCGCGTGCTTCGTGCAGAAGGATCTGCCAAAGCTGTGCCGGATTGAGGTCAGGTTCGAAGGTGACATTCATCAGCAACGGCTCCTATCTTTGAGGTGACTGTCGCAATTAGGCGGACTGAGATTTCTTTGGGTCGGCAGGCAACCGACCCAGCCCGCCGCCCTTGTTGGACGAGCCAGTGACCAAACCGGCAACCACCAGGGTCAAGGCCGAAAAATCTATAAGATCAGGGACCTGACCAAGCACCGGAATGGCCAGCACGGTCGCAACGCCGGGCGTCAATGCGGACAGGGCGGTTGCGTTGGTGCCGATCAATCGAAGCGCTTGGCCGAAGGCAAAGAGTGAGACCAGGCCTGAGAAGATGCCTTGGAACACAGCTTGAAAAAGAATGTCAGCCGGATGCGCCGAGCCCAATGTAGACAGATCGAGCAAGGCCCAGATAGGGATAAGCCCCACTGAAGAGACCCCGCCGACGATGGATGTGGCCAGATAAGGCGAGATGTCGAGCGCTATCACCGTTGTGGTAAAACAGGCCCAGCACAATGCCCCCATCAGAAAGAGCAGGTGGCCGACCCACATCTCGCCCGCGCCAGATGCCGCTGATGTTCGAAGCAAGATCGCCAAGGCTCCTGACTGAATAAGCAGGACGGATATCACTTGCCGGGGCGACAATCGTTGGCCCAGAAAAACATAGCTTAGCGCGGCGGCAAACACCGGCATCAGACCGGGGACCATCGCGCCGGCATGGGCAACAGGCGCATAGGTCAACCCATATCCGACACACAGGGTGAAGGGTGCGCCATATGCGGATAGGAGCAGGCATCGCGTGACGCCCAACTGAGCGATGTTCCGACGCTGGCGCCAAAGCAACGGCGCTAGTATGAACGTTGGGATCAGCGCCCGAAACCCGGCCAGGTCAACGATGGAAAGGGCGGTGGTGCGACCCGAAGAGGTCAGAACCAGCCAGCTTGCCCAGATCAAGACGGCGACCGCCATCCATGCGTAGCCCGCCATGGATGATCTTTTGCAGTTGGCGCATGTCATGACACGCCCTGCCGTGTTTGTGGTGCTTGATCCCTTTCGGCGGGCAGGTGACGCAACAATACTTGACCTCCATCGTCAAGAAGCGCGAGCCAATCAGGGCCTTGCGTGGGGATCGTATTCTCGAGCCGTGGGATTGCGTGGAGCGAAAGGTTTGTAGGCTGTGGGCCTGAAATAAAACGTTCAAAAGGTAACATCGGATCTCTCCTCTGTTCCGGCGCGCTGTCACGCGCGCCGGGCTATGTCAGAAAATGCTTGTGTGCGGTGCGAGCGCGTTCAGGATGTCGCGGCGCGGATATGGCTGACTTGCTTGCCTTCCATGCCCCAGTTGTCGAGCGGCACTTCGTCGATCACAACAAAGGTCGTGGCGGGATTTTTGTTCAGAACGTCCTGAAGGAGGTTGGTCACACCAGCGATCAGCCGTGCTTTTTCCTCCGGTGATGGTCCGGTGCCGTTTGGGCCACCTTCTTGCGTTACCTTGATGTTTACATAGGGTATGGTGTCAGTCCTTTCTCTCGACGAATGAGAAGATCTTGGTCAGAACCCGCCATCCATCGTCTGTGTTGATGAGCGTCAGCAGGTCCTGATAGTTGCGGCCCATCATGGTCATGCGTGCTTCGACAATGCCGATGCGATCCCCCTTGAGCGTGATCCGTTCGATCACCTCCTCCCGGGGGTCGCCGCGTGAGGCTGGCGGTGTGCGCGCATCGATGCGTGCCATGTAGGCCTCCAGCCCCATATGTTCATATGTGCCGGAGGTCCCATTCACATAGGCGAGGTCGTCGTGAAACACTGTGCGCAGAACTGTGCTATCGGAATGATAGAGGCCATCGAAATAGCGCCCCATCAGGCCCTGAATTTCTACGTGATCTTGCTTGGTCATCACGCAAGCCCCTCTGCAGCCAAGGCGGCCTTGGTGGCGGGACGCCCCGCAATCCGCGCAACGTAGTCCGAAAGCTTGGGCCAGCCGCCGAGGTCAATCGCCTTGAAGTTGGCCCAGAAGACCAAAACGAAGGTATAGGCATCCGCGACCGAAAACTGATTGGCGACCAGGAAATCACGGCCATCTGACAGTACCTTCTCCAGATAGTCGAACTTTTGCTTCACCTTTGTTGCGGCCGCTTCTTTTTCCGCGTCAGTCGCGTTGTCGGCAAAGAGCGGCCCCCAGGCTTTGTGCAATTCGGCTGCAGCATAGTTCAGGAATTGCTGCAGTCGTGCACGCTCAACACTACCGGGCGCGGGTGAGTAGGCGTGTTCCGCATTGTTGTCCGCGATATATTGCAGGATCGCGACGCCTTCATTGAGGTTCTCGCCGCCATCCGTTTCCAGCGACGGGACATAGCCATTCGCATTGATTTCGCGGTAGTCGCGCCCGCTTTCGGTTTTTTTGGCGGCGGTGTCGACCGCTTCGATCTCAAAATTTACCCCTACTTCGTGCAGCATGATGTGGCTGGCAAGCGAGCAGGCTCCGGGTTTGTAGTAGAGTTTCATAACACGCTCCTTTTTGATTGCGGCACTGAGGTAGCAGCCATGAGCAGCAATTGATAATATCGAGTTTTCATGATTATGATCTAAAAAAAAGATCATATGATGCGCCGATGACCCTGGACCAGCTTGTTGCACTCGACGCCATTGTTGCTGCCGGAACGTTCCGCGCTGCGGCTGAACGGTTGAACAAGGCGCAGTCTGCCGTCAGTCACCAAATTCGGAAGCTGGAGGCGGAACTTGGATTTGATCTGTTCTCCCGTGATGCTTACAGGCCCTGCCTGACGCCCGAAGGCGAAGTGTTCTTTCGCGAGACAACGCGGGTCCTGGAGCAGATGCAGGGGCTGAAATCCGTGGCCGCAGGGCTGCGCAGCGAACAAGAGCCCATGATTTTCATCGCAATGACAGCGACAATGTCCCTGGACCCAATCCTGAACGTTCTGGGTGAGGTCGGACGACGCTTTCCAGGAACCCACATTCGGGTCTCAACCGAGATGATGGGCGGCCCTCTGGCGCGGCTCATGGATGGTGATGCTGACCTGATTGTCGCTGGATTGCAGGGGGTGCCGATAGACGAGGTTGAAACTTTGCCGGTGGGCTCCATCACAATCCGGCCAGTTGCAAGCCCGGACTTTCCGGCGGCAAAGCGGTCAGGAGTACGGCCAAGACGAGAAATGCAAGCTTATACTCAAGTCATTGTGTCCGGCACAGGTGGGCCGGACTTCGATCAAAGCCGGGACTTGCTCTCAGGCGGGCAGCGCTGGACCGTTTCCGATTTTCAAGCAAAAAAATCGATCATAAAGGCCGGACTGGGCTGGGGTGGTATACCTGAGCACCTGATGGAGCAAGAACTGGCGACAGGCGAGTTTGTTCCCCTGACTGTCGAAGGCTATCCGCCGCGGCACACCGAGATATTTGCAATAAGACGACGGGATCAGCCTATGGGGCAGGTCATGTCGAGCATTTGGACAAGATTGGCGGACTAATCGTTTGTGACGCAGAGCATCTTCCGCAGTTGGCCAGTCACGTTTCGGCGCCCCCGCTGAAGGTTCCTGTAGCAACAATCGCGTCGAGAGCAACTTGTTGATCAAAGTCAGCGGCCTAATCTAATACGATCTGATTATCAGATCATAATCGTGAAAACTCGATATTATCAATTGCTCACCATCTTCGCTATCTGATCTTCATCATGGAACTCAGAAAGGAGCGAGCGATGCAACTCTCACACGAACAGGGCGCTGGTTCAATAAAAGCACCCATAAAGAGACTGTTTCAGACAGACCAATCAGAAACTTAGTACTGGCGGTCTTTACCACATCCAAGATCAACGTAGCTCTCGGAGTGCAAACCACTCCGAAGATGCACAGAATGCGAACCCAATCCAAGAACGAACTAGGAGAATATCATGTCAGAACATGTCAAAACCGCTATCGTAACCGGTGCCTCCGGAGGACTTGGCAAGGCAGTTGCTAAGGCGTTTGTTGAAGGCGGCTATAACGTCGTCGTGTCCGGTACGGACTCGGAAAAACTCAGAGTGACAGTGGCCGAGATTGGTGAGCTTGATCGGACACTTGCTGTGGTCGCTGATGTCACGCATCAGCAGGACAGAGAGAAGATTGTGGGTGTTTCAGTTGATCAATTTGGTCGTGTCGACGTCCTGGTGAACAACGCTGGCGTGTTCGAGCCGCGCCCATTTCTCGATGTCGATGAAGACCATCTCGACCGGTTTCTAAACATTAATCTCAAGGGGACATTCTTCCTAACTCAGGAAGTTATTCCACATTTTCGTAGTGCGGGTGGTGGATTGGTCATCAATGTTGGCACGGTACTAGTTGATCACGCCGTCGGCGGTGTCCCTGCCACGGCCCCGATCAGCAGCAAGGGCGCTATACACGCTTTAACCGGCCAACTCGCCGCCGAATTTGGTCCTGAGAACATTCGGTTCAACACCATCGCCCCTGGCATTATCAGATCGCCCATGCACGCACGCAATGGAATTGAGGATGACGACAGTCTTAGTGGTCTGCACCTTCTCTCCCGGATCGGCGAACCGAGCGAAATTGCAAGCGCCGCGCTGATGCTCGCCGAAAGTGACTTTATGACGGGCACTGTCATTAATATCGACGGAGGCCACGTTGCTGGACACTCACTCCATTGAAGCTACTCCCTGCCGCCCGTTGGCGTGACCGCGATATGCAATGTTCCCATGAATAAGGCTCTTGCGGACATGGACGTGTCGGCGGATTCGGCGCAGGACTACTGGACTACCACCTATCTTCCCCGCTGGACGTTCTGGAACTCTGTTCGGACGGCCGCTTGCGCCGTCTCAGCATTTCTGCCGCTCGTCGGGATGTCGCAGCTTTGAAACCAAAGGCAGGTGCAGGAGGATTGATGAGAAACCAGCTGCACCGCCTGGGGTACATTCACTGACTACGATCGATAATACGGCGTTGGATTACTTGGCGAAATCTCGGCATCCCTATAGCCCTGAAATATCAACAAAAACGCGGTAATCGGCAATCTTCCCGTCGCGAAGATCAAGATGTGCGGCAAAGGGAACTTCGTGCTCTGACAGGTCCAATCGGGTGTAGTGCACCGTGCCGTCGCAGATCGCGGTATCACCGCTGGACCAAATGCCGCTGATCGAATGGCGCATCGCATTGATCGTTGCAAAGAACGCGGCATTGCTTTCTTTGACGGCATCGCGACCTGTGAGCGGGTCGAAATTACCCAATTGAAACCGAACGTCGTCTGTTACGTGATCAACGACAGCTTGGGCGTCCCTCGCATCCACCGCAGTGTATAACGCGGCGATGAGAGGTGCATGTTCGGATGAGGTCTTGGTTGTAAATTGCATTGGTCTTTCCTTTCAGTGCAGTGGGTTGGGACGTGGGCGGCATCTTCGAAAGCGCGGCAGCCCGGCAGCTTGACGAAAGTGCGAGCGGGACAGGTGGCCGCTGGTGATCGCCAGTCCGAGAAAAATGAGCAGAAGCGCGGCAATGAAGGCCAATGAGAGCTCTTCTCTGAAGGCGATCGCGCCGAAGGTGATACCAGACAGGGTTGCAAAATAGCCTACCTGAGAGAAGCCGACACCATCCGTTCGCCTTTGGACTTCGAAGGTCAGCGCATAGCTGATTGCGGTGATCAGACCGATCCCGGTGATTGCGGCGAAGACCATTGGCTTAAGCGCTGCGATTTCTGCCAGGCGACCTGACACCAGAAGCGTGGCACCGATCAGAGCCAATTGGAGAAAAAGCGTCCCGGCGGCCAGCGCCATTGGGTCTGCACCCGCCGGGTAAACGCGACTGCGGAACACGTTTCCCGAGGCAAGAACAAACGGTCCGCTTAATGCAAGCAAGATCCAAGTTGGCTCAATCGCGGAAGTGTCCAAGCCGCGCAGTGTGGCAAGGCTGATACCGGCGAACCCGATCAGAAGTCCCAGAAGTCGATGAAGTGGGAGCATCCGGCGTTCCACCATGGCTGTGATCGCGAAGGTGAACATGGGTGAAAGTGTCACCAGTGCCGAATAGAAACCGGTCGTGATGTGCTCCAGCACGACGTATCCGATCAGCGCAGGCAGGCTGACCCCAAGCAGCCCTGCTCCGAGGTAGTAGCCGATGTAACGCGGCGCGGTGGGTGGAGTGATGCGCGTGGCGAAAAGCAGGCCAAGCAAGGCGGCGCTGGCGACAGCCACTTGCCAGAATAGCGCAAGAAATGCAGGGACATCTGACATCGCCACATACTTCGATAAGGTGAAGCTGACCCCGACGAGCAGCCCGATGGCAATGATCAGGGCGGAGGGCGAGGCGGATCGGACGAACCCAAGCATCATGCGACTCCTTTCATGGGAGCTACAAGCGCATAAAGAGACATCGGGCCAATTGGGATGATCCCGGTTGGATTGATATGTCGGTGGCTCCTGAAATAGTGTTCACGGATATGGGGCAGGTCGATGGTTTCTACGATCTCGGGGCGCGCTGCCAGTTCGGCGACGTAACGAGAGAGTGCCGGGTAATCAGCAATGCGCGCCCGGTCGATTTTAAAGTGAGTCACATAGACAGGATCGAACCGCAACAATGTCGGGAATAGCTTCAGATCGACCTCAGTCAGACGATCACCCGCGAGGTATCGTCGATCCCGAAGCAGGTCCTCAAGAATGTCCAAGGTGTCATAGATTTTCGTGACCGCATCGCAGTAAGCTGTCTGACTGGTGGCGAAGCCCGCGCGATAGACACCATTGCGAATAGGGTTCTGGATTAGGTCGGCAAGCCGGTCGATTTCTTGGCGGAGGTCCTTGGGCAAGAGATCGGGCCCTGCGGCATCCGAAAACGCATGTCCCAGCATGCGCATGATATCAGCGGACTCGGTGCTGACGATCCCGCCGCTTTTGCGGTCAAGTAACACCGGCACCGTGATCGCGCCCGTGTAGTCGGGCGCGGCACGCTGATAGACCTCGTAGAGGTATCGGTTACGCGGCACGCCATGCGCCGGATCGAAAGCCTTCTGGTCGATGACCCAGCCGCTTTCCGACATGACAGGGTCCATCCATGTGATGCTGATCATGTCCCGCAATCCTTTGATCGACAGAACGAGGTCGACGCCGTGACACCATGGACAGGCCTTGGACAGGTAGAGATGATAGCGGTTGGGCTCGGCGGGAAATTCCGCGTCCCCGTGGGTTTGGATCCAGCCGCGAAACCTGCTGGGCAACCGTTCGAAGCGTCCGTCGGTTTGTGCGGGTTTGTCGCGCAATATCCCGTTGATCAGCATTTTGGTCATCATTCTCTCCGGTTATTACCGTTCTGAATGCGATGTAGATGGTTTCCTAAAGATCGATAATCAGCTAATTTAGATACATTGGGGTGAGAAAAAGTTTACCTAAGGAGTCGCTATTGACTGAAATTGGTGCCATTCCCGTATTCGTGGCAGTGACTGAGAATGGGAGCTTTGCTGCGGCTGCGCGACGCTTGGGCATCACAAAATCCGCAGTCAGCAAACGCATTGGTACGCTTGAAGCCCGGCTGGGTGCGCAGCTTTTCCACCGTTCGACGCGCAGCATTTCCCTGACCGAAGCCGGAGAGCTTTATCTTGCACATGCCGTACAAGCGCTCGGATCGGCTCAAGAGGCCGAGGATGCGGTCACCGCACTCCAGGGTGATCCCGTCGGACATCTGAAACTCAGCGCACCGATGTCATTCGGACAACTGCATGTGGCCCCGGCGGTGCCCGAGTTCTTGCGCCTCAATCCCGGTATCAGCCTCGAATTGTCGATGGATGACCGGTTTGTCGATCTGGTGGACTCTGGCATGGACCTGGCTCTGCGAGCGGGAACCCTCCCCGACTCTGCGTTGATCGCGCGCAAACTCGCGCCCATCCACAGCGTGATCGTCGCTTCTCCCGATTACCTGGATCGGGCGGGTGAGCCTCTGCATCCACAGGACCTGACCCGCCACGACTGTCTGCACTATGCCTACTCGCGCGATCCCTTGGAGTGGAAATTCATTGGCGAAGACGGAGAGTTTGCTGTGAAAACAAAGGGAAGGTTTCGGGTCAATAACAGCCACGCCCTGAGCACGACACTTGTTGCGGGCATGGGGATTGGCCGTTTGCCGACCTTTATTGCGGGATCGTACCTGGCGGCGGGGCGGCTTCGGCATGTGCTGCCCAATTTCGCAATGCCCGAACAAGCGCTCTATGCGGTGTTTCCGGAACGCCGACATATTCCGGTAAAGGTGCGGGCCTTCGTCGAGTTCTTCGCTGATTACGTAGGGCGCGATATACCCTATTGGGACACGGAGGCCGGGATCACTTCGCCCCGCTGACCAGTCCCCGCATGAACATGTCAATCGCTTCTGAGCGCATTGACTTGTGCCGCGCAGCCGAGATGCTGAACAATCCCTTATGCAGAATCATTCCATCAATCAGGCTGGCCAGAACACGGCCGAGCTTCTTGGCGTCTGCGTCTTCCCGGATTTCTCCGACCGCCTGAAGATGTTTGATCTGGCCGGTGTAGTGATTGCCTAACTTGTCAAAGAAAGCCGCGACCTTCGCGCTGAACGTATCGGATGCAAAGCTTGGACCAAAGACCTCAAAGAAGACACGGATGAACTTCGCATGGTCGTCCGGAATGTTCATCGTCTGAGACAACCCATTGGCAAAATCATCGAGCGTTTCCGGTACCTTCTCCCCAAAAAACCTGTCTTCCATGCCCTTGAAGTGTCGTTCTACCATCGAGATCGCGATGGATTCCTTGTTCTTGAAGTAGAGATAAAGAGTCCCTTTACCCAGACCCGCAGCCTCCGCCACGTCGGCGATCGTTGCGGCATGATATCCCTTCTTTGCATAGACTTGCATGGCGGCATCGAGGATCCCGTGCTGCATCTCTTCGCGGTCAACGACCTTTGGCATTTCCCTACCTCAATTATCAGTTTTTCAGGTTCTGGCATATTTTTGACTGGACGACCAGTCATAATAGATGTACATGACTGACCATCCAGTCATAATAGATTCGAAGACGCCACATGGAACTCGTAGTTGAAAGAGATACGAAGCAAGCCTCACTGCGCGGCTTCAAACGAGCCTGCCCCCGTTGCGGTAAAGGGCCGATGTTCAACGGCTATCTTGCCGTTTCCAGGGAATGAGACTCTTGCGGGCTGGACCTGACACCACAACGTGCAGATGACGGACCAGCCTATCTGACGATCTTGATTGTCGGTCATCTTCTCATTCCGTTTCTTGTTCCTGCTTACACAGCCTGGAATTTGCATCCGGCACTCATGGCGACGATGTTTTCGGTTCTCGCTGTCGTGCTTTCTCTGATCCTCCTGCCGCGCCTGAAGGGCGCACTCATTGGCTTTCAATGGGCCAAGCGCATGCATGGATTTTGAATTTATTGACCGAACAGGCAGTCACTTAGGGAGGCGAAATTGGCTTACGATGATCAACCAAACCAGGCCATCCCGCTGAACAAGATCTCTTCGGGCCCTTTCGGCCCAATGGACCCGCTTGTCGAAAACGGAGCAACATCCGTCGAGCGGCTGATGGGCTATGGGTGAGCAGGTGTCCCTACCGCCCTGCTCCGACATCAAACCAGCAGTTTCAAGGAGACTTCACAATGACGAAACGCGTCTATGTGCTCAACGGCCATCCGGGCGAGGCATCGCTCTCCCGCAGCCTTTCGATCGCCTATGCTGAAGCCGCCCAAAAGGCAGGTCATGAGGTACGTCTCACACATCTGCGCGACCTCGCTTTTGACAGTGATTTCGGCAATGGCGGCTATCAATCTACTAAGCCCTTGGAGCCTGTGCTCGATCTGGTTCTGGCAACGCCGATGTGGTGGGGCGGCATACCAGCCAAGCTCAAGGGTCTCTTTGACCGCATTTTGCTGCCCGGACGCACATTCGACACACGCAAGAAAAGCTTTGGTCTGCCGTCCCCCATGCTCAGTGGACGTACGGCTCGGGTAATCCTCACTTCAGATACCAAGAGCTGGCTGCTTCGGTTTGTCTATCACAATGCCATTCTGAACCAGCTTCGGTGCCAGATCTTCAGCTTTGTCGGCATCAAACCCACGCGCTTCACCCAGTTTTTGGAAGCAAGTCATCCAAACGAAAGCACGGTCGCAAGGTGGCTGTCAGACGTGCGCCAGCTTGGGCGCAAGGCTGCATAGCGTGCAGCGTGTTTTGAAAGGAGAAACAGATGAAAACCAACAGCGTTCTTGTTGCGGGTGCCACCGGGTATCTCGGTCGCCATATCGTGAAGCAATACATGTCCATGGGCTGGAACGTTCGGGCGCTGGTGCGCAAGTCCGAGGCTGCGCGCGCCTCCGGGCTTATCGCAACAGAGCTCTTTGAAGGCGAGGCCACCAACCCTTCGACCCTTTGCGGAGCAATGGACGGCGTTGATCTGGTGATCTCAGCGCTCGGGATCACACGTCAGCGCGATGGCCTCACTTATTGGGATGTCGATTATCAGGCCAATGCCAACCTCCTGGCTGATGCATTGGCCGCCAATGTTGAGCGGTTCGCCTATGTGCACGTCCTTAACGCGCACAAGATGCAAAATGTCCCATTAGTTGCGGCAAAGCAGGCCTTTGTGGATCGTCTGCAAGCGGCACCCATCCAGTCAACTGTGATCGCGCCATCGGGGTTCTTCTCGGACATGGGGGATTTTCTGAACATGGCTGCAGCGGGCCGCGTGTATCTTTTTGGGTCCGGTCATCTCAAGCTCAACCCAATTGATGGCGCGGATCTGGCAGAGGCGATCGCAGGAGCGATCAGGGACGAGCGGGATTACGTTCCTGTAGGCGGGCCGGAAGTCTTGACGCAAGACGAATTGGCAGAAGTCGCTTTCGAAGCGATCGGCAAACCGGCGAAGATTGTTCACCTTCCGGATGTCTTGCGCCGCGCTACGCTCAAGATCCTGCCTTTTGTTACACCTTCCACGGCACATGGCCCTGCTCTCTTTTTCCTTTCGGCCTTGGGCATGAACATGGTCGGCGAAGCGTATGGCCAAAAGCGCGTATCAGATCACTTTGCCGAGTTGAGAACCCCAACCTCCGAAAGAGCGGTTTCCGATTCGATGACGTCGCCCGCCGCGGACAGCTTGTCGTGAAAGCGCTGACGTATCAGCGCTATGGGCCACCTGATGTTGTTCAAGTGGCTGACGTCCCGCGCCCGGTTCCGTCGACCAATGAAATCTTGATCCGCGTCCACGCAAGCGCCGTGAACACCAGCGACTGGCGCGTCCGCGCAGCGGCATTCCCCGGCATCACTGCACTTCCGGCCCGTCTGATGTTCGGGCTTTGCCAACCGCGCAATCAACGCCTTGGAAGCGAGTTCGCCGGGGTGGTTGCGGAGGTGGGTTCCGATGTTACCAATTTCGTTCCGGGACAGCGCGTCTTCGGCATCACCTCCAATGGGGGCGCGTCCGCGGAATATCTCACTGTATCTGCGATGTCGGCTGTTGCCGAAATCCCCGACGCACTCTCTTTTCCCGAGGCCGCAGCGCTCCCCTTCGGTGGTCTCGCGGCATTGGTCTTTCTTGAAAGATTTGCACAATTGCAACCAAACCACAGGCTTCTCATCATCGGTGCCTCCGGGGGTGTCGGCAGCTATGCCGCACAAATCGGGAAGGCGCTTGGTGCGCATGTCACCGGCGTGTCTGGGTCCGCCAGCCAGGATTTTGTTCGGACCCTCGGAGCCGATGCCACCGTGAACTACGAGGCAATTGACCTGCGAGAGATCAAAGACAGGTTTGATGTCATTCTCGATACCGTCGGTAGTGTATCCCCGCGACTGTCGCGCCGCCTCTTGCGACCGGGTGGTGTGTTCCTACCTCTCAATATCGGGCTGCGCGAGATTGCGGCAGCCCTTCTCAATCCGATTCGAAACCGGAAGATCCGCCTCGCGATCAATCCCAATAGAGCAAGTGACCTGAAGAGGTTGGCGCAACTCATACGCGCCGGTAACGTTAAACCCGCAATCGATTCAGTTTATGGTATGAACGACGCGGCTGCAGCTCATGTACATGCAGAAGGTCGGCACCGGAAAGGTTCACTGGTTTTAAGAATTGTCGAAGCGCAGCTTTCTTGAAACAGTACTCTACTCACAAGAGTGGGCTTCCATTTGAGCATGACGTAGGGCAGCTAAATCCTCCCCTAAACTTTCAAGCCCTGCGTACAGAAAGGTCAGAAATCTAGAAGCGGCCAATCGTGCCGAAAACGCATGATGCCGCAGTAATGAACGTCCGCATCGGGGTTTTCAATAGTACGCTTGTCAAGTGAGAAGCCTATCTCGCCTCAAAATTCTTTAGGAAAATCTTAAGTAAAGAATCGAGTTTCTCGCGATCTTTCTCAGACAATCCCGATACCAAACTTGCTTGGGTTTCAACATGTGCAGTGACGGCTTCATCGATGACGCGAAAACCCTCGTCCGTTAAAGAAATGAGAAAACTGCGACGGTCTTCATCACTTTGTTTTCTTTCGACAAGTCTGGCTTTCTCCAGCTGATCTATCCGGTTCGTCATCGTACCGGATGTCACCATGGTGGAGGCGATCAGGTCACTCGGTGACAACGCATAGGGCGGACCAGACCGCCGTAGAGTCGCCAGAACATCGAAGCTCGCCGCGTTCAGGCCATGTTCTGCCCAGGTCTCTCCCATTTCCCGAGAGAGATGGGCCATCACTCGTTTGAAGCGACCGATCAATCCCATCGGCGTGACTTCCAGGTCTGGGCGCTCGGATCGCCATTGGGCGAGAATTCTATCGATATGATCCATGGCCAGACTGTCTGGAAAATTTATCTTGACGTCAAGGTAAAAATATATATCTTGACGTCAAGATAATTCAGGAGGGCGTTATGTCCCGCGGCACAGATCTGATTTTGACGGCATTGGCCCCCGCCATATGGGGCAGCACCTATTTCGTAACCACCGAGTTTTTGCCCGATGGCTACCCGGTCACCATTGCCATGCTGAGGGCGCTGCCCGCCGGCCTCTTGCTTCTTTTAGTTGTCCGCCAGCTGCCAACCCGCGAATGGTGGGGCAAAGTTATGCTGCTCGGCGCCATCAATTTCTCGATCTTCTGGGCGCTGTTATTTGTTGCTGCCTATCGATTGCCCGGCGGGGTTGCCGCAACGGTTGGTGCGGTTCAGCCATTGATTGTCATCTTTCTTTCTTCAGCCCTACTGGGTTCACCCATTCGCGTATTGTCGGTCATCGCTGGTGCCATTGGGATGGCTGGCGTCGCGCTTCTTGTTCTGACGCCTGACGCTTCCCTGGATGTTGTCGGAATAGCCGCAGGCATTGGCGGTGCGGTCTCGATGGCAGCAGGAACTGTACTGAGCCGGAAGTGGAAACCCCCCGTATCCCTGCTCGCGTTCACGGCGTGGCAATTGTCGGCCGGAGGCCTGCTGCTGCTTCCGCTGTCACTTTGGCTGGAACCGCCACTGCCTGCCGTGAGCGCCGAAAATGCGTTGGGGATCGCGTATCTCGGTCTGATTGGGGCTGCGCTGACCTATGTCCTCTGGTTCCGTGGCATCAGTCGGATGGAGCCGTCAGCGATTTCGACACTGGGCTTTCTGAGCCCTGTGACCGCCCTCCTGCTCGGGTGGTGGGCGCTCGATCAACACCTAAACCATCTGCAATTCCTCGGATTTGTCACCGTTCTGGCGGGCATCTGGATCAGCCAGCTTGCCGTTCGCGAACCACGTCTGGCAGCGCCCGCCTGATACCCCTCAAACTGAAAGGAGAAAGATCATGAACATCATCGTATTTGGCGCGAGCGGAGACGTCGGAAGCCGTATCGTCTCTGAAGCCCTGGCAAGAAACCACTCCGTCACGGCCGTAGTGAGAAAAGGGGTGCAAATCGACACCCTGCCTCCTTCGGCGGCCGGTCAGGTTGCGGATGTGACCAACACGGAACGGGTAACTGATCTGATGGCCGGTCACGACTTGGCGATCAGCGCATTGCGCCCGCCGGATGGCCAGGAAAAGATACTGGTGGAACTGACAAAATCCATTCTGGCCGCATCCGCCCAGACTGGCGTTCGAGCGCTGATCGTAGGCGGTGCCGCGAGCCTGAAAGTGCCTGGCTTGGGTGAGCATACAGTATTGACCGCACCAGATTTCCTGCCGGCTGACGTCGTGCCCATCGCAAAGGCATGCCAGGCCCAGTTTGAACTGTTCAGCGCGGAAACTAATGCGGATTGGACCTACTTGTGCCCGCCCGCAATGCTGATGCCCGGTGAGCGCACGGGCCAGTACCGCATCGGCACGGACGCGCTTGTGGTCGATGCTGACGGCAATTCTGCAATCGCGATGGAAGACTTCGCTGTCGCGATGATCGACGAGGCGCAGACCGCCCGGCATCGAAGAGAACGGTTCACCGTGGCGTATTGACCGGAGATTTGAACGAGGAGTCGTAGAGATGGCCTACCAACTGTTTGACGCGAAATTCACAAAAGCTGCACATGTGTCGGCGCCCCAAAAATGCAACGCCCAATTTGCTTCGACACGTGGTTGGCGTGCCGCAGCAAAGATTGGGGCCGGGTACAACCGAGGATGGCTGCTCTTACACTTGATAGTGATCGCTGTGTTGGCGCAAAGCCAAGTGGGCCATGCTCATGTTCGTTGGTTCGTGGATACCGACAATCCCTCGGTTGAAGACTTCCAACCCTTCTCTTTTCATGATTCTGCCGTCCTGATTTGGATCGCAGTGGCACTTTCAATGGTTGGCATCGCGGTATTCCTCGATACGAGATTGCCAACCATTCCGATCGCCAAGAGCAGGGTTCGCCATGACGTGATGGAGTTGATGCGGATCCTGACAGGAATGTCCTTCCTCTTGACAGCCTATGAAGGTGCGCTGATCGCGCCGCACCTCGAGGCCTATGGCACCCTAGGCATCATGTTGGTGTTGTTGCAGGCAGCGATTGGTATTCTGCTGCTCAGCAATCACTTCATCCATCACGCCGCAATCTTGATCATGATCCTGTTTCTCGGAATGATGGTTCAGTTTGGATTTGTGCGGTCATTTGAATATGTAAACGTCATCGGCATTTCACTCTTCTTGTTGTTCAATTCTCTGCCATCAGATCATTGGCGTGAGCGGTTGAAACCCTTCTCGGTAGACGTTCTGCGCATATTCACTGGGGTATCCCTGGTGACGCTCGGAATAACAGAGAAGCTTCATGGCGCGGCCTTTGGGCAATCGTTCATAGCTGATCACCAATGGAATTTCATTCGGCTGTTGGGGTTTGAGACATTCAGCGACCAGCTGTTCGTGCTGTCTGCCGGCGTCATGGAAGTGGTGTTTGGCGTCATCCTGATCCTTGGTGTCGTGACACGCCTCAATATCCTCTCCGTTGCCGGCCTGATGTTGATATCGAACGCCGTGTTCTTGTTCCAAAACCAAAAAGAGGCAGCCCTGACGGAATTGATCGGTCATTTGCCCATCATCGCGACGGCGCTGATCCTGCTGTTGTTGGGATATGGGCAACGTCTCAAGATCACCAATATCTCCCCGAGGAGTGAAATACAGGAGGCTTTGTCATGAGGTTGGAAATGGTACCAATCAAACCCGTGTATGGACTCTATTGGACGGTGGTTTGCGTCCTCGTCGGCGCCGTACTGGCATCGCTGGCGGGGTCGCCAATACCCGAAGATCACTCAACCCACTTCACCCACGACCATTCCGCGGCTCACGGAACGATCGAAGTCGATCCGCGCCTGGCCCCAAGTGTAGAGATTGAAGTTGTTCGCGATGTGATGTCAGGCTGGAACGTCTACCTGGATGTTCAGAATTTCAGATTTGCTCCTGATAGGGTCAATCTTGCCCCTGTTCAGAATGAAGGGCATGCGCATCTATACTTGGATGGTGAAAAACTGACCCGGCTTTACGGAATAGCCTATCACATTGCGGGACTGCCTGAGGGCGAGCATGTCTTCTCGGTAAGTTTGAATGCAAATGACCATTCTGAGTTTACCCTAGGCGGCGTACCGATTTCAGCTTCGGTTACCATCGAGAATTAGAACGTCGCCGAAGTTCGCGGACACAAAGATGCTTCTGCAATGTTCCGGTCTGATTCAGCTAACGGATCAGGCAATTCTCCGGCATGGCATTCTATTGAAGCATTTCCTCAAACTGACCAGGGAGTTATCGCCCCGAAGTCCCGTCGACCGTGAGTTTTTGCGGCCTTTAGTTTCGCTCATGCAGCGAATGACCGGAATGCGGGCCGCGACCGAGGCAATCAAGAAACGGACTGAGTGTCCGGATTGGGCCGCAGATTGTTTTTGATGTGAATTTTAGCCTCAGTTTTCTGGTGGCACGCGGATGCACATGTAGTGCGCATTCTCGAACCTCCAGAGTCGATTCCGTCTCCATATATCAGCGTCGCACTGAGGTGCGAAGCAATGGAAGGCTCAGCCGCTGACAGGTTGAGCCTTCACAGACTGGTATCTGGAAGGAAAACCACAATGCCAAACAAAACACTTGCAATGGCGCTTTCGACGGCTGCCCTTTTCATGGTCGACAGCACGGCTTCTGCCGGTGATCTGGAATTCTTCGATCTTACACACCCGATTCCGACGTTCGAACCATTGGAGGGCGACTTGATGAAACCCGACCTCTCCAAACCCGTGGGAAACAGCCGTCCCATTGCGGGCTTCTACCATCAGGCCGTGCTGTACCCGTTACATGTCTGGCCAACTAACGAAGGACAGTTTGAATCCACTGCCATCCTGATCCAGGAGCATAACGGGACAAGCTTTAACACTCCGAACCACTACATCAACAATGCAAAGAGCTTTGATGTGGGCAGCGACCCGAATGACCAGAGGCGGGCCACAGAAGATCTCATGATTTCCGACCCGACTGGACCTGTCGTGATGATTGATGTGTCCGCACGCGTAGAACGGGAGTTGCGTAAAAACGGCGGGCGGCCCAGCCCGGATACTTCGGTGACAAACTTTTCGGACACGTCCCAGGCGACAGTTAGAGCCTCGGACATTGACGCGGTCGCCGACCAGATAGAGGACGGTGCCTGGATTGTTGCCAATCTCGGGTGGTCTCAATTCTACGGGCTTGGCGGTGAAGACTGGGATGCACCGGGCTATGTCAATGGTCTCAACCATCCCGGTTTCACCGAAGAAGCGCTTGATCGGTTGATCGAGATTATGGACAAGAAAAACGTGCGTATCTCCGGGATCGCAACCGACAGCCTCAGCGGAGATTCCGGTGACGGCGTTCGGGGATCTTCCGACGATTGGTCCGACTCCTGGCCTGCCCATGTGAAGCTGTACCAGCGCGACATTCTGATCGTTGAAAACCTTGCCAATGTCGGAAGCCTTTCTGCTGCATCTACTGCGGGCGACTGCTCTCTGATTGTGGGCGCGCTAAAGCATGTCGGCGGCACGGGCGGTCCTGCGCGCGTCATTGGCGTCTGTACGGGTGAACAGGCTGGATAATACCTTGTGAGGGCGCGCTGACAGACCTCACGCAGAGCTCGTCCCAGTGCGCCGCGGCTCCAATGCTATCGCGTCGGGGTCGCCAAACTTCTCTTCTTTCACAAAGGACACATCGATGACCTCAATCGATCTCGAAGCGTATTTTGATCGCATTGGCTACAGTGGCCACAAACATCCGACGTTGGATACTTTGGCAAAAATCCAATTGCTGCACACCCAGACGATCCCCTTCGAAAACCTGGATCCCTTTCTGCGCTTGCCGGTTCAGTTGGAGATACGCGCGATTGAACGCAAATTGGTGCAGGGGCGCAGGGGAGGCTATTGTTTCGAACACAACATCCTTCTGAAACACATTCTCGAGGTTCTGGGATTCAAAGTGAAGGGATTGGCCGCAAGAGTGCTTTGGCACGCGCCGCCAGACCTCCCAACGCCGAGCACGCATATGCTGTTGCGCGTAGAATTCGGCGGGCAATCCTATATCGTCGATGCGGGGTTCGGCGGACAGGTGCTGACAGCTCCGCTGATGCTTGTCCCCGATATCGTTCAGGAAACGCCGCACGAACCCTTCCGCCTTGAGATGGTCGAAGGTCGCTACGTCCTTCAATCGCAGATCAGCGGAGCCTGGCAGCCGATATACGGTTTCGATCTGTCGGAAAGACTGGGCCCCGACTTTGAAATCCTGAACTACTTTCTGTCGACCTCACCAAAGTCACCCTTCGTAACCGGGCTGATGATCGCCCGCCCCGCCCCCGGACGGCGGTGGACATTGAGCAGCAATGTCTTTCGCGACCGGCAATTCACAAACGGCGATCGAAAGCGCGGGGCAGTGACCTTGGCGGAGCACCGATTGACTGGTGAAATCATCAAACGAGAAATCAACACGCAGGCGGAACTTGTTGAGGCTCTGAGACACACGTTCCTAATTGAGCCGCCACAGCAAATTGAATTGCTGGCGTACATGCAGCACGCGCCGACGCGTTCGACAGGTACACATGATTAGAAACCCAATGAGGTTCTCATTCTTCGGACCGCGAAGCGGACCCGTCAATGCGCAATCTACCCACGCGCATCGGTCAAATTGGCGGACATACCTGTCCGCCTTTTTACGCGATGGTGCAGAACGATCGACGTGACAAGAACACCCAGTGCATAGCCAGTAAGTACACCAAACGCTCCCAGGCCGAGATGTACCCCCAAACCCCAGGCCAATGGAATTGCCAGCATCCAATACGCCACAACGGAAATCGTGTTGGGGATCGCATTGTCAGAAAGTCCCCGCAATATGCCAAGAGCCGTTGACTGAAAGCAATCGGCCAGATGCACCAATGCCATTGCGCCAAAGAGCAGCGACGCCAACCGTGCAACGTCCGCACTTGGCGCAAGGCCTTCCGACAGCGTTCTGCGGCTTACAAGAACGAATAGAAATACAAATAGCGACCAGCCAAATGCGAGCCAGGTTGATGAGGCCCAGATCATCCGCAATCGGGGCATATCATGTGCCCCGAATGCTTTCCCTGTGCGGATTGAAACCGCAATCATAAGACCAATGGGAACCATATAAAAAATCACCCCAACCGAATGCACAATCTGATGTGCCGCAATGGCAATTGTGCCCAGCTGGCTCATCAGCAACCCGGCAACCGCATAGGCGCCGCCTTCGCCAACACTTCCAACAGCGACTGGAAATGCCTCCTTGAATTGTGCGGAAAGAGTCGCCAGACGGAACCGTCCCAGGCTGCGGTACGACCTCATTGAGCGCGCGACCTTCCAATGCAACGCCAGGGCAGCAACGGCCGCAAGCTTGGCAAGAAAACTCGCCACTCCTGCTCCGACGAGGCCCATTCCATCGAAGCCGGCCCAGCCGTGAATAAATACCCAGTTGAGTGGGATGTTGAGCAGGACGCCGAGCAAAGTGAACAGAACGCCGATCCACGGCCTGTCGATGGCGCTGTAGAAGCCTCGCATAGCGGCCAGAAAGACGTGCGGGACCGCCGCGAAGGACAACGTGATCCAATAGGACTCGAGCAGCACCAGAATATCCCGATTGGGCGCGAGGTCTGAAATCAAGGGAGTTGAGATCAACATCACAACAGTCGAAAAGCTGGCGAGGCAAAAGGTCAAAATCATGCTCGCGGCAATCGCGCCACCGGCAGACGTCTTGCTGTCGGACCCGACCGCTTGGGCCACCTTGACCCCCATGACCGACACAAACCCGATCACTGCCGAATTGACGAAAATAAAGGCGCTTGTCGCCAACCCTGCTGCGGCCAGAGTGCTACCGCCCAATGGCGACACCATCATGGTGTCGATGATCCCCATCAAGAGGCCGGCGACCAAGCCGATAACGATAGGAATTGTCAGATGCACAATATCGCGCATCTCGCGTTGTGAGCTCAGTGCTGACTTTCTTAGATTGGAAGTGAAACGAATTGAAACATGGAGCATGGCTAAACACCTGAGTTGCTGTCTCGCATGACTTAGGTGTGCGCTAAAATTGATCAATGTATTGAATTTTTGCAAAGTATGCGCATATTTGCGGCATGCGTGCATGGAACGAGATTCGAACTGCCGCCTGCGTTGCCCGGCTTGGAACAGTCAGTGCGGCGGCGCAGGAACTCGGCATTCACAGGGCAACGGTGAACCGCCATCTGGATGCCTTGGAACTGGAGCTTGGGGCAAAGCTGTTCATGCGCCACAGGCGTGGATTTACACCCACGCAATTGGGTGTTGAGCTGTTGAGAATTGCGGATGCCACCAGTGACCAGTTCGGCGAACTGATGCGAATGGCGACCGCTGGGGCGACCGAACTCGACGGGCTGTTCACGGTAACTTTGGTCGATGACTTGGTTCCGATCATACTTCCGTATCTTCAGACATTCGTAGCCAGCAACCCAAAAATCGACATGGCACTTGTCGGAAGTGATCGGGTACTAAAGCTTGAGTACGGGGAGGCAGATGTAGCGTTTCGCGTCGGGCCAAAACCGGACCATCCCGATAACGTGGTTGTTCCTATCACGAAATTCAAAATGGGATTTTTTGGGCCATCGGGATTTAAACTGCCTAACAAGCTCTCTGATCTGCCTGATCGCAGTGTTATAGGACCTGACGATGAGGCTCCAAGCGCAACCTATTTCGATTGGCTGCATAGGGAGGTGCCCAAAAAAGCTATTGGCCTTCGCAGCAATAGAATTCCGATACTTTGGGACGCTGTCAGACACGGATATGGCATCGGTTTTCTTCCGCGTCACCTTTCCGGTGGATGCAACCTGACCGAACTGACTGATGCCGAAGAAGATTGGCATGAGCAGGTCTGGATGGTCACGCATGTGGACATGCATCGGTCTTCGAAGATTCAAGCATTCATTCGGGCCGTCAAAGAAGGCAAGCGCTAGCGCGCATAAACGCGCACGATATGCGCATTCGAAGGCCTTTGCTTCCGAATATTCCCTCTCATGTTGTTAACGCCATACGGGTGCTGCCTGTAGTCGCACGAACATCGGACTTCAGGCAGCACCCGTTCGGCTCAGCATCTTTGAAAGGGACAATTCACATGTTGAACATTGTAAATCGGCTCGCACTTGTTCTGTCGGGCCTGATTCTTGTGGGTGCCGGTGGCACAATGCTTCTCGCCCCGGAGGTACTCCACGCCAAAAACGGCGTCACTTTGGGCAATGATCCCAACCTGCTTTCTGAAATCAGAGCACCCGGCGGCTTCCTGTTTCTGGCAGGTTTGACGATCGCGGCGTCCGCCGCCCAAGATCGATTTGTGTGTTTGGGGCTGGGCCTCGCCGCATTGGTGTATTCCTCATTCGGGGTCGCAAGGGTGTATTCGATCTTCGTAGACGGCTTCCCGGTCCAATCGCTCGTTTTGGTAACCGGATTGGAATTAGGGGTCGGTACTCTGGCGGCGATTTTGTCGTTTTACAGCTTTCGGACGGACCAGCAATCGAACCAAAGACAGCAAAAATGAACTCGCCGCTACGGTCGGGACATAGTCGGCGGTCGGCATCCGCTTTTCTGCAAAACAGACCTTGGCGCCTTCATGGTTTTGCCGCGAGACCGAATGCACAGCGCAACGGGTGCGTGTCGACATTGAGGACATCAATTGCATGCCAGGAATGAGGCACCTCAACCACCAGGTCATTGTCAAATTCCTGCGATGCTGCATCACCAATGGTGCCCGGAAAGTACTCGGCTCGTTTGTTTCTCAAGTCGCGGCGAAGTTCCGTTTCCGGTTCTTGCCACTGGCGGCATTCTATGGATTGCTGTAATTCCAAAAAAATTCATTGAGGTATAGAATGATCGATCTCACCGTGCTGCTCACCTACTCGCTGATCGTTCTCGGCTTCGTCTTCATTCCCGGCCCTGCAACTTTGTTGACAGTCGCGCGGGCCACCACTTCTGGCACCAAGGTGGGCATTGCAACCGGCGCCGGTATTACAGCTGGTGATTTTCTCCACACGATAATGGCCGTAGTCGGTATTTCGGCGATCATCGCGGCTTCGGCCACGCTCTTCACTATCGTGAAGTATCTTGGTGCGGCATACTTGGTTTACCTTGGCTTGAAAGCGATCTTTGAGAAGACCTCGGTTGATCTCGGCCAAGGGCGCGTTCCAATTACCGCCCCTCAAGCTTTCAGACAGGCGATCGTCGCAGAAGTTCTTAATCCCAAAACAGCGCTCTTTTTCCTCGCATTCCTTCCTCAGTTTGTCGTGCCCGAAAATGGCTTTGTGGTCGTGCAACTCACCATCCTAGGCGTCGTCTTTGCGCTCATCGGTTTCTTCAGCACAATCGTCTATTCAGTTGCTTCTGGAGGTCTCGGAAACTTCCTGCGCCGCAACCCGACTGTTCTCAAATGGCAGGGAAAAGTCGTGGGAAGCATTTACTTCGCTTTGGGTATTCGCTTGGCCTTGCAAGAGCGGTAAGCAAAATTGCGAACAGCAGCAGCCTCGCCGAGCCGTGCGGTCATCTAGCGCGCCTTACGCTGCAGGGTCGATCAAAGTCTGCTTCGACGAAACTGCAACGCCGCGTATGTCAATGAGGCGAAGGTCTTGAAAGTGCCGGTAGGCGATGGTAGCTAAGTACCGCATGGGCTTGCGGGCACGGCAATAACGCGCTGTACTACTTTGAGGTGCTCCCACCGAGAAAAATGAGGCCAACTGTTTGCGCTCAAGCCCGAACCTTCCTCCGCTTCTGTCGCTTCGCGCTTTTTCAGCCGTTGCGAGGCTTCTGAGTTTTCGGAAGGCAGCGGATGAACTGCTGATTTCGCAAAGCACGATTAGCCATCACATCAGACAGCTTGAAGCGATGCTCGGCACGCCTCTTTTCGTACGGCATGCCCGTAGCATCTCTTTAACACCTGAGGGAGTGCGTTATCTTGCCGAGATCGACGCCGCATTCCGGACGATCACTGATGCGACTGCAGAGCTTCGGGCAGAGGCAGGCCAGGAGACGGTTCGCGTCACGGCGCTGCCGTCCTTCTGCTCAATGTGGCTCATTTCACGTCTGGCCTCTTTTTCGGATGTGCATCCAGGGATTGACATCGAAATCGACCCGACCCTTGAGATTGTCAGCTTTGCACGCGACGAGGCTGATCTGGGCGTGAGATACGGTACCGGCCCGTGGAAGGGCGTGGATGCCCGGCTCCTGCATGTCGAAAAGATTGCTCCCGTTTCACATCCCGAGCGACCCATTCCGCTCGTAGACCTGCCTGACCACCAGCTTCTTACGAGCCTTAAAGAGCAGGAATGGCAGTCCTGGGCGGACATGCGCGGACTAGATCTTGCGGATCCGAAACGGATGCCGCTCAACGACTACAACGTGGTAGTTCAGGCTGCGGTCGACGGCGGAGGTGTGGCGATCGGTCGTCAGTTACTCGTTGAAACTCTCATACGCGAAGGTCGGCTCACTTGGCTGGCAGAACCCGAGATTGTAGACGACCGCCTCGGCTATTGGCTGGTCAGCGCCAAAGGACGGCCATTTACTCGAGCCATGTCGCTATTCGCCGACTGGCTTGCCGAGGCTTTCGCTCAAACCGCAACATGAACCTTTACCACTAAGTGATCTAATAAATAGATCGCTCACGCGCGTTCTTCGAATTGGTAAGAAATCAAGCGAGAAATTAAATTCCTCCTCGTAACAGAAAGGGGGACGCCATGACCAAAGCGCGACTCGATAGACACCCAAGCCACGACAAGAAAGACCTGTTTTCAGATCTCATCGAAAGCAAACCTGCGGCAGACCGGTTTGACGCGCCTGTCGAGCTCGGCCCGTTTCAACGCATCATCGTTGCGGGCTTCCACGCCCTGGTTGCGCGCAAGACCCGACGGGCGCTGGAAGTTCTCAGACCCGACCGTTTGCGCGACATCGGCCTAGATCCGAGCGATATTGATCGCACTGTCGAAGACACCGCTGACCAAGCGGCCGAAGCATTCGCGCGCCGGCTCGACAGTCGCCGTCAATTTGCCGATCAAGGTGCCGGGCTCCTCAACGCAGAGCTCGATTACCTTATGCGCGCCGGAAGGATGCAGCGATGAGTAACCGCGAGCCGTCCGCTTACACGAGCCAGGTCACACGCCGCACAATGCTGCAGATGACTGTGGCAGGCGCGCTCAGCGCGGGCCTGCGACCATCCCCGAGCTTTGGAGAACCCAACATGACCCGACCGACACCTGCCGTACCGGCCGATGCCACGTTTGATGGCACCTGGCCCTTTCCCGCACGCTACACCGATGCGCCCGGATACGCCGCCCACTACGTCGATGTCGGCGAAGGGCCCGAGACTCTGCTTCTGCTGCACGGTGAACCCACCTGGAGCTATCTCTTCCGGCACCAGATCGCTACGTGGTCGCGCCATCATCGGGTCGTGGCGGTTGACCATATGGGCTTCGGCAAGAGCGCCACGCCCAGCGACCGGAGCTATTGGCTGCAGGACCATGTCGACAATCTTGAAGCGGTCGCTCTGGCTCTCGACCTTAGCGACGTAACCCTTGTGATGCATGACTTTGGCGGGCCGACGGGCATGGGCTTCGCAAGCCGCCATCCGGATCGGATAAAACGGATTGTCTCAGTCAACGGGCCAACGCCGTTCGGTCAGGTCGATCTCATTGACCGGCTGGTCGCAAATGCCGGCGAGGCTCCCTGGTTTCAGTGGATCCTGAAAGCGCAAGACGACGGCACGCTTGAGCCGCTTCTGGGCCAGCTTGACTACACGATCCTGTCCACGCTGAAGCTGAACGGCTTCGAAGACGCCTCAATTGTGACGGAGGCCTGGCTCAACGCCTATCGCGCGCCATTCCCGACACCGGCAGAATCTGCCGGCGCTATCGGATGGGCCAAGGGGTTTGCCACCGGGGCACACAGGTTCGAAGAGCCGGACGCGGCGACCCGACAAGCGATGAGTGCCAAACCAGCGCTTGCACTTTGGGGTGAAAAAGACCAGACGCTGCACGCAAAGCACTTTCTCCCACTGTTCAAGGCGGCTTTTCCGAACGGCAAAATTCAACGCCTGCCAGGTGCTGGCCATTACAGCCCAGAAGACGCCCCGCAAAAAGTGGCAGATCACGTGCTGTCTTTCATCGGGTAACTTTTCAGACCCTGCGCACAGAAAGGTCAGTAGCATAGAACCGGCCATGCTTGCCTTGCGCAGTGAAACTGCAATTCGAACCCACAGTGCAATACTCTGCGCATGACACGGCCTACTGTGAAGCGCGCAAAGCCGACAACGATCACGGTGAGCACGGCCTATGGCTGCTTTTTTGTCATTGGATTGAGTTGCCGCGCTGCAGGATGTTCGTGGCAGTATAAGATCAGCCGGGAGTTGGTCTGGCGCGCGTTGAATTCTTGCGACCGCTCCGTTCGGTAGCTTCTATTGCATCGCCAGCCAAAACGGCGGGCAATTCTTGCTTCAAGAAATCGCGGAACGCTTCGAACGCCGGCAACAAGCCTCGGCGCGATGGCATCAATAGGCTGATCTGTGGGCGACCCGCTGTCCAACCCGGCAAGACGCGCACAAGCGATCCGGCTTCCACCTCTGGTCGGCAAACGTAGGCTGGCAGGGCGGCAATCCCCAAGGATAACGCTGCGGCATTTTTGAGCGTCGACATATCATCACTCGCAAAACGCACTCGGCAGGGCACCGATGCGGTTTGCCCATCAACGCCCGTTAGCAACCATTGGTGCGTTGCTCCTGGTCGACCAAGGACCAATACCGGGTGATCGGCCAGCGCGACCGGGTCGTCACCTGGGTCCAAAGTGTCATGGAACTCAGGCGAACAGAACAGGTGCCATTCTACCAGCGCCAGTCGCATTTGGATCAGGCTCGAGTCCGGCAGAGTGTCCATATGTCCCCGGATTGCAACGTCGATCCCAGCCTTGATCAAATCCTCCATCTGGTTTGAGGCCCGCTGCACTACGGTCACGCCGGGATTATCCTGCAAGAAACGTGGCAAGATCTGATCAAGGCCGAATTGTGCCATGCCCACCGAACAGGACACCGTGACGGTCCCTTCAACGGTGTTGGTATTGCGCCGGACGGCGGCTTCGGCGATCTCGAATCGGGCCAAGGCGTCCCTGGCAAGGCGATAGTATTCCTCGCCAACCCCCGTCATTGTGACGATGCGCGATGTGCGCTGCAAGAGGCGCACACTGAGGTCATCCTCAAGTTGTCGCACGCGGCGGCTGAGCCGCGATTTCGGGATGTTCAGCGCGCGCGCCGCGGCAGAAAAGCCGCCCTTTTCAACAACCTGAACAAAATAGAATGCGTCGTTGAAATCCATCCTGAGTCCCGTCATTGTCCCATTAATAGAACGATAAGTTCCAATATTGGCTGATTTTCGTTCAATTGTCTCGCTCATATTGTCAATTCAACAAATGCGAGAGACTGACATGAACACGCAACATATCGACAAGCTCGCAGGCGTACCCTGTGAAACCCATGCCCAAAGTGACGGGCGCGCGATCACCATCGGCGACGGTTTTGAGGCGCAAAACTACCAGCAAGCAGACTTCCGGGGGCTGTTGGACCCGCTGATCATGGTGGATCATTTCGTCATTACGCAGCCCACTTTCGGGACACATGCCCATGCCGGGCTGTCCGCCTTGACGATCATGTTCGAGGACAGCGAAGGCACGTTTCACAACCGCGATTCCCTTGGCAATGACCTCGATCTGGCGCCCGGCGATCTTTATTGGTTCAAGGCCGCGCGCGGGGCCCTTCACAATGAAGCGACCCGTCCCGGCGCCAGAACCCACGCGTTGCAGGTCTTCGTCAACCTCTCCGCAGAGCACCGGCATGACGCCCCGGCCGCCTTTCACGTGGCGGCGGCGGATATCCCAAGGCTTGCGGGCCAGCGCGCAACTGCACGGCTCATCCTTGGTGATGGCGGCGGCCTTCAGGGTGCGGTTGCGCCCGACAACCCGCTGACGCTGCTTGATATCGACATAAAGGCCGGTAGCCAGTTTACGCACACGGGCGACAACGACCACCACCCCTGGATCCTCGCCGTCAAGGGCACGTCCCGCGTGACGTGGAACGCAGGGTCTGCCGATCTGAAGCCCGGCAAGGCCATTGCATTCGCCGATGCCACGAACATCTCATTCTCTTCGGAAGACGACGCCCAAGTCGTCCTGTTCCGGGGCCAACCCCTTCGCCAAACCTTTGTCCAAAGAGGCCCATACGCGATGCGCACCACGGAAGAGCTTGACGCGGTCGAGGCCGCCTATCGTTCCGGTCGCCTCGGATCAATTGACTGAGATCAACACCACTGAAGACCCAAACAGAAGGGAGAAGACCATGACCAATTCGCACAATCCGGAACCCCTGACCCGTGACAATGCCGCCGTCGTATTTGTCGACAATCAGGTCGGGCTAATGACCGGTATCCGCGACTATTCAATCGCCGATTTGAAACACAATATTGTCGGGCTGGCCAAGGCCGCAACGGCGCTCGGCTTGCCGATTGTCACAACTACCACCTCGTCCCAGACACTTTGGGGCCCCGCCATTCCCGAGTTGCTGGAGGCCTTGCCCGATCAGACCTTCATCGACCGGACAACCGTCAATGCATGGGATGACCCACGGGTGGAAGAGGCCATTCGCGCAACCGGGCGGAGCAAGCTGATCTTCGCGGGTCTTTCCCTCGAAGTCTGCGCCGCGTTTCCCGCGATGCGGGCCGTGCGCGAGGGGTTCGAGGCCTATGTCGCCGTGGATGCCAGCGGGACCTTCAACATGACAAAGCGCGAAACCGCCCTTACCCGCTTGGCCCAAGCAGGCGTGGTTGTCGCCGATGGTGCCAGCCTGATGATCGAAATCCTCGCCGACAACGCGAGCAATCAGGCCGGTGATGTCTACAGTGCCTTGGGCATGGATTGGTCGATTCTGGTCGGCCAGGTCCGTGAGAGCGCGTAACGATGCCGTACTTCGCTCAGAGGCCGCGCCATACGAGGCTGACACTCAAGAGGCACCCCTACCCGGGGTGGCAGGTCCAGTTCTACCTGATCTACGCCTCCTCGCTGTTCTGCCTGTTGGCGTCGGGCTGGGCTGCGACGTTGTTCCATTGACATCGGGTTGCCCGGCATCGGGCACCCCCCTGACCGGCGCAATGAACGCGCCTGACATTCACCATCGGAGATTACCATGACCAACCAACCTATCCTTGTCATCGGCGCCACCGGAAAAACCGGGTCGCGCGTTGCGTTGAAACTTGAAGCGAAAGGCGTGACTGTCCGGCGTGGTGCGCGCCACTCCGAAACACCTTTCGACTGGGAGAACCCGACCACATGGGCCCCTGTCCTAAACGGCGTATCCAAAGCGTATGTCACCTACTTCCCCGATCTGGCCTTCCCCGGTGCCATCGAAAAGCTGGAAGCCTTTGCCAAGGTCGCCCTCGACACCGGTTTGCAGCACATCGTGTTGCTCTCAGGCCGGGGCGAGCACTTCGCCAGCATGGGCGAAGAGGTGATCCGCAACTCCGGCCTTGGGTTCACAATCGTGCGCTCGGCGTGGTTCGCGCAGAACTTCTCAGAAGGGTATCTGCGCGACCCGATCCTTGGCGGATTTCTTCCCATGCCCGGCGGCGATGTCGCGGAGCCGATCATCGACATCGATGATATCGCCGATGTGGTCGTGGCTGCCTTGACCAAAGAGGGTCACCTGGGCGAACGGTACGAAGTCACCGGCCCACGCCTGATGACCTTTGCCGAGATGGCCGAGGTCCTTACCACCACGCTGGGACGCCCGATTCAGCACATCCCCATCAGCTTTGAGGACTTCCACGCCAATGTCGCGGCCTCTGGCGATACATTCGTGGCCGATGTCTTTACTGCAATTGCGCGCGAAACACTAGACGGGCGCAACGCTCATACCGAGGACGGGGTTGAACGGGCTTTGGACCGCAGGCCACGAGACTTCGCGGAATTTGCACAAACCGCGATGACCGCCGGGGCCTGGCCCAAAGCGGCCTGAGCCAACCTCATGATTGGGCGGGTGCCATACAGCTCCCGTCCAATTTTTGCATAGGGAGGTAGCGACATGTCCACCATCATCATCCTTCTGTTTCAATGCTCCATACTCGCCTATGCCTTCATCGGCGGCGTTTTTCTCGCGTTCTCCGAATTCATCATGCGGTCGCTGGCGATGACTGGCGGCCATGGCGGCATTGAAGCGATGCAGGTGATCAATCGAGAGGTCTTTCCCTGGGTCTTCATGACCCTGTTTCTCAGCTTGGCAGCGGTGTCAGGATCTATGTAGCCTATGTCGGTGACTTTCAAAAATGGATCCAAGACAACCTCCCAACTTTCACGCAAATTCAAGAGAGAATGCCCTATCTTCTCAAATTAGATGTTTTCACCTGACAGCTGAGAATTTCGCCCACATGTGAGCTGGCAATCGGGTTAGAGTAGAACGACGAAATAGCATCGCATCAGGAGAGCAAAGCCGCGCGTCATGGCGAAGATACCGTCGTTGAAAAGCATTCAGGCCTTCGAAGCGGCCTGCCGGCATTTGAGTTTCAAGGATGCCGCCGATGAACTATGCGTCACTCCGACTGCAATTTCCCATCAGATCAAATCGCTGGAGGATCAACTTGGGGTGCGCCTGTTCCACCGGCTGACCCGCGCCTTGAAACTGACAGAAGATGGAGCCAATTACGCGCCACATATCATTGAGGCCTTCAAGAACATCGAAGCCGCCTCTCTCGCGCTGGAGGAAGACGACCTTGCGGGCACATTGACAATCTCAACAACCGGGTCTTTTGCCGCCAATTGGCTTAGCCCGCGGCTGCGAGGCTTTTACGAGAAATACCCGGAGATTTCGGTTAGGGTTCTGTCTAGCGATCAGCTGGTGGATTTCAAATCCAGCGATGTGGATGTGGCCATTCGGTATGGCTATGGCGATTATCCTGACAGCAATGTGGCTTGGGTCTTGAATGACTGGGTGGCCCCTGTCTGCAGCGTGGAAAAAGCGAAGTCACTGAGTTCACCCGAAGACCTTCTGAAGTCTCGCCTGATCGAATACCAATGGAGCGGGTTTTCCGATGCGGATCCGAGTTGGGAGCGCTGGATGGACGCGGCTGGCTTGCAGACTGGTGATGTCGAGCCCTATGTCACCTATTCCGAGGAACACATCTGCTTGCTGACGGCAAGCGATGGTCATGGTGTGGCCCTGGTCAGCCTTTTGGCCGCCGCGCGTTTTCTGGAACGCAATATGCTGGCCGCTCCCTTTGACACGGCATTGAAGAACAAGAGCTATTTTCTCGTCTGCCCGGAAACTTACGCCAATCGTGCACGCGTTCGTGTGTTCCGGGAATGGCTATTGGACCAAGCAGATGAGTTTCGCGACAGCGCCGTCGGTCAAAGGTTTTTTGAAGACTAGCACGTCCGCAACGATCTAATCCGTCGCTTGAAATTTTGTCATTTCTAAATTGCCGAGAAGCATGCGTTTCTGAACCCCTACCCGACATTGCCATCGTACCCGCCGTCTGTTCAGGCCGTGACCCGCGATAAAGGGGTCTTTGCACGGGAAAACGCCCTTATCCTGTCGGTATCGATGAAAGCCGCTTTCCTCAATGCCCAACAATTTCCATTCCATTTGGAGAACGGAGACCGGGGGTCAGCCTATCCTTGAGCGGCGGCGCAAACAAGAACGCGGATGTACTTGCGACGGCGTCTCATCTGGAGAAGATTTTTTCAGCGATTAAAGATGGGTGAGGTCAGTTCACTCTATTCAGAATTCTCTTCATTTGTACCTGCGCGTCACTGACTTCACTTTTGAATGGTTCATTGCAAACTGACTAGGTGACAAGATGACCACAATCCTGAGAATTGACGCCAGCGTGCGTCGCACCGACAATCCTGTTGCGGCCTATAACTCCATTTCCCGCGCTTTGGCGGACAGTTTCGTGGAAGAATGGAAAAAGGTTGATCCACACGTCGAAATTATTCTGCGTGACGTCGGAATGACACCGCCGGATTTCATTTCCAACGATTGGATCGCGTCCGTCTTTACAGCAGAAGAGGAACGCACCCCTGAACAGAGCGCTTTGGTCAGCTTGTCTGACACGCTAATTGACGAACTCGACCGCTCCGACATCCTGCTGATTTCGACGCCCATGTACAACTACGGCATGCCCGCAGCCCTGAAGGCTTGGTTTGATCAGATCATCCGGATCAACAAGACATTTACGTTTAATTTGGCGCGCGGCGACTTCCCCCTGGAACCGATCATGTCCGGCAAAACCCTGGTGCTGCTGACATCGGCCGGCGAATTCGGCTTTGAGGACGGTGGGATTCGCAATGACTCGGGGCACCTTTCTGCGCACATCAGCACATTGCGCAAGTACCTGGGCGCAGAACGCATGTTCGAAGCTGCGGCCGAGTACCAGGAATTCGCCGATGAGCGTCACAAAGCTTCGGTCGCCTCAGCTCAGGCCCAGGCACGTCACATTGCGCGTGAGCTTGCCTAGCCTTTAGCCAGTTTATGGAAATTAGAACCTGATGAAATGAACAGGTTCTACATTTCCAACTAGTTACAGCTCAAAGTGTGTGAGGCAGGTGGTTATGTCCTGCGCCCTTACTTGAGTGGTTCAAGTCGCTAAAGACACGAAACGGCATCGAATGTAGTTGTAAACCTTCATTTCGGATTGGCAGACAGTTTAAACCAATTTCTTGAATCAACATCCCCTTATTCGAAAGCGGACTTTGCTATGCTGCGTTTTAACGGCAGATTTGTCCCGCACACAAGTCCTTCGGTCGGGACAATTGAACGGCTGCAGTGCGGACTAAATCGCCCCTTCGCTGCGGATGCGCCAATGTCCGTTTCAGGAATTCAGCGTCCTTAACTTAGCCAATGACCGGCGCATGTAATCCACGAACGTCAATGACCGCACAAGTTCATCGCGGGATCGTTCGGAGCTGGTCGCGATCTTGATCGAGGCAAATGCCACAGCATTAAACACCGGAAAGCCAGTCTTACTTCGTGGCTAGGTGAGCAATAAGACTCGAAACTAAGACCTTGCGTCAATTGGTTTAGTTCACAGGTTCAAATTCCTCGATGAACGCGTTCATGATAGGCGTTGGAGATCTGGATTTTCGCCAGGCCATGCCGACATCCATTGTTGGAAGGTCGTCGTTCAGATTCCGCTTCAGGACTCTCAGCCCATCTATCGTCCAGCTACGAAACACGACATCGCTGAGCACGGTGATGGCAAGACCATGCGCTACCATCGTTCGCACGGCTTCGATCGAGGCCGTCTCAAAGATGACCTGCGGTTCAATTCGCGACGTGGACCAGAAAGAACGCGCCTGGCGCTCGGCCTCGTCTGATTTCAGCAGGACAAAAGGATAGATCGATAGATCAGCGAGGGAGACAGATGGTCGCTCTATGATCGGGTGACCGGCAGCGGTCCAAAGCCGTCGCCGGGATCTGTGAAAGGTCCTGAAGGTCAGTTTTCTTTTTTCCTCGATATTTGACGTCAGTAGCAATGCGACATCGATTGTGCCAGCAAGCAGCATCGCCTCCAGCTCAGCACGGGTGGCCTCCCTCAGTTCAACGATCAAATCCGGGTGCTCGCGCCTGAAGCGCGCCAGTTTGGGGAACAGAAAATAGCTGGCGAGCGTTTCGGTCACGCCCACCCGAAGCGTGCCGGTAAGCGGATCGTCCAGTCGGTGCACGCTTTGCGTTGCGCGGGCGACCTGCTCCTGGATCGCAGCGGCGTGGGTCAAAAAGGTTGTGCCTTCGCGGGTCAACTCGAGCCCTGTGGATTTTCGGTCGAACAACTGAACACCAAGACCCGCCTCCAGATCCTGAATGGCAAGTGTCATTGCCGATTGCGACACGTTGACGTTATTGGCGGCGGCTGAAACCTGGCCCGCTTCGGCTACTGCTAGGAAGTATCGCAGCTGTTTCATCGTGAAGGACATTTGAAAAACTAATACTGACTCTTTGGAATTTGAATTTCAAATTCACCAATCCCTCCGTTATGTCAAGACTGACAGCAAAGGATTGGCAAAATGAACCGAATTATGAACCCTGATAGCGTTAGAACCAGAGTGCGGATCGTTGACCAAGATGACCGTCTGGACAGGTCCGGATACATGCCAACGAATGCTATACAGCCAGAGCAAGCCCAAGTGCCCGGGACACCGCACGCGCGGGAGCCGCGGTGGAACGGCCATTGGGCATTGGTCAAATACATCTGAAAGGAACGAGGCACCAAGATGCCCAATGACCCCCTGTCCGATATCGTGCGATCACTGGATCTGACAGGCGGCGTGTTTCTGGATGCGGAATTTTCAGCGCCCTGGGCGATAGCGTCTAAAGTCTCGGAAGAGGATTGTCAGCCGTTCCTGCCGGTCCCGAAACAGGTGATTGCCTATCATGTCGTCACTGAAGGGCGGATGATGGTTGCGCTTGATGACCGGACCGAACAGATGGCCCGGTGTGGGGATGTCGTGTTTCTTCCATCGAACGCGTGGCATGTTCTTTCAAGCGACCGGGGTCTGTCTCCTGCACTTGGCGATGATCTTGTCCTGCCGGCGGCCGAGGATGGGCTTGCTTCCATCCGTTTCGGCGGTGGCGGTGCCAGAACCCGGATTCTGTGCGGGTTCATTGCCAGCAGTTCCGGTCCCAGCCCGCTGTTGGAGACCCTTCCCGAGACGCTTGTCATTCGCATCGAAGACGTGGCCACGCGCCGCTGGCTCGAGGCGTCGATTGCGATGGCCGCCCGTGAACTGACCGCCGGTCGCGTGTCCTCCAACACCGTGATGGCGCAATTGTCGGAGCTGTTGCTGGTCGAGGCGCTGCGGGCCTATCTTGAGACGGCGGATCGTCCATCCGGGTGGCTGGCCGGAATGGCCGATCCGCAGATTGCCGACGTCCTGGCGCGCGTTCACCGTAACCTTGCCAACCCGCATGGTATCGAGGCATTGGCGCGCGAGGCGGGCATGTCACGCAGTACCTTCGTGGACCGTTTCACCGAGATCATGGGTGTCGCACCGGGAGGATATGTCTTGACGCAACGCATGCAGACCGCGCGCAGCCTGTTGCGTGATACGCCGCTGCCCATGGCGGAAATTGCAAATCGCGTCGGCTACGATGCGCCCGAAGCCTTTTCGCGCGCATTCAAACGCTGCTTCGGGATGGCACCGGCAGAATGGCGCGCGGACGCTTCCGAGGCACCGGAATGAGACAGGCCTTCAAAGGTCTTCGGACGAACGATCATGCTGTTCGGATCAGCAGTCATTCGTTCCCAGCGATCCCAGGGTTAGAACGATCCTGACCAAAAGAAAGGATCTGTTATGACCACCAAGAAATACCGCGCCGCGCTTCCGCAACTGGGTGACACCCGTCTTCTGACTGACGGTGGTTTAGAGACAACGCTGATTTTTCACGACGGCATCGACCTGCCGCTGTTTGCGTCATTCCACGTGTTCCGCTCTGTCGAGGAGCAGCGCGCGCTTCGGCGCTATTATGAACGTTATGCCCGGATCGCACTGGCGCAGAAAACCGGCTTTATCCTCGACAGCGCAACCTGGCGCGCCAGTCGGGATTGGGGTGACCAGCTAGGCTATTCGGCGAAAGAGCTTGCTGCTGCCAACCACGAGGCCGTTGCAATGCTTTTCGATCTTCGGCGCGAATTCGAGGCAGATCAGCCTTTCGTCATCAGTGGCAACATGGGGCCGCGAGGGGATGGATATGCACCGGAGACGATGATGACGGCCGCGGAATCGGAAAATTACCACGCCAGGCAGGTTGCGACACTCGACGAGGCCGGCGTCGACATGATCAGCGCGATCACCATGACCCATGCCGGCGAAGCGGCCGGCATCGCAAGGGCCTGTGCCAAGCGCGCCGTTCCGCTGGCGCTGTCCTTTACCGTCGAGACCGATGGACATCTTCCGTCAGGGCAACCGCTTGGGGATGCGATCCGCGAGGTTGACGCCGATACGGCCCATCGCCCCAGCTACTACATGATCAACTGCGCCCATCCGGATCATTTCCGCGACATCCTCGACAAAGGTGAGGACTGGACGCTGCGTATCCGCGGCATTCGGGCCAACGCATCGCGCATGAGCCATGCAGAACTGGACGAGGCCGACGTGCTGGATGATGGCAATCCGGCCGAGCTTGGGCAGGACTATGCGAACCTGCAGCGGGTCCTGCCAAATCTCCGTGTCTTCGGCGGCTGTTGTGGCACCGATCACCGGCATGTCCATTCGATTGGTGAAGCGTGCATTCATGCACCCGCCGCGTGATGACGCTCAAGCGTTGACGTCCCCACATGATGCCGCGACCTCGATGGCGGGTCTCGGCATCAGCGGAAGTCTTATCAGTCAGGTAAGGAGCATTCAAAATGCGCATGACAGTTCAGGGTGTAGGCCCCGAACCCGCAGTGCGGCTGCGTCCTGCGCGGCGTGAGGATACCCAGGCGATTGCCCGGCTTTTTCTGATGTCCTCGGACCGGCTTGCCGCTTACATCTGGTCGCGCCTGGCAGAACCGGGCGCGGATCTGGTTGCAACCGGCGCTGCACGCTATGCCCGCGAAAACACCGCTTTTTCCTATCAGAACTGCCATCTGGCAGAGGTCGATGGGCAGGTTGCCGGGATGCTGCATGCATTTGAATTGACGGCAAGTGCCGCTGTCGAGACCGACCCAGTCTTGCGGCCCTACGCAGAGCTCGAGGACCCAGGGTCGCTCTATATTGCGGGGCTCGCGGTGTTTCCAGAATATCGTCGCAAAGGGCTGGCGCGCGGCCTGATGGCATTGGCCGACACGCACGCGCAGACACGCGGGTTGTCGCGACAATCGTTGATCTGCTTCAATCGAAACCTCTACGCGCTGAGCCTCTACGCTGACCTGGGGTTTGCCGAAATCGACCGCCGGGCGGTGATCCCGCACCCGTCGCTGCGCTATCAGGATGGGTTCGCGCTTCTGCTCGGGCGGAGCACGGGCATCACAGAGACGTCACCGTTGTGACATGCATGGAAAGGACCAAACAATGCCAACAATCATCAGAACGCCTACGCGCTTGCGCGCTGCAGGCGGCGTTGAGAAATCGATCTTCGAATACCTCGGGCGCATGGGCGGCGAAGACGGGATGTCCGTCGCCCGGATGGAAAGCCCCGCCGGGTGGTCCGAGCCGGGACAGCGGCCCGCATTTCGCGAAGTGACGCTTGTCGTCTCCGGCGCACTGCGCGTCGAAACCGAGCGGGCTGTCGAGGTGTTGCGCGCCGGTGAGGCCATCATCGCCGAGCCCGGCGACTGGGTCAGGTACAGCACCCCAGATGAACCAGCCGAATATCTTGCGGTCTGCACACCCGCCTTTACACCGGAGCGTGTGAACCGCGACTACGACCACGGCGAGACATCTACACCTGCGCGCCCGGCATGAGTATTCCAGCGTTTGAAATTCGCCTTTTCAGAACGTCTGACGCCGACGCGCTTGCGAACATCTACGTTGCGGCCGTGGCGCAACTTGGCCGTGGTCACTATACACCTGCTCAACTGCGGGTCTGGCGGGCGCGGTCTCCATCGGTTGAGGCAATCCGGGACGCTTACCAAGACGGACGGCGAGCATTTGTGGCGGTAAATGAGTATGGGCAGGTGTCGGGATTCTCTGATCTCGAACAAAACGGTCACATTCGATATCTTTATATCAGCCCGCATATGGCGGGACGTGGGATTGCACGCAAGCTGCTGGTAACGCTTGAGGATCAGGCTCGGGCACTTGGCCTGTCCCGTATATTCGCGGAAGCCAGCGAGGTCGCGCTCCCGGTGTTCGAACGGGCGGGGTTTCTGAGTCTGCAGCGTCAGAATTTCGAGATCGACGGGATCGCAATACACAATTACGCCGTCGAAAAACGTATTTTGGATTCCGCGAAACGCCAAAGTGCTAAGGCGACCCGATAAGCGAAATCTAAATACTTGCTCAAATTCGCGGCTATGCCGCCGGACCAACCGCGCAGCCAAGGAGTGAATGGGGCTAAAACGGTCATGAAAGCGATCCAAGAAAGATGCTTTTCCTGCGGCGGTCGGTTCCGTCAAACCGACGGCCCGACACATGCGTATATGTCATCGACGCCGGGATGCTGGGCAACCTATGGCGATTTGCTCGCGCGCGAATATTCAGATCACGATCTGTTTCAGCGCGTGCATCGACTGACCGTCGACAGCTATGCCTTGCAACACCCCGGAGATCCATCGGATGCCCGGGCACGACGGTCTGTCTGGGTGCATTACCTAGCACTGACCCTGAAACTACGAGACCATTGCAGCGATGAAGAGATACTTGCCCGGATGAGAATCCTGGTGCGACGCCAGTTCCCGGTGATCCCTGCGAGGCCAAAATCGTTTGACGTTACCCATGCTGACGTGATGGCGCCCGACCCGGCGGCGCATGCCAAAGCTGTAAGAACATGGGCGGTATGCTCGCTATCAGCGTGGGACTGCCTTGCCGACGGCGCTGAAGGCATCCAGACAGGACGGATCCTGACCTGATCGACGCACTGTCTGTGGTTTTCGCAAAGAAGTTTAAAAGATGCTGGCGGCGCATGAACGACATACTTCGGCAAACCGCTAGGTAGATTTTTGAAGGTCACGACGTCTGATATGGCCTTCCTTTCTGGTCAGATAAGTTTTTTGCAGCAGCAACGCCGCAGGGCCTCCAATGGCTGGCGATGAGCCCGAACTGCCGGATGCTGCTCAACCAACTAATGGGGCAATAGGTCGAACCGAAGACATTACAGAGTTTCAGATCTTCCGATCCTGCTTAAAACAGTGCCAAAAATATCTGACGCAAATTTCGAAAGCGATGCAATCGGACGAACTGTCATGCGTTTCGGCCAGGCAATCATTCAGGGATTGGCGACCCTCCTGTACTTGGCTCTGGAAGATACACGGAGTCAAAAATGCCGCAGCCAGAGAACTCAAAATCTCGCATCAACAGAAACCATGAGAGTATTGCCGCGGTGATCGGTTTCGGCCGGGCCGTGGTCATTCCAGCCGTCTTTGTCCTGAGTTCCGTCGCGGTGGCCCAGTCCGACCAAAGAGCGGCTCAAATTGCTGAGATCAAGTTCATTTACGATGGAACTCCACCTGAGGCGCTGGTTGAATTGGGTCGAACCCTGTTTTTCGACCCAATTCTCTCGGGCAATCGGAACATCTCTTGCGGGACATGTCATCATCCTGCACTCGGGTCCGGTGATGGTCTTGCACTGGGGATCGGTGAAGGCGGCACAGGTGTCGGGCCGGAGCGGCGGACGCAAGATGGCGTGATCGAACGGGTGCCACGCAATGCGCAGCCGCTCTGGAACATCGGAGCGACCGAATATGTTTCGATGTTCCACGATGGCAGGCTGGAGCCGGATCCGCGCGAAACGTTCCCAAGCGGCTTCTGGAGCCCTGCGCGAGAAGACCTGCCATCGGGGCTGGACAGCCTCTTGGCAGCGCAGGCCATGTTTCCGGTCACGTCGCCAACGGAAATGGCTGGCCAGAAGGGCGAGAACGCCGTCGCCACGGCGGTTGCCGAAGATCGGCTTGGCGATGCCTGGGACATTCTGGCAAAGCGTCTTGCAAGCAATCAGGACTATGCCGCGCAATTCGCATCGGCCTTTACAGAAATTGAAGCGCCCGGGGATATATCTTTTGTGCACGTCGCCAACGCGCTGGCCGCGTTTCAGACCGTCGCTTTTCGGTCCGATGAGAGCCCGTTCGATTTGGCGCTTAGGGCCGGCGACATCTCGCATATGTCCGGAACGGAACAAGAGGGGTTCCGGTTGTTCTATGGCAAGGCCGGGTGCGTCACTTGCCACTCCGGCCCTCTTCTGACCGATCATGAATTTCACGCAATCGGAATGCCACAGATCGGGCCTGGAAAGGGCCACGGATCGGACAGCGGGTACTGGCGTGCATCCGGGTTCATGGACCGGCTCGAGGATGAAGGCCGCTATCGGGTGACGTTCGACCCCGAGGACATGTTCGCATTCCGTACGCCGTCCCTGCGCAACGTGGCTTTGACCGGGCCGTGGGGACATGACGGCGCTTTCGACAAGCTCGAAGACGTTGTGCGGCACCATCTTGATCCGCTAATGTCGCTCGCGGCCTATGACCTGGACACGACCCATCTTCCTGCGCTGGATCAGGTGATCGAGCGGACGGGGCAAGGCTCTCAACTTATCTTCAGACCGTTGAACCCGGCCCGACGAGGGGTGTTCGATCTGCGTGATGGATGGGTACAGACATCAAAAGAGCTGACGGCACGGATTTCCGATGAAGTCGAAATCATGCCTGTCGCGCTGACCGATACCGAGGTGAACCAGATTCTGGCATTCCTCGACACATTGACCGACCCGAGCGCCGTTGATCGCGGATACCTTATTCCGGATGTCGTCCCGTCAGGATTGATGCCGCAGCCGTCTCGAGATCGAAAAGGAGATGCGCAATGAATCGCAATATCGGCCTTAGGCTAATTCGCAGATGGTGCAAAATTTACCGGAATATCCAGAAGAACTACTGCTGCCTCAATGTAACTTCACCACAAGTTCAAGCACTTTCCGATCACATTTTGGCGGACATCGGGCTGAACCCGGAAGCTAGGCAGAGTTTTTTTGCCCATCAACACAACACTTGGAAACCGACCTCATGAAGGGAAGAAAACTATGAAACAGAAGCTTTTGACGACGACATGTGCTCTCATCTTAACTGTGGGCACTGCATTAGCGGACCAGTTAAATCTGGAAACTGAACACACTCAATGGGATTCCGGCTTTCCCGTTGGGCCGATCGATGTAGCTCAAAGCGGCGAACCTGATCCGCAACTTGACGCTCGGGAAGAAATGGCTCTGACCTTTATCTTCCACATTGATGAAGATCTCACCGAGCAGGACGTTTTTTATGAAAATGTCCCCGAATCCGGTGAAGTCTGGCGCCCCACGGGCGCGACACGCGACATGGATGTCCCGCTTTACGCGTCAGCGGATCCGGTCAAACATACACCGCTTCAAACCGAAAACACCGGCCCATGGAAAAAGGGAGAGCCCTTGGGGATCACGCTTGGTGAGTGGTTCTCGGCGAAGGGATCAGGAACCTATGTCTGCGAAAACGGCGAGGGCGAGGTCGACATCGTATTCAATAACCTGGTGCCGAACGGTATCTACACCATGTGGCATGATTTTGCGGTCTGGCCTCCGACGGAACCCTTCCTGGGCTTCTATGACCTTCCGTTTGGCGCACGCGATGGGTCCGAAAACACCTTTGTCGCGGACGCCAATGGCTATGCGGTCTTTCAACGGAAAATGACACCCTGCCTGCAGCTTTCGGGTGAGCAGCTGATCTCGGAACTTGCAATCGCCTATCACAGCGACGGGAAGACGTATGGTCATGTTCCGGGCGATTTCGGGTCGGTCAGCCACGTGCAGCTCTACGCGCCGCTGCCCAAACGCACCGGGCTTTAGCATCAGAGGGGTGGTGCTGTCAGGCTGCGCCCCATCGCTTTCAAACGGTGGGATGATATATGGCGTGGGTTATGGAACATGCTACAAATTCAGTTTTTCAGCTGCTGACGGGTATTTCCTGTCTGGCACCTTGTGATCCTCCCCCACTGAACTGGACTGCGCCTATAGTTAGGAAACGGAGGATCAGATATGGGAATCAAGCGACACAAACCAGAAGCGCCAAAGCCAAGAAAGTTCAAAGTACATCTAGTCCTCTGTGCTACCTCGGCTCCGCATATGGATCCAATGTCTGCTATGCGCAACAGATCTTGCCTTCTTGGATCGGGGGACAAGGCACCGTTGCGTATGAACAGTAGACGCAGCAATCGCCTTCGAGCGGCTTAAGGACAGTCTGGCAGGACTTGCATTCATAGAACCACTGACAGGCGTCGGTGGGCATGGTTTCCGTCTCGACATGCCCGCATGACGGACAGGTCAGCGTGGATTCAAAGACTACTTTTGTTTCTTCTGTCGCCATAGCGCGTACCCCGTCAGTATGAGAAAACCTGCCAAGATCGGCAGCAAAACAGCATCGTTGTAGAGAATGCCGAGCAGGCCCGTCAGACCAAGTGCTGTGAGCACAATCGGCAACAACGGCGTGAAACAGCAAAGGGTTGCGAGGATCGTTCCGCCCACTCCAAGTGCCAGTAATTTGTTCTTCATCGCGTCGATCTCCACAAATCCCACATGAACCGTTGTGCTGAGGCTTCCCAATATGGCGATGACAGCGCAACCAAGAAGGCAGTGGTGGCGAGGGATGCCCAGACGATAGCGGATAGCCTACGCCTTGCGCACGCGCCGGGCCATATCACTTGTACCATGCACCACCACGGCTGATGATTGACAGCCCGATTGGCAACACACGGTAAGATGCCGATAACAATGCGACAATTGCAGCGAGTGGCATGACCAAGCAGCAATCATCTGAAGAAAAGTTCCACCAAGTGCTGTATAAGCGAGTGCCTGGGGCGGCACAAAAAATGCGACGGCCTCAAAAAGACCGGTTTGTTTCGTTGACATTTTTACTTTGCAGCATGCGTCTATACCAGAGGTAACAAGTGGAATGCCCATAGGTTTTTAGCTATTAAACCTGAACGGAGTCAGAGAATTTGCAGATGCAAATTTGCTGCAATCCCAATCAGTATTGTCCCGCCCGCCCAAGCCAATCGCTCGCGCACCACCCTTTTGTTGTTGATGACTCTGGCCATCGTGCCGCCCATGCAGGCCACCACCAAATCCGAGGGAATTGCCGTCAGCGGAACCAACACACCCAAAACCAAAAGTTGCATCTGTACGCTACTTTCGGCTGATTGTCCGACACCAGCGTTAATGAAGGGTGGCAGAAACAGCGCGAAGAATAAGACCGTTTTCGGATTGAGTAACTCGACCAATACGCCTTGCCAAACGACCGATGTAAGCGGCCCGTGCTGCACGTTTTCTACACTCAGTGTGGCTTGCGCAGCGGCCTGCGCGTTGCGGATCATGTCCACTCCGAGCCAGACCAGATACGCCGATCCGACATAGCGCAGGGCAACTACAAGCCAGCCTGAGTTTTCGAAAATCGTGGCCAACCCCATTGCGGTAGCGATCGCCAGAAGCACGCCTCCAAGACAAAGACCGAGCGCCGAGGCAAGACCGGCAGCGCGGCTGTGCCCGACACTTCGTGACAGCACATAAAGCATTGAAGGACCCGGTGTCGCGCTTAGCGCCAATCCGGCTAGCGCAACGGAAATCATCGCATCGAGAGATGGCATAGCTTAACTCGAACTCCGGTTCATACGTTTTTCAAATGGGTTCGTGATCGTAATTGTTTCTCTGACGCTGGCTGTAGAAGGATCGCGCAGACAGAGTTTTTTCAAGTACGGAAAGTCCCGTACCAGCATGCTCTCCAGATGAGCGCCAGCCTTGAACGGCTCGTATTTGGGCATTTCGTCCCTACCCACCAATTCGGGAAAGGGACGTATCAATGTGTCATGGTTGGCCGCGACGAAATATGGCATCGAGAACCTTTCAGGACTTAGATTCAGAACGCGATGCGGGGTCGAGCGCAGCAACCCGTTGGTCCAGGCTTCCAGCATGTCGCCGATGTTGACCACGAAGACGTGCGGATCTACCGGAACGTCAATCCATTGATCCCCAGTGGTCATGACCTGAAGGCCGGGATTTCGGGTGTGCAAAAGTGTCAGGCACTCATAATCCGTATGAGCCCCCATGTTGACTGAATTGACATCGGTCAACGCCTTTTTGCGGACGTAGTGCAACAGCCGAAGCTGGGAAACAGGCTTTGTCATGTTGGTGGTCATCGTACCGGATGGCAGTCCCAGATGGAGCTCAAGGGCCGAACATACCAGCCGCCCGAGCGCAGAAATCTGACTGTAGTATGCTGATACCGTCTGTCTGAACCCGGCAAGATCGGGCCAGACATTGGGGCCGAGAACCCTGTTGCCTGCCAGATAGTCCGGATCATCGTGCGGCAGATCCAATCCAAGGTCGAAGGCTTCATAGCTGCGGTCCACCTCGTCGGGGTAGTCACCTTTCTCCGTGAACGGCACATAGCCACGGTGGTTGCTGCTGAGGCCGATGTAGTAGCGACGCTTAACACCATCCGGCAGGTCAAAGAACCGCTCCGCCATCTGGTAGGTGCTCTCAACCAGCGCGAGATCGATGCCGTGGCCAGTGATTCTGAAGAAGCCAATTTCGCGCGCTGAATTACCGATTTCGTCGGCGATCCTCCTGACCTCAGAGGCGCTGCCCCCTCGCAAGCCACGCACATCGATTAGCGGCACGCTGACGTGTGCTTCTGCACGATTTACCATCGGGTTAGTCACCAAAGCCATCACGAAATGACAGCCTCCCTGCTACCGGTTTATGGTTAAGGAATCGTTTTCACCGCTCGTGACGGCCGGAAAATAAAGCTCGAACGTCGACCCCTGTCCGATTTCGCTCTGCACGGCGACGGTGCCTCCCGACTGGCGCATAACTCCCAGAACCATCGATAGGCCCAACCCTGTACCCTCGCCCGGCCTTTTGGTCGTGAAAAATGGGTCGAAGATCTGCGACAAGCGTTCCGCTGCAATTCCGGTGCCGTGATCAGAGACGCTAACTCGTACATATCGTCCCGGCAGCAGTTCCGAGAGGAAGGGCCGCTCCTCCGACAGCATATGGAAGATGTTCTCTGTCGTGATCTTGATGCTGCCACCCTTCGGCATCGCGTCAATGCCATTAAGCGTGAGATTGAGAAGCATATTCTCAATTGCTATGGGGTCAACCGACACCATCCAGAGGTCATTCGCCAGACTTCGCTCAACCCTCTGTGCCAGAGATCGCTCGGAGTTTTCGCAAAACGCCGAGACATATGCGTTCAGATCGAGGGTTTCGGGCGCAAGGCGTGTTCGCTGCGCGAAAGCAAGCATGTCGCGGATCAGCGCCGCACCTCGGGTTGACGCTGTTCTCGCGCCTTGCAGCGTCTCTTGAGACCCTGCGTCGGGCCCTTCAAGTTCGAGCAGCTCCAGGTTCCCAGAGATCACCGTTAGCAGATTGTTGAATTCATGTGCGAACCGACCGGTCAGCCGCCCGACCGCTTCAAGCTTGCGCGCTTCAAAGAGCTTTGCTTCCAAGGCTTTTCTGTTGCTTGTCTCTTGGGTCAGCCGAGTATGTGCAGCGACCAGCTCTTTGTAGCGATCTTGGGAGCGATCGGTTTCCTCCAGTAGCTCCAGCTTTGCTCTCGTCATCGCTGCAACGGTGCTCAAAAGCTCAAGTTCAGGTTCACCAAACGCGGCGACCTCGGGGTGCTCGCTGTCGATGACACCCACGATCCGGCCCGACGAGATAAGGGGCACACAAATCTCTGACCGTGCGGGCTGCGTGTCGGTGATGTAATTCTCATCCTTGACGAGATCGTCCACAATAATTGGTTTGCGGCTCTGTGCCACCTGACCCGTGATGCCGCGCCCGAAAGGAATGACCAGCGGGTTGATAATATCCCGTCCGTAGGGGTTTTTTTCGCCCCAGGCTGAAACCTGAGTCAACTCCGATTGCGCCTCATTGGCCTGATAAATCACGCAGTCCACAAAGCCTAGCTTGCCAACAACATTTTGCGCAACGTACCAGAACAAATCTTCGACACACGGAATTGACATCAGATCAACCGCGAAGGTGTTGAGCGTCCGAAGCATCTGCGCCTCGCTGGCTCGGTTAGTTCTGTTCAGGCTTGATGGTACCGGCTTCAACATGGTGTTGTCCCGTGAAATCACTAATGTGATCAATTTATGCGGTTTTAAACCTTGGGGATAGTTCTATTTTGAGGCTCTCTCTTGGGTTGTATACGCCATACAATTCCGAGCCAGTGTAGTTCATCAAATGAAGTTACTGAGAACAATTCAAGCACTCTGGGTGCTCATTTTGCTCGCGCAAAATCGGGCAGTTTTGCCGGTGGTACAAGCGCTACCAGAAACAAGTTCCTGATCATCACATCCAAGTAGACGTCAAGCTCATGACGTTTAAGGGGAAAACGCAGCGAAAAGGTGCGTCGGTTCCAATACAACGCAATTGACGATGTCACACGTTTCAGGGCGCTTAAGATCTACAACAAGCACACGCAGGCAAATGCCATCGACTTCATTGATCATATCATCGAAAAGTTCCCGTTCCGCATTCGAGATGTTCGCACTGACAATGGCCATGAGCTCTAGGCTAAATTCCATTGGCAAGTTGAAGACAAGGGCATTCGACACGCCTACATCACGCGAGGCACGCCACAGCTTAATGGTAAAGTGGAGCGGTCGCACCGATCTGATCAGCAAGAATTCTATCAGCTCTTGAGCTACAAAGGTGACATCGACCTTGAAGCCAAGCTGGACGAATGGGAGCGGTTCTACAATTTCACCAGCCCATACGGCACGTAAAATGGGCAGCCCTATTACGAAGCTCTCAGAGACAAGCTGCAGTAACGGGATAGTGCTCCACGGGTCAGTCTAGGATTACGCCGCCCCAAGCCGACCGGCAAGTGGCACCTTGACGAGGTGGTGATCTTGATCAAGGGCGAGAAACACTGGCTCTGGCGCGCAGTAGATTCAAATGGCGATGTACTCGATATTCTGGTTCATCCGCGCCGGAATAAGAGCGCAGCCGAGCGCTTCTTCCGCAAGCGGTTTCGGCGTTGGGGCAGGCCCTGTGTACTGGTCACAGACAAGCTTCACTCCTAAGCCGCTGCCAAAGCCGAAGTCGCCCCCGGGATTGAACATCGCCAGCACAAGGGCTTAAGTAATTGAGCTGAAGCCTCGCATCGGCACACACGCCGACGAGAGAAGATCATGGGGCGCTACAAATCACCACGCCATGCGCAACGGTTCCTTTTTAGCCCATGATCAAACCACTGCTCTGTTCCACCCGAAATGCCATCGCCTTTCTGCAACGTCATATCGCCACGCCCGCGCCGATGCTTTCGAACTTTGGCAAAGTATAAACTCGAAGTGACTGTATGATTTCAGTTCAAGACACGCGTTTCGCCAGTTGCTCAACAAACTGAAAAAGCCGTTGAAGCTCATTGCCGACATCTGGCGGCCTTCTTATTTGCCATTGATCTTAGCCGCGCTAACCGACACTTAGAGGTCGATATCAGCGGCTTTCTCGATCAGGCTTTGTGATCCTTCGGAACCGTCAATCTTTGGTCTGGTATCCTCCAGCCCGGCTACTTCGTGCAATAACGCAAGGTCGAGGGACCAGACCACCAGATGTACCCGGCGCTGCTGATCTTCCCCGACCATGGCCCACACAGCCGGCGCGCAGGTCTCGTAGATCAATTGCTCGGCCCCATTATATTGCATTTGAGGTGACCGGAATGCCTTGGCCATGCGGCTGAGGAGCTGGAAATTCGGATCCTGATTGAAGGCTGTCAAATCCGCCCTCAGTTGATCACGCATTTGCGGCATACATCCGGCGCGTGCGCCCCATGTCAACACCTGTGCAGGACGTGGGCCGTAAAGCCCGCCGTCTTCTACAGTCTCAGGGCTGGCACCATATTTGCGCAAGAGCGCGCCCACCAAAGCATCCGTCGTCACCTTGTCCGGTTCAAAAACCCGGTGGCTGCCCACGGCAAGAACTCGATCGGGGTCGCGATCTGGTTCACGCATGACAGCCAGAGCTTCATTTCCGCTTCTGCTGAACAGGAAGTGGCCGTTGTGATAGGCTTGGAACTGGGCCATCGGTCCCAACAGCGCATTGTTGCTGGTCATCTGAAAATTTGCAGGTGCGCCGACATTCTCGACGACCATGGCCTCGGGCAAACGGCGCTGAGCTGATTGCAGCGCCTGTTGCCAATCCATCCCGGGTGTGATCTCAAAGATATCTGAACTGAGCGGCGGTGCGGGTAAATCTTCTGCCACCAGCGTATCCACAATTTCCAGGGCAATGCGCCCAGTCTGTGGATCTTCGCCCAACGTGTAGACCTCCGAACGTGTCACATCGACAAAAACCTGCAAAACCCCGTCGGTGCCACGCTCAATCGCCGCCATGCCGACATCACGGACCACCCGGGCTTCCTGCGTTTGCACAAGCGGTTTGCGGATCGCGCCCCGAACGGTGATCATGGCGGTATCTGTCTGCATCCCGCTCATCTGTTCAGGCGCAATCTTCAATCGGTTCCGGGATGAGATATTGCAATTCACGCTGCCCACCCGGTTCGAGGACGCCAGCGCGGGTGAGCCAAACACGGAGTAGCGTAAGTCGGGCATCTGACGCACTCCTGCCCCACGCACTCGTTGCTGGTATATCTGAAGCATCTGCATATATGCACTATGTTCGCTTTTGTTGAGGTGCATTACCAACTCTGGTGGCACGGTTCTCTCAAAATCGCGGACGGGTGGTGTGAAGGATGACCAGCACTGAAAGCCGCCGTCAATGTAGCCGGAGTGTTGCTGCACAAAGACCTCGTCAGGCAATGCCGCAGCCCGTGCGATACTCCAGTCACGAAAACGCTCAAGCATTGCCTGCACACGTATCGGGTCGATCTGGCTGACACCGGGCGGGAAGAACCAGCCCCATGCGAGCGGATAGCCACTGCCACGTGCCACCTGTTCACGCAGCATCCGATCGTACATCATGCGCGTCCATGTCGCCTCTGAAATATCATCGCTCGCCTCACGGATCATGAGCAGATCAAGGTAGTCGGAATCGAGTGCAATCTGGCTGGGTGCCTGTAACGCGACGCTGGCCAGATCCGTCGCTGCAACAGCACCATCCTGCGCGGCTTCGGGTGTGATCTCGACATAGGCCGCAGGATATCCGGTGCCATCTTCTGCGGCAGAGTAAAACACGATGCGCTCCGGCTCGATGTAGAGTGTGCCGCGCCGACCGTCGAAGTTGGCAATGCTTGGTTTGGCCCAGACAACAAACGGCACCGAATTGCCTCGGTTCCGATCCTGCAAAAGCAGGCTCTTTGCGGTCTCCACATCAACCTGTAGTCGTCCGAACAGCTCTGGCGTGACCAACTGCACAGCGGGACTCTGAATACCGATCTCACCGCGCTGGTATCTGAAATCCAGCCCCTCGACCGGAAACACCTGATTGGGCACATCGTATTCGCCAAGTGATACCTGACCGGTGAGTTTGAGCACTTCAGGCATCGGCAATGAGGCAAGCCGTGCCCGCATATCCTGCTCGACCTGCAGCCGGTCAAATTGCCCGGCAGAACGTACCTCGCTTGAATTCTGCACAAGATGCGCAAGGTAGTCGGGCGTCGCCATCAATTTCAGAGTAGCGGCAACAACCTCGTCGGAAGTGCTGTAGCTGCCACCCCGGACATCGGCCCAGAATTTCACACGCTCGGGGTCCGCGACCGGGCGTTCTGGTCCTCGATATGCGGCCAGGTCAAACTCTTTGACTTTCTGCCCCATGGGGTCGGGATCCGGCGTGCGTTGGTTATAGGCGTGCAGAGAAATCGATTGTGGCTCGATGATCGGCAGAAGCACCTCAGTTTTCCGGTTTTGCTGCCGCTGAATGCGCGCGCCGGTGACGCGGTATCGCGCGACAAGCGTCATCTGCCGATTGCCGGGCCCGAATTTGTTTTCCAGATAAGCAACAAGTTGGCGCGCAGGCTCAAGTGGACTGGGCAGGAAATCGGGCAAACCGCCAAATGCCGGATACTGCCCCTGTGCGGCAATACCCAAGGCGCCGACCCCACTGGAATTGATGGTGAACCCGCCGTTGGAGTGATCATATTCCCCAAGGTTGACGGGAATACGGGCGATGACATCAATGGGAAAATTGGGTAGCCGCGCCCTAACGACCGGCCAGAGCATTTTGTCCACCCGCGCCAGAAGCTCCGCACGCTCGAACTCATCGACGGATTGATCAAACGCAAAGCTGTTGTTCCGCCCGTATTGACCAAAATAATGCGGCGGGATGACGGCATCCCGCTCCTGTTGGGTTGCAAGTTGGAAGAAGACCTCCGCACGAAGTTGATCTTCCAACTGAGCCGGTGCGTTGGCTTTGAGGTTCGCCAATCGCATGAGCTGGGCGGCAGCATTCGCAGACCGACCGCTAGGGTCATAGGACTGCCCCTCAATAACGGCGCCTTGATGCATGCCAATTCCCAATAGCATTGCCACGCCGGCGATACCGTTTTCCGGTGTCGTGGCGAGCTGCGCTAGAAAGACCGCGACCAGCCTGGTGTGATCTATGGTCTGGCCGCGCGCTTGCGGCTTGTCAAATAGCCCGGCAAACCGCACCTGCCCGCGCGCCACTGCCCGCGCGTTTGTCTGCGATGAACCATGTACTTCAATCCCGTCAATCTGTGTGACGACACCAAGGGAAAGCTGCGGCGATTTCTGTTGAATGTAAGCGGCCTGCTCGTTGTTCATCGCCAATTCCGACACATCGAACTGCGAGATAGCCCGTTGCTCAATTGTCGCGACGCCACTGATCATCAGGTTCGCCGCTCCTAATGCCTGACTTTGCCCCCCGCCCTGCACCTTCAATTTTCCACCTTCGTATTGGGCACTCTGCAAAGGGTTGCCCTCGACCCGGCCAATCAGGAACGGACCCGGTGGATTGGCGGAAATGCTGCGGGTCAGATGATCGCGCGCAACGGCCAATTGTCCATCCTGACCCTGCGACTGCCCTTCAAAAACGAGCCGCGCCCAGGCGCGCAGAACACTCTCGTTCTGCAACATTTCCGGCCGCGCCCGGACCACTTCGATGATCAGTTTAACCTGAACTTGTTTGGGGTCCCAGATGACCTGCCCCAACTCTGCCGGCTGCAAGGGTGTCAATGGCACGGACAAGGCTTGCGGTGGTTTGGGTCGTGTCTGCACCGCCACCCGAACCGGCTTGTCGGCCTTGACCACGGTCAGCTTAGAAATCCGCGCGCGTGTCGCCTTGGAAATACAATCGGTGCTCTCGGCGCAATTCTTGCGAAAGTCTGTCCAGGATGTCTGCTCTTTCTCCAATTGTGCCCGCGCTCGCTCATCCAATGTCGCCAGTCGGGTACGGTAAACTGCGTTCATCTCCGTCTCTAAAGCGCGCAGTTCCGGCGCAGAACAAATCGCCACGGCGGTCCCACCTTCCGGAGCATCGCAAAAGTCGAACGCCAGATCAGGTTCAGGTTCTGAGGCCACGTCCCGGTCACACCATGTCACCAGCTGATCGAGAGCCGAGTCCAGATTCTCTAGCGGAATTGAAACCGTCCGGTCGTTACCCAAAACCATGGCTACTTCTTTGGCCTGACGCATCGCTGCAAGAAACGGTAATTTGCGCGGCATGCTGGTTGCCAGCTCTCCGGCGTCAGACATCAAAAAAGGTCCTTCTCCCCGGGCCTGCCCATCCAGCGACAAACCGATGCGCACCACGTCGCCTACCGCCGCCGAAACTTGTTCATCGACAAGGGCACCCGCAATTCGCCAGGTCAGATTGTCCGGATCATACCCTGCATCGGCGCGTGTTCGACATGCGAAACTCATCACGATGCGGTCGTCGGCAAACTCTATAACACCTTCCGGGCCAACCGGCTCCGCGAATTGCCAGTTTTTTGCCGAAGCATTTCCGGCAACACAAAAGAATCCAACAATCAGGACAAAGCGAATAAACGTCATCAAAATGTACTCCAGGATCGTGCCGGAAGCGTCGCTAAATCCCGCAATTCTGTCAATGAAAAGCTCTTCCGGGGGCGGCCGTTGCGTTGTTCGCGCGCCTCCGGCGATCATGCAATTTAACCCGAATAGAAGGGGTTACGATGCGCAAGAATCCACTCAAGGGACACCGCTTCCCAGCCGAGATCATTCTTCTGGCATTGCGATGGTACTGCCGATACCCACTCTCCTATAAAGACGTCCGTGACCTGTTAGCTGAACGCGGTATCTCCGTCGATCCCGCAACGATCAACCGATGGATCATCAAGTTTAGACCAGAAATAGCCAGGCCATGTTTTTCAAGGCGCGGCCCGCGCGGCTTTAGTTGGCACGTAGATGAAACCTATGTTCGTGTTGGGGGAAAGAGGCGATACCTCTGGAAGGCCGTCGATCAGAACGGTAAAGTCATTGATTTTCGCCTGACAGCGCGAATCTACGGACCGATGTCAATCACCACGGATAAAGCTCCAACCTATTCGCGTGTCATCGGCGAAATGAACACCTTTTGCTTTCCGGGAGAAGAAATCATCCACGTGGATAGAAAGTGGCGAAACAATCGCATCGAAAGCGACCACGCGGCGTTGAAGCGCATCACCGATCCGGGTCGAGGCTTCCAGTCGCTGCGAACGGACAAAGCAACGTTGAAAGGCATCGACGCCGTACGCATGATCAAGCGCGGCCATGTTTGTGACCCGCCGACAATTGCCTAGGGCGAAATCCGTCTTCTCACCGAGCTATTTGATCTGGCTACCTAATTTTAATGAAAATCATATAATTCATCTGAGATAGTTCTAACAATGCAACGGTCCCGCGTACGAAAACCAATCAACCAGTTTCAAACGCCGCCGGGAAAAGATCCTGCCAAAACGCGGCAATCGCCTCCGCATTCAGCGCCGACATCCAGCCGTGGTTTTCGAAATCAGCCCGCGCGGCCGGGTCTTCGACTTGCGATAAGAACAGGCGTTTGTCTGCGTCGCGTTGTGTGGGCGAGCGCCCGGCCGCCAGGTCGCGGATTACCCTCAGACGCAGTGCGCGCGCACTGTTGAAGGCCGCAGGTACGGCGGGGGTCTTCCCACCGTAGTCATCCCGCAGCGCCGCCGCGAGGTATTTGGCAGGGCTCTTGACCCCCTCCTGCGACGCCATGTAATCCAACTTTGCGCGCACTGTATCTTCGCCGTGGTGCTGCATCCATTGCCGCGCCAGCCGATCGCTGACGCCCATCTCACGTAACCGCTCATAAACCGGTGCACGTCTGTGCCCTGCCCCGTCGTCCAGATCCAGAATGGCCAATTGTGGGTTCTGGCTAATCGCAAAACGAATATCCACGACCGCCCTGCCCCGCTTGCGCACTTCAGGCGTCACTATGATGTTGCTGGACCGGTTCACCTCCGCGACCGCCGGCTTGATAATCTTGGCGTTGAGATGTTTGTAGACTTCGTAATAAGCGCTGTCATCGACGCCCATGAGTCTGCGGAAGGTCTCCAGCGGCCACCAACCCGTGCTGCCCGTGCGGTGAAACCGGTAGCAGTTCTCATAAAGCGCCAGCGCGTGGCCCGAGGTGAATTTGCGTTGGATGTTGAGATTGATCAACGCAAAGACCTTGGGATCCGCCAGCTTTTCCGCCAAAGCCGGGGAATAGGCATATTCGCAAACACCCCCTTTTAGTTTGGCGTAGCTCAGCAGGCTGGATACACCCCATTCCTGCTGCCCTGCCCCGTCCAACATGTCCCATTCTGCCACCGTTTCCGCCAGACCTCGTAGCGACTGTTTCAGCGTTTCAAAATCATTTGAATTGTAGCCGACCATCAGGCACAGCGTGCGCGCATCCATCTGGAAACTCTGTGCCTGTGTCAGTGTGTCATAGGCATTGAGCAGCAGCACATTGCTCAGCTTGCGTTGAAGCAGCGTCAGCTTCCCGGACACATGGATGGCGGCCACGTGTTTTTTCACCGCCTCGCGCCGCAGGGACCCTGTCAGCCTGTCTTTGGGAATATCGTTCTTCGCCATTTTGCCTCTCATGCCTGAACCTCTGTGGGTTCTTTCTCTCGATTCTACAGCATTAGGCACCCGGCCTCAATCGCATGACGGATACTTTTATCAGTACGTCGCCTTCGGTCCAAAGGAACCCGTTTACAGGAAGGTATGTTGGTACGAGAGGCTTTAGCAGGCTCTAACGTGGTATTTAAGCTCTACGCACCGCGAATCGGTACCTATCAACCCGAATTGTGGTCCCTTCAATCCTGTATTGTGGTACCTTTCGTCCTGTATTCTGGCACTTAAATATACGCAAGACATTGTAAAACATTACATTTTTGATCTTAAAGTTCTTAAAGATTCTATATTTTCTTAAACAGCTGCCGTGCCGTTTCTGATATTTTCCTTTGAAAGGATTCACTTACAACCCGTAATGTGACATAGCTTGAGCAAAGAGTTATAAACAGCATAACATCGGCAGTTCAATATGACATCAATCGGAAAACCTCCCCTACCCCCATATATCGGAATCGAACCCGATCAGGCCGCCTCACGCTTGCCTGACCCTATCCGAACGGCTCGATTCGCGAAAGCCGCAGCCTTCGCCTCACGGGGCCGCGAAGAGTTGGCAAAGGCGGGACATGCCCCGGACGGTCGCAAGCGTTTGCGCAAGTTCTCCACTTGGGAAATCTGCCGCTATCTCATCCCAGTAGCCCCCGCTCATTTCCGCCGTGTGTTGAAGGCCCAGCCAGATCTGCCACAGGGCGTTGGTGAAGGAAATTCAAAGTGGTTTTCGTTGGAAGACGTGATGGTCTTGCGCAATCATTTCGCGACCGAAGGGGCGGCGCATCGTGAATACCGGCCCTATCGCCCTGAGGGGCTGAATGCCAAGGTGATGGCGATTGCTAATTTTAAAGGTGGCGTGGGAAAGACCTCCACCTGTGCGCACCTGGCGATGAGCGCTGCACTTGATGGTTATAAGGTGCTTGTTGTTGATCTCGACAGTCAGGGGTCGCTGACGTCCATTATGGGAGGTGAGGTCGAGGACGAATGGCAGACAGCATTTCCGATTCTGGCGCGGGATTTCGCTCAGCATTTGGAGAGTGAAAACACTGTTCGGGCCGCGCGAGGTGAAGCGCCCCTGCCTCTTGACGAGACCCTGACCGAAGCCCTGACGGTTTCGCCGCGAAACCTCATCCAGACGACCCACTGGCCCAACATTGACCTCATCGGAGCCCAACTGAACCTCTACTGGGCAGAGTTCCAGGTGCCAGTCTGGCGGATGCAAAATCGCAGCTGGCCTCTCTGGGATGCCTTGCTCAACGGGCTTGAGAGCGACGGGATTTTGAAGGATTACGATCTCGTTTTTCTCGATACGCCCCCTGCCCTCGGATATCTTACGATAAATGCTCTTTCGGCCGCTGATATCCTAATTGTCCCACTTGGCGCGTCCTTTCTGGAGTTCGATTCCACTGGTCGTTTTTTCGATATGCTCTACTCGACATTTGCCAGCATCGAGGATGGTGAAAACAGCCAACGCCGCAAGCTGGGGCTCGAGGATGTGCGCTTTGAATGGGACGCCGTTCGGACCCTGATCACGCGCTTCGACGCTAGCCAGCAAACGGACCTCGCCAATGTGATCCAGGCCTATTTCGGGGATCTGATGACGACCTTCCGTCAGGACATGACAGCGATGGTCGGGCAAGCCGGAGAGCAGGTGAATGGGATTTACGAGGCGGACTACCGTGACTTCAACCGTGACACCTATGTCAGGGGCAGAGAAACATTCGACCAGACCTGGGCGGAGATCAAGGAACTGATCATCGGCGCTTGGTGGAAAGATGAGCAGGAGGCAAAAAGTGGCAAAGCGTAGAAAGGTGTCCGCCCCCAGCGCGGAGGATCTGAACCGGATCGATGCAGAGTTTCGCAGCGAAACCCTTACCACAACTCCCGGTGCATTAGCGCCAATTTCACAGGTTTCGGCTGATGCGGCGCGGGCGACCCCTATCTTGCCAGCTGAGACACGTGTCACGCAGGAAAAAGACCGCAAGGATGCCGAGGCGTTGCGGTCTGCGGAGGCCGAGGGCCGGGTGATCCACGACATTCCGATTGACCAGATTCTGGCGGATGCCATCGTGCGCGACCGCACGGTGATTGATCCTGCAGAAATGGAGGAATTGAAATCCTCGATCGCGGCACACGGTCTCAGGCTGCCGGTGGAGGTCTTTGAACGCGTAGGCGAGGCGGATCAACCCTACGGCCTGCTGTCGGGTTACAGGCGGCTCTGGGCGGTGCGCGAGCTGCTGACGCTGACCGGTCAGGCGCAGTACAAAACCATCAAGACATTGATCCGCGATCCAGAGGTCATGGGTGGTAGTTTCGCGGCCATGGTCGAGGAAAACGAAATCCGCGCGCAACTTTCGCATTTTGAGCGAGGGCGGATTGCCGTGGTGGCCGCACAGCATGGCGCATTTGCAACCGTCGAGGAGGCCGTGGCGTCACTCTTCAGCATGGCGAGCAAGGCAAAGCGGTCAAAAATCCGATCGTTCTCCCTTATCTTCGAGGAACTTGGTGACATGCTGGAGTTTCCTGAGAACCTCAAGGAACGCGACGGGCTGCGCTTGTCCGCGGCGCTGCGCAACGGAGCGGAAAGCCAGTTGCGGGACGCGTTGGTTCATGCGCAAGCGGCGACGCCAGACGAAGAATGGCTGGCCTTGGAAGCCGTGATCGACAGGTTCAATTTGAGTATAAAGCCGTCTGACCGGGGTGGCAGGCCCAAAAAATCAGCCCCGAAAACCGGGTGGGTCGGTACGAGTACTGTGCACCTTTCAAGCGGAGTGACGCTGCAGTCGGGCCAGGACAGCCAGGGGCATATAATCCGTATCAAGGGGGATCCGGTCAACTTTGTGCTGATCGAACGCGCCATGGAGCACCTGCAAAACCTCTTTGAAAAAGGGTAGGGCAGGACGCAAGATCGACACAAGAGTTTGCAATTAACCTTGCATTTCTACTATCGCACAGCATAAATGCAAGGTATGATTACCCGAAGTCACGAACATCAAATCACGCAAGCTCTGTCCGAGCAGGCCGGTGTTGTACTTTTAGGCCCGCGCCAGGTCGGCAAGACTACGCTGGCGCAGGACCTCAGCCAGACCCGTGACGCGGTCTATCTTGATATGGAACGCGCCGCGGATCGCCGTATTCTTGAAGAGCCTGATCTCTATCTGGATGAGCAGGCCGGACGGCTGGTGATCATCGACGAGGTGCAGCTGATGCCGGGTCTCTTTGGCGCCCTTCGGGGTCAAATCGACCGGCGGCGCAGGACCGGGCACCGGACCGGGCAGTTTCTGCTGTTGGGATCCGCGTCAAACACATTGCTCCATCAAAGCGCAGAATCGCTGGCGGGGCGTGTGAGCTATCACGAACTGTCGCCGTTTACACTCGCGGAAACCGGGCAGGGGTACTTGCAACAGCTTTGGTTAAGAGGCGGATTCCCGGAGAGTTTTCTGGCCACCTCTGACCGTGTGAGCCAGACATGGCGCGAGGATTTCATCCGGACCTATTTGGAACGTGATATCCCGGCGTTCGGGTTGCGCATCCCGGCGGAGACCCTCCGGCGGTTCTGGACCATGCTGGCCCATGAGCAGGGTGGTTTGCTGAACGCGGCCAAACTGGCGGCGGGCCTGGGCGTGTCGGGGCAGAGCATTGCGCGTTATCTCGATCTTTTGGTCGATCTGATGCTGGTGCGCCGGTTGCCTCCTTGGCATGTGAACGCTGGCAAACGTCTGGTGAAATCGCCCAAGGTGTACATTCGCGACGCCGGTCTGGCGCATGCGCTGCTCGGGCTCGGCACGGTCGAGAATCTTCTGGGCCACCCAGTAGTGGGCGGGTCTTGGGAGGGGTTTTGCATCGAGAACCTGATCGCGGCCGCGCCGCGGGGAACGGAGGCCAGCTTTTACAGGTCTTCCGCAGGGGCCGAAATAGATCTGCTGCTGAGGCTGCCCGGTGGCGCGCTCTGGGCCATTGAGGTCAAACGAAGCACCGCGCCCAAAGTCACCCGGGGGTTCCACATCGCGACTGAGGAACTGGGCGTGGCCAAACGAATTCTGGTTTATGCCGGAGATCGCGAGGTGCCGGGGCAGGGCGGCGTGCGCGCGATGCCGCTGGCGGATGCGATGGCGTTGTTGGCGGGAGAAGAGACGGTGCAGGGTCAAACGACCGGACTGCACTCTCACTGATGGCGGGACGGTTCACATCCACTACGACACCGGCCAGATACACGACAGGCTCATTGCCGTTGGTAGGGCTGATACTCGGTCTGGTGACCACGCCGACACCAGCAATATCAAGTGAGTTGACGCGTGCCAAGGTGCGTTGGCCGCAGCCTAGTCTTTGTTGTCCTGATGTTTGCTGAGGTCAGGTTTTGGCTTTGCGGCTTTGGCGTAGCCTGAAGCTTTCGCCGTTCATTTTCGAGAATGTGGACGTTATGGGTCAGGCTATCCAGAATGGCACTTGTGAGACGTTTCGAACCGAAGACCTCGGTCCCGTCGTCGAATGACAGCTTGGAGGTGATAACGATGGAGCCGCGCTCATAGCGCTGAGAGATGATCTCGTAGAGCACCCTGGCCCCGGTCTTGGAGAGCAGCGCGAAGCCCAGTTCGTCGATGATCAATAGGGCGTGGCTGACCAGCAGCTTTTGGCGGCGCTGTAAGCGCCATTCGTTGGCAGTTTCATCAGTTCGTAGACCAGGGCGGCCGGGGTCGTGAAGCCAACCTTTTGGCTCCATTAGCAAAGTCGCGGGCCGCGTCGATCAACCGATCCAGCTAGCGGGAACCAGCGACGTGGGGAGGGCAGGACGATGGCGTCGTTGTCCTAAGGAGTTCTTCCGTCGCGCTCGACATTGTTCATCGCGTCTTTGGCTGATGAGTGCGATTCCTCGGCTCCTGGGCGTTTGTCTTCGGGGGGATGCTCTATGTTTTGGAGGTGAAATTATTTATGTCCGATAAGGCAAGATTATCGGACATAAAGGGGAAGGGCAGGGCGGGGCGGTTTGGGTAAGGGATTATGTCAAAAAGCGCCGCCATGCACTAGTCTTGTGGCATGACCTATACCCTCGCCAAAATGACAGACAGCTTCGACACACTATCCCGGATGTCGGCCTGGGTCACCTCTGGGCGTGCGGAAACCCCTGAAGATGTTGCTTTTTTGTCGGGCGCGGGGCTGAACCATCTGCATCTTGTGTTGGGCCAGTCAGAGGTCCCCCAGCCCTTGCTGCGGGCGCGATTGGCGCTGCGGGCGGCGGAGGTCTGCGTGGCGCATGCGGGTCGCGTCGAGCGGGCAGGGGAGTTGCGGGATGCGGTGGCATTCCTGCAGCCCGGTGACACCGCAGGTCCGGCGGGGGAAGTTTATCAGTCGTGGCGGCGGGCAGTGGAACGACCGGTGTCAATCAGATCACTAAGCCGGGCGCTGCCAGACGTGGACTCGGAGCAGATTGCGGTTTGGCTTGACGTGGCAGGGCTGGGGGTGCCGGTGGCTCGTGCGGCAGCTGTTGTGTAAGCCGTTCTAACAGATCGGCCCCGCGACCACACCGGGGCGGTGCTCCTCGCCGACGCCACTCTGGCGCAGACGCTCGGGTGGAGCCATGTCGTGCCGCTGCTGGCGATCGGATTCAAGCGCCCCGATCTGCGGAGGAGGGATGAAGAGCTTCGCCTGGCCTGTCACCGGGCTCTTGTCGATGCTGTGCAGGAGGCGTCGCGATTGGCCTCCGACCTGACCCGGCGTGTGGCGCGTTTGCGGGAGGTCGCCCCGAAGCTGCGGGCGCAGGGATCTGACGATGCAGTGGCCCTGTTCCTATCCCATGATGCCCTGCCGCCGATGGCACTGACCTCGTTACGTTCTGATCGGGCTGCACGGCGGTTCTGCGATCGGCTGGTCGATCTTGGCGCGGTGCGCGAGTTGACCGGCCGAGACACCTTCCGGCTCTACGGAGTGTGAGAATGGCAAAAGATCATGTCGAAACCGATCTGGACCGCGAGTTTGAGGACTTGCCGCAAGACTTACGTTGGCGGGAGTGGATGCGCCGGATCGAAGCGGTGCTGTTTGCCAGTGCCTCACCCGTGCCGCGTGACGACCTTGCGCGCGTGGTGGGGCAGGGGGCCTCGGTCGATTTGTTGATTGAAGACCTGATCGCCGATTTGGAAGGACGGTCTTTCGAAGTGGCGCAAACGGCTGGTGGGTGGATGCTGCGGACGCGGGCCACCTACGCCCCGGCAATCCGGACGGCCGCGGATGTGGGCGACCAAGACCTCGATTTGCGCGACTACGATATCGCCGTTCTGGCGGCCATCGCCTATCATCAACCGATCACGCGGGATGGACTCAAGGACATCTTTGGCAAGGAGATCAGCCGGGATTTGATCGGGCGGCTACATGCCCGCGGCCTGATCGGGACGGGGCCGCGGTCGCCCCGGCGCGGGGCACCCTATACGTATGTAACGACGGAACAGTTCCTCGTTGCCTTCGATCTGGAGACGCTCCAGGACTTGCCGGACCGGGAGCAGTTGGAGGATGCGGGGATCACAACTGCTGCGGAGCCTCGAGCCGAGACAACCTAGCAACGGTTCAATCGCGACGCACTTTCAATCGGTCGAAGAGTCAGCCGAGGAGTTTCTCCAGCTCTTCCCTCTGCTCGGCGTGTTTTCTCGGGTTGTCCCGGATCAGTCGCTTCAGGTTGAGAAGCTTCCAACGTACGGCGGGAAGCTCGGAAGCCTGTGGTCGATCTATGGCAGAGAAGTCCGGGGTGCCATCCTGCAAGCTTAGCAGGAACTGTTTAGTGCTTTTATCGAAACGGGATTGAATGTCCGCGATCAGCTGGCTGCGTGTCATCAGGAGGCCATCAAGTTCGACAGGTGATTTGGTCATGCCTTCGAACTCACGGACGTAGGGCTGGTTGAGATCTATGAGATTGGGGTTCAGCAGCTCATGCGCAGGACGTGATGAACAGGCGACGTAGATCAAGAAGGTCCTGAACAGACCGTCCGTCAGGCCTTCGTGCTCATAGAGCAGCTTCACGTCGTAAAGATCGCGCGGGTGCTGGCGATCGACTGCGGCATGTAGCTTGCCGCCAAACAGGTCTTCGAACGAGACGATTTGCATTTCTGCATACCCGAACGCGTTTGCCACCGCCTCGGACACGGAACGGATTTCGGGATCATGGACAACGCCCCGCGTGACCGGCGAGGTTTCGATTTTGATCTCGGCACCTCCCAGACGTACGAGTATGCGTGTGGCACCGCCCCCACCACCCAGAATTCGTTGAGCTCGCGCACCGTTGATGCCTCCTTCGATTGAGGCAGCGATGCGATCCATAGTTTCGTTGATCTCAACGAGGCTTTCAGCACGCTCTTTGATCGGCAGGTAGGTCAGATCGATATCAACCGAGAGGCGCGGCAATTCGCGATAGAACAGGTTGATTGCCGTGCCTCCTTTGAGCGCGAAAATCTCCTCTTTCGCGACATGAGGCAGGACGCGTACCAAAAGAGCGACTTGGGCTTCATAGGTCTGACGTGCCATCTTCGACCTCCGTTCTCACAAACTCCTCCGGCACCATGATGCGATACTGTGGGTGGATCTTCCCGCCCTTGACCAGCGCACGGTCGCCTGCTCCAAGGTCGAAGGCTTTGGGATCGAGGCGTTTGCGCCACGGGTGATTGTGGCGATCCGCAAATACAAAGAAGAGTCGCCGAACCTTGATTTTGGTGCAGCTCAGTAGCAGTGCCGAGAGCAATTTCGGACGCAGCGTTGTCAGGCCCTCAAATATCATGTCGAGGTTGTGAAAGCTCCCATGATCCGGCAGTTCGTCCATGGTTTCTATAACGGCTCGTTCGGGGGCAGACATCTGCAATTGCCACTCCCAAGGAAGGGCATTTTCAGACTTGCCGGTGTTCTCTGCGAGACCAAGTGCCGGATCAGTGAACAGCGATGTTTTGCGTGTCTCGATGGGGGCGTCGAGTGGGAGTTTGCCCAGCCACTTTGGTGTGGCGTCGCCATAAACCCAGACAGGAGCATTTTTGCCAAGACGCAGGTAGTGATCATAGCCCTGTTGAGAAAGCGCAGTGGTGCCACCGATGTGAACCTCGTAGTTCATGATGTGCTGCATTGAGAGCAGGCAGGCATTCCAGGGTATGGTGTTTGATCCTGACGTGTTTGGGACAGGGCGGCGGAAGACGCCGCGGTGAACGCGCTCAAGCCATCCACGTTTCACGTAGTCGCGAAAGGTCTCGTAAGCGACACCTTGGCCAGTGAGCCAGGCGGCATCCACAAGATATCCTGGTGGCACCGCCTCGAGAACTTTCTTCAGGTTTTGCGATCTTCCAGCGCTCATGACGCTTTAGATGCCATTCCTTCAAAGAGATCGCAATAAGAATTCTTTGAAGAATCGATTTCTTCGGTGTTTATAGCGCTGAAAACCGGAACTCAGCAAAAGAGGAGTGGGATCCGAATGTCTGTCAGACATGCGTGATAGTCCGAAAAATCCGATGCCAAGGACGGAAAGCGCAGCCTGAGTTCTCGGCTGTTTCGTTCGCGAAGGCGTCCATGCTCAGGTGTGTGCCACGATCTGCTGCACGACTGGATGCATCCAGGCCGGGACATGTCGGCTTTGCTTTGCCAGCTGCGCCCGGTCCTTCGCATCCAGCATGCGGGCGATCTTCCCGATCACACGATCGTCCACGCGATCCTTGCCGAAATAGCGTAGAGCCTGGAACACAGTGCCCGTCTTTGAACCGGCACCGACCAATGTCTTCGGAGAGGCATTGCGGAACTGGATAACCTGCCGCCCGATCTTCTTGGTTCGTGTAGGCCCGTCGGTCATGTAAGTCGGATTGGACGGGACCTGGGTGGACAGACCCAACTGGTTCGCCGCCATGGAAGGGGAGGGCTGCAGAACCTGATTGTCCTTCCGGGCAACGGCGCGTGCGATGTCGTCAGCAGAAGGTGCCAAGGCACCGAAACGGGAGCTGTGTTTGGGATAGTCGTAGAGCCCACGTGTCAGCCGCCGGATCACGCCCTGATCTGCCAGGCGTGACAGTGCCTGATCCACGCTTGCGCGCGATCCGATGTCGAGGAAGTCCGACGGGGCGAAGATGGTGCCTCGACCCTTTCCAACGATACGTTGCTTGATTTTCGACGTGATCATAGGTCAACCCTATGTCAGAAATTAGGGTATGTTCTTCTGAACATCAAGATGGAGGGATTCCGGCAGGGAGGGCGGAAAGCCGTCATTCGCTGCGCGTTCAAGGCTGCATGCTCAAGGTTTCAAAGCTGACATTCGAAATTCACTTTTTCGATATCCACGCTGTGTCGCGCTCCAAAACCGATTTGAGGAAAGCAAAAGCACCCGTGAATGCTCAATGCAGTTGGTGGAAATATATCCGGAGCCCAAGGGGAACTGGATGTTCCATCGATGCGCGCGTTGGGGGAGAGACTTTAGGCAATTGCGACGACGCGGATCGAGCAGATAGTCGGTCAAACACTTTAAGAAATTGGGAAGGGTCTGGCCTCTGATACACGCCCGCCCACAGCAGGCCGGTATCACCTCATATAACTCTTTGAACTTTTGGTCTTGCTTTGCGAAAAGGTAGAAGGCCTTCCAAATTCCAAAAAAACAGCCGATTGACGACAGCTGCAACGCCTCGAACGAATGACTGTCTATTGCTCGCCGACGATTGATAGTCCTTTCGTTCATCTGGGGATGGTCTGGATACCCTTCCCTATCCTGCCAGTTCTTGTTGCTCTGCCAGAAATCTGATCAATCGCATCTTAACCGCAAGCATTTGTTGCGTTTCAATGGCATCTACATGTTGAGCAACCCACAGTGGAACTGACATTGGCGGCATGAGGTCGGGAAGCCTCAGCAGCCGATGGTCCCTGTCACCGACAAAACATGGCAGAACAGCTATTCCGCCCCCAACCGCTGCCATTTCCTGCAAGGTCAGAAAACTGTCCGCAGCGATCGTTATCTGATCACTAGCAACATTGGCATCCATCCAAGCCCCTGCAATTGACCTCGCCAAGGGGCCGGTCAATCCGAGCCATTTGGTCTGTGCATCATTGACGGCATAGGCCGCAAAAGCCAATTCTGCAGCAACCTCGCCAACCATATCCTCTGGCAATCGAACCGAGGGGCGCACCGCAATGCTTGCTTGCTCACGTGAAAGATCCAAATGGGTGTTGCTGCTCAACAGCGTGATGGCAAGATCCTGCTCTTCAACCTGCAATGCATCGACAAAGGCGGGCAAGACCGCACGACACAGGGTGTCCGTGGACGTCACGCGGACGGTCCCCCGCAGTGTTAGCCGCCCACCGCTGGCCAATCGGTGCACCTCTTGCATCGCAACCGCTGCAGAATGGGCCGCGCGAATGATATGTGCACAGTCGGCAAGCAGTTGATACCCTTGCGATGTCCGCTCAAACAGGACGGTCCCGTACCGGTCTTCAAATGCACTTACCCTACGCAGGACGGTTGCGTGGTTTACGCCAAGATGTTTGGCGGCCTGTAAGACCGATCCTGTTTCTGCCACGGCCAGAACATATCGCAGATCGTCCCAATTTTCGTTGTGCATAAATTGAGTACCCACTCCGCAAATATTGTGACTGTTTCTAAATTAGTGAACATCTACCCTAGGGGCAATTGAAAGCTGGAAACCATACTGAAAGGGGTGCCAAAATGCGGAAGTTCAATCTCACAATCCTATCTGCGATTGTCGGTTCTGTCGCTGTACTTGCCTATGCGGACGGCCATATCAGCGACAAACAGATCTCCGCAGGCATTAAAGCACGCCAATCTCAAATGCAGCTTTACGCCTTCAACCTTGGTGCGTTGGGGGCGATGGCCAAAGGGGACGTCCCCTACGATGCTGACGCGGCAGGCAGTGCTGCAAATAACCTCGCCGCACTCGCGTCACTGAGCCAGGCGGGCTACTGGTTGCCCGGTTCTGACAGCAACAGCGTCGAAGGTAGCCGCGCTCTTCCGGCGATCTGGGCGGCCGATAGTAAAGTGGGTGAAAAAGGCAAAGCCTTCTATGACGCAGTGATTGCGATGCAAGCCGCTGCAGGCACAGACCTTGGCGCATTGCAGGCAGCGATGGGCGCGGTGGGCAAAAGCTGTGGCAGCTGCCACGAGGATTACCGCAAACCAAAAGGGTAGTCCAAAGGCAGACCGATTGTTGTATTTCAGACCAAAGGAACAATAGATGAGTTTTGCAAAAATCCTGGCAACGGGGGCATTCGTTCTGGCCTGCGCGGCCCCGGCCTATGCTGCAGACCTTTACAAGACCGACCAAGGTCACACCGAAGTTCGCATTGCGTGGAGCCACGCAGGTGTATCCATGCAGCATGGTGAGTTCACCAACGCAGAAGGCACGCTGATGCTCGACCAAGACAATGTCGAAGCGTCCAGTCTTACAGCCACGATTCAGGCGGCCAGCATCTCAACTGGATTTGGACCACTGGATGAGCACATCCGCACCGCTGATTTTCTGGAGGTCGAAACCTACCCAACGATCACCTTTCAGAGCACCGCAATCAGCCGGACGGGGGATACGACCGCAGACATTACCGGCGATCTGACATTGCACGGTACCACCAAGCCGGTCACGATGGCCGCGACGATGACGCACCTTGGCGATCATCCATTGGGCGCTTTCCTTGACTATTACAAAGGCGACTGGGCTGCATTTGCAGCGACGATGGAAATAGATCCAGCTGAATTCGGTGTGGGCATGACCATTCCCGTTGGCAAGCTGGTCATTGAGATCAGCACAGAGTTGAAAGCGCCAGGTTGAGCGCACTACCGTCTGGCGAAATTCAGGAGGAGCAGGAACTGTGAGTTGGCCCTCAGGTTTTGCTTCTTTGGATATTTCAAATATGCACGCTCGCCCGACCAAGAGCTGATCCAGATACAGTGTGGGTATGGCAGAGGTTGAAGCGGCAAGTCGCTGGAACAGGTTTGTGCCAAGCATCCGCCCACTTCATATGGTCGAGGGCACTGACATTGAGGCCAAGCTATTGAAGCGAAAAATTGCGACCTGAGTTCAGCATAAACCAACACGGACCACTCACCATACTTGGGGGATGCGCAGCTTTGTAAGACCAAAGTCGGTAATTCCGACAGGATCGCGCGGTTATGCTGATTCAATCGGCGCACCATGCTTTTCGATGAGGTTTCTTGAATGTTCTCTAATGGCGGCGTCGAGCCATACAACCGAAAGGATGACTCAATGATCGGATTTAGAACTGCAGTATTGATACCCTTTGCTATCGCCAGTCACATTGGCATGGTGCAGGCCCAGGACCACGCGATGGGATTTTTTGTGACCAGCGTGGGGTTGGGCAACGGTGCAGACTTAGGGGGGCTAGAGGGGGCTGATGCGCATTGTGATGCGCTCGCGACCGCAGCTGGCAGCGCCGGTCGGACTTGGCGCGCCTATCTCAGCACACAAGAGGAGGGAAAGCGTGGTGTGTCCGCCCGATACCGCATTGGCAAGGGCCCTTGGTACAATGCAAACGGAGAGCTGGTGGCCAGCGATCTTGATGAATTGCACTTGAACCCGAATATTATCAAGCGGACGGCCGTTGATGAAAATGGGGCCAAAATCAATGGCGTCGGTGATAGCCCGAACGAACATGACATACTAACGGGATCCATGGTGGATGGGATGGCTTACTTTCCCTGGGCCGAGGGTGATCACACCTGCAGCAATTGGACCAGTTCCGGCGAGGGAAGCGCGCAGGTCGGCCATCATGACCGTCATGGCGGCGGTAACACGTCTTGGAACTCGGCACATGGTTCCCGAGGGTGCAGTCAGGACGCGCTGACGGGGACGGGCGGTGCGGGACTGTTTTACTGCTTTGCAGCTGAATAGTTGGCTCAACTTGTGGATTGGCAGTTGGGGTTGCCAATCCAACATCCTCCTCACGTCCATCCCCTTGCCTTTTAGGGACCTGCGGACGGCCAAAGACCTCAGACCTTAGTCTGAAATCCCGTCAGACCATTGAGCCAAAACTCCTAGACGATCAGCCGATGTGACAGGCGCGATTGAGCGCGATAGTTGCACCACCAATCAACTCAGGAGAATGAACATGGCACGCTCAAAACTACTACTCTCAACGTCTCTCTGCCTCGTGTTTTCTGCTCCGGCGTTTGGTGCAAGCCAGAGCTTTGGGCAGATTGATGTCAACAACGATGGCTCGCTGAGCCGCGATGAACTCGCATCTGCGTTCGGCGCAAGTGGTGCAGATCGCGTTCTGGGCCGTTCTGACCGGAACAACGACGGCCGGGTGAGCCTCGCCGAAGCACGATCATCCCGGGATGGCAACGAAAGCGATGACGAGGAGGATGACGACGAAGAAAGCGATGATGGCGAAACCAATAGTGGGGGTCATAACGAGAGCGACGACGAAGAAGGTGACGACGGCGAGAGCAACAGTGGCGGTCACAACGAAAGTGATGACAGCGGCGAAAGCGACGACTCAGGTGAAAGTGATGATGGCGGAGAGAGTGACGATGGTGGAGAAGGCGGCGAAAGTGACGACTAAATGCCTGCCCAATAGCGTCTGAGCGAGGAGACGAAAAGTCTGGCTGGCTTCACCAGGATGCCAGCCGGATCACCCTTGCTTTCGCTCGAACTTTTGCCTCAACTTTGAACCAAACCCAAGTAACTCCAGATGCACCATGATTTCAGAAACCAAGTTTGAAAAACTCTTCTCATCGCCGCTTTTTCGATATGACGTGGCCAATCACGAGGCGCTCAGCGCGGAACTCCTGAAAGAAGGGGCAGCCATGCGGCGCGAAGATGAGGGTGTCACGAAGTCAAATAGGCGTGGTTGGCATTCCGCTGGTAACCTGTTTTCGCGGAAAGCTGATTGCATTGTTGAGTTGCGCGTAGCCGCTGAAATGGCTGTGATTAGTGCGACACGGAAAATGACCAAGAAGGTTGACCCGGGAGAACTAAAGCTGAAGTTGTTCGGATGGATGAACGTCAATCCCCTGAATGGCTACAACGCCCCGCATACGCACCCGGGCGCGCATTGGTCGGGGGTCTACTATGTTTCCCAGCCAGACACGGATGAAGGGGACTCTGGCATGATCGAATTTGTCGCCCCGCGCGTTGATCTGCCTCATTGGGAAATACTGCAGACCAGCGCGTTTCGCCTAAAGCGACGGATCAGGCCTGCGGCAGGTGAGATTATCCTGTTTCCATCTTACCTTTTGCATTGGGTGTATCCCAACGAAATGGATGAAGATCGCGTAACGGTCGCGTTCAATGCAACCTTCCGAAAATAAAGGGTCTTTCAGCGCCTTTGACAGACGGATGCTGACCTGCAACTGATCGTGATCTTGCAGGGACCAAAGTCCATTGGAATACATTTTCACCGCCTTATAATCGATGCCAATTGAATTGAGTGATGTGAGGCGATGAAGCCGCTAGAGACGACAAAAATCCTACTGATGACCTCGGTCTTTGCGGTCGTTCCATACCGTTTAGAAACGGATCTTGCAGGGAAGCTCACGCTCGTTGCATCCCTTGCACATGCTGAGAGCGGTTCTGGGAGTGATGGTAACGGTGGCGATGGCGGCGAAGGTGGAGACGATGGCGGCGAAGGCGGTGACGATGGTGGCGAAGGAGGAGATGACGGCGGCGAAGGTGGAGACGATGGCGGCGAAGGAGACCGCAAAGCGCCGCGAGCGGTCAAAGTTCAGAAGCTCGGGAATGGCGCCCGCATTTTCTTCAGCGACGGGAGTCGTGAGGAGATCCGAAACGGCAGGTATGTTCGTTTAGACCGCAACGGACGCGTTCTCGAAAGAAGGCGCGCGCGGAGCAGTGACCTAGCACGGGTCCGCGCGTTGACTGGCGGACAAGGAAAAATAGTTGAAGCCGCACCATCTGGAGTGAAATCTCGTGCAGTCCGGGCCACATATCGTGGAAACAACGCTGAGATATTGTATGCGAATGGTTGGCGCGAAGAGATATCCTCAGGACGATACAGCCTGATGGATCAGTATGGCAGAACTGTCTCCTCGCGCCGCGCGACGCAAAAGGACCGAAATCGGCTAAATCGCTTTCGCAACAAATAGGTCGAAGGAGTCGAACAAATCATTTGTTCCAGGCGTCATGGGCGATCAATGCGGCCTCTACTCTGTTGCGGGCGTGAAGTTTGCTCAGAATCACGGTCATGTAGTGTTTCACCGTCTTTTCCTGAAGCTCGAGCGCATCCGCTACCTCTCGGTTGCTTTGACCTGTTGCGACCAAACGCAGGATTTCTTCTTCCCGTTTGGTGAGATCGTCTATTGGATTGTGCGTGTTCGCCTTTGGTGCCTGCATGATCTTCAGAACCTGCGCTGCAAGACCGGGGGACACATGTGCTTCGCCCATTGCGATCCCTTTCAGAACCCGCCGTAACTCTTCTGCGGAAACACCTTTGAGAACATACCCAATTGCGCCCACCTGCAGGGCATTGGTCACATCGGTGTCGTCTTCTGACACTGTCAACATCGCCACGTGACCTGCAAGCTTTTCAGCGACGATCTCTTTGGCGGCCGTGATCCCATTTCCCGGCATCGACAAATCCAAGAGAGCCAGGTCCGGCTTGTGCTTCCGTGCCATAGCGATTGCTTCCTGTGCCGTCGCTCCGGTGCCAATAACATCAAACTCTCCGGTTTCAGACAGGCTTTGAACCAACCCATCCCTGAAAATTGGATGGTCATCCGCTACGATCATTGTGATGGTCATGTTAGTTCCTTGGTTGCTATCTCAAGGGCAAGGACGGTGCCTTTGCCGATGCTGCTTTTGATGTTCAATGTTCCGCCAATACTCTCAGCTCGGTCCTTGAGACCAATCAAACCCTGCCCGCCACTTTCGTCGAGTGGGACTGGATTATCGAAGTCAAACCCCTCGCCAGCGTCTTCGATGATGATCCTGACACATTCAGGCGCACCGATCACCGTGACGACAGCGGCGTCGATTTTCCCATGTCTGAACGCGTTGGACAGTCCTTCCTGAAGAAAACGGTATATGCAGAGTTTTTCAGCATAGCTCAGCGTCTTGGGTTCTGATCCTTCAAACCTCAGGTCGACGCTAAGCCCTGATTGCGTTTCCCGCTCTGTCACAGCTCGACGGACGAGCCCTGCTACATCAAGCTCTTCAAGCTCGGGTAGGGCCAGACCACGTGATATCGCGCGGATTTCTTCCAAGGCCTTGTCCAGTGAGGAACGGATTTCATTGCGAATGTCGGTTGCTCCGCCTTTGCCAAAGCCAGAATCCAGCCGCAAAGCCGCAAAGGAAAGGTGCTGCGCAGGTCCATCGTGCAGGTCAGATCCAACGCGCCTTATCGTCTGCTCGGTTTGCGCTGTTGCGCGCTGGTTGGCCGTGATGGCACGCTTTCTAAGAGTGTCATTTTGGATCGCAAGCTGCTCCGAGGCCGCCAACTGCGCCTTAAGTTCAGCACGTTGCACTTCAATCGTACGCCCGCCTGCCTTTACGATGCCAATAAGGAGCAAACCACTTAGCGCAAATGCTGAACCAACCACCATCTATGTCGTGCGTTGCGCATTTGACAATTCGATCTGCAGGGCGTCAGCGCGTTCGTAGAATTCGGCAACAGCGATGATCTCGCCGCTAAAGACCTCGTGGATTGGACTATAAACTTCCAGCAAAGGTACACCAAGCGAAGCTTCCGACGCGTCTTCGGGATCATTCAGATCCTCAAAAGACGCTGAGACCTCCCCCTGCCAGGCCGCGCGGAGATCATCAGAGGGTTCAAATTTTTGCCCTGCAAGCGAGGGATCAGAAGCGTGAACAATCAAACCGCCCTTTTTCCAGATTTTGTAGGATACAATTCGATCGCTTAAGGCTGTACTGGAGAAGATCTCTATCATCGCCTGCTGTGCGGGATCTGAGAGTTCGGTCCCGTCTGCCAGATCTTGCGTGACAGGGGAGATAAAGCTCTCAACATAGTTTGCTGCGGTGATCGCAAAGTTCTGCACCGCAGCCTGCTCAATTCTGTGCGACACCCATGATCCCACCGCAACCATTGCGATCAGCATGACTGCGCCGCCGGCCAATATGAATTGACCAGGCAACGACAAACGCTTCCAAACTTGCGAAGCAGAGTTTTGGCTCATCCGGATAGTCTAACTTGAGTAGTCAATACCGGAAGGGACTTTCGTCTGAAGCTAATCGTTATTGTGGGAGTCCGCGTCTGGACAATCCTATCCAAGCGATTTGCAGCGGACTATCTTTGCTACGCCACCTTTGATGCGGCCTCGCAGCACGCTCGTACCAATTTTCTGCGAGCCGTTGAATGTCTGCTATGCGCAACAGATCTTGCCTTCTTGGATCGGGGGACAAGGCACCGTTGCGTATGAACAGTACACGCAGCAATCGCCTTCGAGCGGCTTAAGGACAGTCTGGCACGACTTGCATTCATAGAACCACTGGCAGGCGTCGGTGGGCATGGTTTCCGTCTCGACATGCCCGCATGACGGACAGGTCAGCGTGGATTCAAAGACTACTTTTGTTTCTTCTGACGCCATAGCGCGTACCCCGTCAGTATGAGAAAACCTGACAAGATCGGCAGCAAAACAGCGTCTTTGTAGAGAACGCCAAGCAGGCCCGTCAGACCAAGTGCAGTGAGCACAATCGGCAGCAACGGCGTGAAACAGCAGAGCATCACAAAGATCGTGCCGCCCAGACCAAGTGCCAGTAGTTTGTTCTTCATTGGGTCGATCTCCACAAATCCCACATGAACCGTTGTGCTGAGGCTTCCCAATATGGCGATGACAGCGCAACCAAGAAGGCAGTGGTGGCGAGGGATGCCCAGACGATAGCGGATCGCCTACGCCTTGCGCACGCGTAGGGCCATATCACTTGTACCATGCACCACCACGGCTGATGATTGACAGCCCGATTGGCAACACACAGTAAGATGCCGATAACAATGCGAGAAGTGCCGCGAGTGGCATAACCAGCCGCGCGGCTAAACCGGGTTCAGTCTCTATTTGTTGATTTGCGTTCAGGTCCATTCTGCGGTTTTAGTTCCTGTAGTGGCTACAGGAGCAAGCACAATGTTCACCATTGGCAAGGCATCAGAACAAAGCGGCGTGAACATCGAAACGATCCGCTATTATGAGCGCGAAGGCGTCGTTCCAAAGCCGGGGCGGTCGGCGGGAGGGCGCAGACTATATTCACCCGATGAAATTGCGAAATTGAGGTTTGTGCGGCGATGTCGAGACCTGGGTTTCCCAATCTCAATCATCCAGACCTTCCTGTCGCTGACTGAACAAGATGATCGAAGTTGTGGTGAGGTGAAGACGTTGGCAGAAAATCATCTGGATGAAATCAACGCCAAGATTGAAAACCTGACACGCCTCCGCGAAGCACTTTTAAGCCTGTCCTCGAATTGTGACGAAGGGACTGCGGCTTGTCCGATGCTGGACTCTCTCATGAAAGGCGGTCTTGGCGAAAACAGACCAGAGCAAGGTAGACATTGAGCTTGCTTTTGCCAACGCAGCTTTGTCCCACACATTCCCCGTTCGCCAACGGTTCCATCATGCACTTGCAGCAAATGGCCGGTTCGACGGGCCGCACCGCAGCTGACGGTGACCCGGGTGAATGGCAGCAAAGGGCCGTCCTCATCCGTGATTCAGCCCGCTTGGTTGCGGGATCCTGCGCCGCCTTCGTTGACCGCGAAGAGCCCACTCCGTCAAGCGCTGCGCCGCGAACGAAAGTCCGGTCTAAGTGAATGCTGAGTTGTCTATGGCTTTGTCGCAATCTGGCTTACGTAAGACATAAAGCCGAAGAAGGTCTTCTCAGCCACCCGGCGTCGTGCCTCGGCCTTCAACGCCTCTGCTGTTTCGGGAAACAGAACACGTTCTTCGATCATACGGTCGGCACCTCGGTCTATGACAGTCAAGAAGTATGTCGCTTCTGCTTCGGCGACGTATCCATGCCCCTTTCGTGCCCCAAGTTGAAAGCCCGTCTTGGCGAGTATGCCGGAGACTTGTCGCATGATCCAAAGGTTGGTGACGTTTTGATTGATCATGAACCGAATAAGTTGATCTAGCGGATCGAAATCTGCAATCTGTGCCGTCGCGGTATCGTAATCGCCGTCGCAAATCGCCAACACACCGCCCGGCTTCAGGATGCGGAAAGCTTCCTGCACAACAGCTTCAGGGCCGGGCACGTGACACAGCAAGGTATGCATCAAAACCAGGTCGAATGAGGCGTCCTCAAACCCCGTGTCCTTTGCATCACCGATGTCGAAGCTGAGCCGTGTATCATTTCCAAAGCTCTTTTTCGCCCGTTCAACCATCACCGGTGAAGGTTCCAGCCCATGCGCTGTTTTCGCGCCAGCAAGGTCCAGTAGGTCCTTGGTTACGTGGCCTGTGCCGGACCCGAGTTCCAACGCACGCGCATCGCTCGGGAGCTTTAGGTCACTCAAGTAGGCCTTGCGAATTGCGACCTGTGCGGGCTCAAGGCAACGGGCTTCCATCGCCGCTGCTATACGTTCCTGAAGCGCAGTGTCTTGTGCGCCAAGATCAGAATATGGATCAGACATGGCTTAGCTCTCAAAATACATCCTGCCGAAATGCTAGACACACTTACCCAAGAAATCAAAAAAACCGGGCCTTTGAGCAGCTCGATCAGACGGTAACTTGGTGTCCCGCGACCCGGTCATACGCATTGTGGAAATGCTGCACGCTGCGCGAAGGTCCGCTATGCGGGCTGCGACCGCAGCATCTGGGCTCACCCGTCAGCGGCAGCTAATGGGATGTACCGGCTGCTTCACCCAGCAGGTTAGGCTTGGCCTATTTCACCTGCAGATAGGAGAAGTAGCATGGCGAAGAGCGACTTTGATGAGCTGATGTCGGTTGGCATTGATATCGGCAAGGACACATTCCATATCGTGGCATTTGACCCTGATGGGCAGTTGGTGATGCGCAAACAGATCAAACGGCTGGCGCTGGTTCAGACGTTTGAGAGGCTGCCCCGTTGCGTAGTCGGCATGGAGGCGTGTCTGAGCGCTCACTTTGTCAGCCGGACGCTCCGCAAGATGGGCTTCGAGCCTCGGATCATGCCCGCAATATATGTAAAGCCGTTCATCAAGGGCCAGAAGAATGACTACAACGATGCGGAGGCGATAGCTGAAGCTGCACTGCGCCCCAATCTTCCGATTGTCCCCGAGAAGAGCCAAGAACAGTTGGACCTACAGGCGCTCCATCGTGTTCGGTCACGGCTGGTGTCGCGCCGGACGGCGACAATCAATCAGATCCGCGCATTCCTGATCGAACAGGGCATTACAGTGCGCAAAGGTCTTCGGACTCTGAAGAACTCGTTCGAGACGATCCTAGAAGAGCGAAAGGACGAGATATCACCTCGCATGCGAACGATCCTGATCGGTCTCTATGGCGATTGGCTGTGGCTGGATGATCGGATCGATACGGTCTCGAAGGAGATTGAACACATCAGTCACACCGAAGAAAACTGCGTCAACGTAATGACGGTGCCCGGTATCGGTCCGATGATCTCGACTGCGATGGTTGCTGCCATTGGCACGGGAGAGGCCTTTGGTCGAGGCCGTGACTTTGCCGCATGGGTTGGGCTTGTACCACGTCAATACAGCACAGGTGGACGAACGGTTCTTGGGCGCATCTCCAAACGCGGCAGCCGATACTTGCGAATGCTGTTCGTTCAGGCCGCCAAGGTAATTTTGATGCGAACCAATCGATGGCCGGACTTCAGCTTTGGAGAATGGCTAACGCGAGCCGCAGAACGGATGAACCGCAACAAGCTTGCTGTCGCCCTGGCCAATAAGCTGGCGCGCATGGCGTGGAGCATACTGAGATACAAAACGGCGTTTGACGCGCCCAGAGACGAGGTCGCTATCGGCGTGTGAGCTGGATCGACCCAAAGGAGTTCGCGACTGAAAGAAAGCATGGAACGGAACAATTACGCACCCAGAGTCTGACGGCCCAAACGGTTATCTTAGACCTTGCCGCTAATTAGACCACGGCGCGTGCGTAACCCCAACAAGGCCACGACCCGCGTGTCGATCAGTAGGCCGGATACATATGAGCGACTTCCGAGAACATGCCAGAAATCACTTGCGAACAGCAGCCGGTACATACATTTGGGCCGTCCTCGTGGATGCATCTACACCCCACCGGCCACAGAGTGGGCAAGGAGCTCGATACGGGCAAAGGCAGATTGTGAAGGCGACTGCGGTTTTTGAGTTCCGCTGCCGTGCTCGTCGGTTCTAGGCCTTGCGTACTTCACCCATCTGATCGAGCTGTTGGGCGAACGCAGATTCCTCAATCTCTTCTGACAATGCGCGCGTGAAAAAGGCGGCTTGGGTTTCCAGGGCAAGACCGTTCGTCGGCGGATCGCGATCCAGGTTTGTTGGAAAAGAATACCCTTCGGCGGTTGCGGCGATTACCGCAGACAATTCCGCTGCGCTCAACCTTCCTTCTTCCCTGGCCCGGACCGCGTACGGAAACAGCAGCTTGCACATCGTGTCCCGATCGACAGTTTCCATTGCGCGACCGAAGGCTGACGACACCTGCAATAGGTTTGCGAAACGGTGGATGCTAGGACTCGTGTTGGCTCCGGCAGCGTGAAACAGAGCAGGGGAGAAAAACACGGCATCTCCTTTGGCCAGCGGTAATTGCACATGGCGTTCTTCGAAAAGTGCCCGAAAGTCATCCCGGCGCCATGCTGCATAGCCCGGACGATATGCTTGCGAAAAAGGCAGCAGTTTGGTCGGGCCGCTGTCCAAAGGCATGTCGCAATGTGCGACTGCGCCCTGAAGCGTCAGAATTGGCGAGACGTCGTGGACGTGCGCGGGATATGACGCGCTGACGTCGGCGGTTTGAAATCCCAGATGATAGTCGCGATGAGCCTGCTGAGCGGCGCCGCCGGGGTGCACCAGGTTGACCTGTGCAGTCATCTGATAATTCGGCCCCAGCCAAGCTTCGCAAACTGCCGCGATGGAAATGTTTGAGAAGTAGTCAAGAAATACCTCGGGCGAGGCTTCGCAGAGCTTTTGAAGAGCGTTCCATATCCGATCATTCGATCCCGATGCCGCGAAGTGATCGCCTGCGCCCCCGTTTCCCTGCTTCTCTTCCGCGATTATTCCTTCGTAGATGCGGGTTGCCCGATCCAGAACCGCCGTATCGGCATAAGCTCCCTTCAAGGCCACGACCCCCGCGCCGGCGCGCAGGACCTGCGCCCATTCCGCCATGACCTCTCGGCGGGTCTGGTCATTTTCGAGAGCCGAGCGCAGGTTCGTCATGTCGTAGATCGGGATGTTCTTTTCAATGCCGGCCGCGTGCGGCACCTGCTCGCCGCGTGTCGTTTGACTTATGAGTGCCGTGAACTCCCCCAGATCACAGGTATTGGGGTCGTAGTAGGCGATCGTGTTGTCGACAGTATCTGTCATCATGGCTCCTCCCTTGTCTCGAATAGGATAAGGTGGCGGGGATTGCGTTGGACCAAAAAGCGCATCAAAAACACATCAAATGACACACCGCTTTCCTATAAAAGAGATCGCGCGGCAGGCAGGTCTCGGCACTGCCACCGTCGACCGGGTTCTGAATGGCCGGGCCCATGTGAGCCCGCAGACAAAGCTACGTGTTATGGCCGCAATAGAAGAGTTGAAGGCCCAAGAAGCCCAGCTTGCTGCCCGTGGAAGGCGTTTGTTCTTCGATTTCGTTGTTGAGGCACCATCACGGTTCAGTCGCGAAGTGAAAGCGGCCGCAGAGGCCATACTGCCTCAGATCGGAACCGCTGTTTGCCGTCCGCGATTTCTGTTGCAGGACATTATGGAAGAAGAGGAGGTCGTTGCGGCGCTCGGGCGGATCATGAAACGCGGAAGCCAAGGTGTCTGCCTCAAGGCCCGGGACACAGCAAAAATAAGAAAAGCAGTCAAAATGCTGGCTAAAGCCAGAATCCCCGTGGTCACGCTTGTAACGGATATCGGAAGCCCCGATCGGCTTGCATATATCGGGCTGGACAACGCCAGTGCTGGACGCACTGCTGCCTACCTTATCTCGCGAACGCTTGGGGATGGTCAGGGAACGGTCTTGGCCACGCGCAGCCATGAAGGCTTTCTGGGAGAAGAAGAGCGCGAGTCGGCATTTATCGAAGCACTAGCTACCAACTGCCCTGGTCTGCAGGTCCTGGCTATCCAGGGCGGCAGCGGAATGGATTTTGAAACGTCAAAGCTCCTGAGGAATTCCTTGGGCGACATTCACGATTTGAATGCGGTCTATTCGATGGGGGGCGGCAACCGATCGATCCTACGCACGTTGAAGGACAACGGGCTGCGCCCCAAGGTGTACGTGGCTCATGACCTTGATAAGGAAAACCGAGAACTTGTTCTGCACAGGCGCCTTGACTTCGTGCTGCATCACGATTTGCAACTGGACATAAGAAACGTCTTCAACGCCTTCTTGTCCTACCATCGGCTATCTAACGATCCGTTGGAGACGCCAATCTCAACCGTTCAGGTCCTGACGCCAGAGAATGTTCCACGGTGAGTTTTCCGATCTGAGTGTGCACTCTGACCTAGATAAGTCGAAACCATCGGCTTGTTTGGCAACGCCTGATCAATTCCGCAGACCGTGAGTGCGTGTAGTTTCTAGCTTTGTGCTTGCAGCGAACGACGGGAATGCGGGCTGCGATTGCAGAATACTAGCGGCTTGCCGAATGTCTCTTATGGGCCGCCAGCGAGAGCGGTACAGGAATTCTGAATATCAAAAACGCCGCACATGCGGTGTTGTGGACATTACCGTCAAAAGATGAAGGACTCGCGATGCAGTCTGCCTTCGTCGACGTTTAATTCGGAAAGTGCCGCTTCGCACCAAGTCATCAGAGCCTCAGGTCCACACAAGTAGACCTCTCGTGTGTCGAGTTCTGAGATGGGCTCAAAATCGTCAATCTGAACGCGCCGCTCTTTGAGATATAAACCATCCTCAGAGAATGCCTCTCTTAGATCATCCTGCGCAGCTCTTTCGGCCATTGGGTCAAGACCTATGCTGTGAAACACCGTGATGTGAAGTCTCACATTGGCCGAGAGCGCGTCGCTGTGTTTTGAAAAGTGTTCCAGAACCTTGATGTCGTCACCCCGACCGGAAAAGTACAGTTCGATCTCTGTCAAATTGGGTCGCGTGTGCGCCTGCGCCATCTCAAGGATACCGTCCCACATCGCCATGAACGGTGTGATGCCGACGCCGCCTGCGATCCAAAGCATCCTAGGGGGGACTTCAGGTGGATCGCCGCCATTGCCTTGGGAAAAGCAACTAAAGCCTGCCCCGGTGCCTTTGAATGCAATTGGCAGCTGCTCTTCGATCAGCTTGTGGGCGTTGTTGTGTAGGACATTGGACATCAAACCACCCGGCTTACGTTTCACCGTGACGCTCACCCTATTGGTTGGACGAAACGCATTATCTCTTGTGTCAAATCCAGGCGTGCTCGAAAGCGTCCAAGTGCGCATGTAATCCTCATTGACGAGCTGCGGGTTCGCTTCGTTCATGTGACTGTATCCGGCATCTAACAGCCCCGAAAAGTCGAACACACCGAACCCACCGGGCAGCGGTGCGTTGATCGGTTCCGAAAGCTCAAAGTTGAAAGTCTTGATGCTGTCAGACAGCGTGTTGGTCGAAATGAGCGTCGCCGATATTGGCGCGTCGTTTTCACCAGCAACCAGCTCGTGGCCCATCTGCTCCATTTCCTGGCGCAGGTATTTCACTGGCGGATTGTAGGGTGAGAGTTGCTCGCTGGACGTCAGTTTTAGGTTGAGTCCTTCTTTAACAAAGACGGCCCCGGTTACCTTGATGCGCGTCAGAAGGCTTGCCCGTGGCATCAGTGCCGCGGCTGCGTCATCCATCAGGTTTTCAGCCTTACCCGTCACATAAAGGATATCGCCGGTTTGAAAGTCAGGAAACACCAGCCCGACCTGTGGGTCGAACTCAATATTGCCCAAGGATTGATAAAATCGATTTCCGGAATGGTCAGGTAGCACCAGATACGTCGTGGTGCGGTCGCCCTTGGTTTCTTCGTAAAGGCGCGTAAAACCTGGTGCGCCGCCGCGATGGTTGACGCCCATATCGGTCTGGGCCCCTGAAGTGGTACCATCAGCACTGTGCTTGGTCGCCAGAAATACCGTGCTCGCACGACCGACAACCACCTTGGCCTCGTTCGGAAGCGCCGTCGTGCTGGTTTCAAAACTGTCATGCAAAAGTTCAGCGGTGCGCGGTACGTGCGCCAAGCTGCGCACAGTGATGTACTTTGGACAGTTCCCGAGGTGCTGATCGGACACCAATCGCAAACTGACTCTGCCTGCGTCATCGACACTAGCGGCCTCGATTGACCCGGCGATCTTGTTCCGGCGCCGGTTGGTGAAATCCACGCCCACCCCAGCGAAAAGCCGCCCTGCGCCGTCCGCCTTTGTGGCGTGCTGCAAGGAAAGGGCGAAAGGATCATGCGGATTGGTTTCGGCAACCACATCCATTTGATTGTGACCGGTTACCTGAATACCGATCGCTGGATCACTTTCGGAACCTGTGACCAACAGGCTGGCCCACGGACGCCCGTGGCCATCAAGCGTTGCCAGTGGCACATATGGCAGACCGGCAAAGAACTCGGCGTGTTGCCGTGGCATGTCCGCTTGGATGTACTGCGGAATGGATTCGGCGAGCTCTCTTGGCGTCTTGCGAAGTTCCTGAAGCCGCCGCTCACCCTTATGGGATGTATGTAGCTGAACCATGTCTTGACCCTTTCATCCGCCGAACGGCTAAAGCCCCAAATCGCTTAGCTCCGGGTGATCATCCGGGCGCCGTCCTAGCAGCCAGCGGAACTTGCGGTCGGTTTCCTGAATGGGATGCTCATTGATGCTGGCAAAGCGCTTGGCCATATAGCCGTCATCATCAAACTCCCAGTTCTCGTTGCCATAGGCCCGAAACCAGTTGCCGCTGTTGTCGTGATACTCGTAGGCGTAGCGCACCGCGATGCGGTTGCCGTCGTGGGCCCACAGCTCTTTGATCAGCCGCTAGTCCAGCTCTTTGGCCCATTTGCGGGCCAGGAACTCTTGGATCTGAGCGTGCCCTTCGGGGAATTCCGCGCGATTGCGCCACTTGCTGTCCGGTGTGTAGGCCTGTGCAACTTTTGCCGGATCACGGCCATTCCAGCCGTCTTCGGCAAGGCGCACTTTCTTGGCTGCCGTCGCTTTTGTGAACGGTGGCAACGGGTGACGTTGGGCTTCGGCTGTCATGTCAAAGTTCCCTTATTCAGCCACAAGGCCGACAGCCGTCGCTGGCATAGCTTCGAAATTGGGCAGCGCCTCGAAACGGGCAATCCAGGCGCGCACATTCGGATATGGCTCAAGCGAGACATTCCCTTCGGGCGCGTGGGCTGTGTAGGAATAGGTGGCGACATCCGCGATTGTCGGACGATCTCCAACAAGCCAATCCCGGCCGTCCAGACCCTGCTCCAGCTTTTGCATCGCCTTTTCCGCCGTCGCTGCGGCAAAGTCTGGATCCAGCGGCGCGCCAAAGACGGTGATCAACCTCGCAGCGCAGGAGCCGAACGCAATCTCGCCCGCAGCAAGCGTCAGCCAGCGCTGCACATTGGCCTCTGCTAACGCGTCGGTTGGCATCCAGTCCGGCGCATAGGTCCGCGCGAGATAGACGAGGATCGCGTTCGAATCCGATACAACAACCTCACCATCCTCGAGAACGGGCACTTGTCCATTCGGGTTCATCGCGAGGAATTCGGGTGATTTATGCGCCCCTGCGGCCAAATCAACAGGGACGGCCTCATGCGGGATCCCAGCAAGTTTCGCAAAAACCAAAGCGCGGTGCGCGTGACCTGATTTTGCAAAGTGGTGAATGCGAACGGCGATTGACATTTGTGGCTCCTGTTCTGTTGTCGGGCGCGAGACGACAGGTACGCATTGTGCATTCCGGCGATAATCGCCTAAATTTGGGAAAGTCTAAGCCCTGGGAGGGCGCAATAAGATGGACAAGATTGATCGTATGCGCGCCTTTGCACTCGTCGCGCAGAACGCCTCGTTCACTGTCGCGGCACAGCGCATGGGGCGTTCTGCCCGCTTGGTCAGCAAATACGTGGCCGATCTGGAAAACGCGCTTGGGGTCCAGTTGCTCAACCGGACGACGCGCAGTGTTTCTTTGACAGATGCGGGCGCGACGTATCTGTCCCTATGCGCGCCGCTGCTCGACGGATTTGATGAGCTGGAAGAGCGGGTCCGAAACGAACAGACGTCGCTGCGTGGCGCGATACACATCTCCGCGCCCACGGGGTTCGGAGCCCTGCGGCTTGCCCCTTCTCTGGCCAGGTTTGGGGCGAAACACCCCAACGTTGAACTGGATCTGCAATTCTCGGATCGTCGGGTGTCGATTGTCGAGGAAGGGTTCGACCTCGCCATTCGGATTGGCCCGATGCGGGACAGCTCGCTCAAAGTCCGGCAACTTGGTCGTATGCCTTTGGTTGTCTGTGCATCGCCCGACTATTTGGCGCGAACAGGTGTGCCCAGCCATCCCCGCGCGCTGGCCACCCATGAATGCATTCTAGATGGCAATATGACGGAACCCGCCGTGTGGCGGTTCAAGGTCAACGGCACAGAGGAACTCGTGTCCGTCAACGGACGTTTTCGGATCAACGCCCCCGCCGCCTCGGCTCGGCTTGCGATGATGGGCACCGCCATTGCCCGCTGTCCCGCCTACACGGTCGCCGAGGCCTTGAGAACCGGCGACCTGGTCGAGCTTTTTGCTGAACACCGCGTCTCGCCATACACTGTCGCAGCACTTTTCCCGCAAAACCGGCGGCTGACGACAAGGGTGCGCGCCTTGATCGATCATTTGGCAAGCGATCCAGACCTGTGCCCTGACGGTCACGCAACCGCTTAATTTGAAAGAGCGCTACGGGGCCTTGCGCGGTACTTTCGCCACGTCGACAAACGCCCTCAGGCGTCGGGTCATATTACGTTTGCTGCGATAATTCAGCGAATAGCGGGGCAGTTGTTCCAGATGGTCGTTGAGTACTTCGGTCAGGCCGCCCTCGCGTAAATAGGGAGAAGCGATTTCCCGGTAGACATACGCCAGCCCAAGCCCGTGTTTCGCATAAGCGAGAAGAGTTCGCATATCGTTCGCAACCATGCGCGGTTTGGGCCGCAGCGTGTAGGCGCCGTCCAGCCCGGAAAATCCCCAAGGGGCAAGGTTGTCACCCGACCCAAACGCATAGCAGATGGCATCGTGATCCAGGATGTCACGCGGATGGGAGGGTGCCCCTCGCTGCGCGAGATAGTCATCTGACGCAACGATGGTCATAGCCAGTTCCGGTCCCACGGCAACGGCATGGGTGTCTGGCGCCAGAAAGGTGGTTGAACGGATAGCGACGTCAACTCCGGAAGTGAGAAGGTCTACTTTCCTGTCATCATAGATCACCTCGACATCCACACTTGGAAATGCGGTCGCAAACCGCGCGACCAGATCATCGAGAAAGAAGGGCCCTGCACTGTAAGGCGCCGAAAGTCTCAAAGTGCCGGCGACCTCATCCTTCTGGTCATGAATATCATCCAGTGCACCTTCGAGATCGATAATGGAGGGGAGGCTCTTAGCGTAGAATTGTTCCCCGATCGGCGTCAGCGCGACAGAGCGTGAGGAACGCTCAAGCAGTCGTACACCGAGACGGTCTTCAAAGCGCTGGACAGCCTCACTGACTGATGCGGGGGCTTGTTGAAGATGTTCCGCAGCCGCGCGGAACCCACCACGCCGTGCAACCTCCACGAAGACACGAATGTCGGCAAAATTGCTACGGGCCATTGTTCGCTTATCCGATCATAATGTCAGGAAAATACGCTCTTATCCTAACGATATCAGCGACGTACATATGCAGCAAGACGCGAATTCAAGATGCGAAGAAGTGGTCGATGACCGGTTCTTCACTCAAAAAACCAAGGAGCAAGACCATGACTGAACGTGAAGAAATCCAAGCCGCCATCGACGAATGGAACAATGGCCTCGACAGCGGTGACATCGAGCGGATGGTGGCGTCCTGCCATCCCGACGTCATGACAATCAATGAACGCCAGCCTGTCACCGTTGGCACGCAGGCAATCCGTGACAAATACAATCCGCGCATCGCAGCGGCGGAAATCACGTCCGGCTACGACATCGAGGATCTGCAATTCTACGGAGATACCGCCATCGTGTCCGGCCGCTTCCACGGCACGATGAAAATGCGCGACACAGGCGAGCTCAAACGGCCAGAGGGGCGCCTGGTGCTTGGCTACAAGCGCGATGAGGGCGGCGCATGGAAGATGTTCCTCGACATGGACAACAACGGCCCGACCTGAGCCCTCGCGGCTGCGCCCAACCAGGCGCGGTCCCGTCCCTCTGACACACCCGACTGCGCAAGGAACTTGAGATCATGAGCCCCCTAGAAATCGTCAACGAGGAAATCGTGGCCCTCCACGTCTTCTTCACCGAATGGTTCAATGGCACCGTTGACCGAGACTTATTGGAGCCCCGGTTCTTGTCGCGGCTGCACAAAGACGTCCAGTTCATCCCCCCTGAGGGCATGGTGATGACCGCAGATATCATTCGAGAAGGGTTTAGCCGCGGATACGGCACCACCCAAATTTCCGGAGCCATATCCGCGATGTCGATATTCGCTATTTCCGAGGAGATCTCGTGCTCGCAACATACACGGAATGGCAAACCGGGGCCGTCCTGTCGGATGAGGCAAACAATGCCCGCCGGACCTCTGTTCTGATTGAAATGACCAACTCCATCACGTGGCTTCATATTCAGGAAACTTGGCTTCCAGATCATGAACGGAATGCCGGTTCTTTCGACTTCTGATCCCCCCAAATGAAAGTAACGACATGACACAACACATCGCCCATAGGCCCCGTGACATCGCGGATTGCGTCAGCGCCTATCTGCAAGAGGGAGATCTGGATGGCATCACCTCGATGTTTCATCCAGATTGCCAGATATTCTTTCCACCCGATCAGCCCCCCAGACAGGGGATTGCAGGTGCACGGGCTGCCTTTGAAGGCTTTATGGACGTCCGCCCACAGATCCAAAGCGAAGTGTTCAGTGAAGTGATTGTCGGTGACATTGCCTTGCTACGCGCGAATTGGAGCGTTGTTGCTCCGGACGGTACTGTGATGGCCGAAGGTCAATCCACCGAAGTCGCCAAAAGGTTGGAAAACGGTGGTTGGGGCTATCTGATTGACTGCCCCAACGGGCCTCCAATCATAGGCTGATCGTATTTCAAGATCGTGTTTTCCGACTTGATTGGCACCGTGAAACGTCGTCCACGGTGCCAACTGTCTTGTTTCTGACTTTACTCGGCAGCGATCGCGGTGACGTTGCTGGGTGTTTCGAACACGCCCAGGAATGTGTCTGGGTGAGGACGGCGGCGGTAGTTGTCTGTCTCGTCGCCGAAGATCACGTTGCCTTGCTCATCCAGAGCGATGACAGTCGCCATGACCGTATCGTTCGGGTAGCCGGGCATACCGGACGGAGCGCCGCCCATATCTTCGATGCCGAGGGCTTTGGCTGCGCGGAGGTCTTCGTCCTGCAGGATTTCGAAATGCGTAGGCAGGTCCATGTCTTTCGCCAGCTTCGCCGAGTTTTCAAAGCCTTGGTTGGAGATGAATTTCACCTGTACGCCATTCGCACCCAGACGATCAGCTTGCGCCTTCACGTCCTTGAGCTGGTTCATGCAGAATGGGCACCAGTTTGCGCGGAAGAAGACCAGCAGCGTCTTGTCACCGGTAAATTCCGAAGAAGACACGGGCGTCTGATCAAGGCGGTGCAGCGGCAGCTCAGGCAATGCCTGACCTTTCACGATGGCCTTGCTTGGGGTGCGCTTGTAGTTCGAAAAGATGTGGATGTACCACTGCATGGACAGTGCGCCGTAGAGGGCCAGACCGATGGAGGCGTATTCTGCCGTAGTCGATGGACCACTGCGACCGAAGAGCGAGTAGGCCACGAAGGCAACAGCAGCCAGATTGATCAACTGGATCACGGGCAAGTTTTTCGAGGTACGGGAGAGGCCAAGGGCACCGGCCAAAACCATCAGGAAGAATGGCATGGTGAAGGTGGCGAAGAATGTGCCGATCCAGATGGGATCATAACCAGAATACCAGAACATAACGGCGGAGCCGACGCCTGACAGCATGTTGGTCATGATGTATGGGAGAATTAGTTTGCCTTTCATTGGTCTCGTCCTTTCGAGTTCGATTTGTTGGTCCTGCGGCGGCCTGGTTGCTGCGTTTTGCGGGGAGCCTTGAATTGGTGAGATGCGCGGCCCGACATGCGGGCCGCACGGGGAGCGTTATTCAGCGGCAACAGAGGCAGCGAGGTTGTCGAGAACCGGGAACAGGTCCGCAGGCTCAGGGCGGCGGGTGTAATCGGGGTTCACCTCCACATAGGCAATGCTGCCGTTGGTATCCACGACGTAGCGGGCTGGCATCGGCAGGTTCCACTGACCGTCGCCATGGATGCGCGGCAAGTGAACACCAAAGCCGTCGTGGACCGGGATCACATAGTCTTGCAGCGTCCAGCGGATGCCGAATTTCGCGGCCAGCTCACCATTCTTGTCCGTCAGGATCGGGAAACTCAGCTCATTGTCTTTCTGGGATTTGCGGCTATCTGCGGCACCCTGCATTGAGATTGCAACAAGGGTTGCACCACGGGCGCGGATGTCTTCGGCGACAGCTTCAAGGGCCTTCAGTTCGATGTTGCAGTAGGGGCACCACACACCGCGATAGAAGATCAGAACGACCGGGCCTTTGGTCAACAGGTCTTTCAGAGCGACTTCGTTACGATCCGAATCCGTCAGCACGAAATCAGGAACATCATCGCCAGCCTTGAGAGCGCGTTCGGCTTGGCCGCTGTCGATCAGCTCTTGGGTGGACCGGCCAAAGGCTTCAAATGCGCCTTCGGGGGCCATCGTCTTGAATTGTTCTTTGAAAGCGTTGAGTTGGTCTTGGAGGGTCATTTTTCATTCCACTTCGAGGGTTTGTGTTGTGTTCAATCGAATGGGCGGCACGTTTCTCAATCCGCCTCGCTCCTTGGATGCCGAGGAAGCGCGCTGCCTGTGTAGACAATATTGAGCATTTGATATTTCGTTGGTAGAATGTGGAAATGACTAACTGTTATTCATTTTCCAAATGACTGATAACATTGCTGCGCTTCGTCTTTTTTGCCGTGTGGCACGCACCGAAAGCTTCACAGCGGCAGGAAAAGAGATCAGTCTCTCTCAACCCTCCGTTTCCCGAATAATCTCCAAGCTTGAGAAAGACCTGGGTGCCGCTCTGTTTGTGAGAAGCACGCATGCCGTGAAACTGACTGAAGTTGGTGTCAATTATCTGGACAGAGTGGAAGGCATCATCGCATCTCTCGACGAAGCCAATCATCTTGCCCGAGGAGATGGAACATTAAAGGGACGACTAAGAGTAGGCTGTGCAACCAGCTTCGCGGTCCGAGAGATCATCCCAAGAATCCCAGAATTCGTAGATGCACATCCTGAGCTGCAAATTGATTTTGTTCTAACGGATACAATGCAAGATCTGATAGATCAGGCAATTGATGTCGCCATTCGGTTTGGTGAGCTGGCAGACTCAACGCTGATTGCGCGGAAGATCGGTGAAACCCAACGCATGATTGTGGCATCGCCCGCCTATCTTGAAAAAGCAGGTAGCCCGAAATCACCGTCCGATCTGGCAAGTCATAAAATCATTCTGGGACCTGCGGGAAGAGGTGCTCAAGGTTGGAAATTCTCAAAGAACGGAAAGGCGCTCTCAGTTAAGGTCGATAGTCCCGTATCCGTCACAGTCAATGAAGCCGCTACCGCTGCTGCAGTTGCTGGGATGGGCATCATCACAACCAGTTACTGGGGATGCAAAGCAGAGCTTAAGACAGGGCAACTCGTTCGGTTGTTTCCAGAATGGGAGATTGGGCTTGTCTCCGTTCATGCCGTGCTGGCGGGTGGGCGCCATGCAAAACCCTCTGCTAAAGCGCTGACAGACTATCTCATCAAGTCATTTAAGAACTAATCCGTCAGACCTGCAACATAAGCAGAAATTCAAAAAACCGCAGAGAAAAGTAGTTTGGTCCGCAGATAGTGAGTTCGAGCTTTCCCCGATTTCGCAATCGCAGCGAATGTCCGGAAAGCGGGCTGCGGCTGCAGCATCCTGATCGTATGCTCAACGGCAGCAAAGGGCCGTCCTCATCGGCCAGATCCGACCTCTAGAACAGGATGCTGCGGTCGCTCCGATGGCCGCGAAGAGCCCAATTTTCTTGATGCTGCGCGTGTGACGAGCGTCCGCTTCTGAATACTAAGTTGAACAGGAACGACGTTCCTAAAGCGACGGCACGAGAACTTTCGCGGCAGCCGCCACATGGTCATGAAACCATCGGATTTCAGGTTGATCGCCAGTGGTTGCGCTTCGGAATAGTGTCAATTCCAGCGGTTTCAGGTCGAAAGGAACTGCGCGTCGCTCTAACCCATAAACCTGCGCAGCATCATCCATTGCGATCGAGGGGACCGAAAGCAGTAGGTCGGTCCGGGTTAGGACCGGGGCTGCCATGGAAAAACTCGTGATGACGGCCCCGACGTGTCGCGAGATACCCTTTTCGACGGCCGACCGATCAATAGGGCTGTGACCTGACGAAGCGGATGCACTCACCTGAAGATGTGGAAAGTTCCCCCAGGTCTCGAGCGACCAATCGGAGAATGCCGGATGGTTCTTTCGCCCGTAAACGACCCAAGGCCAAGCGCCAATCGGCGTTCCGCGCAGGTCGTCTTTTTGTTTGAAACTCGGCGCTATCAGTGCATCGAACCGCCCTTGGCCCATTTCTAGAACCGCCGTCGGAGAGAATGCCGTCAATTCCACCCTGACACCCGGAGCTTCTTCTGAAATCAGTTTGAGCAAATGCGGAAGCAATGACGTGATGAAATCCGGTGCTGCCAGTCTAAAGGTTCTGTTTGAATACGCGGGATCGAATGGTTCGGGGGCCTCAAGGACATGCTCGACCTGAGTCAGAAGGGAAGGCAGTGAGTCAGCGAGGCTTTCACCCCTGGCTGTTGGGACCATGTGCCGACCGTCTCGCACGAGCAATTCGTTACCAAACAAGACACGCAAGCGTTTCAGCGCATGACTGACAGCAGATGACGTGAGGTTCAGCCGATCTGCGGTTCGGGCGACGCTCTTTTCGCGCAGCAAAACATCAAGCACGACGAGTAAATTCAGATCGATCTTTGAAAGTCGTGGTGCATCCATGATGAATTTCATTCACTTATACTGAAAACGTTTCATTTGATTCATCTTAATTGCGGTGCGACACAGATGCAATCCTGCGTGTGTCGCCAGGCATCGCTCAACTGTAAAAATGGAGATCAAACCATGTCACGAAGTTCTGACATTGCTATCACACTGGCCGCCGCTCTAACGATCGGGACCGGCGCGCTCGCCGAGACGTCGCTCGATATCAAATTCGCCGGCGCGCTTGAGTTTGCCGATGACGGCACGCTGTTTGTAGGCGACAACCACAACGGCGCAATCTACGCCTTTGAGGTTCCGGGGGAAGCTTCGGACGCACAAGTCATGCCAAGCTCTATCTTCAACATCGACGCCAAAATCGCTGAACTTCTGGGCGTGGGGACAGGCGCAATCCAGATCAATGATATCGCCGCACACCCGGTTTCGAACGACGTCTACATTTCGGTAACCCGGATCGGCAATCTCGTCTCTCAGCCAGCGATTGTGGCAGTCTCACAAGACCAAAGCCTGCGCCTCCTGGACCTCGCTGCGCTCGAGTTTCAGAAGCAGGAGCTTATCGAATTCCCGGAAGGTGAGATCACTTTCAATGGGCGTTCCGGTAGCCCTATGACGCCAGCGATGCCGCGTGATCTCGCTAAAGCCGCAGTGCCACTGAACACGCTGGCGATCATGGATATGGAGTTTTACGAAGGCGAACTCTTCGTGGCAGGGGTTGCCACTGACAATTTCCTCTCATCCTTGCGCCGCGTGTCCTACCCGTTTGACGGCACACAAAGCGTAGCGAACGTTGAGATGTACCATATCGCCCACGACCAATATGAGAGCCGCGCGCCAATTCGGGCGATGTCAATCCAGGAGATCGATGGCGAGCCCCAACTAGTTGCCGCCTATACCTGCAGCCCGATTGTCTTGGTTCCCCTGTCCGATATCGAAGATGGTGCCAAGATCTCAGCACGTACAATCATGGATTACGGCAACGGCCAGCCACTCGACATGATCGCCTATAACCACCAGAACCCATTTGGCGGCGAAGCCCAACCTTCTTTGTTTGTCACGAGCAACAGCCGTGCGCCGCAGCTCATTCCCATCAGTGGACTGCAGAACGTGCAAGTTGTTACGCATGAAGACTTTGAGCGTGGCTTCAAGTTGGATGATAGCCCGGTGATGCCCTTCGGGCCTGTTGGCGAAGCCGTCATGTTTGAAGGTGTGCCCCTGCACATGGACTTGGTTGGCGGCGGTTTCTTTGTGTCTGTAAATCGCGATGCCTACACCGGAAGCCTTAATCTTGACACCAACCCTGCATGGTACCCGAACCGCATTCACAATCTGCTCGCAGAGTTCGACTTCCCACAGTACGACCCAGCTGCCTCCGCAGAGCGGATGTCGAACTGATCATGGGGCGTGGTCTTAACAACGGGGTCGCCAAGATATTGGCGATCCTCTCGGTGGTTGCAATGATAGGTTCACCTGTGCATACAGACGAGACTGGCGTATCCTTGCCTCAAACGAGGGCTGAGCCTGTCTCTATGCGCTTGTCCGCAATCGAGACAGACGATGTGGATCTCTCCCAACGACTTCAGATCTTTGTCGGTTCAGCAGACCGCTGCTGTGAAGGTAGAACGCCGATGGCTGGCAGATACTCCCAGTCCGAAGGGACGTTGACCTTTTTGCCGGCGTTCGGTTTTGACACCGGCCAAGACTATGTGGTGCACGTTTGGACTCCGCAAGATGAACATGCGCTTCACGTGTTCCGTCTTGCAAATGAGGTCGCCACGGTTCCTGCCTCCGTAACCGAGACTTACCCAAGCGGCGAAACCATTCCAGAAAATACCCTTCGGTTCTACATCCATTTTTCAACGCCGATGAGACCCCAAGTTGCATTTGACTACATCAAGCTGCGAGACGCCTCCGGCAATGTCGATGACGCCGCCTTTATGCAATTCAAGCAAGAGCTTTGGAATGAGGACCGCACACGACTGACCGTTTTGATTGATCCTGGCCGTATCAAGCGAGAGGTCGCAACCAACGTAGAGCTCGGCCCAGCATTGCGGGCAGGGCAACAGTACACGCTATCTGTTGAGGGCGGTTGGCCCTCTTCCGATGGGGCGTCTGTCTTGCCCATTTTTTCAAGGACTTTCACTGTTTCATCAGCCCTTCGGGAGCGCCCGGATGTCGGTCTATGGCAGTCAGTTTCGCCCTGCGTTGGAACACGTGAGGCCCTTGAAATCAGCTTTGATCGCCCTTTTGACCGTCATCTCTTATTCAGCAAAGTTCGCGTTTTGGCGAAAACGGGTCATAGAATTGAAGGGAAAATCGAGGTTGCTGGCAACGAACGCGTCTGGCGTTTTGTACCCAATCATCCTTGGTCAGGAACCGATGTTAAACTCGTGGCCGAGACCGAGCTGGAGGATGTCGCAGGAAACAATTTTCTCGACCTTCTTGATCGAATCACAAGCGATCAAATCGCTGTCCCAACTTCGACTGACCTCAACATTGGTCTGACGATTTGCTCTGAATGAACGCCAATCGATCCATACTTTCTGCTGGCCCAGTGCTTTCGTGGTTCGCGGGTTTCGCGAAGCGCACCAAATGGGCGCTTGCATCGAGCCAATGGCGTTGAGGTCCGCCTCGGAACATCAAGACAGCCTGGATTTAAGGTCCGAAGCTAGTCCAATGGTCCGTTTTCAGGACCTGGACGAAGCCGCTCGCGCAGCGGTGTGGTCTTGGTGTCCGTCATGGGACCCTCCTGTCTGTTGATTGAGAGATCCAATCGTCAGACAGTCGTGCCCATTTCCAAAATCGCTACCGTCAGATCACCGCGCAAGGGTGTCCACAAGCGCCCCTGCCGCGCGAGCGGCTTCGTCCTTGTCCGCGATGTGTGAGTTCCCACCTCTTCAGACTTTGCGCTCGCAGCAAACGGCGGCTTTGGTAGGCCGCACCGCAGCGTCGAAAGAGTTGGGTGAAGGGCAGCTAATGGGATGTACCGGCTGCTTCACCCAGCAGGTTAGGCTTGGCCTATTTCACCTGCAGATAGGAGAAGTAGCATGGCGAAGAGCGACTTTGATGAGCTGATGTCGGTTGGCATTGATATCGGCAAGGACACATTCCATATCGTGGCATTTGACCCTGATGGGCAGTTGGTGATGCGCAAACAGATCAAACGGCTGGCGCTGGTTCAGACGTTTGAGAGGCTGCCCCGTTGCGTAGTCGGCATGGAGGCGTGTCTGAGCGCTCACTTTGTCAGCCGGACGCTCCGCAAGATGGGCTTCGAGCCTCGGATCATGCCCGCAATATATGTAAAGCCGTTCATCAAGGGCCAGAAGAATGACTACAACGATGCGGAGGCGATAGCTGAAGCTGCACTGCGCCCCAATCTTCCGATTGTCCCCGAGAAGAGCCAAGAACAGTTGGACCTACAGGCGCTCCATCGTGTTCGGTCACGGCTGGTGTCGCGCCGGACGGCGACAATCAATCAGATCCGCGCATTCCTGATCGAACAGGGCATTACAGTGCGCAAAGGTCTTCGGACTCTGAAGAACTCGTTCGAGACGATCCTAGAAGAGCGAAAGGACGAGATATCACCTCGCATGCGAACGATCCTGATCGGTCTCTATGGCGATTGGCTGTGGCTGGATGATCGGATCGATACGGTCTCGAAGGAGATTGAACACATCAGTCACACCGAAGAAAACTGCGTCAACGTAATGACGGTGCCCGGTATCGGTCCGATGATCTCGACTGCGATGGTTGCTGCCATTGGCACGGGAGAGGCCTTTGGTCGAGGCCGTGACTTTGCCGCATGGGTTGGGCTTGTACCACGTCAATACAGCACAGGTGGACGAACGGTTCTTGGGCGCATCTCCAAACGCGGCAGCCGATACTTGCGAATGCTGTTCGTTCAGGCCGCCAAGGTAATTTTGATGCGAACCAATCGATGGCCGGACTTCAGCTTTGGAGAATGGCTAACGCGAGCCGCAGAACGGATGAACCGCAACAAGCTTGCTGTCGCCCTGGCCAATAAGCTGGCGCGCATGGCGTGGAGCATACTGAGATACAAAACGGCGTTTGACGCGCCCAGAGACGAGGTCGCTATCGGCGTGTGAGCTGGATCGACCCAAAGGAGTTCGCGACTGAAAGAAAGCATGGAACGGAACAATTACGCACCCAGAGTCTGACGGCCCAAACGGTTATCTTAGACCTTGCCGCTAATTAGACCACGGCGCGTGCGTAACCCCAACAAGGCCACGACCCGCGTGTCGATCAGTAGGCCGGATACATATGAGCGACTTCCGAGAACATGCCAGAAATCACTTGCGAACAGCAGCCGGTACATACATTTGGGTCGGCTGTGTCGATCTAACCTAGATCGGTCGGCCTGTTAGTCGCGTTACTGCTAACAGCGGGAGTGGGCAAAACGCAACTGGTGCCAAACTGCGTTTCACAAGCAGCAGTCTTCAGGAAGCGTGCGTTGTCGAACGATTTTTTTGCGACTGATTGAACCATCTTCCCGATACAGCGCACCTTATCTACATGGAACAGTCAAAAGCATCCTCGGCCCAAAAGGCCCGTGCACTTGAGGCCTATTTGGTAGCGTCAGCGCGTATGGGGGACACCGCTGCGATGGATCAGTTGGTGCGCTTGGTGCAACCACATCTCTTGAGGCATGCGAACCGATTGCTTGGCGATGCGGAGGGTGCGCGTGATGTGACCCAAACGGCTTGGGTCGATATCTTGCGCGGATTAGCTCGGCTCCGCGAAGTTGCAGCATTTCGGGCTTTTGCAATGCAGATTGTCACCCGCAAAGTTGCCGCGGCAATCAAAACCCGTCAACGAGATCGGGAAATAGCAGCGGGCTGGGCCGAAGAGGGCGAATTCACGACTGCCCCTTTGGGTGAGCAAACAGCGGATGCACAAAATGTGCGTGATGCGATCGCTAGATTGCCGCCAACGCACCAGGCGACTTTGGCGCTGTTCTATCTTGACGAAATGACCGTTGCTGAAGTGGCGACGGCACTCGATGTGCCCGTTGGCACGATAAAGACCCGCTTGATGCATGCGCGTGACAAGCTTCGGGTATTATTGAAAGGAGACAAGAATGACCAAACTGGATGAATTGATTCATGAGGCTCTTGAAGACCAAGATAAAGCCGCTTTGGCTGAAACAAAGGAACTGGGCTATTTCGCACTTGGTCTAAGCCAGTTCAGCGGTAAGCTCGGTTGGGTCACTTGGGTGATTTTGGTGGTTCAAGGCGCAATGTTCCTGTGTGGAGTTTACTGCGCAACGCAATTCTACGGCGCGACCGAGGTCTTGGGCGCGGTCAAATGGGGCATTACTGGCGCTGTCCTTATGATTGTTGCGACCAGCTTGAAAATGAGCCTTATGCCGCAAATGCAAGCCGACCGTGTCATTCGCGAGTTGAAGCGGTTGGAACTCTTGTTGCTGAGCCGAAACTAACGGCTTTGGCCTGCGTTTCGGTCATTGGGCTACCAAAATGCTGCGCGCATCTGCCAGAGTCCGCTTTGGAGAAGCTGCGCTACAGCGTCGGTAGGCCCGATGAAGGGCAGCAATGGGCCGACTTTGATATCTGGCGGTGAGAGGCCAAGGACCGCGCTGCGCTATCCCCAAGATTTGGATTCAGCCAAAGGTTTGAACACCCATCGCTCAAAGCTTCGCATCAGTCGTCCGATGGTTTGAACCCGTCATCTGTCTTGGTTAGGTCGTTAAAAGTATCCTCGGCGTCTTCAAAGCTGCTAAACAATCCGTCGATTTCGAGGTCGTCGAACAGATTCTGATCAACTTGCACCAATGGCCCACCGATGAGGAGTTTGACTTCTGGCCTGATGAGGCGAACTGCCTTTAGTATCCTTTGCATCGTATTCGTTGAACTGATCGAACCTACCGACAAGGCAAGAATTGATGCTGGCGACTGATCGATTTCAACCATCAATTTGGAATAGTTTACGTTTGTTTTCAGATCGACATCCCACCCCTTTGAGCGCAAAGCATCCGCCGCAATTTTCGCACCAATCGTGTGACTATCACCTGGAATACTCGCCAAGATTGCCTGCTTGGCTTTCCGAGTTATTCTTAGAGGTTCGGGTGACTGGGTTTCTTCCAAAAACCCTTCAATTCTGAGCATTGCAAGTTGAACAGATAAATATGACACTTCGTTCTTGTCCCAAAGAGTTCCGAATTGCCGTGCTGCTTGTGGCAAGACACGAAGGTACAAGTCACGTTTACTCATCCCATCAGACATCAACTGATGCAGCGCATCTTCCCCACTAAACGGAGCACCACGAAGCAATCGGTCACATAGGTCGTCAAGGTCGCGTTTGGCGAAATGGATCGATCTTGACCCGCTTGAGTATTCAAATTCTTGCAAAGGACCTCAACGATACGTTCAGCTAGATTACACAAGCGCAAAGTCGCATTTTTGCGCAAAATCCATCAATATGCTTTCAACATCCTCAATGGACGGTACAGACATGAACATTCCCTTGCCTTAGTGTAAAGTAGGTACGGAATATTGCGATCCTGACAGTTTTGCTTCCGCTTGGCCGTGAGCGCTACTATCTAAAGAGATCGACGGCCAAGTCCATCGATCCGTTATTTGGTCTGGTAGCAGATTTCGCGAACGCGACGAATGGCGGCTAAGCGGGCGCGGTTACTTCATACACGACCAAGGTCGAGTGACCGGTTTGGGCCGGCAAGACCTTAAAACTAGTCAGAGATTGGAATAGACTTAACGCCAATGAATTCATTCAGAATCCAATTTTATCGCTAATCGGCGAATTGCGAACCGAACCTGGTTCCCGTGTTGCTACGATCTATGGATCACAATT
>NZ_JBNBLH010000014.1:0-94731 GCF_049830555.1 Roseobacter sp. EG26
GTCTTCCTCGACGACAATGTCGCCGTCGGACAGGACGGGCACTGGGCCTACGGGAATGTTCCCTTCAACGGGGTTCAGGATCTGGGAGGCAGTGACGATCCAACATTTGACGCGGCAAAACTCTGGGCCACACTGACCGACGGGCAGCCGGTTCTTTCCGAAGAAGCCCGCCTGCCGGATGCCGAAGAGGACACCGTGCTTGAGGATGTGTAACAAAGCCTGCTGAGATCAGGCCCTGCACCGGGGCCATGGTTTCGGATCAGGATCGCGAACTACGGAAAGCAGCAGGCATCTGGCCTGCTGCTTTCTTTTATTGACCGGCTCTTCGCAAAAACATGACGACATCCTCCGATGCCGGACTGCGAAAGTCAGATAAAGTATAGACCGCGCTGCTTCGAAGACAGTCCCGGATGCCGCCCGCTTCACTGCTGACCAAGACACTGGGGCCCTTCCTGTCGATCATGGAACAATATTCCTGAAGGTTCCGGGGCAGTTCAAAACTCTCCGGAGAGGCAATATCCGCCCACCAGTTTTTCGGCGTGATAAAATCAGTATTGGCCGCATGCACAAATCCGTGCCGCGGCTCTCCCAGGCGCCAATGCTCATACATCAGACGCGGCACCAGAAAATCGCGGGCGCCTTCGGGCTGTGTCTCCAGAAAGCCCGCGATCTGTTGCGAGAGGCTGTCGCGTTCCGCGCTGTAATTTTCCCCGCGGGCAATCCATTTTGCCTGATCCAGGGTGACCCGCCATAAAGGGACAAGCACCAAGAGCACGATGGCTATTTTCAGCACCCCTGCATTATGCGGCGCCTGCAGCGGTCCCCGCCAGAGCTGGGCGGCAAAAACACCTGCCCCCACCGCAAGAAAGGGCACAAACATCTGCATGTAATGGGGCCAGAAGTGCTTGGAAAGGATCATGATTTCGATAAGCACCGGCAGCAGCACGGCAACGACCACCACATCGCGCCACAGCCCGGCAACGCCCTCTTCTTTCAGAGCATCTGCGCGCCCGCGCCCTGTGAACAGCGCAAAAAGGGCAAGGGCCGATACGGAAACGGAGGCCAGGGTGATCATCGGGAAGACCGGCAACATGATATCGGTGAACTGGCTATGCTGCTCTCTGACCACGCTCAGCACGGATTGCGGGATGAGTTCCTGACGCAGCACCGACAGCCCATCCCAGAAAACCTGCATTTTCCCGATAAGAACATAAGGCAGGACGTTGGTCAGAACCCCCATCAGGCCCACTGTTGCAACCCACGCAGCAGCAGAGATGACAGCCGCCACCCTGCCTTGTGAAGAGGGGCGGCAGCGCAGGGTCACCCAGAACGCAGAAGTGCACAGAGCCAGCAGGAAATACGGCCGGATACCGATTGCGATGCTGGCACAGACAGCCGACAGCACGAACAGCCAGATGCGGGGTCTCTCTCCGCCTTGTTCGGCGCGAAACGCAGCCATCAGAAGCGCGATCGCCCCGATCCCTGCAGAGGCGGCAAGCGGATTGATATGTGTGATCCCCCCGGGGGAAAACGCAAAGCCAGCAAGCGTTGCAACCGCACCGATCTGGGCGCAAAGCCCAACGATCTGACCGGGCAGTTGCGGCAGGTGCCGCAGCAATTCCCGGATGATCCACCAAACGGCCCAGGCACCGCCAGCCATGGCGATCAGCGACAGGCCTTGCCAGGCCCGGAAGCTGTCCAGGGCCGCAGGGATGGCAAAAAGGAACTGATTGACCGGCAGTTTATCATCGAACTCAACTGTCCAGTGCAGCTCCCCGGCCAGCAGCCTCTGGCCAAAGTACATCATGTGGTTAATGTCCCAGTCCCATTGCGCATCGGTCAGGCTGACGAAATAATTCAGCAGGGTCGATCCGAAAACGGCGGCAAGGCAAAATCTGGCCAGCGTCATGAAAAAGCGCCCCTTTGAGCGCGGCCCGCCTGCCGACACAGAGAAGAGAGCGTGAGCCCTGTCAGTTTGATCATCCCTACCGCTCCAGTTCTTCTTTTCGGGGCCGCTCTCCGGTCAGGTTTCCCCAAGGGTTCTCGTTGAGTAATCCAGATCAGGAAATTGTGCAATTTCGGCTTTTGGCCCAGGCCCTCTGCGTTTTTCAACGGTTTTCCTGGGCGAAGATTAACATCCGGCATAGGCTGTTCTCCGGGCCTTGCCATCGATATGACTGCGGGCAATAAAACAATGCCTGAGCCCGGTGTGCGATATGTGAAAGTCTGCCGGATGTCGTGGTCAATATGTTTGGAAACCTGTCAGTGACACAGAGCCCCAGAGAATGCCTGCATGCGCCGTGCTGGCACGCGCGCGAAGACACCGATCCATATGCCCGAGCCCGGTCAGCGCCCGCTCCGAGCCGATCCTGATGTGGTGGTTGCTGCGCACAATCCTGATGCTGCTGGTTGTTGGCATGCTGGCGCTGGCCCTTGCGGTGGGGCCTCTCTTTTTACAGGACACGCCGATCCTTGAGGCCTCTGCGCCGCCCTCACCACAGGATGTTGTCGCCACCCGGCAACTTGTGCGCGACATTCGCGCCGCTGCAGGGGAAGGGCAGGAAAGCAATACCGTTTTACGTGCCGATGCCGCGCAGTTGAACAGTGCCATTCGGCTTGGGTCGCGTTTCATCGACGGTTTTCGGGGGCGTGTAACAATCGACGCCTCCGAGGTACTGGGCGAGATTTCCATGCCGGTGCCCTGGTGGCGTGGGCAGAAGTGGCTCAATATTTCGGGACGTGTGCCAGAATTCGAGCAGCAGTTTTCCTTGTCCCGCATTACCGTTGGCGCAACCGATCTGCCCCCCGCCCTGGCCATCGCGGTGGCCCGGACCGGGGCGAACATCGGCATTGGCCATCGGTTCGGGGATAAGGTCCTGGAGGCCGCCACGGCAATGAAAATCACAGGCGACGTTCTGGCGTTCCGTATCGATCTGGACGATGTGGGCAAGAATGGGGTGATGCGGGGTGCGTTTGGAACCCTGCGGGGCCGGGAAATGCCCGCACCCGACGTCATCGAAGCCTATCACCAGCGTATTCGCGAGGCGATTGAACAAGGCACCTTGAGCGAGACTGGCAGCCTGCTGCCCTATCTGCGGTTCGCCCTGCAGGCGGCCCTTGAAAACAGCACCCCGGAGACATTGCCAAACGCCTATACGGCCGCCGTGTTCGGGCTGGCGAAAGCCTGTGGCGCAAAGGATTTCGCGATGATCGTGGGACGGCTTGCCTTCGATACGGCGACAGCGCCCGGAGAATGGTCGACGCACTGCAATGATGTCACCTTCAACGGCCGGATCGACAGCCGCCGCCATTTCATCACCTCAGCCGCACTGCAAGCCGCCAGCAACACCGGCGTTGCGGTCTCCATCGGGGAGTTCAAGGAATTGCATGACATCATTTCAGGGGCAGGGGGGTTCGACTTTACCGATCTGGCGGCCAACCTCTCCGGCATCCGGATGTCTAATGTGCTGATGGCAGCCCCGATTGATGCCTGGCCCTCCCTGCTGGAGCGGATGAGTGCTGAGCAAGATGTCATCGTGCCCTTTGACGGCATTCCCCAGATCATGCCCGAGGCAGAATTCAAGGCACGGTTCGGAGACGTCGACAGCCCGCAGTACAAGGCAATGCTGGCCATGATCGAAGCACGGATTGATCGCCTGGCGCTTTATCGGGGGAACTGAGGCTCTCTTTGACCCGGTTTTAGCGATTGACCAGAGTGTGGCAAGCGTGACACCAAACCCCTGATATGACCCAGGATCCTTCCCCCTTCCGCCTCGCCTATCTGACCGGTGTCTACCCGCTGGCCTCGCATACGTTCATTCAGCGCGAGATTGCCGCCCTGCGTGCGCTGGGATCAGAGATTGCCATTACGTCCATTCGCAAACCCGATGCCATCGAACTGATCGGTCCCGAAGAGGAAGCCGCACGCGACGAAACCTTCTATGTGCTGGCTGCTGCAAAGAACCCGCTGCACCTTCTGGGCGCCCATGCAGCATTGTTCCTGCACGCGCCGGGGCGCTGGCTGAAAACTCTCAGACTGGCGCTGCGCACCAACCGGCCGGGTGCGAAAGGCATGATCTGGCAGCTCTTTTACTTTCTGGAAGCAGGGGTGCTGGCGCGCTACCTGCAACAGAACCGGATATCGCATCTGCACAACCATTTTGCGGATTCCAGTGCCACGGTTTCGATGCTGGCTTCGGGACTGGCCGATATCCCCTATAGTTTCACCCTGCATGGCCCCACCGAGCTTTTTGCCCCCGAAAGCTGGCATATGCGCGAGAAGGTTGCCCGTGCAGCCCTTGTTGTATGCATCAGCCATTTCGCCCGCAGTCAGGTGATGCTGTTTTCCGACCCGGGTGACTGGCACAAACTGCGGATCGTGCATTGCGGGGTGACGCCGGCGCGTTATGCCGACAGCGCTGCCCCGGCAAGTTCCGGCATGCGGCTGCTGTTTGTGGGCAGATTAGACCCTGTTAAGGGTTTAAGGGTGCTTTTTGAGGCTTTTGAAGCGGCCCGGGCCACGCAGCCTGATATCACCCTGACGGTCATTGGCGATGGTCAGGACCGGGAATGGGTCGAGGCAAATGCCGGGCGCATCGGGGGCATCGACGTGTTGGGCTATAAATCCCAAAGCGAGGTTGCCGAAGCCCTTGGACAGGCGGATGTTCTGGTGCTGCCGTCCTTTGCCGAAGGCGTGCCCGTGGCGCTGATGGAAGCCATGGTTTCGCGCCGTCCGGTGATTGCCACCCGTGTCGGTGGGGTCGCTGAACTGGTGGAGGATGGTATCTCGGGCCGGATGGTGGCCCCGGGCAATGCTGCGGCGCTGGCAGAGGTGATGATCGATCTGGCCGCCGACCCTGGGGCGCGGCAGCAGATGGGAGAGGCCGGGCGCGCCAAGGTCTGCGCCGAATTTGACATCGATCAGGAAGCCATCTGGCTCAAGGCGCTGTTTGAAGGCACGGCAGGGGACAGCCTGCGCCCGGTTCCCGAACAGGCCAAAGACTAACGCCCGCGGTCCCATGTGCTGCGATTGCGAAAGATCGGCAGGCGCACCGTCACGGCAACGGCGGAATAGATCACAAACCCCAGCGGGTCCCGACAAAAGAGCCGCAGTTTTTCCCGCCCGTCCGGTGCGGTGCGCTCCATTCGGCTGGCAAGTTCCGGAAGTTGCTGGCGCATCTGCTCCAGCCCCTGATCCTGACGGCGCCGCACTCTGACAAGATTGGCAAACCCTTCGGTAATCGGCCAGGAATATGTGGCAGGTACCCCATACATCTCATCCGCGGCAAAATGGAACCGCACAAAGGTATCATCGGCCGTGATGTCGGGGAAATCCCCCCACCGGGCACGTGCTGCTGCATTAAGCGCATAGACCCCGCAGCCCGGCACACCGCTTGCCATGAAGGGCAGCTTTTCCCAGAACCGCGCATATCGCTCCGAGATGAAGGATCTCGCAGGCCGGATCTGCGGACGCCCGCCCGCATAGGCTGCCCCGGATCGGTCCAACGCCTGGGCCAGTTGGGCAATCAGGTCTTCGGTGACATGAATGTCGGCATCAATATAGACCCGTTTGTCATAGCGGGCCGCCCTGTCACCTGCGTTCAGCGCATTGATCTTGCCGCCTTGCTCAAGGTCCAGCACATCAAGTTGCCAGCCTTTCTCCGCATAGGCCGGGGTCAGGGCCGTCGCTTCGGCAACGGTGGCATCGCTGCACCCGTTTGCCACCACAACCACCTGAACCGGACCCGCCTTTGGCGCTCTTGAGCGCAGAATGAGGTCCAGGCAGGTCCCGATGTAGCCCTGTTCGTTGTTGGCCGGGATGATGACCGAGATCATGACCGTGTCCTGATCGGCAGCAAACGTTTACGGGCAACGCCAAGGAACCGCCGCGCCCGGCGCGTCGGCCTGACATGGCCCCGCAGCGCTTCGCCAAAACGCGCCTCGGTCATCCCGCCTTCCAGACAATTGCGCGGTCGGATGAAATGCTCCCCCGCCAGGCCACGATCACTTGTGTAAAGCGCCTGGAACCCCAAGGCGCGTAAATCCTGCAGGGTTTGCCTGTTATAGAGACCGAAAGGGGCGGCCGCCGTCTCAATCTTCTGACCGGCAAGATCAGACAGTTTTTCCCGGGCCGTGATGAACTCGCGCTTGCGGGCCTGTGCATCAAGACCCCGCCAATCCACATGGTCACAGCCATGAAGCCCAATCGGATGACCGGCCTGTGCAAGGGTGGTCACATCGGCTTCTGTCAGGGAACCCGGCTGGCCCAACCGGCCGGAGAGCAAGAAGAAGGTGGCTTTCAGATTGCGCCGTTCTAGTTCCGGCAGGGCAATCGCCAGATCAGAGGCATTCCCGTCATCAAAGGTGATGAGCGGCGCGGCGGGACCCATTTTCTCAATATCGTCCAACACCGCGAGAAACTGCGCCTGCGACAGCCAGAACACCTCCTCGCCCGGCTCCAGAGGGCGCTGTGGCGCCCCTATCCCGTGCAGGATAATGACCGGGCGCGCGGCCGCGGTCACTGTGCCTGAGGAAGGCGGTTCTCTTCCCGAAGAAGGGGGCATCCGCCTGCTGCGTCAGAAGCCAACTTTTTCCAGCCTCCTGATCACGCGTCGGAACAGGAAGGGCGGCAGGGTCTCCTGCAGCATTGCGTGTCGGCGCGCACGGGCCTCGGAGGTATCGCTGCTGCCCGGACGGGGCTTGAACAGCGTTGAATGTTCCCGCCGCGAGGCATCCCATGTGGCGGTGTAGTAATAAAGCGCGATCGACTGGCGCGGTTCCCCATCGGGATGGTTCACCGGTTCCGGGTTGCCATGGAACGTATCAGAGCCGGTGGAGAAACAGCACATGCGGTTCTGGGTCGGCGCAAAGCTGGCCATTTTCTGGGTCATCTCCTTGTCCCAGATTTCAAAGGAGCCGCCGTATTCCGCTTTCCATTCCGGATTGAGGTAGATCAGCACGTTGAGCCGGCGCTCCACGCGCATATGCGGGTGCACGTTGAAATCCGCGTGGATGTCCAGATGGCCCCCTGTCAGCGTCTTGTGAATGCCCGCACCGATGAAATAGGGGTCAGGGATCAGCCCCTTGATCCCGGTCATCTCTTCAAGAAAGAAAATGAAGGCGCGTGAATTGAAAGCCTGAAAGAGATGGCGGCTGTAATCCGGCAGACGGTCAGGGCTGTATTGCGACTTGAACCGTTCCTGATCCGCGTCAAAGCTGCGCTCGGAAGCAGGCAGACCGGCCAGGTCAGACCTGACTCCCTCGATCACTTCCATCGGCAGGAAGTTGTCGATGCAGATGTGATGATAGGGCTGACCGCTTTGGTATTTTTCAGCGTAGCCTTTCCCCACCGTTTTTGCAGCGGCCGTATCAAGCGTCAGGGTCCCGGGATCAATTGGCAAAATTGGGTCTGTCATAACGGGCTCTCACTATTTTAAATACAGTGTCTTCTAGCCTGCGTATCGGGCATTTCCAAGGCCTCAAAATGGCGCACCCGGACCCGGGCGGGTTTGTCAGGGCGCGCCGCGGGCCAGCACGGTTTCAACGAAAGCTTTCGTCCGCGCGGCAATGATCGCGGGGTTGAAATCGCTCTCCAGCCGGGCCAGGGCCGTGGCCCCCAGATGCCGGGCCAGGGTCGCGTCATCCATCAACCGCCCAAGGGCGGCCGCCATCGCGTCGGGGTCATCGGGTGGCACCAGAAGGGCCGTCTGCCCGTCTTCCAGCACCTCGGCAGGGCCACCAACCGCTGTACAGACAATCGCCTGTCCCACAGCCATGGCTTCCAACAAGGTGTAGTTGAGGTTTTCATAGCGCGACGCAATGAGGGCAATGGCATGCCCGGCGCGCAGTTCGGCGACCTCTTCTCTGTCCACCGGTCCCTTGTGGGTGATGCGGGCGCGCACCGCCGTTGGCAGGGCCGCCAGGGCCGCCTCGATGTGAACGACCGACCCGTCTTTCCCGCGGACCCCTTTATCAACCCCGGCGAAGGTCAGGCGGGCCTGCGGGTGTGTGTCGATCAGGCGCGTGAAGGCGGCAAGCACCGTGTCGCCGCCCTTGTGATTGTCAAAACGGCCAATGAACAGAATATCCCGCGGCTCCAGCGCCGCTGACGGGGGCTCATCTGTCTGCGCTGGCAGGGTATTGGGCAGAACACTCTTTGGAATATCCGGCAGAGGCGCTGCTTTTTCCATTGCATCCAGCACGTTACGTGACGGCGAAATAAGCCCTGCCGCAAGGCCAAAAGCGCGGTTTTCACGGCTCTCGCGCAGCTGATCACCCTTGGTATCGGTCACCGATTGCAAGGCTTTGTGCAGCACCCATGGACCATGCAGCGTGATGATGACGGGCACGGGAACAAGGCTCTGAACCATGCCGGCCCACCCGTTGGTTTCTTCGATGATCACGGCATTCAGCGCATATGTATCGATCGCCTCACGGACGGCTGCGGCAATATTGCGTGACCGGTACCAGTGACCGGCGTCCGGAGACCCCAGTTTTGCGCGCAGACGGTCCTGCCACCGCCAGTCAAGCTGCGGGATATGGATCACCGGAATATCTGCTGGCACGGCTCCGTCGATATGTTCTGCGATGATGACCGGCGTCTGCCCTATCTCGTGCAGGCCCATGGCCAGATGGTAGACCGATGTCGCAATCCCGTTCGGCGTGTTCTGCCCGGGCCAGCCGGGGGTGAAAAGACCGATGCGACCGGACGCCGTCATATCAGGGCATTCCAAAGCAGTATCACCGCCCAGCCTGCCAGCATGCCAACCACGCAAAAACCAAAACCGATGAATTCACGCCAGATCACCACCCAATCCCGATCTCCGCCCCACAGGGTGCAGACCATGGCTTCGGGAAGCCGATGCAGCGCAATGACAGACAAGGCGATGTTCACGGAATCGAAGATGAAAATCGAAACGCCCAACCCGATCCAGAGCGTCAGGACCGATACAACACTCAAAAGGGTCATCTCCTTGAAGCGGCGTTCAGCACTGAAAGCCGAGCGCAACAGCAGCGGCCCCACCAGAAGAACCCCCCAGATCAGGGTCTGAACGATTGGGGCCACACCCTGGTACCTGTCGTCAAAGACGATCCTGACCAGCAAAGGCGCCACGACGATCAGCCCGCCCGTGCTGAGCCCTGCAAGCGCGTCAAAAAAGAGCCTGTAGCGGTAGTAATTGCGCCGGAACTCCGCCGTGGCGGATTGATGCAGATGGGTGAACACCTGCAACCCCATCTGCGCGTCGATGGACATCAGGAACCGCAAAACAAGATCAACCAGTTGGCGGGCGATAAAGTAGAACCCGAAGGTTGAGGAGGTCATCACAAACCCCAGCACTAGGCGGTCGGCCGATTGCGAGAAAGCCGTCAGGATCGAATGCCCAATGATCCATTTGCCACGCCCGATCACGATGCCAAGGTATTCGCGGCTCATGTGCAGGCGCATGGGCGGGCCCCGGAACACCAGGAAGCTGAGCGCAACCTGGGTGCAGGATTTGACAACATTTCCCAGCACCAGCGCCCAGATCGAGCGCAGGTAGAATGCCAGGGCCACGGTTGCGACAAGACCGATGACATTGGTCACGATCGCCACCCATGTCACCCGCCCGAAATCCATTTTGCGTTCACTGACGAAAGCCATGGGGGACTGGAACCCGACAAGGGATGCCGTGGCACCCAGCGCCACGATGGCCCAGGGCAAAACCTCTGCGGAATAGGGGTTATCGCTGGCAAAGATCCCCTGCGCCTGCATCAGGCCAATGGTCGCGGCAATGGCCACGGATATCAGCGCGATAAGCAGCCCCCGCAGGATGGTGACGGTCCAGCAGGTCCGCAGGAAATCATCCTCGACCTCCCCCTCCTTGGTCAGAACCAAAGACCGGATCCCCAGATCCGAAAACATCTCCAGCAGATAGAGATAGACCAGGACGATGGCAAAAACCCCGTAAATCTCGGGGGTCAGCAGGCGGGTGAGCACAACTGTCGACACAAGCCGCAAGCCGATGTCGGACATGAATTTAAGGCTGGAAAGCTTGGCTGAGTTCAGGATTTTACGGCGAAAATCAGGGCGTTTGTCACTCAGGTTCGAATCTAATGTCATAGTCTCAACCGGATTCCCGCCCTTTGAGACAGCCATTTTGGGCCGCAAACGTTATAATTAACTGAGCGCTATACAAAAATTCGACCACTATTTGAGGTTTACAGGCTTTTTCCTCTTAGAGCGCACGGGTAAGAATGTCCACGCACTCCCCGGATGATCGGGTGATCCCACCCACACCCATCAGGGGCCTTCCCGGGAAGCGAGAATTTGACAATGACGAACCCGATTGAAGAGAGCGTATTGCCCAAGGTCGACAAGCTTTACGTCATAAACCTTGAAAGCCGTCCCGACCGCCGTCGCGAAATGCTGTCTGAACTCAGTCGGATCGGTCTTGATGCCCAAAGCCCTCTTGTGACGTTCTTTGCAGCCGTCAAACCCGATGCCGCCGGGACTTTCCCCTCCATCGGGGCCAGGGGATGTTTTCTCAGCCATCTGGGGGTGTTGCGACAGGCCCGCGACGCCGGGCACCAGATAATCCTGATCCTGGAGGATGACGCCGCCATCACCCCCGACTGCCTGACGCAGGTGGCCTCGGTGATGAATGAGTTGGTCACCACCGAGTGGTCGCTGGCCTATCTGGGGCACCGCATTGACGCCGCGCGCATGCCGGGGCCTGATCTTGCGCGCACCGGGCACTGGCGTGAACTGCCCAGCGATGTTGGCATTGAGACCACCCATGCAATGCTCATTCACCAGCAGGCCCTGACACCGCTGATCGATTATTTCGAACGCATGATGTCCAGACCGGCAGGCCATCCCGACGGAGGCCCGATGCATGTTGATGGCGCCTATAGCTGGTTCAGGCGCGACCATCCGGAGCGGCTGACCGTTATCACCCCCCGGCAATATGTGGTGCAGCGCGCCTCCAGATCAGACATCGCATCCCCGTCATGGAAGGACAGTCTGCCGTTTCTCGGCTTGTTGCGGCGTCTCAAAAACCGCATCTCCCGGTAAAACTCTTTACCGCGTCTTGAAGGTTATGCGCGGGACACGTTAAAGGGCATGAAGCGGCATTTTGGGGGGAATGCCATGACCTAATTTGAGTGAGTTTTCCATGCCTGTCCCCAATCTTACCCCGGTCCCCGAGCTTTATGTTTCCTACGAGTCCGCCCAGAAACTCAAAGCGGAAGCGGGCGACCTGATCAGCTGGGATTTGAGCCCGCGCCAAATCTGCGACCTTGAGCTGCTGATGAACGGTGGCTTCAACCCGCTGAAAGGGTTCCTGTCAGAGGCCGATTATACCTCCGTTGTCGAGACCATGCGGCTTGAGGATGGCACACTCTGGCCAATGCCAATCACACTGGACGTGGATGAGGCGTTTGCCGGAACCCTTGAGATCGGCCAGGACATTGCCCTGCGCGACCAGGAAGGCGTGATCCTTGCCACCATGACCGTGACCGACCGTTGGGAGCCCAACAAGGCGCGTGAAGCCGAAAAAGTATTCGGGGCGGATGACGATGCCCACCCGGCGGTCAACTACCTGCATAATCAGGCGGGCAAAATCTATCTGGGCGGCCCCATCACCGGCATCCAGCAGCCCGTGCATTACGATTTCCGCGCCCGCCGCGATACGCCCAACGAGCTGCGCGCCTTTTTCCGCAAAGTTGGCTGGCGCCGGGTTGTGGCCTTTCAGACCCGCAACCCGCTGCACCGGGCGCATCAGGAGCTGACCTTCCGGGCCGCCCGCGAAGCCCAGGCCAACCTGCTGATCCACCCCGTTGTCGGCATGACCAAGCCGGGCGATGTGGATCATTTCACCCGCGTGCGCTGCTATGAGGCGGTGCTGGACAAATACCCCGCCGCCACCACATCAATGTCGCTGCTGAACCTGGCGATGCGCATGGCCGGCCCCCGCGAGGCGGTTTGGCATGGGCTCATTCGCAAGAACCACGGCTGCACGCATTTCATCGTGGGTCGGGATCACGCAGGCCCGGGCAAGAATTCTGCCGGCGAGGATTTCTACGGCCCTTACGACGCACAGGAAATGTTCCGCGCGCATCAGGACGAGATGGGCATCGAAATGGTGGACTTCAAACATATGGTCTGGGTGCAGGAACGCGCGCAATATGAACCCATGGACGAGATCAAGGATAAAGACAGCGTCACCATCCTCAACATCTCGGGTACCGAATTGCGCCGCCGTTTGCAGGAGGGTCTGGAGATCCCCGAATGGTTCTCTTTCCCGGAGGTCGTGAGTGAGTTGCGCCGTACCCGCCCGCCGCGCAACCAACAGGGGTTCACCGTGTTTTTCACCGGGTTTTCCGGGTCCGGCAAATCCACCATTGCCAATGCGCTGATGGTCAAACTGATGGAAATGGGCGGGCGTCCGGTGACGCTGCTGGATGGCGATATCGTGCGGAAAAACCTCAGCTCCGAACTTGGGTTCTCCAAGGAACACCGCGATCTGAACATCCGCCGCATCGGCTATGTGGCCAGCGAGATCACCAAGAACGGCGGTATTGCCATCTGCGCACCGATTGCCCCTTACGCTACCACCCGACGGGCCGTGCGCGAGGACGTCGAAAACTTCGGGGCCTTTGTCGAGGTGCATGTGGCCACGAGCATCGAGGAATGTGAGCGCCGTGACCGCAAGGGGCTCTACAAGCTGGCGCGCGAGGGCAAAATCAAGGAGTTCACCGGCATCTCGGATCCCTACGACGTACCCCAGAACCCCGAGTTGAGCGTGGAGACCGAAAACGTCGAGGTCGACAACTGCGCCCATCAGGTACTGCTCAAACTCGAGAGCATGGGCCTGATCAGCGGCAAAACGACCGCGTGAGGCGATTTTAATCTCGCAAAAGCCCGTGTATTGCAATCAGGGGACCGATCGGAGGGAAGCGGGTGCAGATTGAAAAAACAGCCTTGGAGGGGGTTTTCCTTCTTGAGCCCAAACGCTTTGGCGATGCCCGTGGCTTTTTCAGCGAAAGCTGGAGCCGCCGCGCGATGGCAGAGCAGGGCTTTGAGTATGACTGGGTGCAGGACAACCACTCCCTGTCGATGCAGGTCGGCACTGTGCGCGGCCTGCATTTCCAATCGCCGCCTCATGCGCAGGCCAAGCTGGTGCGCTGCGGGCGCGGCGCCTTCTTTGATGTGGTCGTCGACATCCGGCGCGGCTCCCCCACCTATGGTCAATGGATCGGCGCAGAGTTGAGCTTTGAAAACGGCAAGCAGATTTTGGTGCCCACCGGGTTCCTGCACGGGTTCGCGACCCGGGTGCCCGAGACAGAGATCATCTATAAATGCTCCGATTACTATGCGCCCGACTGTGACGGGGCCGTGCATTTTGATTGCCCGGAAATTGGTATCGACTGGGGTTTGGGCGGTTTAGAGCCTATTTTGTCTGAAAAAGACGCCGCCGCCAAAGGGTTGGCCAATTTCGACAGCCCCTTTGTCTATGAAGGATAATCCCATGAAATTACTTGTCACCGGCGGGGCGGGTTTCATCGGATCTGCCGTGGTGCGCCAGGCCATCGCGCGCGGGCATGAGGTCGTCAATCTCGATGCGCTGACCTATGCCGCCTGTCTGGAAAATGTGGCTTCTGTCGCGGACAACCCGTCTTATGCCTTTGAACAAGCCGATATCCGCGACCGTGCCGCCTTGGACCGGATATTTGCCGCCCATAAACCCGATGCGGTGATGCATCTGGCCGCGGAATCTCATGTGGACCGGTCCATCGACGGGCCGGGCGATTTCATCGAAACCAACATCACCGGCACCTATCAGCTGCTGGAAGCGGCGCGCAGTTTCTGGACCGCGCAGGGCAAACCGGAGGGGTTCCGTTTCCATCATATCTCCACCGATGAAGTGTTCGGCTCGCTCGGCGAAACCGGGCAGTTTACTGAGTCCACGCCTTACGACCCGCGCTCGCCCTATTCCGCCTCCAAGGCGGCCAGCGATCATCTGGTGCGCGCCTGGCACGAGACCTATGGGTTGCCGGTGGTGATGACGAATTGCTCCAACAACTACGGGCCCTACCATTTCCCCGAAAAACTGATCCCCGTGGTGATCCTGAACGCGCTGGCGGGTAAGGACATCCCGGTCTATGGCGCGGGCGAGAACGTGCGCGACTGGCTTTATGTCGAGGACCACGCCGATGCCCTGCTCACCGTGCTGGAAAAAGGCACTTTGGGGCGCAGCTATAATATCGGCGGCGAGAACGAGGCGAAAAACATCGATATCGTGCGAATGATTTGCCGTATTCTCGAAGAGAAGCGTCCAAAAAACAGTCCCTATGAAGACCAGATCCGTTTTGTGACCGACCGTCCAGGCCATGATCTGCGCTATGCGATTGATCCCACGCGCATTGCCACGGAACTGGGCTGGCGGCCTTCGGTGACTCTCGAAGAAGGCCTGGAGAAAACCGTGCAATGGTATCTCGACAATGAGGACTGGTGGCGCGCCTTGCAGGATCGCGCAGGTGTTGGTGATCGGTTGGGTATGAAAACATGAGGGTTCTCGTCTTTGGCAAGACCGGGCAGGTGGCCACGGAACTGGCGCGCTTTGACGGGGTCACCTGTCTGGGCCGTGATCAGGCGGATCTGACCGATCCCGGGACTTGCGAAGCGATCATTGCCGAAACCGACGCAGATGCGGTGATCAACGCCGCCGCCTACACCGCTGTCGACAAGGCCGAGGACGACCGTGACACCGCGATGATCGTGAACGCCATGGCGCCCACGGCGATGGCGGCTGCCGCTGCTGCGCGCGACCTGCCCTTTGTGCATATTTCCACCGATTACGTCTTTGCGGGCGGCGGCACGACGCCGTGGCGGCCAGAGGATAAGACAGGTCCTCTGGGCGTTTATGGGCAAAGCAAGCTTGGCGGTGAGCGCGGAGTGACCGGGGCCGGGGGCAGACATGCGATCCTGCGCACCTCTTGGGTGTTTTCCGCCCATGGCAACAACTTTGCCAAGACCATGCTGCGCCTCGGCGCAGAGCGTGACAGCCTGAGCATCGTGGGTGACCAGATCGGGGGGCCGACGCCGGCGCGCGATATCGCCGCCGCCTGCATGACCATGGCACAGGCGCTGAAAGAAGACGCGACCAAAACCGGAACCTATCATTTCAGCGGAGCCCCGGATGTGAGCTGGGCCGATTTCGCACGCGAAATCTTCGCCCAAGCTGCTCTGGCGGTGGATGTGACCGACATTTCGACCTCTGACTATCCCACCCCGGCTGCGCGCCCCCTGAATTCACGCCTCGACTGCAGCACAACGGCTGCCACCTTCGGCATCGAGCGCCCGGATTGGCGCACAGGGCTGGCCTCGGTACTGGCGGATCTGAACAGAGCCTAACAAGGAGTTTCTGATGACACAGCGCAAAGGCATCATTCTGGCGGGCGGCTCGGGCACACGGCTTTATCCGATCACCTTGGGGGTCTCCAAACAACTCCTGCCGATCTACGACAAGCCGATGATCTACTACCCGCTGTCGGTGCTGATGCTGGCGAATATCCGCGAGATTGCGATGATCACCACGCCCGAGGATCAGGCGCAGTTCCAGCGCATGCTGGGGGATGGGTCGCAATGGGGCATTTCGCTGACGTATATCGTGCAGCCCTCACCGGACGGGCTGGCGCAGGCTTTCATTCTGGCCGAAGATTTCCTGGATGGCGCGCCCTCAGCCCTGGTGTTGGGCGATAATATCTTCTTTGGTCAGGGCCTGCCGGCCCTGATGGCTGCTGCTGATGCGCAACCGCAAGGTGCCACCGTTTTTGGCTATCAGGTGGCTGATCCAGAACGCTACGGCGTGGTGGATTTTGACGACAATGGCGTGGTGCGCGGCATCATCGAAAAACCCAAGGTGCCGCCCTCGAACCACGCGGTGACGGGTCTTTATTTCGTCGATGGCACGGCTCCGGCCAAGGCGCGTAGCGTCAAACCGTCGGCCCGCGGCGAGGTGGAGATCACCACCCTGCTGGAGATGTACCTGGCCGAGGAAACCCTGACCGTGCAGCGGATGGGCCGCGGCTATGCCTGGCTCGACACCGGCACCCATGGCAGCCTTCTGGATGCGGGCAACTTCGTACGCACCATCGAGCAGCGTCAGGGCCAGCAAATCGGCAGCCCCGAAGAGATCGCCTTTGAACTGGGCTGGATCAGCCGCGAAGACCTGCACCGCGAAGCGGAAAAATATGCCAAGAATGATTATGGCACCTATCTGAGCAAGCTCTAACAAGGTCGGAAACACATCATGTCCGTCAAATTTGGCACAAGCGGTCTGCGCGGGTTGGTCTCGAGCATGACCCCCGATTTGATCACGGCCCATGTGCAGGCCTTTCTGGCCGCCTGTGATACCGGCGGTGTGCTTTGTGTCGGCCGGGACCTGCGACCTTCTTCACCCCGCATTGCGGATGACGTGATTGCCGCCGCCCGGGCCGCAGGAGCCCAGGTGATCGATTGCGGTGAGGTGCCCACACCGGCGCTGGCGCTGGCTGCACAGGCGGTGGACGGCGGCGCGGTGATGGTCACGGGCAGCCATATCCCGGCGGATCGCAACGGGTTGAAATTCTACGTGCGTGCAGGCGAGATCAGCAAGGCGGATGAGGTCGCGATCCTGGCGCATCTTGGGCAAGTCCCTGCACCCGACACCGCCGCTGGCGCGCTGGAACAAGACGGTACCGCCAATGATCGCTACATCGCGCGCTATGTGCAGGCCTTCGGAACGGACGCTCTGACCGGTCAACGCATCGGGCTTTACGCCCATAGTGCCGTGGGCCGGGATGTTCTGGCGCGGATTCTGACCGCACTTGGCGCTGAGGTCATTGAACTGGGCCGCTCGGAGAGTTTCATCCCCGTGGATACCGAAGCGGTGGACCCAACCGTGCGCGATCAGATCAGGCTCTGGGTCGCGGAACACGGGTTGGATGCGCTGGTCTCCACGGATGGCGATTCAGACCGCCCGCTGCTGGCCGATGAGAGCGGGCGCGTGATCCCCGGTGACATCCTGGGCCAGATCACCGCGGAAACCCTGGGGGCCGAGGTCATTGCCACACCGATCTCGTCGAACAGCGGGGTGACAATGAAAAACTTCGGAGAGGTACATCTGACGCAGATCGGCTCGCCTTATGTCATCGCGGCAATGGAGGCGACCGAAGGGGCCGTCGTGGGCTATGAGGCCAATGGTGGTTTCCTGCTGGGGTTCGAAGCACGAGGACCTGCGGGCGTGCTGGCACCGCTGGTCACACGCGACTGCACCCTGCCCATCCTGACCGTGCTCTATGCCAGCCGCGACGGAGGCATCGCCACCCGCGTCGCCAAGGAACCGCCCATCGTCACGGTCGCCGACCGGTTACAGAACGTAGAACAGGCAAAAAGCCGCGCGCTGCTGGATCAATGGCAAAACGATCCCGTAGCGCGTGCCGGATTTTTGGCCCTTCTCGGCAAAACAGAACGCGTCATGGACCTGACAGACGGGCTGCGCATGACAATGACAGACGGTGATGTGATCCACATCCGCCCTTCCGGCAACGCTCCTGAACTACGGCTCTATGTCGAAACAAAGGACATGAATTCCGGGGAAACCCTGCTTGCTACAGCCTTGGCGCAGCTCGCACGAGCATTGTGACAGGTATGGCAAAACTCTCCGCATCTGACCAACCAAAAAACGGCGCTGGCCTCCCTTCCGTCGCAGTTGTGGTCTTAACCTATAATCAGCAGGATTTTATTGAAGCTTGTCTGGAAAGCTTGGCCGCCCTCGACTATCCCGCCCTGAAAATCTGGGTGCTGGATGATGGGTCATCAGACGCAACTGCCGCACGGGTCACAAGCTTCATCGCAAACGCGTCAAAACCAATTGAATTTATTCAACAAGAAAACAGCGGTGGCCATATCTCCGGTAACCTGCAAACACTGTTGGATACTTCACGTGGGGACTACATCATGTTCATGTCCGGCGACGACATGCTGGGCCCCGCTTTTCCCCTGGGTCGCACGATCAAAATGCTAGAGGCAAATTCAAATATTGCCTTCATGCTACCGCGCGCGATTCCCTTTGCGGCAGACCCCACCATGCCGTTGCAGAACATCTATCTGCGCGGGATGCTCTCAATCTTAGAAACCGGAGATCCCCAGCGCATGCTGACGGATCACCTGCATGTTCAGGTCTCTCGCATCAACCTGCAGGGCATGGTGGTGCGCCGCGACATTACCGAACGCATGGGTGGCTTCGATACTAATCTAGTCGCGGACGACTATGCGTTTTCAATGCGGATATTCAACGAAATGATCCGGACTGGTATGCGCTTTCATTTCGATCCCGAGGCACTTTGGCTTTATCGTTTGCACGACACAAATGTGCACCGGGTGTCACGTCGCCAATTTACCCTCGTGGCGGAAGTTGTGGCGAAATACATCCCTTCCAAGTGTTGGTCCACGTTCAAGTGGGACACGATGGGCATGGACACGCTGGAGGATTGGTATTGGGCACAGCAAAAGGTCGAAACGCTTTTTGGCGCCGATCACGCGCCCCAGATTATCCGGTGTTTTGCAAATGCGTCGATCAAGGCAGCGAGACGGCGCCGCGACAGAACCGCTCTTTCGGCGTTTGCACGAATGAAAGAACTGAGCTTCAGACACCGCATTCATGCACTCTTGTCGTTGACCCTTTCGCATTTTATCTAGCTGAAGAGGTGGATTGTCGGAACCATGGACCTATTCAAAAGATTGCTGTTTCGGCTTGTCTTCGTGTTTCTCACAACTGTTACCGGATCAACCCCGTCTTGATGGTTCTGGCCATGCCATCTGACAGGCATGAAGAAGCTGCATGTACGAAAACCATCAATGTTTTTGTCATCATTATGATCATGACCGTTTCATCACGTAGTAGCTTGATAGTATTGTCGTGCAGAGGCCCCTATGATCTGCATATCAGGGGGTCAAAGATTACTGCGACAGATCGTACATTGAGAATCGTCAATGAGCTCCAGAACAAATATCCAGACTTTGTAAATGAAACGAATGCTTAGCTAATTATGACTGACTTTTCGGAGAGGCGCTTGCTTAAACCTCGGGTCTTGGTTGATATCGCATTGCAAGCACCATGGCATCCCAGCTCAAGTTTAACGGCAACGGTCTGCGCCCAACAAGCTGCGAACCGATGAAGATACCTTTGTGGAAGCTACAGCGTGAAGCGATGCGACCGATACGCAATCTCAAGGCACTTCCCGAAGATGTGCTCACGTTCCTTTTTGGAGCCCGCTACTATGATACGTTTCTGGCTCGGCACATCAGGCAAATACCAGGAGCGCAGCCGAAGAGCATGCGGCGTGCAGTTTATCTGATTTTCCCAGCTCACGGGCTGCTTGCATCCCATGAAAGGTGCCTGCGGTATCTGGACAAAAAGGGGGTAGCCACAACCGTTGTATCTAACCTGCCAATGTCAAAGGATGATCAAAGACGCGCACTGGCGTTGTGTCACAACTATATTGAACGCCCTAATTTTGGGTATGATTTTGGCGGGTACCGTGACGGCGTGCTCTCGTTGAAAGAAGAACTTACTGAGGTTAAGCAGCTGGTTTTGTTGAATGACTCTTCATGGTTCCCAATCATTGATACGACGGATTGGCTGGAAGATGTCAACGCATTAAACGTCGATTTTGCTGCCGCAGCCTCCAACTACGGCCTACCACGTCCTGACCCGGAAGCGTTTCGCGATATCGTTTTTGATTACCAAACGGATCACCCCAATTTTCACTACTGCTCTTATGCGCTGAGCTTTGGTGAACGCATGATCCAACATCCCCGCTTTTTGAAATATTGGCAGAGATTTCCCTTGAGCAATAGTAAAAAGCGCACGGTGCGGCGGGGTGAAATTGGCCTGACACAATGGGCTTTGAAAACCGGAATGACCCATGGTGCCACACTTGATATCGCGGGCATGGCGCAAAATCTCTCCCGATTGGATGAAAACCGGTTGCAACAGATTGCAGAGATGCTCATCGTGATGGATGACCGCAGAATGCGACAAGTTCAACAGGAGATGAACGATCAGCTTGGCGCAATGCCAAAAGCCGATATCGTCCGCTTTATTCTGGCAACGGCAGCACGTAAGGGCGTGAGTTATGCCACCGCCGAGTTCAATATTTTTAACTGCGGGTTTCCGTTCCTCAAGAAATCACCGGTATGGCTTGAAGAAGACACCTCCGACAAGACACTGCAAATACTTGAAAAGCTGAACACGCCCGCAGCGGCAGAGGCGCTGCGTGAAGCGCAAGATGTCCGGGCGCGCCGGTTTGCGCCCGCAAAATCTGAATGACCCGAGTGAGGAGACGCAAAGAGGATCGGCTGGAAAGCGCAGCTATCTTGGAGAGACGTCGGCTTTACATAGATGATATTCAACCTTAGCTACGAAACAGATCGCGCAAAATCAGAGCAGCATCCGCATGTTTGAGAAATTCAAAGCCAACCTGAATGGCAAAATGCTTGTGCGCCTTCTGCAGGAAAACCTGCGATTACAGACTACCACCTATGGTGTTGCTATCTGTGCGATGGTGGTGATTGCCGCCATGACGGCACTCACAGCTTGGATCATGCGGGACATTATCGATTCCATGATGGAATCCGGCAACCGTGCCCAGGTCTTTGCGGTTGCGGCCTCTGTTGCCGCGATCTTCACGGTAAAAGGGGCAGCAACCTATATTCAGGTCGTCTTTCTCAGCCGCGCCGGAAACAGCATTGTCGCGACCCAACAGCGTAAACTCTACAAACGCATTCTCGAACATGGTGTTGCCTTCTTCAGTGATCGTGATTCCTCGGATTTGCTCATGCGCGTGACTTATTCTGCGCAGGCCGCCCGCACAGTGATTGATACGATTGTAATGGGGTTTGTGCGGGATTTGTTGACGCTGATCGGCCTGATTGCCGTGATGGTGTATCAACAGCCCACGTTATCGCTCTTTTCTTTGATTTTTGGCCCGCTGGCGGTTTTGGGCATTCGTAAAATCCTGACTCGGGTCAGGAAAATCATGGAAGCGGAGATGACCTCGCTGGCCGAGATCATCAAAGTTATTCAGGAGACCTCCACAGGCATACGTGTGGTCAAGGCATTCGCTTTGGAAAACCGGATGGCTGATCGTATGAATGTAGCAGTTTCTTCTGTGGAAAGTCGGGCCAACGCCATTGCACGGCTCGAAGCAGCGACCAGCCCATTGATGGAAACGTTATCCGGTTTTGCGATTGCAGCAGTGGTCGCTTTGAGTGCAATCAGCTTTTTCGGCGATACCACAACAACGCCGGGAGAACTGATGTCTTTCGTGACAGCTCTGCTGATGGCCTACGAGCCGGCCAAGCGGCTGGCGCGCATGCGCATCAGCATCGAGGCAGGCATGATCGGTGTGGGTATGATGTATCACGTGCTCGACACGCCAATATCAGTCCAGCAGGCACCGGATGCCAAGGCACTCCCAGCAGGTGCGGGCACCGTCAGGTTTGATGATGTGGCCTTTGAATACAGCAATGGCCAGCCGGTGGTAAAAACGCTCGATATCACCTTTGAGGCAGGTAAGACCACAGCTCTCGTGGGCCCGTCCGGCGGGGGCAAATCAACGATCATGAACCTGATCATGCGCATGTATGATCCAACTCGCGGCAGCATTGAGATTGACGGCTGTGATCTGCGAGAGGCAACCTTCGCCTCCCTGAGGGAAAAAATTGCCTTTGTTGGTCAAGAGACGTTCCTCTTTTCCGGATCAATCAAGCAAAACATTGCGCTGGGGCGGGAGAGCGCAACGGAAGAAGAAGTGATTGATGCAGCCAAAGCTGCCAATGCGCATGACTTCATTTCAAAGATGGATGCGGGCTATGATACCGACGTCGGCGAGAATGGCTCCAACTTGTCAGGCGGGCAGCGCCAAAGGCTGGCGATTGCGCGTGCAATTCTGCGAAACAGCCCCATTCTATTGATGGATGAGGCGACAAGCGCGCTGGATTCTGAATCGGAATATTTAGTGAAAGAGGCGCTCGCGCATCTGACCAAAGGGCGCACAACAATCGTTATCGCGCATCGTTTGTCTACAGTTCTGAACGCGGATCGCATTGTCGTTATCAAGGACGGACAGGTCGAGGAACAAGGCAACCTGACAGAGTTGTTGGAACAGGGTGGTACTTTCCGCACTCTTTACGATCGTCAGTATAATAGCGAAAGCACAGGGGCCACCTCTGACATCGGAGCTCTGGATTAAGCGCGAGTTGCCCGAACAAAATGACCTGTATGTATCATATTGGATGCTCACAATTCCCATATGCTGAGAGGGCGCCATGAATTTACGCCGCAGCTTGATGAAACGGCTGGTTCGCTTGTCTGGGACATCAGGCTTAAAGAGATATGGCATATTCAAAGTGCTTGATGCTTTGGGGTACAAGACCGTGGAGGTCGCCTCTTATGATGATTTCGCCTCGGCAAAGTTGCCCGAGGTTGCTGGCGCCTCCGTCTCAGAGGTCTCCGGGCCTCGTCAATTGGACGAACCAGCCGTCGTGCATCGAGAGACGGTACCACCCCTGCATCCACTAGTATTTTCAGATGTCACGGTCAGGTCCGATTCCTCTGTCTTGTGTCAAGGGCGGCACGGATTTACGACCGCGCATGCTGTGGCGAACAGACATCGGATATCATGGGAAAACGGGAGAAGCTGTGCTTTCGATAGCGGTGGACGGCTGGCTTTCGAGACCCGGCCCGAGGAGCGAATACCCAAAGGTATCTGTGGTTTCGGGGAAGCCTCCTATAACTGGTATCACTGGCTGATTGAAATTTTGCCGACAATCATGATGGCCCAGAAGCTAGACGCAGGTTATGATGACTTGCCATTGCTGGTCCCCGAAGAAGCACTGACCAATGCGACATTTCGGGAGACGCTGGCATTTTTTCAGGGAAACCGCGAGATTGTGTCACTCAAGAAGACACATCAGTACCGCGTGGGGGAATTAATCTTTATTCCCCCGCCTGCATATGGCCCGTTCAATATGCACCGGGGGTATTGGCCAAATCCATCGGATTACAGCCAGAACATTGACGTCCTGAAGCAATTCCGTATGCGGATTCTAGATCAATTAGCCCTCCCCAAGAAAAACGATGGGCCGCGCCGCATCTTTCTGGCGCGCCCTGCAAACGCACGTCAGTATAATCAGGATGAACTCACCAATGCAGCGCACGATATGGGCTTTGATATTGTGCGGATGGAAACCCTCAGTTTTCGCGAACAAGCCCATCTGTTGCACGCGGCTGATCTGGTCGTCGGGCCTTCAGGAGCTGCTTGGGCTGGCTCCCTTTTCATGCGGCCCGGCACAAAGGGCCTGGCTTGGGTGCTGAAGGAATATAAGGGAGGCAGTTTCTTTTCAAACCTGTCGTGCGTTTCAGGCAGTCAGCTGGCGTATCTTCTCGTGGACGCGGATCAGGATATTTCTGGCACTCATGATGCAATTGCCGCGCCCTATACCGTGCCAGTAGATACTTTTGTCCAGCACGTTAAAGCGCTTGAGACGTAGCCGCTGGAGATGTGCCCTACATCTAAACCGGGATCCCTGAAGAGGAACTAGCCCTCAAATCCACATCTTGATGAAGTTATCAGCGATTACGGCTTCAAACGCACCCTTAAGGTCAGCTGTATCGCCTTACTTCTCTTCTGTGCAATGCGATTACTTGCGCTGACACACAAAAACAAAATACTCGAGGGGCAGGCCAAAGCAATCATCCTTGATAGTGCATTTTTGGAAATTCTCGAAGTGACTGCCAAAGGTTTCCTCAATATCCTCAAAAGACCTGAACTGCCGATAAATGCTGCCAGTTAAGATGCCCCATTTCCCCTGTCCCGCATTGAGGCGGATCAGATTGTTTTCGAGAAGCTCTGCTCCTTGCAGCGAAAAGCAGCCCGGTGCCGGTACACAGCAAACCAAATAAGCACCTGGCTTCGAAACGCGAGCATATTCAGCCACATGCTTTGAGAAATCAGATGCCTCGTTCTCCATGTAGTAGCAGGCATTCCACGAAAGCAAATAATCGAACATATTTGCCTCGAAGGGCAATTCCTGGTTATTGCCGACTCTGATATCGGCGCTAATGCGGTGATCAGACGCGGAGAGTTTGCCCATGGTAATTTCGCAGATCTCTTTGGAAATCTCCGTTGCGTAAACATCAAGTCCAAATCGATGGAGCGCTACAATATTTCGGCCATCGCCGCAGCTGATGTCACAAACTTTCTTGCCGGAGAAATCATGGGACATTTTCAGCCCAGGGTAGGTGCCGAGAAAAGATCTCACGACATACTCGTTCGGGAACAAATAGTTGTCCCTGAGTGACGTATAATAACTGTTCCAAATCTCAGCATTCAGATCTTGCTCATTTACCATCAGTTTATCCCATACCCACCGTACATATCGGCTTAGGTTCTACTTTAGCGATACTTCTAGGTGCGGAGGGATGGGTTCACAATAACCTATATGTGTGTCTGGGCCGCAGTTGTGTATTTGCCAGCCCATGCTAAGCACGAGGCACACGCTTTAGTGGAATTTCCTTAGAAGGCTGCTGGACAAAATAGCGGCATCAGGTCAGAGAGTAGTGCTCAAGAGCACGTCGCGACTCGCGGGTGATGTGGTGGAAAAACAGAAGGTTCCTACCTTTAAAAGAAAGCCCACGACAGGTTTTGCCTATGGAAACGCCACATGTCAGCGTGATGGTGATCACGTATAACCACGCCGCCTATATCCGCCAGGCTATTATGAGTGTGATTGAGCAGGAGGTCGATTTCTCGCTGGTTATCAATGTCATTGATGACTGTTCGACAGATGGCACTCAGGAGATCATTCGCACACTTAAACAAGAGTATCCTGACAAGATCGAGTTGTTCCTCAACGCCAAGAACATCGGCTACAAGGTTACCCAGAAGAACTTTTACCGAGGATTCAAAACACTCACCGGCACATATATGGCCATTCTCGAAGGTGATGACTATTGGTCCGACACAGGCAAGCTGCAAAAGCAGATAGATTTTCTTGAGAACAATCCTGAGTATGTCGCTTGTGCGCATAATGCTTTGAAAGTTTACGAGGATCGCGAAAAGGAACCCCATCTCTTCCTGCCGCCTCCTGACAAGGCATGCCATGATATTCATGATCTGATCATGATATCGAGCTACTTCCATACAACCACGCTGACCTATCGGAATGTCTTGAAGGATCGGGTGCCGGACCAGTTCATCAATCCGCTTTCCTGTGATCTCTTTGTAACAATGGCCCATGCCCAATATGGGTACATCAGATTTTTCTCCGATGATGTCATGTCCGTCTATCGGGACCATACAAACGGTCGGTTCTCTGGGATGGCCGAGGTCAAAGGATGGATTTTCAATATCGACGGCTTGCGGCAGTACAATAAATGGCTGGGGTATAAGTACCGCGACACGTTCAATGCTTCGATCTACCGGTACTGCACGCATCTTTTATCAAATGGAACCAGAGAGGGTGGCTTAACTTTCTTCAAATGGCTCAAGTACCGGGCGATCATGCGGTATTATCGCTATCTGTCGAAAAACCCCCATAAATCGTATCACTCCCCATCCGCTCTCATCAGACTGCTAAAACCATGACTTCAGCGAACTCCGGCACCATTGCAGTGATGCAACCCTATTTCTTTCCCTACGCAGGGTACTTTCGGTTGTTTGAACGCACAGAAACCTTCGTCATCTATGATTGCGTGCAGTTTCCGCGGCGGGGATGGGTACATCGGAATAAGCTTCCGGACCACAATGGCAATGAGATGTGGTTGACATTACCACTCCAAAAGGCGGCCCGTAATGTCCGCATCGCTGATTTGGAGTTCTCATCTGATGCGCGCCAGGACATGCACGAACGTCTCCGCAAATTCCCGCTGGAGAGCATCGACCCGGATTTGCGGCGCGATATCCTGGCGCGACTGGAGCGCGTTAACGGGCCGGTCATCGATTATCTGTCGAACATGCTGGAATGTGTTGTGAAACAGCTGGAACTGCCTTGGAATGTCATCCGATCCTCATCGCTTGATGTTCCAGAGACCTATCAAGGGCAGCATAGAATTCTGGAAATCCTTCGGCGCCTTAATGGTAAGCACTATGTCAACTCACCCGGGGGCATTGATCTCTATGATCCAGAGCTTTTCGCCGCACATGGCATTGAGCTGGAAATTCTTCCTAAATACGTAGGACCCTATGACTCCATGTTATCGAGACTATTGCTGGAGCAAGGCGCCGCGCTCCGTCAGGAGATAAAAAGTGACGGAGTTTTGCTGGCCCAGGGCGCAGGATAATTTAAACCTTGCTTGGCTGTAAGTACACGTGCAAATTGTATGATACTAACCCTGTGCTACTGCGCCGCTCAAAGCGGGTACGCCAAAAAAAGCGGGTTCCGGTGGGAATTTTTATCCCATATATCGCCCTTATACGGATGGTCTGAGGAAAATCAGGACCTCCTGAAGGTGAGAAATATTGAGTGCGAAAAGGTGGTCCGTGCGATATCCTCTTTTAAAGCCTAGGTTGCCAACGGCAGAAAAGTTATTGCCGTATTTACAACGTATCGACCAGAACGGCTGGTACACCAATCATGGGCCGATGCTGCAAGAGTTTGAAGCCCGACTGGCCGATCATTTTCAGCTCGAAGTAGACCAACTGACAACCTGTGCTAACGCAACGCTTGCGATTGCGCAGACACTGAAAGCTCTAGGCGTTGAAGAAGGCAGCCTTTGCGTCATGCCATCTTGGACGTTTGTTGCAACCCCTGCAGCCGCGAAATGGGCCTCTCTTGAGCCTTATTTTATGGATGTCGACCCAGAAACCTGGTTGATTTCACCGCAGGCCGTCAAAGAACTTTCCCGCACAAAAAACGTCGGGGCTATTGTTGTTGTGTCCGCCTTTGGCGCGCCCGTGGATTTGAGCCCCTGGGAGGAGTTGACGCGCGAAACCGGTATCCCTGTTGTGGTTGACGCCGCTGCCGGTTTTGACAGTTTCACACCCTACGCCCAGTGGTCCTCGACGATCCCTGTCATCATCAGCATGCATGCGACCAAAGTGTCAGGCATTGGCGAAGGCGCGCTTGTCCTCTGCTCAGATGCCGTCTTGGCAAAGCGGGTCGCAGCGTATGGAAATTTCGGCTTTGCAGGCGGTCGCCAGGCGATTGTTGAAGGCGCCAACACGAAGATGAGCGAATATGTGGCTGCATCCGGACTGGCCTTCATGACCGAGTGGCCTGTAAGGCGCGAGGAATGGGCGGAACTGACCGGGTGGTTTGCCACAGAGCTGGCGGCAACTCCGAATGTAAGCGCTGCGCCAGGTTTTGGCAGCGGTTGGATTTCTTCTTATGGGTTGGTCGTATTACAGGGAATTATCACCAGTGATGAAATGCAGCTACGTCTGAGCAATGAAGGTATTGAAAGCCGCCATTGGTGGGCAAAAGGATGCCATCGCCAGCCTGCCTATAAGGGGTGCCAGACAGGGCCCCTGGGCCAGACAGAGCGTCTGGCTGAAACTGTACTTGGCTTACCTTTCTGGCGCGGTATGACACAAAGCGACGTTGCAGACATTTTCCAAACCGTACGCAAAATCGTGGAGACAAAGACACCGGTTTCGGAAGAAGGTAATATACTGGAGCGAGTACTTCCTACTTGATGGGCTCTCTTACTTCACGAGGCCTATCCGAACAGGAAATTTCCAGGTGTTTTCGGAATTGCATTGCCAGCTTTTTGGCAAATATCCATACCTAAGAGGCCATACCATACTCCCCTTATTTCATCGCGTTGACCCTTGCGCATCAAAACCTGCGACTTGGTGCCTATGCGGTAGGATGGCTCTGTCCATAGGTCGATTTTCAATTTATAGGGGAGTGAAATATGCCCGGGGTCAATAGAATGAAAAAAGTAGTAATTTTTGGATGCGGCCAGGTCGCAGAAGTTGTGCATTACTACCTGACCCAAGAAGGCGGCCGCGATGTTGCTGCATTCACTGTTGATGAAGAGTTCCGCCCCTTTGATCGGCTATTGGATCTACCAGTTGTGAACTTTGGGACTATTGAAGAAACCTATCCCTCTGAGACACATGAGTTCTTTGTCGCCGTCAGTTTCAAAGGCGTCAACAAGTTGCGCGAAGAGAAAGTGGCTGCTGTCGAAAACAAGGGCTACGCTCTTACAAGCCATGTCAGCCCTGATGCGACGGTCTGGTCAGGGTTCAAGGCTGAGCCCAACACCATCATTATGGAACATAACGTCATCCAACCCTTCGTGACGGTGGGCCGCAATGTCATCATGTGGTCCGGAAACCATATCGGCCACCACTCTAAAATCGAAGATAACTGTTTCATCGCCTCTCATGTGGTGATTTCGGGAGCCGTAACGGTGGGCGCGGGCAGTTTTGTCGGGGTCAATGCAACCGTGCGGGATGGTGTCAGCATCGGCAGCAGGAGCGTTCTGGGCGCTGGCGCATTGGTGTTATCCGATTTGCCGGACAGCGCCGTGGTTATGGGGCAGGCAACCCCGGTTAGCAAAGTGCCCAGCCATCGTCTGCGTTCAATATAAGATAATTCAATAAGCGAGAAGCGAGATGAAGTGGCTGCGAAAAGGCAGAATATTTGATCCGGCGGAGCACCCGGATTGGGCGGGAACACATGCGCAGGTGCCGACACCGTTGCTCTACGACGATCGCGTCCGGGTGTTTTACGCCGACAGGTTCAGTGATGGCAGGAGCTATACCACCTACGTCGATCTCGAACGCGGCAACCTGTCGAATATGATCTATGCGCACAAAAAACCCATTCTCGATTTCGGCGCCCCTGGCACCTTTGATGATGATGGGGTGATGCCCAGTTGTGCCCTGCGCCGTGACGGGCAGGTCTATCTCTACTACAGCGGCTGGAACCGGGGGATGACGGTTCCCTACCGGAATTCCGTGGGGATTGCTGTTAGCGATGACGATGGCACCACCTTCCGAAGGCTCTATGAGGGGCCTGTGCTGGAGCGGTGCCCGACGGAGCCCTATATCGCCGTGACGCCAACAATCCTAAAGGAAGGGGATTTGTGGCGGATGTGGTACATCTCCGGCGTTCGCTGGGTGGATGTGAATGGCAAATACGAACCGGTCTATGTCATCAAATACGCCTCTTCTCGGGACGGCATCAGTTGGGACCGCCCCAATCATCTGTGCATTCCTCCCTCTCATGACACCGAAGCCTTTTCCCACCCGAACGTGGTCAAGGACGGCGACCTTTACCGGATGTGGTATTGCTTCAGAAACTCTCATGATTACCGCGATGGGGCAGGGGCCTACCGTATTGGATACGCGGAATCGTCAGATGGTCTCGACTGGACCCGAATGGATGACAAGGGCGGTCTGCAGACCACAGGAGAGGGCTGGGAAGCTACGATGACATGCTATCCCTACGCCCTGCAAATCGATGGACGCATTCACATGTTTTATAACGGAAACGGCTTTGGCCGCTCCGGATTTGGATATGCAATTCTAGAGGACGCTTAATGACCAGCGAAACACCTGCCCCAGAGGCGTCAACAGCACATGGGGAAACCTTTGATTTTCGCAACAAGCTGAGCGAGATGTTTGCCAGTTCGCCGCTACCGCCTGAAGATCTGATGTTCAATCTCGGGATGTACACCCGCAGTTCGCTCTTCGTGAAATTCCTGGTGCTGCATGACCTCTATAAAAGGTTTAAGCACGTCCCCGGGGTCATGATTGAATTCGGCACTTGGTGGGGCCAGAATCTTGTGTTGCTGGAAAATCTGCGCGCCATTCACGAACCCTTTAACAAACAGCGTACGATCATCGGTTTTGATACCTTCAGCGGATATCAGGATACGTCCGAAGTGGCGCAGGAATCCATTGATACGCACAGCGGTTACGAGACCGGGATGGACCACCAGGCCTATCTGGCCGAATTGCTGGAAGTGCATGAAGGCAATAATGCCTTTGGTCATATCCGTGGCAACCATAAGCTGGTGCGCGGTGACGTAACTGAAACGGCGCCGAAGTATTTCGAAGATCACCCCGAAACACTGGTCGCTTTTGCCTTTTTCGACATGGGGCCCTACGAGCCCACTATTGCCGCGCTCAACGCCATCAAGCCGCATCTGATGCCTGGCAGTGTCATTGTTTTTGATGAGCTGACCTGGGCTGGTGCGCCGGGTGAGGCGATTGCCTTCAAGGAGGTCTTTGCGGATATGAAATACAAGATCGAGAAATGCGAATTCTACCCCTCAAAAGCGATTGTGACAGTGCTATGAAACTCTCCCTGACTCTAGACCAATATGCCGACCAGATGCGCGACCGTGGATGGGTCATTCTGGAAGAGGCCGTCGCACCTGCATTGGTCGAAAAAATGGCCAACGACATCGAACGTGCCTGGGATGTCTGTAGTGCGATCATGGAGAAAAACGGCATTGCAACGGATGCCGACTTGACCGTGCACCACCTGATTGGTCAGCGCGACAGCTATCTGGAATTCATCGACACGATGGAGCCCCTGATGCCTTATCTGGAACATTACTTTGAGGGGAAGTTTATTCTCAACTCCTTTGGCGGGGCAATCAACACCCGGGCGCGCACTTCTTATGCGCAACGGGTGCACCGTGACATCCGATCTTATTCAGGGGACATGCCTCTGCTGCTCAACACGCTGGTCATGTTGGATGATTTCACGGCCGACAACGGAGCCACACATATGTTGTCAGGCTCTCACAAGGCCGAAGAGAAACCGGCAGACGAGGTATTCTATGCCAGTTCCGAACAGGCTATTGCCCCGGCGGGCAGCATCCTGATCTTCAACTCCAACGTCTGGCATGCTGGTGGTGATAATCGAACAGATACAGCCCGCCGATCTGTTACCCCGATGTATTGCAAACCATTCATCAAGCAGCAGTTCGATTATCCACGTGCTATGGGGTATGACATGATCGACAAGCTGAAACCGCATACGCGACAAATCCTCGGGTATAATGCCCGCGTGCCAGCCACGCTCGAAGAATGGTACCAGCCGCCTGAAAACCGGATGTACCGCGGAGATCAGGGGTAACACTATGCGCAATCTGAACGAAGAGTTTACCGACAACGAGCATCGGCAATATGCTTATGATTTCGACTACAAGATGCATGCTTATATGATGCGCAGCTTTCAGCCCTATTTGCCCAGCGGGCGCGCGGTTGAACTTGGGTGCTATCACGGCATGTTCACCGAGCGCCTGACTGGGTTTTACGATGACGTAAGCGTAGTCGAGGGAGCCAGCGATCTCATCGATATCGCGCGCACGCATGTTGGTGATAGCGTGACGTTCCATCACAGTATGTTTGAAGATTTTGAGCCCGAACAGCCCTTTGATGCGGCTTTCCTGATGCACACACTTGAGCATCTGGACGGCCCCGTCGAGGTGCTACGCCGCATCGGATCGTGGCTGAGCCCACAAGGCAAGCTCTTTGTCGCGGTACCGAACGCCCACGCCGCCTCCCGTCAGATCGCAGTGGGGATGGGCCTGATCAGCCATGCCAGTGCTGTCACCGAGGGTGAGGCGCTTCACGGCCACCGCTGCACCTACTCGATTGACACGCTGGTGGCAGATATCAAGGCGGCAGGGCTCCACGTCGAGGATTTTGGCGGCGTGATGTTCAAGCCACTGGCGAATTATCAATTCGACGCCTGTCTGCAAAATGGCACGGTTGATGATGCCTTCCTTGAGGGCTGCTACGTCCTTGGAAAACGATATCCTGACCTATGTGCCAGCATCTATGCGGTTTGCACACCGGCACCGCAGTAACGGAGACACCCTCATGAGCCTGATTAGCGAAGACACCCGCAAACAGTATTTGTCTGATGGCTATGCCATCCTGAAGGGCCTGCTGCCCGTGGATGAGCTGCAATCCATCAACGAGGAGATCAACGAGCTTTATGCCCTGCAGTTGCGCCATATGGGAATGGAAGCGGAATCCGGCAGTGCGCGGGAGGTCTTTCTGTCCAACGCCTCGCGTCTTCTGCAGGCAGATGTGCAAACCTATATTGCCACCTCGCGTAATTCCCAGATGTTGCCGTCCGTCCACAGGCTTTTGATCAGTGAACCAATCATGCAACTGGCGGAGGGGATGGGGCTTGAGTTTCCGGTACTCTCCACACGAGCGTCCATTCACGTCATGTCGGACGAGCTGAAGATTCCGGGCGGCTATCACAAGACGCCGCCGCATCAGGACTGGCGCAGCATTCAGGGCAGCCTCGACAACATGGTTCTGTGGATTCCCACCACCCCTGTGTCAGAAGAATCCCATGCGCTTGAAATCGTGCCTAAATCGCACCTGTTGGGGCTACTGCCGACAGTTGAGCACATCATGGTGCCCAGCGTGGAAGATCCCCGTATTACGGACGATATGTATGTCAAACTACCGGTCGAACCCGGCGACGTCATCGCATTTTCATCGTTCATGGTTCACAAGACCGGAGAGCAAGGAGATGGGTTGGCACGTATCGCGCTGAGCGGCAGGTTCAACAACGCTGCTGAGACAACATATCTGAATCACGGATACCCATCGCCTTATTCTTACTCTTATCGCAAGGATCTGATCTACGAAGATTTCCCGACCAAGGAAGACATGGAAACGGTTTTTCCTGAGGCGAGATGAGTGCTTTAAAGCGGCTCTGGGGTCGACTGTCCGGAAGACATCGTGCACAGGCGAAAACCTATTCGGCTGTGCTGGCAAAACGCGCGAGTCTGACAGTTCCAAAGAAACCACCAACGCTGCGTGACGTGCGTGATGCGGTCCGTGATGGCAGCTACAAGAGAGCCGAAGCTTATTGCAGAGCTATTCTTGCAAAAGATGACGTATCCCCAGCATTTTACTGGCTGGGATTTATTGCGCTAGAAACAGGGCGATATGATCTGGCCGTTCAAATGTGTCAGAAGGCGCAAGCGCGGGGGTTCAGGAAGTGGCAGAACGATCATGTTCTAGGCAAAGCACTGCATCATCTGGAGCTGTTCGAAGAGGCTTTTGATGCCGCAAAAGCGGCGGCCTTTGCATCGAAGGGCGATCCACGCACCGTAACTCTGATGTTAGAGACTGCTCTGCTGTCACAGCCTTTCGCAATTGCTGTCGAAATTTACGCCAAAACGTCCAAAATGTTTCCTGATCAGGATTTTTCCAGGGCATGGAAGCAGCTTATTTTTGAACATGGGGACCCTTCTCACCCGCGCCCTGAAAAGAGCACGGAATATACTTTAACATCGGTGCGTGCCTGGACGGAAAAAAAGGGGCATCCATGCATACCTGTAGAGAATTTGGGGGATATCCCTGCTACCGCCCCTGATACGATTGGCTGCACGCGCGCCGATCTGAAGGTGGCGGTCCGCGTTCCAGATCCCTATGTAGCAGATTTGCACGATGTTAGGATCTTTGCGCGCTCCAATATTATTGTAACCGCAGATGGTTATGCGTTGGATGAAACCAGTACGCACCCCAAGTATGGGGAATTCGTCCTGCATACTGCGGACAATGCTGTACTAGGGCAGCGTGAAGATAAATTGCTGATCGAGGACGGCGCCTTCGAAATGCACAACATCGACGCAGGGATTATGCTGTCAGGCACTGCAAGCAATGCTTTTGGTCATTGGTTGCCCGAATTCCTGCCAAAACTCCAGTTTTTGGAACGACACCCCGAATTCAGGCACCTGCCCCTTATTGTAGATGCTGACATGCCCCAGAGCCACTTTGATTATTTGACCTGTATTGCACCAAATGATCTTCTCAAAATGCCTGCTGGAACAGGGCTACATTGCCAACGGTTGATCTACGCACCACCTCCGACATTCTTCCCTGTTCATCTCAAGCCCCACAATATTCCACAGCACGAGATTTGCCCTATAGCGCCTGCGACCTATCGCTATCTGAAACGAAAGGTCGAAGAGAAGCTGGGCGTTCATCCACAAAGTGGTGGTAAATATTATCTAACCAGACGCAACATGAAATGGCGGCGTTTGCGAAACGATGCTGAAATCGCAGGTCTGGCCGGGAAGTACGGGTTTGAAACGGTCGAGATCGAGCGCCTGAGCTTCAAAGAGCAAGTGCGGTTGTTTCAAAGTGCGACCGACATTATCGCTCCGAACGGCTCCTCCATGCAGGGCATCATTTTCTCTGACCCATCGGTAAACCTGCTGGTCATTTCGCAGGACTTCATTGCGAACCTTGCTGCTTTCAATGCACAAATTGGTGCCCTTGGTTATCAATCTACCTTTCTGTGCGGACCGAGCGTCGGAGATATGGAACTGAAGCATTCAGATTATGTGGTAGATCCCGAACAGTTGGAACGCTACCTTTTACAGAGCCAAAAAAACAATTGAAGCAGTATACAAGACCAGAAGGGTTCAGAGCGTAGACATTCTGGTTTTCCCGATAATATCTGCGGAAATAACCACTACAGTGGTCAGTTCCTCTACCCTGCTTCGGCAATTGCCGAAGTATGCACTGCAAGGTCTCTGTTGAACCGCGCCCGCGTGTATTCGAAGAAAACATCCTGATCATCATGCCCGGTTTCAACCGCGCCAAACCGTCTGTGAAACGCCAAGGTACGTTCATTGTCCTTGCGTACATCAAACTTCGAAACCCGCAGTCCAAGACAGTCAAATCCGATCTTATAGACCAGTACTGCGCTTTCCAGTGCAGCCTTTGCCGGTTTGTTCTGATCCAGAATCCAACTACCCCACGTGAATTGCTCCGCCGTGATGTCGTAAAGGCGCACCAACCCGCAAGGAGTGGCGTCTGCGCAGCGCTCAATCAGATAATAGTATTCAAGTCCCGCTGCCTCGCGGTTTTTATAGCGTTCGAGCCACGCATGCTGATCGGCCACCGTTCCGGCAACTACGGACAAATGCGTATTATATCTGGGATCAACGCGCAGTGCATGAATATAGGCAGCATCCTTGGGTACAGCCAGCCTGAGGGAAAGCTTTATGCCGTCTTTGCGGTGCAGGTTGGGTTGGATCATCGTGGCAATCCGCTGCGGTCAGGTATTTGCAGCGCCGCAAGATATTCATCCCAATCCCTTATGTAATCACTCTCGTCATAAGCCTCTGAGGCGAGAACCATGCAAACCGCTCCAGAGGAAAAATTATCGAGGTATCGCCACATCATCGGGCAAACATAAATGCCGTAATAGGACCGGTTGAGATGAAATCTGCGGTCATTCGTGCCATCTTTAAGCAGCAGATCAAAGCTGCCAGACATGCAGACCACGAACTGATGCAGGTTTTTATGGGCGTGCTCGCCCCGGTCTGATCCACCTGGCACGTCATAAAGGTAATAAACCCGTTTGATGTCAAAGGGGATGTGGTTACCCCCTTCCACGAATGTCAGGTTCCCGCGCTGGTCTGTGATTTTGGGTAAGTTTATTTGGCGACAGTCAGATAAGGGCATGGGTACATCATTCAATTTACCATGGACAACGTATTTGATTGAGGCCAGCGCCACAAGGTCACTTCGGCATCCAGGATCTGTTCTAAATGACTGTCAAAGAAGGTTTAATTCAGTATATGTGTGGCACAGAATGCCTTGGCGCAAGACCGTACCCCCTTAGAAATCAAAAGGATATTCATATGCAAACGGTTCCTTTTCTTGACCTCAAAGCAGGATATTTGGAACTCAAACCAGATATTGATGCAGCGGTTGCACGGGTGCTGGACAGTGGGTGGTACATTCTGGGGCCAGAAGTCGAAACATTCGAGAAAAGCTATGCAACCTTCTGTGGAGCCGCCCATTGTGTGGGAGTGGCCAATGGTTTGGATGCATTGATCCTGGCGTTACGGGCGTTGGACATTGGCCCGGGACATGAGGTGATCGTCCCGGCAAACACCTTCATTGCCACGTGGTTGGCAGTTTCTGCCGTGGGGGCAGTACCTGTTCCGGTGGAGCCAACCCTATTGACCTATAACATTGATCCGGCGCGCATTGAGGCAGCAATCACAGGCAGAACCCGAGCCATCATACCTGTACATCTTTATGGTCAACCCGCAGATATCGGGACAATTTTGCAAATGGCGCAAAAGCGCGGCCTGGCAGTTATTGAAGATGCGGCTCAAGCTCATGGTGCGGGATACAAAGAGACCCGGATTGGCATGCATGGGGACGCTGTGTGCTGGAGTTTCTACCCCGGCAAAAACTTAGGCGCCATGGGGGATGGCGGTGCCGTGACCACCAACCGCACCGATGTGGCAGACCGCATCCGAACTCTACGCAACTACGGATCACGGGAAAAATATGTTAACGAAGAGCAAGGCCCCAATAGCCGCCTCGATCCGATCCAGGCGGCTATTCTGGGTGTCAAACTGAACCATTTGGACACATGGACCGCGCGGCGGCGGGGCATCGCGCAATACTATCTAGACAACCTTTCAGGTGTAACTCTGCCACATGTGCCGAATTGGGCTAATCCCGTCTGGCACCTCTTTGTGATCCGACACCCGCAACGGGACACGTTGATGTCAAAGCTGGCTGAGAAAGGGATCAACGCCATGATCCACTATCCTATTCCACCTCATTTACAGGCAGCTTACTCGGACTGCGGACATGCAAAGGGCACTCTCCCGCTCGCTGAACAACTTGCAGATGACATGTTGAGTCTGCCCATTGGGCCACAGATGCCGCAAGATGCCCAAAACCGGGTCATCGAAGCCGTTAACCAGGCAGCGGCAACTTTACCACCAGTAGATCAGGTTGCGGATATCTGAGAGCAGAAAGCCGGTCCACCCAAACAGCTAGTAAGCCGTGGATCCAGCATTACGCCAACTAGCCGTGACACCGTTGAGTTACATGAAGATGCCATAGGGAATCCGCCCCACCATCCACCAATACCGCTGGCAATAGTGCAAAACGCTTCGGTCTTAGAGACTGAACCCTACAAATCCCGACGCCCGATTGACGTATAGGCGGTAAATCCAGCCTCAGAAGCGTCTTCAGCGGAATAGATGTTGCGCAGGTCGGCCATGGCCGGGATGCGCATTGTGTTGGCAAGTCGCGGCAGGTCCAGCGCCCGAAAAGCATTCCATTCGGTCAGGATGATGACCGCATCGGCCCCTTCGGCAGCCGCATAGGCGTCATCATACCATGTGACACCCGGCAACAGGGCTGCCCCCTCCTGACGTCCCTGAGGGTCCACAACCCGTACCTGAGCACCATTGCCAACCAGTGCCGGCACGATTGTCAGGGCAGGTGCCTCGCGCATGTCATCGGTATTGGGTTTGAAAGTCACACCCAGAACAGTCACGATCTTGCCATTAGGGGACCCGCCGCAGAGATCGAACACTTTCTCCACCATGCGGCGCTTGATCTCCTCATTCACCTTAATAACAGTCTCTGTCAGCTGCATCGGTACGGCATGTTCCTGTCCGATGCGGGCCAATGCCCGGGTGTCTTTGGGAAAACAACTGCCGCCATATCCAGGGCCTGCATGCAGAAATTTTGACCCGATACGCCCATCTGCTCCCATGCCCTTGGAGACCGACTTTATATCGGCACCGGTGCGTTCGCATAAGCTTGCGATCTCATTGATGAAGGTGATCTTTGTGGCCAGAAAGGCGTTGGCGGCGTATTTGATCATCTCGGCACTTTCCAGATCTGTCACCATGATCGGAAAATCCCGCAGATACAGCGGACGGTAGATGGCCTGCATCACCTCTGCGGCCCGCGCGTTCTGCACCCCCACCACAATCCGGTCAGGCCGCATGAAATCATCAATCGCCGCCCCCTCACGCAGAAATTCAGGGTTCGAGGCGACATCAAATTCAGCAACGGGGTTGGCCGCTGCGATGACCTTCTCCACCTGCCGGTTGGTGCCGACAGGCACAGTGGATTTGGTAACCACCACAGCATAGTCGGACAGGGCGGCGGCGATCTCTTCAGCGGCGGTCATCACATATGTCAGATCCGCATGCCCATCACCGCGCCGGGTGGGCGTGCCAACCGCAATGAATACTGCCGAGGCGCCTTGCACAGCTTCGGTCAGACGATCGGTAAAAGACAACCGTCCCGCGTCCACGTTGCGGGCCATCAACTCATCGAGACCGGGTTCATAGATCGGGACCTCTCCAGCCTGCAGCCGGGCAAGCTTTTTGGGGTCTTTTTCAACGCAGACTACATCATGCCCGAAATCCGAAAAGCAGACGCCAGACACCAGCCCGACATACCCTGCACCGATCATTGCAATTTTCATCTGTTGCCCTGTTGCCCATCGTTTCGGCCAGCGGGGGCCTGTCCATCAAGCTATGTACGGGCAAAACACGCGGCTGTCTGACCCGGTTGTTAGCAGGCTCCACGAAGACCCGCCAGCCATACCAGGCCAGCCCTCAAGCGGTGTTTCCCGGGACAATATCCCACAGGCGTCGAATTCCTGCCGCAATCCCATTGCAAACCCGCCCCGCAGGCTCCTAAAAGAAAGCGGTCGCGCCGTGTTCTGCATCGCTGCCGGGCCAAAGAGAATGGGATGTTTATGATACAGACGATCTATCCGGTTTTATTGGCAGGCGGTTCAGGTTCACGTCTGTGGCCCTTGTCGCGGAAGAGCTATCCCAAACAATTTTCGTCTCTATTAGGGGATCAAAGCCTGTTTCAGGCCTCAGCATTACGCCTGAGCGGGACAGGATATGCGGCCCCAACCGTGGTCACAAACTCCGATTTCCGATTTATCGTCACAGAACAGCTGGCAGCGGTGGGCGTGGACCCGGGCGCAATCCTGATCGAACCTGCGGGACGCAACACGGCACCGGCAGTACTGGCCGCGGCACTGCATCTGGCGCAAACCGACCCCGACGGGTTGATGCTGGTCGCCCCATCCGATCACGTCATCCCCGATGCGGCGGCCTTCCAGACTGCCGTGGATGTTGCCGCCCAGGCCGCCCAAAAAGGCCGGATGGTCACCTTCGGGATCACCCCTGACAGGCCGGAAACCGGCTATGGATATCTGGAGATGGCACAAACCCCCGGGCAGGATGTGGCCATTGATCTCAAGGGCTTCGTGGAAAAACCCGATCTGGCGACAGCAGAACAGATGCTGCAAGACGGGCATTACCTCTGGAATGCGGGCATTTTCCTCTTCTCCGTGCGCACGATCCTGGAAGCGTTTGAGACCCATGCGCCACAGCTGATTTCAGCGGTGACTGCGGCGGTTGAGCAGGCCCAGACCGATCTGGGTTTTTTGCGGCTGGCCCCCAAACCATGGGCGGAGGCGGAGGATGTCTCCATCGACTATGCGGTGATGGAGAAAGCGCAGGGGCTGGCTGTTGTGCCCTTCAGGGCCGGCTGGTCCGATCTGGGCGGCTGGGATGCGGTCTGGCGGGAAGCCGGGCCGGATGACCGCGGGGTTGCGCTGCACGGGGCTGCAACGGCCATTGACTGCGACACCACCCTGCTGCGTTCGGAGACAGAAGGACAGGTGGTTGTGGGGCTCGGTCTGGACAATATGATCGTCGTGGCCATGCCGGATGCGGTACTGGTGGCGGATAAATCCCGCGCTCAGGATGTCAAACTGGCGGTCACGGCGCTCAAGGACAAAAAGGTGGTGCAGGCAGAGACCTTCCCGCGGGATCATCGGCCCTGGGGATGGTTTGAAAGCCTCGCCATCGGAGACCGGTTTCAGGTCAAGCGCATTGTTGTGCACCCCGGAGCGGCCCTGTCCCTGCAGAGCCACCACCACCGGGCCGAGCACTGGATTGTCGTGGAAGGCACCGCCAAAGTCACGATCGACGAGGACGTGCGGTTGGTCTCGGAAAACCAGTCGGTCTACATCCCGCTCGGGGCGGTGCACCGGATGGAGAACCCCGGCAAGGTGCCGATGGTGCTGATCGAGGTTCAGACGGGGACCTATCTGGGAGAAGACGACATCATCCGTTACGAGGATGTCTACGCGCGGGATTAGCAACCGCCAGAACACTCAATAATCCATGCCGCAGAAGCGGATCGCCTGCCCTGATCTATGGCTGGCGAATGTGGGTCAATAAGGGTGAAGCGCCCCCCTCAGAACGGCGTTTTCCTGTGTTGCGGCCGCATGGTGACAGAGGCTCCAGCGCAGCCACATGCGCCCACCTCAACTAAAAGTTGAATTTTTTCAAAGACTTGACTTGCATAGCGTGTGCCGCATATGCCTTATTAACCTTTTGTTAATTCTTTTTCACACCGGCCGTGCTCTTTGTGCGAGGTAACAGGATGATTGACTTCAAAGCCATTTTGGCCGCCGCCCTGATCAATGTCGGGCTTTGTTCGGCAGCCGTGGCGGCACCCGTGACATTCACCTACCGCAGCAATGCCATTGACCTGGCAATCTTCGAGGAAGAGTGGCAGCAGGCCTGGCTGGAAAGTGCCGGGCATCTGTCCCCGGCACGCCTGCAGGGCCTGCGTGCAGAGATGGTGCTGGAAGTCGATTGCGACATCAGCGGGACCCATTGGAATTGCGCTGACATTGAAGGGCGCGGCAATCCCGGCAGCCTCTTTTACACATCCATCATTGATACCATCGGGGGCGTGACCCTGGCCTCCAAGAGCGGGTTTTCCGACCACGGGGTATATGCCTGGGACTTCAAGGTAGATGCGACCGGACAGGTCAGCAGCTGGCATTTTTTCGGGACCGAAACCTCAGGCATTGGTGATTTCAACCTGTCGAGCCAGGGCGATGCCTGGAACTGGGAAACCCATGGTGTGTCTTCGGGTGCCTTTTACTGCACCTATATCTACGGCTTTGATCCCGCACATACCGACGACATCTGCGCCAACGGAGAGACCGCGCCGAATATCCGCAAAAGCTTTCTGCTGGGAACCGGCACCTGGACGGTTGATCGGGGGGACACCCTTGTGACGATGCCCCTGCCCGCCGGGCTCTTGCTGATGCTGAGCGGGACCGGCGCATTTGCCTATCTACGCCGCAGACAGACGAAAAGACAGGCCTTCTCCTGACGTGCCGCCAGCGCGCACTTCAGTCCATGTAGCTTTGCACGTCTTTCGTCCTGAACGCATTCAGAACGACGCCCAGAACATTCGTATATTCCGCGACTTCCCGCTCACAGGCATCAAAATGCCCGTATCGCGTATGGTTGGCGCGTGCCACGATCAACGCGCAATCCACGTTCTTGAGAAACGCCCGCGTGTTGTCATTCACCAGAATCGAAGGCATGTCGTAGATCATGATGTCGGGGGCATAGGTCGCCTGAACAGCGTCCAGGGTTTCCCCTGTCTTGGGCGACAGCAGGATGCGCGTCGGATCCGTCTCGATCCGGTTCGAAGGGGAGATCGCAACATTCTCACCAACCCGCACAGCCTGTTCTGCAAAAGGGGTATTCCCGGTCAGAAAATCGGAGATCGGCGCCTCGGGTGTATGGTTGAGAAAATGGCCGATCGACGGGTCCTGCAGGTCCAGATCAAAGAGCATCGCCCGCAGACCGCTTTGCCGCCCCAACCCCAACGCCAGATTACAGGCTGTCGTGGTTTTTCCACTCTTGGGCATGGGCGAGGTGATCGCGATGCTTTTCCAGCCGTTCTGCTGCATCTGCAACAGAATCTTGGTGCGCATGATGTCGAAGGGAGTCGCCTTTTCGGAGGCTTTCTGGGTGACCACATGGTGATGTGCCAGCTTCGTTCCGGACAGCGCGATCTCCGGCAACTCGGCCCAAAGCCGTGCCTGCCGCCCTGCTATGGGTGACCCGGTCGTCGTGGAGGTGCGTGGTGCGGCAGGCGCCTGCGCGCCGGTTTCCCTGCGGGTTCGGGCCTTTTGAAGGGCGGCTTGTATTTTCTCCATATCGTCACAAATCCGTTTTTGAGGAGGAGGGGGATTTCACGCGCTTAGGTAAATCTAGGTCAGGCCAAGCCTGTCGAAGACCTTATTGGCCAGAATGTCGAGGGGCATGTAGTTCGTGTCGATATACCACAGCACGGCGGGCACACCGATCAGCACCGCAACAAAGGCACCGACCAGAACCAGGCGCCGGATCATCCGTTCGCGCCGGGCTTCCATGTAAGGGATGACCGCCAGCGGTATGATCCCGTATTTCGACTGTAATTCGAAGGGGCGGCGAATGTTACGGTTGAGCAGTTCAAGCAGCACGAAGAAGCCAACAGCCAGCCCGCCACCGGCCGCAATCCCCGCAGCGATGAACTTGAACCGGTTGGGGCCTGACGGCTCCTGCGGGACGCTGGCACTTTCGATCACACTGATGCGCTGGCCCTGGGCGCTCACCTCGATCCGCTCGTTCACGCGGGCTTGGTTGAGATTTCTGACCGCCTCGTTATAGCGGGTCTGGATGTTTCCGAAATCCCGCTCAAGGCCGCTCAACACAATGGCATTGCCGGCCGTGGCCTGAATGGAGGCCTCCAGGGCTTCCAGCTCTTTGGTGACAGTGCCCAGCTCCTGTTCCATGCTCTCCAGACGTTGGTCCATCTCGGCCAGGGTGAGGTCAAGCACGGTCACGGTCCGGGGTTCTTCGCCCTCCTCAGGTTTTGGGGCGGCGTCCGCCCGGTCCTGCAGGGATTTCTCCAGCTTCGCAATACGGTTGCGGAGCACGCTGATCCGGGGGTTGGTTTCAGAATAGATCCCCAGCGCCTGCTCCAGATCGAAGCGCAGTCTTTCCAGTTGTTCCTCTTCGGGGGATAGCTGGATATTCCTTTCCGCATTCACCCGTCCGGTGGCCTCGAAGATCGCCACCATATCGCGCCGCTGTTTCACCAGCGCTGCAACATCCCGTTCAAGCCGGGCCTGGCGCTCCTGCAGCAGGGTCTGACGGTTCTGACGGTAATTCAGATCCCCCGGCAGCGCTTCGGAATTTGCATTCTTGAACTCCACGAGCCGCGCACTTTGCTGGTCGAGATCGTCCCCGAGGCGCTCGACCTCCTGCTCAAAAAAGCTCAGCGTGCTTTCCGCCCGGCTCATGCGGAAATCGCTGCTCTCCTGCAGGATCAGGGTCATGTATTCATTGACCACATTGGCCGCGATCGCCCCTGATCTGGCCTCAAAAGCAACACTCATCAGCGTCGCCTGACCCCGTCCACCGGTGCGGCGGATATCGGTCTGGCCGCGCATCCCTTCGACAATCGCATCCGGCGCCATGCTCCGGATACCTTCAAAGACGTTAAATTTGCGGGCAATGTCGAGCATATTGGCGCGGGTCAGCAGTTTCTGCTCGATCACCTGCAACTGCTGGTTTGCGTCCGTCTGCACAATGGCGGCAACCATGCTGTCGGGAATCTGAGGCTCCTCCACCAGCAACTGGGCAGAGGTGGAATAGGTGGGCGGCAGTTTCAGCGCGGTGACACCGGCACTGACGACGCAGACCAGAAACAGGGCCATCATGACGGGCAGGCGCCGCAAAAGCAGGCCCCAGTAGAATTGCAGATCCAGGTTCATTCCGCGGCTTTCTCAGGAATATCTATGGGGTTTTTCAGGTACAACGGAAGCGGTCTCGTGGGCAAGATGACCCCGTCGCGGATCAGTTCCTTGACCGTCGTCAGGCTCACCGTGCGGTGACCTGCGCTGGCGGTATAAACAAGCGCCAGGTCACAGATCTTGTTGATCATCCGGGGAATCCCCTGGGAGGTTTCATGAATGAGCCGGATCGCCTGCGGGCTGATTTCCTTGCCGGTGCCCCCGACATGCATCAGCCGGTGGTGCACATATTGGCGCGCGGTTGTCAGGTCCATCGGTTCCAGGTGATAGGTCGCCGTGACCCTCTGGGCGAACTGGCGCAGGGCAGGATCCGTGATCTTGTGCCGCAATTCCGGCTGTCCAAGCAGGATAAGCTGCAGAATCTCGTCCTTGTTGGAGTTGATGTTCGTCAGCATCCGCAGCTCTTCGAGAGCCTCGTGGGTCAGGTTCTGCGCCTCGTCAATGATCAGCACCACAAAACGGGCCTCGGCATATTCCGAAATCACAAAGTCCTGGAACTGTTCAAAGAGGGCGACATAATCGCCCGAAGGGTTCGGGGCGATATTGAGCGCGCTGAGCACCCAGCGCAGCAAATCCCCGCGCCCGCCCTGGGCGTTCGAGATCAGCCCGATGGTCACATCCTCTTCGATGTTCTTGAGCAGGGCCTGCACCAGGGTGGTCTTGCCGGTACCGACCTCACCGGTCACCACGGTCAGCGGGGCCCGCGTTACAAGCCCGTATTCCAGGATCGAAAACGCGCGCGCATGTGCCTGGGACCAGAACAGAAAATCCGGGTCCGGCAGGAGCGAAAACGGTCGCTCCGAGAAATTGAAGTAGTCTGTATAAAGGTCCGGGCTCACAACATCACACTATTAATCATACTCATTGGCCCTCCCAAACTGCTGGAAGTATCTCTAATATATAAGTGATCCATGTTCGATTAACACGGCTATTTTATGGCGGTGCCGTTGTTTCATGGGCCGTTGCAGAGATGTTCACGCCGATCCGCCAGATCAAGACACCCTTTTCATGATTCGCGCATCACGGGACGTGCTGTCTCTGTTTCCTCAGCAATATCCGGGTTTCCACCGGATTGTACGGGCCAGACTGCGGGTCATTCCCGCTATGGGTGTATGGGGGGTGTTTTCTTTACCAAGTAATGCTGCAAAACAGAATGAAATTTGTCTAAAAATCAAATAGCTAGTCATTTCAGATCATTACAAAGCATTCATTACTTTATTAAATTTTGTCTCAATGTTAGAGTCATTCGGTAATTACCGTAACCAGTTCGTGAGTTGGGGGTCTGATTATTAGTCCTTTTCCTCCTGCTTAATTGTAACTTTTTTAATAGGGTCGGCTGCCAGCCATAGTTGCTTATGACTTTACATGTTCCTAATCTTAGTACCGATGTTGAAGGAAGCTCTCGAACCAGCATTACACCGCCTAAGGCCATTAATTCCGGGCTGTATCGCGATGTGTTCAAACGTTTGCTCGACCTGACACTGGTACTTCTGAGCGCCCCGATTGTTCTTCCAATTGTTGTGCTTCTCGCCGTCACAGTTGCGCTGTTGACCGGCGGCAAACCTTTCTATTCCCAATTGCGTGTCGGCAAAGACGGAGAGCAGTTCCGCATGTGGAAGCTGCGGACCATGGTCAAGAACGCCGATGCCCAGCTTGAAAGCTACCTGCAGAAATGCCCCGAAGCCCGGGCGGAATGGGACAGCACCCAGAAGCTCAAGAAAGACCCGCGCATCACGCCTGTTGGCCGCCTGCTGCGGAAAACCTCGATTGACGAGCTGCCACAGCTTTTCAATGTGCTCAATGGAACCATGTCCCTGGTGGGGCCCCGTCCGATGATGGTTGGGCAGGAATCTTTCTATCACGGGCGCGGCTATTACGATCTGCGTCCTGGGATCACCGGGTTGTGGCAGGTCTCTGACCGCAACGACTGTGGTTTTGGCGACCGCGTGACCTATGACAACACGTATAACCGCACGTTGTCGCTGCGACTGGATCTGCGCATTCTGTTCCAGACTGCCGGCGTCGTCATGCGCGCGACAGGCCACTAGATATATCAGAGCAGAGGCACCGGCTCCCATCGGGTCGAAATCTGCTCTGACACTTCTTTTTCAATAGATTGTTTTAAGATGCCCCCGCCAGCATGCTGGCCCTGCTTGGGGCGATGTATTACTCTTTGAATCGATCTCATTATCTATCAGGGAAATGTTATGTTTGCTCCGACCCTCTCCAAATCCGCTCTGGCCGCTGCGGTCTTTCTTGCGTTGGCAGGGTGCAAATCAGATGCAGACCGCGCTGAGGAATATTTCCAGTCGGGGCTGGCCCTGATTGAATCCGGTGATACGGACCGGGCCATGGTTCAGTTCCGCAATGTCTTCGAGTTTGACAAGGCGCATCTTCCAACCCGCCAGACCATGGCCGAATTATTCATGACCCAGGGAAATCCGCGGGCGGCCTATGGTCAGTATCTGGCCATCGCAGAGCAATACCCGGAGAACTTCGAAGCGCGCCGGGCCCTGGCGGAACTGGCCTTTGAAGCGGGCAATTGGGATGAATTCATCCGCCACGGCACTGTTGCGGTAGAGCTCTCCGCAGAGGATCCGCGCGTTCAGGCCATCAGCCTGGGACTGAAATACCGCGAAGCCGCCCTTGCAGAAGACGATCCGGCCCTACAGGCCTTGACGGCGCCAACAGAGACGTTGCTGGCAACCCTGCCGGACAGCAACATCCTGAACCGGTTGCTGATGGACCGCTATGCGCGGGATGGCGCGCTGAGCAAGGCGCTTGAGCGCATGGATGTCCTGCTGGCCGCGGCCCCTGATGACCGTGTGCTCTATACCCAGCGGTTGGGGATGCTGGGCCAGATGCAGGATCTCGACGCAATCGAGGTTCAGTTGCGCGACATGGTCAAGCGTTTCCCCGGCGATACTGAAATCCAGCGCATGATGCTGCGGTTCTTTGTATCGCAGCAGAAACTGGAAGATGCCGAAGCCTTCCTGCGGGAGATTTCCGATCCGGCCGACGAAAACCCCGGCCTCTTTGTCAATCTGATCCAGTTTGTCTCGCAGGTTCACGGGGAGGATGCGGCCCGTGTCGAGATTGAACGTGCGATTGCTGTGAACCCCAATCCCAATCGCTTCAAGGCGATGTTGGCCCTGATGGATTTCCAGGCGGGCGAGCAGGACAAGGCCATCGCCGAGATGGAAGCCATCGTGGAACAGAGCGATGCCAATGAAGAGGACAGCTCGGGGTTCAAAGCCACCCTGGCGCGGATGCTTGTCAATACCGGCAATCAGGTTGGGGCCCGCCGTCTTGTCGAAGAAGTGCTTGAGCAAAACCCTTCCGCGGTTGATGCGCTGAAAATGCAGGCCAGCTGGCAGCTGCAGGCGGACGAGACCGACGCCGCGATTGCCAACCTGCGTCTGGCTCTGGACACGGCCCCGGAAGATGTTCAGGCGATGAACCTGATGTATGAGGCGCACACACGCACAGGCGAGACCGATCTGGCGCGCGATTTCCTCGCCCAGGCTGTCGAAGCCTCCGGCAATGCGCCTGAAACCTCGCTCCGCTACGCCAGGGTTCTGATCCAGGAAGGCCGTCTCTTCCCGGCCGAAGACGTCCTGCTGCCGGCGCTCCGGCAAAGCCCCGGCAACCTCGAACTTCTGACCGTGCTGGGCGATCTCTATCTGCGTATGGAAGACCTGCCCCGGGCCAATCAGGTCATCGACACCCTGAGACGCCTGGACACGGAACAATCGCGCAATGTGGCCAATGGATTGCAGGCCCAGGCCCTCAATCAGGAAGGCGGCACCGAACAGGCCATGCAGTTCCTTGAAGAACTCTCCAGCGGTGAAGATGCTGGCCTGCGCGAGCGGTTGGTGCTGATGCGCGCCCGTTTGCAGGTCGGGGAAGTCGAGGAAGCGCAACGCATGGCGCAGGCGCTGGTCGCGGAAAACCCTGAAAATCTTGGGCTCAAGCAGGCGCTGGCCTCCACGCAGACTGCAGCCGGTGATCTGGATGCCGCCAAGATCACCTTGCGTGAAGTGACCACAGCAGCCCCTGAAAGAGCGCTGGATGCCTGGCTGCAACTGACCCGCATCGCGCTGCGTCAGGGCAACCCTGAAGAGGCGGATGCGATCATCGAAGAAGCGCTGGATGCCACGAACAACCACCCCAATGTCATGTGGGCCAAGGCCAGCAGGCTTGAGCGTATCGGAGATGTCGATGGCGCCATCGGGATTTACGAGACGCTTTACGAGCAGAATTCCAGCGCGGTTGTTGTCGCCAATAACCTGGCCAGCCTGCTTGCAACGTATAAAGACGATGCCGACAGCCTTGAGCGCGCCTGGGTGATTGCCCGCCGTCTGCGCGATTTCGAAGTGCCCGCCCTTCAGGATACCTACGGCTGGGTGCTGTTCCGCCGCGGGGATGCCGAAGGCGCCCTGCCCTATCTGGAAAGCGCTGCAGCCGGGCTGGCAGAAGATCCGGTGGTCCAGGCGCATCTTGGCTTCACCTATGCCGCTCTGGAGCGCAATGACGAAGCGCTGGAGCAGATACAGAAGGCCCTCACCATTGCCGGACCGGCGGATACCCATCCGCAAATCGAGAAGGCACGTGCAGAAATGGCACGCCTGCGTGCACTGGTCGAACAGTGATCGACCACCCGCCGCAAGCGTGATGTATTCACTACAATGCGGTGCCGAAATGAGGGCACCGCGATGTTTCAGCTTGTTTTTATGGAACGGTTCATTCCAACAATAACCCCGAGGCGTCGGGAAGGTGATCTGATATGAAACTCATACCTCTGTTGTCAGCCGTAATGGCCTTTGTCATCTGTGCTGTCTCTGCAAACGCGCAGGGCGACTACAGGATCCGCTCTGGTGATGTGCTACAGGTGGAAGTGCTTGAAGACCCAAGCCTCGACCGGGCTGTTGTTGTTCTGCCAAGTGGGCAGATCAGCTTTCCTTTTGCAGGCACCCTGACGGCCGGGGGACGCACGATCAGCCAAGTGCAAATCTCCATCCGGGATGCCATCAGCTCCAATTTCGCGAGCCCACCCACGGTCTTTGTCGGCGTGCAGCCCCGTCAGGATCCGCAGGATGCTGCCCGCACGGGCATTACCGGCCCCAGCATTGACGTCTACTTCGTCGGAGAAGTGAACAACCCGGGCATGGTTGTGGTCAAACGCGGAACAACATTATTGCAGGCCATCGCCATCAGTGGCGGTGTATCAAGATTTGCAGCGATCAAACGCGTTCAGCTGCGCCGCACGGATCGAAGCGGTGTACAACGTGTGACGATCCTGAATTATAAAGCCCTGGCCAACGGGGCTGTGACAAACGATATCGAGCTGAAGGACGGAGATGTCATTCTGGTACCAGAACGGCGTCTGTTCGAATAACAGGCATTCGCACAGGCGGAAAACCACAAGAACGCACCAGGGAACCGGGGCGTTTTTGATTTTGTGCACGGTTGGTGCTGTGGTGCGGGCTCAGGATGTGGCCCCGCCCGGCTTTATTGCGCGCTTTGATGTCACGCAGCGTCTGGAATACAGCGACAACCCTGATCTCGAAGCAGATGGGGAATCTGATTTCTTTGGCCGCACCGTGCTGGGGTTCGGTCTTGAGAGCATCACCTCCGTTGACCGCATTGCACTGAACCTTAGTACGGATATCGAGGAAGGCCGCGATAACCAGTCCAGTTTTGATCTGACGAATTCCACGGTCGGGCTCAACTATGACCGCAACACGCGCAATGCTCTCTTGGGCCTTAATGCCAGCTATCGCGAGTCCGATACGAACAACTCCTCGCTGGATGCGGATTTCGATCAGGACGGCAATATCATCAATCAGGACAGCGGCACGCGGCAAAGCTATAACTTTGGTCTTGAAGGCGCGATCGGACGCGAAGCCCCCATCGGGGCCAGTTTCAACTGGCGCTATAGCGAGCTGACCTTCAGCGGCACCAATGATCCCGATCTGACAGATCAGAGCACCAATGAGGTCTCAGGACAGGTTGATTTTCGCATTGATCGCCGCATCACTGCCAACCTGACCGCCAGTTACAGGGATTTCGACGCGCAAGGCGACGGGGTGAACCGGGAAACCATCGGCTTCGGGGCCGGGGTTGTTCTGGAGGTCACGCCCATCCTCACAGCCGATCTTTCCTTGAGTTATGACAGTATTGAACGCTCTGGCAACGAGGTGGGGACAGATGAAGGGGTGAGCGTTGGCTTTGGCCTGACCCGTGCTTTGCCCAATGGCTCCGTGGGGCTGAACTTTGCCTCCGATGTCTCAAGCAACGACGATGGCCGCCGGTCTTTCCTGAATGTCAGCCGGAACCTGGAACTGCCACGGGGCGCTTTGTCCGTAACCCTGGGCGTGACCGGGGCTGATGTGGTCGGCACCGATCCCCTGGTCGATATTGAATACCGCCATGAGCTGCCAACCGCCGTTCTGAGCTTTGGTCTGGCGCAAAGCGTGAACACCGACAGCAACAACGACGAGGACATCAACACCAGCCTGCGCGCAAGCTACGATCAGCGGATCAACAGCATCTCCAGCTTTGGGCTGAGCGTTTCCTTCTTTAACCGGAACGAATTGCAGCAAAACGGCAGTGACGGCAAACGTCTGGATGTCAACCTGACCTACCGCTACGACCTGACCCGCGACTGGGGGCTGGTCAGCGGGTTCTCTCATTCCTTCTCCGCCGAGGATAACGCCCGGGACCGCCGGTCAAACACGGTTTTTGTCGGCCTCCAGCGCAGTTTCAACTGGACCCCCTGATGCGCCTATCTTGCATTGCCTGCAACAGACGGACCATTGTGGCGCATGACCACGCCTGCTCCGTCTGAGCCTTCCCCTCCTGCCGATCTCCCCGAAAGGCCCTGGATCCTGATCGCCGTGATCGCGCTGTGCAGCGTGATCGAACTGGTGTTGCAACTGGCCGACTGGCAGGTGCTCAATGCCCCCCGTCTGAGGTTGATCGCCTATGAATACGGCGGGTTCTGGGTTGGCTTGCTGCAATCCTGGGTGCCGAACTATCCCAGCCAGCCCTACCTGATGTTTCTGACTTACGGCTTCCTGCACGGCGGCCTGCTGCACCTTGTGATCAATATGGCCACTCTGTGGTCGCTGGGTCTTGCGGTTTTGGACCGGGTCGGTCTCAAGGGGTTCGTGATGCTTTATTGCGCAGCCCTTCTGGGCGGGGCGACAGGGTTTGCGCTGCTGGCCTCGACAACCGCGCCGATGGTGGGAGCCTCGGGCGCGCTTTTTGGACTTGCAGGCGGGCTGCTCGCCTGGGGCTATGTCGACCGCTTCACCCTGCAGGAAGCGCTCTGGCCCGTGGCGCGGGCTGCGGGCCTGCTGCTGACCCTCAACGTCGTGATGTGGTGGGCCCTGGACGGGCAATTGGCCTGGGAAACCCATCTGGGTGGTTTCGTTTCAGGCTGGCTGGCGGCCATGGTCATCGATCCAAGGCCACGGCAGTAAGATCAAAGGCGCCGGGTCATCCCCCAACCGTGATGGTCAGAACCCCTTCAACGGTTTGCAGGGCATCTGAAACAGTGAACCGCAGCGGCACCGTCCCGGCAAATCCGGCGGGCGGTGTGTAGAACCAATCCGTGCCATCATGGCTGAGCTGCCCCGTGAGGGGGCCTTCGATGACGGCGTGAATTTTACCATCTGTCACCTGACTGAAGGCTTTGGGCAGAGCAACCGCCTGATCAGAGGGGGTCGCGAGTGTCAGCGCCGTCCCCTGCTCCGGATCAGCCCCGGTTTCGGCAAAAGCCCCTTGGGAGAGCGTATAAAAAGAGCCCGCATGAACACGTTTGAGCCCATAGGCGCGCACCATGTACCGCCCGGATCTCTCCGAGGTCTCATGCAGGAAGGTCAGGTTCTCGACCAGCGCGCCTTCGTTTAATGCGGTGAAATCCATGCTGCCCGGTGCCGCGCGGTAAAGCCGGTAGCCAATGACGTCAGGATCGGCAGGCGCCGCCCAGGAAAGCCGCACCCCCTGGTCTGTTTCCCGGGCGCTGAGCCCGGTTGCCGGGGCCAGCATAAAGGCCCGTGTGCTGGGATCCCCCAGAAGGTTCACCCAAACCGGGTTGCGCCATAAATACCCACCTGTCGGGTAGTAATCCATCGTTTCGCGGTAAGGTTTGTCGGCGACCCCATTGTTGACTGTGCGCATGTGCACATCCCCGATTGTCCCCCCCAGGGCCATGTGATGCAGCCACCAGGCCGGGCGCGCGCCCCAGCCGACAGCGATGGTGTACCAAGGCTGGGCCAACAGGGCCGTCATCGGGTTGAATGGGCTTCCGATCTTTTGTTTGCCACTGCCGAAGTTGATCGCAAAGACCGCCTTATTGGCATATTGCTCAGCATAGATATATCCGTTCCAATCCCCGAAATCGACGCCCCAGAGCCATGGCTTTTGTTCGCCAACATCATGGTGCCCGCCTTCCGCCACTGCATTGGGACCCACGACGTTGCGCAGACCGAAAGCTTCAACCGTCAGATGCCCGATCTTGCCATAAGCCTCCCTGAGGTCTCCAAACAGGCCCATGCGCCAATGGTGGTTCTTGTCAAAATAGGCTCTAAGAAGGTGAATCTCGGCATCACGCTTGCCAGCGCTGACATTGCTGAAATCAATCCGGCCGATCTGCGTTTCGATGAAATCACCCGGCACCCGGTTGTCCAGAAGCACCCCCTTGCGGGTGACGGCCCATCTGCCATCCATATCCGCATAGAAAAGATCGCTGGCATGGGCGACCTGTTCATGCCCATCGGGATTGGCTCTGCCGCTTTTGATCATCGGAATATGACCCACCAGAACCACGGCATGCTGACCAAAGGGATCTTCAAGGTAACGTTCATGCAGCCAGGTCTTGATGCTCAGGACCTTTTTGAGATTCTCAGTCGGCTTCCTGCTGTTGCCGCGGGGCGCGAGATGGCGGTGCACTTTCCACCCATCCCCGGTCAGGTCGCGCTCAAAGCGCCGCAAGCGGGGAGCAATCTCTTCTGCGATGGTCTCATCCACCACGACATAGATATTGCCGCGCTGCGCCTGTGCGGGCAGTTTGACCCCCGTCACCCAATATCCGACATCAACGATGTCCCGTGCGCTCCGCAGCACTTGGTATTCATAGGCCACGCCCGGCTCAATTGTTTCGTCGGTAAAGCGCATGGCAGGCCCAAGCGGGGGCGAAATAACCTGCCACGTCTCCCCACCGATCTGCCCATAAAGCCGTCGCTTGACCGTCACCCCCCCTACGCGCGGTGGTTTGGCATCAAACCAGTTCAGCTCTACGGCACTGCCATCGGGGTTGATCCAGCCATCAAGGGGCAGGATTTTTTCAGCCGCATTCTGTGCAGACAGGGCACCGGCCGCCAACAGGCAAACCATCAGCAGCGTGAGGAAAATTTTACGCGTCATGTCCAACTTTAAAAGGATAAATCCGGCGCTGACCACACCCATCACCCGCCCGCCAGCAAATGTGATCCTGAAACCGGGATGAGGGAAAACCTATTGCCACAGATCACCAAAGTGGATCAGGTAAAGGCCAAAACCGGCTTGGATGCAAGGGATCACATCAAGGTGCGCGACCGAATAGCGGTCAGTACCTGCCCAATATGTCGCGGCGCTTTTCGGCATAATGGCTTACCCAAACCGCCCCGCCCTGCCCTTCCCCTTTATGTCCGATAATCTTGCCTTATCGGTCATAAATAATTTCACCTCCAAAACATAGAGCATCTCCCCGAAAACACGCCTTTGAAAGGTTGCCGGTTGCGCTCAGCGTCCTTTAACGTGATGACCGCGTAAGACAGTGGACCGAGAGCCCTGCCCGCCAGTTCCACCGACCCCGGCAAATCCGGACACGCCTTCAATACGCCCATTTTCTGGTTTAGAAAGCCTGCGAAAATACAAGGGAATGTAACGATGCGCGTAGCGGTAACAGGCGGGGCCGGGTATATCGGCAGCCACACAGTCGTAGAACTGCTTGAAGAGGGGCACGAGGTCCTGATCCTCGACAGTTTTGCCAATGCTGCCCCGGATGTCCCGGACCGTATCACGGCCATCGCCGGACACGCGCCCCGGATCGTTCGGGTTGATATCACAGACGCCCCTGCCCTGACCGCTGCCCTGCAAGAATTCGCGCCAGAGGCCGTGTTGCATTTTGCGGGGCTCAAAGCGGTTGGTGAAGCCGTCTCTAATCCGCTGGAATACTACCGCGTCAATGTCACCGGCAGCCTTGTGCTGTTACAGGCGATGCAAGCCGCGAAGTGCCGTCGGTTGGTTTTCTCCTCCTCAGCAACCGTCTACGGCGACCCCGATCAGGTACCGATCCCCGAAGATCATCCTTTACGCCCGACCAATCCATATGGGCACTCCAAACGCATGATCGAACAGGTCATCGAAGACTGGGGTGTCGCCAACCCCGAGATCGCGGCCGTCAACCTGCGGTATTTCAATCCAGTGGGCGCACATGCTTCCGCGCAGATCGGTGAAGCTCCCTCGGGCACGCCCAACAACCTGATGCCCTATGTGGCACAGGTCGCGGCGGGACAACGGCCACGTCTGTCGATTTTTGGCGATGATTACGACACGCCGGATGGTACCGGTGTGCGTGACTATATCCACGTTGTCGATCTCGCCCAGGCCCATCTGGCAGCCCTTGGACTGACCGCGACAGCCCCCGGCGTTCAGGCGATCAACGTAGGCACTGGCCGCGGCTATTCGGTGCTGGAAATGGTGCGCGCCTTTGAAGGGGCGAGCGGGAAACCCGTGCCTTTCGATATTGTCGCGCGCCGCCCGGGCGATGTTGCCACATCGCTTGCCAACCCCCGTCGCGCTGCGGATCGCCTGAACTGGACCGCCAGCCGCGATCTTGACGCCATGTGCGAAGATGCCTGGCGGTGGCAATCCTATTTGCTTCGGAAAAACAGCTAATACCGGCTAAATTCCGGGGTTATGTCGAAAAAATCATTTGTTTACAAAGGTCTGTAAATCCCGTTTTCGCGTGCGAAACTTTAACGGGCCCGGATCCAGTCCAACAGGGCCGCTTCAAACCCCGCATCCACCGCCGGGCCGGAAAGTGTCAGCTTACCACGGCCTGCCTTCAGGCTGACACCGGGGGCGATTTCCTCGGGCGACGAAGGCGGGGCCACAGGCGCCTTCAAGGGCCGCTCCAGCACCCGGCGCTCCGCTGCTGCATCAGGTGGCGGTGTCTTGCGCAAAGCATCGCTGAGACGCGTGGCGATGCTTTTGTCGGCCTCAATGGCCGTGGCCAATGCCAGACCCAGCTTCTCCGGGATCGCGGTCGGGAACTGTAGCTGACGCCCCAGCGCTTCACGCAGCACTACGAAACGTAGAATTTTGGAGCGCTTGGCCGCAGGCACATGGGCAAAGAGCCCTTTCACCGCCGCGCGCACGTCCGGATAGACCCCCGCCCCCACGGCCTGTACGGCAATATTGGCCCGCTCATAAAAGGACAGCCCGGCGCGGATTTCATTCTCCTCGACCATGGCCACATAAGACGCCGCCGCCCCTTCGGGTTTGCGCACAAAGGCCAGCACTTCAGTCATTCCCATCGCGCGCAGAGCATGAAAGCGGCGCAGACCAGAAATCAGACCAAAGCGCCCTTTCGACAAGGACAACACCTCGATCGGCGTTTGCTGGCCGCGTTCGGTCAGGGATGCGGTCAGAGCGGCCATTTCGTCCGGATCGAGTACCATGCGGTCACGGTTCAGATGATCCACCTCAATGCTGTCCATGGCCAGCTTGCGCACCACCCTGCCCTCGGCCTCGGCCGTGGCCATGGCCTGGCTTACCTCGTCCAACGCCGCCCGCGCCGCCGTATCCCCCGCCACCTCTGCAATGGGCATCCGCCCGTGCGTGGGCCGCGCGGATTCGGTGTCTGATGGCTTTATTAGGGCCTCATTGGGTATCTCAAGACGCTTGCGCTTTGCCATGTGCATTCTCCTCTTGCGCCGCCAACTCGTCCCGGCGCCACGCCCCGATCAGCAAACGCTTGAATCCCGCGTAGGTCGCATCAAAGGCAGACCGCCCCCGCGCGTAGGTCTCACGGTTGAAGTCGCGGTAATCCGCCTCGTAGATGCCGGCGACCTGTTCCCCCGCCTGACCGATGAGAGCGGTAAAATCCTGACGATAAGGTGAAAGCGCCGTTCCCAGGTAGGCCTGCATGAGGGCCGCAAATTCGGCCTGCTGACCGGAATCGAACCGGGTGACAACCGCGCGCACCGCATCCCATTCAAAGGCGAGCCCGGCACGCCCCAAAGCCCGCGCGGCGGTATTCTCTGCATCCTCGATGGAGGCGAAGGTCGCATGCAGCATGTCAAAGAAACGGCCCGTGGATTCAAATTCGAGAAAGCTCGCCCCCGTGGGTACCAGCAGAATATCAGCCGCCGCCAGAGCATTGATCGTCAGATACCCCAGGGCAGGCGGTGTATCGAGCACCACAAGGTCGTAGTCATCCAGCACCCCATCAGCCGCCAGACGCTCCGAGAGGGCGTCCCAGAGCTTCCAGGAGCGTGCCTGCATGCGCCAGACCGGCACCTGAAACTCTGCCCAGTAGAGATCAAGCTGCGCGCCCAGCAGGTCGATGTTGGGCCAATGGGTCTTTTGCACCACATCCTGCACCCGCATTTCCATCGCTTGGGCCACGGTATCATCAAGGGGCAGGGGGGCTTCGCCACGATCCAGACGCCCCTGATTTTCGCGGCGCAGGTGTTCTCCATAATGACGGGCTAGGACCGGAAACACCGTGCCCCATTCATCGTTGACCTGACCGCCGAAGATCGAGGTCATTGATCCCTGGCTGTCGAGGTCAAGCACCAGCACCTTGTAGCCATCAAGAGCCGCTGACATGGCCAGATGCGCACCCGTGGAGGTTTTACCGACGCCGCCCTTGAAATTGGCGACCGCGACGATCTTGGCGGGCAGGCCCTTGGGCCGGTAGGGCAGGTAATCGCGGGACTTTGACCCTTCGCTTGCGAAATGCGCTCGCAGGCGCAGGACCTCATCAAGGGTGAACCACTTGGCCCCACCTTCGGTTTCGGTCAGCCCCTGTGGCAAATCCGGATTCTGGCGGAGCACGCGCCGAAAATGTGCAGGCGCTACAGGGATCAGGTATTTGGTAATTTCCCAGGTGGAAAACCGGCGCAGGGTTTTTTGGCCCTGTTCGTTCAGACCACGTGCGGCCAGGTCATCGCGGCCTTTGCGACAAGCCCCGGCAATGGCCGCGATGCTGGCGGTATCCACCGGCGCACCAAGCGCTTCAAGGGCGTTGTCGGGCGCTATATCAAAATAGGGAACGGGGTCATCACTGCTCATCGATGCCATCCATGTATCATGTTTTCCCCTATGTACCACAAAACGTGTCACATGAAAGGGATATCCGCTTTTCTCTGGTTTTTCTAAGGAAATAAAGGGGTTTTACCTTGGAGAGCCGTGTTCGGGTTCGAAGGATCAGGAAAACTTCAGTTATTATTTCGTTATTAATTGTTAGAGGTAAAGGAGGTTTTTCTAAGGCTTTGAGAATAAATGATTTATACTTGATTTGAAAGAGAACGGCGACTCTGAAAACCCGATAAACTGACTCTGATCCCACGTTGTAGTGACTCTGATCCCCCGATAAGCAAAAGCAAAAGACTATACCCCACGCGCCCCTGTGGATAAGTTGGGTGTCACTGAAACAACGAATCCCATAAAGGGACATTTGGGCAGATGAACACAGGCGTGGCACCTCCATTGGGGCGGGACGATTTTTTTGTCTGCGATTTTTTCGCGGCGAGCCCCAAACATGATCTGGCCTCGATGGAGCATCCTCTTTTCTCGCTGGCGACCCGGCCAGACAGGCGCATTCTGAATTACACCCACAATGATGTGGCGGTGACGGTCACGCCGTCGGTTCGCGGTCGCGCGACGATCTTTGATGCCGATATCCTGATTTTCTGTATCAGCCAGCTGATGGCGGCGCTGAATGCAGGCCGACCGATATCGCGACGTCTGACCCTGACCGCGCATGATCTGCTGCTGGCCACGGGCCGGGAGACCAGTGGCGATGCCTACCGGCGCCTCAAGGAAGCCTTTGAGCGGCTGGCAGGGACCCGGATCACCACCAATATTGCCACCGGGGATACGGAGGTGACCAGCGGCTTTGGTCTGATTGAAGCCTGGGAGATCGTGCGCAAAACCCGGGCCGGGCGCATGGTGTCGGTCAGTGTTACGCTCAGTGACTGGATCTACAAGGCGGTACTGGCGCGGTCGGTACTGACCCTGAACAGGGATTATTTCGGTCTGCGTCGCCCGCTGGAGCGGCGAATCTACGCTCTGGCGCGCAAACATTGCGGCCAGCAACCGGGATGGCGTGTCTCCGTGGCAGTGCTGTTGAAAAAATCCGGCTCCGCCAGTCCGCGGCGGGTGTTTCGGGCCATGCTGCGGGACATCATCGCCCGCGACGGTCTGCCGGATTATCAGCTGACCGAGGAACCGGGGGATATCATCTTTGTCAGCCGCCGCGATGTGGTGATCGATGAGGCGGGCAAACTGCTCCTGTCCTCCGAGACCTTGGAGCAGGCACGGGCTATGGCCCCGGGTGTGGATGTCTATGCGCTGGAGGCGGAATGGCAGCGCTTTGCCCGGCGCAGGCCGCCCCGTGCGCCGGATGCGGCTTTCCTGGGCTGGCTGCGCAAGCGCCTTGCCGCCGCCTCCTGAGGGGGAGGTTCCGCAAACCCGCGAGGGGGCTGATAGTGCGCTGAGCGCGGCTCAGATGCCGGGGACGAACCGGGGCAGGGGTCCCACCGTTTCCTCTAGCATTTCCATCAGGCGCGCTTCGGCGGCGGCTTCGGTCTCACCACGTTCGATGGGTGTGGTCAGACGGACCAGCGCGCCATCGGTCCGCCCGGTGGTGATGCCGTCGACCATCAGCCAGTATTTGGCGGCAAAGTCCCAGGCGATCTTGCGACCTTTCTGTTCGAACCAATAGTAGACCATCATCCGGGTTTCACCCTTCTGGATGATCGCACGGTTGATGTCGAAGGGCGTGTCCCAGTTCATCACCTGCGTCATGTCGGAGCGTTCCAGCCAGGCAATTTCCCAGCCGCCACCGGGCAGGCAAATCTCGGGCGAATGGACACCGCCCTGGCTCTGATCGGCGTACCATGCGACGAAAAACTCGACGTAGGAGGAGGTGCCGGGTTTGGTGAAGTGGACCGAGCGATAATCATCGGCACCCAGCACGTTGGCGATGCCGGGATCAAGCCGTTGCGCAGGCCCTTGTTGCCGCCATTCTCCCAGCCGCCGCGGGAAGGACGCGAGGCTCTCGCGCTCAATTGTCATTTCGCCGCGTGTCGGGGCCAGATGCGGCCAGCTCAGGGCAACTGCCAGCATCATGAAGGCGGTGGTGATCATGGCCGCTGAGGGCTGTGTCAGCCGCAGGCGCGCGAATTGCTGCCCCAGACCGTCCGTGTCCAGATCCAGCGCTTCGGTGATGGTCATCTTTTCCGGTTGGAAGAACAGCATGATGCGGGCCAGCAGGAACAGCAGCAGGATGCAGGTGATAAAGATCACCCAGCCTTCGAAGAAATGGGTAAACCCGTCGAGCCATTCAACGCCGAAACGGTCCGCCAGCACACCGGCAACGGCGATCCGCACCGAGTTCATCAGCACCGTGATCGGGGCAGCGGCCAGCAACAGCACGGCCTTGTGCCACATTGGCCCGCGATAAAGCACCGCGAAGATGTAGGAAAACGACAGGATCGGGAAGAGGTAGCGCAGACCCGAACAGGCCTCGGCCACATGCAGCTTGAGCACACCCAGATCGATGATATTGCCTTCCAGGAAAACCGGGACGGCCAGCAGCTTCAGGAACCACACACCCAGCTCAGAGGAAATCAGCTGCAACCAGGCCGACATCTTGTAATAGAGCACGCCGGGCAGCGGCAGCATATAGACCAGATGCAGGACAGGCGGCCAGAAATGCTTGCCTGTGCTCCAGCCGAAGCTGACCAGCAACAGACCTCCAACCCACAGGATCGTGGCATAGGCAACGATGTCATTGATCCCGGCCAGGCGACCCAGACCGCCCAACCCGATCGCGGCCAGAATGACCAGCACACCGATCCAGCGGTTACGCTTGGCACCCTGGTCGATGGGAAATTCCTTGAGCTGGCGCAGGAACAGCAAACCAGACAGGATCGGGATCAGGGGCCCGTGGCTGTATTCGGGCAGTTGCCAGGCAACCAGAAGAGCATCAAGGCCTTCTGCAAAGAAAACGGCGGCTCCCAGAATGGCGATGGCCAGCCAGAAAAGTCCGGGTACCAGCCATGTTGTCCAGCCTTTCGGGGCTTCTGTAGAGATGTCTGACATTCAATTAACCTGATCAATGACTACTGTAGCAATGCAACGTCCTATAGCAGTTCAGCGGCTTTCCGCCCAGACAAAACGCTGCTCACAATGCCGTCAACACTGTGTTTCCAGGGCATATCTGCCTTTATCGTGGTTAATCAGTCCTTGGCGCCGGGGGAGGGGCGTATTTTTTCTGTCGTTTTCGGGTCAGTGACTTCGCAAGGTTTTGCCAGGGATGCTCCCACCAGAAGGTTGATGCATGGGCCAGCGCCAGCAGCAAGGCAAAGCTCAAAGGCCGCTTCAGCAGGTATCTTTCCCAATCGCTGCCGGTGTTCATCCAGCCCGATATGGTCAGGAAATGGTAGATGTAGAGAGCATAGGAAATATTGGCGATATAGGCGGCGATCCGGCTTTGCAGCAGGCGCAGTAGTGGCTGCCACTGGCAATGCATGACAATGCCGACAAACCCGGCAGCCAGATAGGGGCGCAGATAGTTCAGCGCGCCCCCGTCCATGCGACAGGAGATCACCCATAAAACGGTTGTGATGGAAAGCATCCAGAGGGTGCGATGGGTCGGGGCCAGAAAGGCCTTGATGCGGTTTCCGTAGTGCTGCGCCACAAGGGCCAGAATGCCGCCTGACAATATCTCATCCACCCGCAGGTGGGTTTTGATGTTCACGTAAGCGCCGGCATCAATGCGGATCAGGGTCACGATCAGCGCGGCGGGCAGGACAAGCCACACGCTTCGGCTGCCCAGAAACAGGGTGAGCCCGGCGATGGCCATGTAAAACCCCATTTCGACGGAAAGGGACCACAAATGCCCCAAGGGCCCTCCGGTCAGACCTTCGGTGAAATAGTTGTTTACAAACAAAAGGTTGATCAGAACCACACGGCCGCTCAGATCGAACAGAAGAACCAGGATGAGCAGGTACATTGCCAGTGCTGGAACAATGCGCAACACGCGCCGCGTCAGAAAGGTCACCACGTCCGGGTTGCGCCGGATCATCGAGATGATGAGAAAGCCCGAGAGGCAGAAAAACAGGGACATGCCCATTTTCGCCACCATCGCATTTACTTCGAGCGATTTGGGCCCCAGCGGCAGCATATGTGCGGCCATCACCAGACATATGCTCAGCGCGCGCACCCCATCAAGCGCCGGGACATAAGGGATATGAGTGCTGTCCTCAGCCGGGGCCCCGGAAGATGTCTGCAGACCTGCCGTCATTGGTATCTCACTCGTCCTGTCGCCCAAAAGCACATCATCACCCCCTATTTCATATGTGACCAGAGGTAAATTCAGCGATAAACCCGCAGAAGTGACCTTGAAACCTCAGAAGTTTGTAAAAAATGACAGGACAGTGATTTTTTGTTCACAAATCACGCAGCTCCCATGTCAGGGGCAAAGGAGGTTTCGAAACGCGCTTCTTTTGGAGAGAGGCAGTTGCGTGGTATGATCAATGCAGGGGGGCTCCCATGCCGCTTTTGGGGATTTGTGTCAGGATTTTCCAAATGCTGCCCAATAAGACGCTTACAGATATGCTTCATTAAATGGTCGTATAGATTTAGACAGGCATCGTTGCGGTGCGAACGGTGCAGACAGGATACAAGGGTACAAAGGTAATGATGATCTGGAGCGAGAGCGAAACGGCAGGCATCACGGTGACCGTGCCCGATCAGGCTGCGCTGCTGGCGGATCTGGAAAGGTGTTTTCAATCCGGGCAGGGGTTTTCGGTGGCAACGCTGAACCTCGATCATGTGGTCAAATTGTCTCGAAACAAGGCTTTTAGAGCCGCATATGGGGATCAGACCCACATCACGGCCGATGGCAATCCAATTGTCTGGCTGTCGCGTCTGGCCGGTCAGGATGTCTCCCTGGTGCCGGGATCGGAACTGATCAGCCCGGTGGCAGATCTGGCGGCGCGGCATCAGGTGCCGGTAGCGCTTTTCGGGGCCACCGACGAGGCGCTTGCGGCTGCTGCGGCTGCGCTGAGCCAGCAGCATCCGGGGCTTGATGTGGTGTTGTGCCGGGCACCGGCCATGGGGTTTGATCCGCTGGCCGATGCGGCAGCGGCGGATATCGCGGCGATTGAAGCCTCGGGCGCGCGTTTGTGTTTTCTGGCCCTTGGGGCTCCAAAACAAGAGATATTCGCGGCCCGTGCCCGGTCAGCCTTGCCCGGTACCGGGTTCGTGTCCATCGGGGCGGGGCTGGATTTCATCGCGGGCACCCAAACCCGCGCGCCCGCCTGGGTGCAGGCGGTGGCGGCGGAGTGGCTCTGGCGTCTGCTGGGCAGTCCCAGACGTCTGGCGGCGCGCTACGGGGCCTGTTTTCTGGTGTTGCCAAAGCTGACCGGCAGAGCTCTGCTGGCCCGGCGTCAGAGCGGGAAGCTGTCATGACCGCCTGGGCTGCCCTGATCATATGGCCAATTGTCTCGTTCGTCTTTTACAACAAGCTGACGGCACCTGTGGCGTTATGCGCGACCATCGTGGGGGGGTATCTGCTTTTACCAACCCGCTTCGGGCTCGACCTGCCGATCCTGCCACCGCTCGACAAGAGAACCATTCCGACGATTGTCGCTTTCATATTCACAGCCGTGGCAATCCGGAAAGACGCCGGGAATATCCAGGTGCTCCCGGGCTGGATTCCGCGCGATCCGGTTGTGCTGGGGCTGCTGATGCTGCTGGTGGTCGGGACCCTCGGATCCGTGTTCACCAACCGCGAAGCTCTGGTCTTTGGTCCCCGGGTCCTGCAGGGCCACAGCCTTTATGACGCCGGGTCGATGCTGCTGGAGATCGGGATGGTGATCGCACCGCTCTTTCTGGCACGCCGGTTGCTGTCTTTTCCGGACGGGCAGCGCATTCTTCTGACGGCGATCGTGGTCTCTGCCGTGGCCTATTCATTCCTGGCGCTCTACGAGATCCGGATGTCGCCGCAGCTCAACATGATGATCTACGGGTTTTTCCCACACCAGTTTGCGCAGCACATGCGGGGGGGCGGTTTCCGGCCTGTCGTTTTCTTCGGGCACGGGTTGGGACTGTCGCTGTTTTTGACATTTGCAACGCTTGCGGCGGCGGGCCTCTTTCGATCCGCCAAAGAGGGGGACCGCATGAAATGGGGTCTGGCGATGGCGTGGCTCTTTGCGGTGATGGTTCTGAGCAAATCGCTGGGTGCGCTGATGATCGCGGTTGTCCTGCTGCCATGCCTGCTGTTCCTCAAGACCCGGATGCAGTTGCTGGTGGCCACCTGTATCGCGGGCATGGTCTTGACCTACCCCGCTTTGCGCGCCGCAGATCAGGTGCCGGTGGACCGGATCATGGCTTTTGCCGAGCAGATCAATCCAAACCGCGCCGCCTCTTTCATGACCCGCCTGGAGAATGAAGAGCTGCTTCTTGAAAGAGCGCGGGAGAAACCGGTGTTCGGCTGGGGTGGCTGGGGGCGTCAGCGGATTTTTGACGAGTTCGGCAACAACCTTTCGGTCACGGACGGGTCCTGGGTCATCGAACTGGGGGCGGGCGGATGGTTCCGCTACATCGGGCTTTTCGGCCTGCTGTGCTGGCCGGTTATCGGTCTGTTTTTGGGGCCGCGTGAAAAGATCGATCCGATCTGTGCTGCCCTGGCGCTTCTGCTCTGTGCCAAACTTGTGGATCTTATTCCCAACTCCGGGATTCCCCCCATAAGCTGGCTGATGGTTGGGGCGCTGATCGGACGACTGGAGATGAAGCGGGGAGCCGTGACCGGTCAACAGATCGTTGAAAAACCAGTGGTCGAGCCGGGCTATGCAAGAAAACCCGGCTCCGCGGATGAGGGCCGGCCGGCCACAGATCTCAGATATGCCCGCGACTTTTCCCAAAAGAAAGACGAGGCGGAGCGGCCCACGGGGCGCAAGGCTGAGCCGAAGGCCCGCCGCAGCATCTTTTACAAACGTCCGAAAACATCGCCGGGGTACCGCCGGTGAAGGACCCTGATGGTGGCGACGGCACAGACCGTATCGCGGTGATCGTGGTCAATTACGGGACCGCAGATCTTGCAATCGAAGCGGTGGAAAGTATTCTGGCCCGCCAGCATGGCCACCGGCAAGTGGATGTGCATCTTGTCGATAATGCCTCCCCGAATGGGGATGCCGAAGTGCTGCGCGCAGCCCATGCAGACCGCGATTGGGGTGCGCGGGTCACGTTCTGGCCGGAAACTGAGAACCATGGGTTTGGACGTGGAAATAATGTTGTTCTTGAAGCGCTTGGTGCGCAGGCGACGCCGCCTGACAAGGTTTTTCTGCTCAATCCGGATGCCCGGCTTGAGAATGAAACGATCGATCTCCTTGCCGCCACGCTGGAGGCGGACCCGCAGGTGGCAGCCGTGGGGGCCAGTGTTCTCCGGCCGGACCTGACCCCGGTAACAGCCGCGTTCCGCTTTCCCGGTCCTGTCAATGAGATGGCGCGCATGATCAACCTGAGCCTGCTCAACCGGATCGCACAGGACCGGCTGGTGCCCTTGCCGCCGGATCATCCCGCAGGCCCCGTTGACTGGGTCTCTGGCGCCAGCGTCATGTTTCGTTTCACAGCGCTTCGGGATGTCGGGTTTTTCGACCCGGCGTTTTTCCTCTATTACGAAGAGGTCGACCTGATGCGCCGCCTGCACGAAAAAGGCTGGCACGTCCTCTATGAACCCCGCGCCCGCGTTGTTCACGAGGAGGGGGCGGCCACCGGGCAGTTTGCAGGAAGCGTCGGCCGTCAGCGTGATCCGGCCTACCTGTACCAATCCTGGGCGCATTACTTTGCGCAGGCCTATGGGCGGGCAGGGGCTTTGTCCCTCGCGGTCCTGATGCTTTTTGCGGCCCTGTTGAACATCCTGCACCGATGGCTGCGGGGACGGCCCCCGACCATGCCGCGCAGTTTCATCAGCGACCAGATCCGATACGTGATCCGTCCGCTCGTTTTTCCCGAGTCCAATACGTGACGCTGGCGGCTGTTGTCATCGGACGTAATGAAGGGGCGCGGTTGATCCGCTGTCTTGCGTCGCTGAAGGGGCATACCGCACCGGTTGTTTATGTCGATTCAGGCTCTACCGATGGGTCCGTGGCCGCTGCGAAGGCGGCAGGCGCTGCCGTGGTTGAACTGGATATGACCCAGCCTTTCACGGCGGCCCGGGCCCGCAATGCCGGTCTGGCGCATCTGCGCGGGCTCAGCGAAGCGGAATATGTTCAGGTCATCGACGGAGATTGCGAATTGCGGGAAGGCTGGACGGAAACGGCCCTGTCCTTTCTGGCAGATCACCCGGATGTGGCCATCATTGCAGGTCGGTTGCGGGAACGCTTTCCCGAGGCAAGCCTGTGGAACCAACTGGCGGATGCGGAGTGGGACACACCCGTCGGAGAGACGGAGGCGGTTGGTGGCATCGCCATTCTGCGCCGCACAGCCGTTGAGGCGGTTGGCGGGTACCGTGACAGCCTGATTGCGGGCGAAGAACCCGAACTCTGCCTGCGGCTGCGCCGGGCGGGCTGGCGGATCTGGCGGTGTGATGCGGAAATGGCCTGGCACGACATTGCGATGACACGGTTTTCCCAGTGGTGGCGCCGTGCGCGCCGGCACGGGCATGCGATTGCCGAAGGGGCCTTTCTGCATGGCAGCGGTCCTGAGGGGTATTGCAGACCCCAGACCCGCCGGGCGCTGATTTGGGGGTTGGGGGTGCCTTTGGCGGCAGGGATAGGCGCCTTGGTTTGGCCTTTTGCAGGTGCGCTATTGCTGGTCTGGCCCGCACAGGTTCTGCGCCTGAAGGCACGCGGAGAAGACTGGATACAGGCGCTGTTCCTGACCTTGGGAAAACTGCCAGAAGCTCAAGGTGTGCTGGGCTATCACATGGCGCGCCTGAAAGGCGCAGGCCCCCGCATTATCGAATATAAATAGACCCTGAAAAGGGCTTTGGCTCAGGAAACCGCGCCCGGGTCCACATTCAGGAGCTTGTCCCGGAAGGGGCTGTCACCGATCACCTGCGCAACCGCTTCTTCTACCATCTTGGGGTCAAGCCCATCGGATTTTCTGGCTTTGAACAGGGTATTTTGCATGGAGCTGATCGATTGGCGGCACGCTGGCGTCATCTCAAGACCGGCGAACCCGTAAAGCTTCTCCGCCCAGGGCAGCTTGTTGTGCATCACGTCTTCATAGGCCAGCGTGAGATAGCGGTCGGACCCGGACATCTGATCGAGCAGCACTTCATTCATGTACCGCCAGCGCCAGAGTTCCGAGACAACCAGATCGGCCAGTGAATAATGCGAGGGCATCTCCTCCTCACGACCGAAATGCTGCAGAATCCGGATCAGGGAAGGCTGGTTGTCTGCAAAGACCTTTTCGGGGCCGCCGCCAATGCCGGTCACGTATCTGCTCCACCAGGACTGTGCGAACCCCTGGGGGCGCCGGATCACATGCACAACCAGCTGCGTATCGATCAGATCATGCGCCTTGAGAACCCAGGCCGGTGACAGGAGTATCTTGAGCACCGGCAGGGCGCGGGCCTGGGCCGCAGCGTCATAATAAAGTGCCGGGCAGGGCCATTCTTCGACCAGCTGGCCTTGAGGTCGGGGCAGAACGCGGGCGCGGAATTTCTGCCGCGACATCAGCGATTGCCCCAGATGGGCCCGCCAGGGGGCGCGAAAATAATCTTTTTCGGTGCCAAACCGGTCGCGGGCGCCGTTTGCACGGATCGTATGGGCAATGGCCTGGCGCCATCTGGCGTCGAAATCACCTGCTCGGGGCTCTGGGAACATGTTGTCGCCAAGGCCGGTAAAGGCGGTGCCGACAAGTTCGTTGGGCTCATTACGGCAGAAGGTGTTGCGATGATAATCGAAGAGATCGAGGACCATATTTGTTCCTGATCTGCCATGTCCGACAATGACGACGTGTTTTTGGAGTTTCGGTTCAACCATTGTGCACATCACCAGTATTGGACCCGTTTCAGAGCACATACCGGCATCCCGTCAGAATGCAAGGTCTTTGAGAGAGAGGGAAATTTCCGGATCACCCCATGTGTCCGGCCTCATGACCGGGCGCTGGATACAGATTTCATTTACCCGTGCGGGCGGTCAGGTAGGGCATTCACTACACTCTTTCCCGAAAATGCCGTGCACCTTCAATACAGCCCTCTAAGGAGGCTCCCATGGCCATGACCCTTGCTGCTGTGATCGGCGCGCCGCTCTGCCGTGCGCGCCTTCAGGATGATCCTGGCCATCTGGCAAGAGCCCTCTTCGTCACTGCGCCGCATGTAATCCCTGACACGCGCCATCTGGCGCACCCTTTCACGCACGAGGAAACACAATGGATGAGTTTGAAGCCTTCACCAAGGGGCTGACCAGCCCTGCCACGAAACATTTTGCCATCATCCCTGATGACAATACCGATCTGCCGATCCTGCCGCGCGTGATTTACTGTCAGGCCGAAGGCACCATTGTCATTCGTGACAGCGAAGGGGTGTCCTTGCCGTATACGATGATTGCAGGTGATCGCATTGATTTCCGGGGCCTGCGTGTGATGAGCACTGGCACCACGGGTACCTACTATGGTTGGTCCTGATGCCCGGAATAGGCTTTGTCGGACCCGTCGCGGCGCGGCGCCGTAAGAGATCGGGGCAAACCCCCCCTGTCTCCATCTCTGCATCTGTCCCCCCGGCGTCTTCGGCGCTGGTTGTGGGGGAGGCGCTGAATGATACAGCGAACTGGGCGGTCTTTACCGATCCGGCGAATTACGCGACCACAGCCCCGGGGCAGACTGTTGCCAGCGTTGTTGTCACCTATATCGGTGATACGGCAACCGCTGCAGAGGTCTTTGCCGATGGGGATGTGAACAACTTTGCCCTGACGGTCACGGATACCGGGGGCAATACGCGTATTTTCACCGTCACCCCGCGTATTGTTGTCTATCAGGCTCCCGCCGTGACAGGGGCGCTGGCAGATCAGAGCCTGACCCTTGGCACAGGTGTTCAGACCTATGACGCCTCGGGTGCTTTCACAGGCGACGGGCTGGCCTTTTCGGTCAGTGCCACCCCCGGTGTGTCGATCAATGGCACAACAGGCGTGATCTCCTTTGATACCGATGTCATGACACCCCAGTCCGGGGTGACAATTGTGGTGAGTGCTGCCAATTCAGGGGGCAGCGTACAGAACTCCCTTGAGCTGGAGAGTGTCGCCCCCATTGTCTATACCGCGCAGATTACCGGGCTGACGGCCAATCCCACACATGGCCTGACAGCACAGATCGGGGTGCCACTGACGGGCCTCATTCCCAACCTTCAGGGTGGGGAGACAGTTGTACACGGCTGGCGTGATGACAGCGGGCTGATCAGCGGTGCGACCGCGGCCAGCTACACGCCTGTCGCCGGACAGGATCTGCAGACCATCCGCTATGCGCCAAACGTCAACGGAGAAGACGTGCTCAGCCTCGGTCACACGGTCCGCCATGCGCCCCCCGTTGCCGGATCGCTGGCCGCGGTCGTCGAGACCCAAGGCACAGGCACCCCGACGGTCAATCTGGCCGCAGGTTTCACCGGTAGCAATCTGATCTACAGCGAGAATGTCGCCTGGGCTGTGATCACCGGCAGTACGCTGACGATCAACGATGAGCTGCGCACAGATACGCTCCGGATCACCGCGACCAATTCGGGTGGATCGGCAGAGGTCGATCTGAGTGTCACGATCACAGCGCCTGTAACAGCTCCGGCGCAGATGAATGCGCCCTCTTTGGTTGTTAACAGTGCCAGCCAGATAACCGCCAGCCTTGCGGCTGATCCGGATGATGGCGGCGCGCCAATTACGCAGCGCGATCTGAGATACCGTGAAAACGGTGGCAGCTGGACAACACAGGCCAACGTCGGGAGCACGGTTTTGCTGACCGGCCTGACCGAAGATACCGATCATGACGTACAGACCCGTGCCCGCAACAGCGTTGGCATCGGCAGTTGGAGCGCCAGCGCATCCGGGCGCACGTTGCTTTCCGCGCCGCTGTCGGCCGGGAACCTGACCGATCAGAGCTTCGCGGAAAATACAGGTGCGCAGACCTATGATGTTTCCGGCGATTTCACAGGTCTGAATCTGGTCTATTCGGTCAATGCCATCCCGGGCGTCACGATCGACCAGAACACCGGCCTTGTCACATTCGATACGGATGCAATGAGCATTCAGGCCGATACCGCCATTGTTGTCTCCGCAACCAATGCGCGTGGAACGGCCCAGTCCGGTTTCAGCCTGACAATTGTCGATGTTGTCGAAACGGGTTTTGTCCTGACCGTCGAGACCACCACGCCCAATGAAACCTTCACGGTGCCATTTCGCAATGCGTCCGCTGGGTTTTACAGCGGCACCATCGAAGACAGCGTGAATGGTGTGCGGCCCTATAACAGCCACAATGATGCAAATCTGAGCATCACATTTCCCGTCGCGGGCACCCATACCATCCGGATTTCCGGGACAGCCTTCGGGATGAATTGCTCCGCAAATCCTGCGGATGCGGCCAGGATCAGGACCGTCGAAAACTTCGGACAACTGGGCTGGCGCGACATGGTAAACGCCTTTTCCGGCTGTACCGGCATGACCTCTTTCACGGCAGGTAATACCGACACAAGTGCTGCTCAGAACTGGTTCTCGGCATTCGCGGGCTGCACCTCGATGACAACCTGCGACATTGCGGGCTTTGATTTCTCCGCGGCGACCAATCTCCAGAATACCTGGGGCAACTGCTCTGCTCTGACCGCCTTCGATGCAACCGGTATGGACACGGGCAATGTGACCCGCATGGACGAGGCGTTCCTGGGGTGCACGGGTCTGGACGGTGCTCTGGACATCTCTGGATTTGACATCAGGTCCCTGGCCCCCCCCAGCGGTGGCGAGCAAAGGGGCATGTTCGACATCGTCATAGGCTTTACGCTTTCGCAATCGGTCTATGATGCCTGCCTGATCAATTTTGCAGCGCAAACGCCCCTGCCGACAGGCCCCATTTTCTTTGGGGCAGGTATCGGCACAGATTACACGCGCGGCGGGGCAGCAGAAGCCGCACGCACCGCCCTGATCAATGCAGGCTGGTTCCTGAATGATGCAGGCGTTGGTGTGCCGGCAGCCATGGGCGCGCCGTCGCTTGTTGCGGATAGCTCCACACAAATCACGGTGACGCTTGGCGCGGCTCCGCCGCTCGATGGTTTGCAGATTTCTTCCTATGACCTGCGGTATTCAACGGATCAGGCGATCTGGACTGAAATTGATGATATCTCCAGCCCGCTTCCCCTTCCAGGACTTTTGGAAGGCACGATCTACTACGTAGAGATGCGGGCCGTGAATTATCTGGGTGAGGGAGCCTGGTCGACGTCGGCAAGCGTGACCACACAGACGCCAAGTGCCTCATATGTTTTCAGCAACAATATGAATGGCACCGTGACGTTCATGACCGCCGCACCACCCCCATCCCCAATATTTGACGACAACGAAGATGGTACAGTCGAGAGGACCGCATAATGGCCGATTTTATTTTCAAACCGTCTTCGAACGGATCGGGTGTGTTCAGCAATGCGCTTGAGTTTCAGGGGTTCGATCCTGCGGAAACCGTGAATGTCGCTGACGGGACATATGACATCTACCAGAAAGTGGTTTCGGGTTTTGCGGTGACGAAAATCTCCGCAGAGTTTGCCCTTGCAGATGTGGGTGAAGAGCCTGTTGTCACGGCAACAGACGGAAACGTCAGCGTGACCATCGCATCGGGTGTTCATGCGGGCACCTATACGCAGCGCGCACCGGATGGCGCGGCCCTGACCGTTGCAATGATCGCGACCTCAGCAACCTGTTTTAAACTGCCAACCATCTCGGGTACAACAAATGCAGGTGATGTGCTGACAGTCACGCCGGGGCTTTGGCTTTACGAAGGATCTGATCCGGGTGATCAGACCTGGCAGCAAAAGCTGGGGGGCGTGGATGTTGCAGGCGGTACCGACCTTACCTATGTCATTCAGCCAGCCGATGATGGCGCTCAGTTTACCGCTGAGGAGCGGTTTGGCGGGGTAACGGTAGAGAGCGGGGCGACCGCGATCGCCTTTGGTCCGGCAACTGTGCCAGCGGCCTTTGCCGATGCGAACTGGTCGGTGGCCACCGGTGGTAATGCAAGCGAGCTGGACATCACCATTGCCAGCCTGCCGGGCAATGGTGGCGCTGCCATCACCGATATTGAATATGACGTTGATGCAAGTGGCGCATGGGTTTCCCTGGGGAGTGCCGCCCCCGGCACAACAACCGTGATCATGGCGGCCCCCGCCACGGTCTGCACCATACGCTTGAGGGCGGTAAACAGTGTAGGCACTGCCGCGGCCGGGAACAGCGAGAGCGCGACATCAGGTGCCGCATTGACAGGCTTCAACCCCTATACGGATGATACGGCGGCTTATGGCGGTTGGGATGCGTCGGATACAGGCTCCATCACCGGCACAACCCCGCCAACCGCCTGGGCGGATCAGGTCGGGTCGCAGATCATGCCCTTCCTGGGGGATCCGGTTTCCGGGGCCAGAACACAGAACGGTCTCAATACCATCGATCTCGATGGCACCAAGGACATGGCCCGTTTCTTCAATTCCTTTACCTTCCCCGGCAGCGGCAGCGGCAATTTCGCCATCCATGGCGCGGTCGTGATTGACGCCATCAGTGATACTTTTGATTCCCTGCTGGGCATCACCGGCGGGGGAGCAACGATCAACCTGCGCGCCAATAACGGCACCCAATTCGAGGGGCGGCTGGACATGTCCGCATCTGTCGGGACAAGCGGGAACCTGATAGGGGGCCCGTTTTCCGGATTGACCGTGTTCTCGATGGTGTTCGATACCTCGGGCGGCCAGTGGGAGGTGCTGATCAATGGTGCCTCGCGCGGTACCGGGCCATTGGCATCGGGTCTCACCGCCGCCACGGGTACCCTGCGTTTCGGCGCGACCCATAACGGGAGCCAGCCGATCGAAGGCGCCCTGTGTGAGCTGATCGTAACAGAGACCCTCACGAATGCCGCCAGCTATCAGACGTATCTAAGCGATAAGTGGACAGCATAATGGCGCAGCTACGTTTCAAGGGTTTTCAAACCGGATCAAGAGTAGATGTCAGCACCTTCAGGGTGGGAGCTAACAGCGGGTCGTTGAATGTGGCCGCCTTCCGAAAACCCTCTGCGGTGGCGGGATTGCCGCGCATTAGTGACGGTTTTGACGGCGATACGCTCACGGTGGATACCAGCGGTCTGACAGGTGTCAGCGCTTATCTGTGGCGGATCGTCGGAGGGGCGACACAAGGCACGGGTCCGACGCTTGACAGCACAGGTCTGGGGGGTAGCCGCATAGAATGCCTTGTCTCCTGTGATCAGGGGGATGTGGTGTCACCGCCTCTCATGGTCTACAGCACAAGCCATATGGGCATGGCGTCACCGGTTTCGCACATTGCAGATGATGCGGCGGTGGTTGCGCTGATGCCACGCATATCGCTGTGGCGGATGGTGCCTGGACGGCCCCTGCGACCTGGTTGGGGGGCAGGGTGCCGGGCAATGGGGCCTGTGTGCTGATCCCTCATGGCCGCAGCATCATCTATGACAACAGCATGGCCAATATCCGGCTGGACCGGGTGCGGGTGGATGGCGCTCTGATATGGGCGCTGGATCAATCGACACAGATGCTTGTGGAAACAGTGATCGGCACCCGCGGGTCGTCGATCCGGATCGGCACATCGGCGGGGAGCCTGCCCGCAGCCCATACGGCCGAGATTGTGATCTCGGGCAGGGATTACGCCGAGGGCAGTTTCATTCCCACAAATCTGAACTACGGCAATGACCCGAAACTCTGGGGGCGGGGATTTATCTCGCAGGGCGAATGTCACATGTGGGGCAAGGAGGTCCTGCACGGCAGCTACGCCACAGCAGGTGTTCCAGCGGGGGCCACCTCTCTCACGCTTCAAGAGGTGCCCACCGGATGGCAGGTCGGTGATGTGATTGTCATCGGCTCCACAAAATTCGCGTCCTTTCTTGGCGGCGATCCCTGGGAAAGCCAGGACGAAGAAGTCACGCTGACGGATATCACCGGGAATACGCTGACCTGGACCGGAGGGCTGACCTACCGGCATGATAACCAGCTGTCTGGCTCAACCTATGTCATCAAGCCCTTTGTCATTCTGAAAGAGGGGCGTAACATCTCGTTGCGTTCAGAGGTCACCGATCCCGGCAAATCACCGCAATTCGGACATCTGACCATCATGCACCACCATGCTGACTGGCAGATGAACTACATTCAGACCATTGGCATGGGGCGCACGAACAAGGCATTGCCAGCCGGGTTCATCAGCAATGGTCAGTTTCGCGAAGTGGTGGATGCGGATACAATCGGATCGACACCTGCGGATGCCAGCAGCAATGTCAAAGGCCGCTATTCCATTCACTTCCATCACACAACCTACGGGGTGGCGCGGGGCTGTTACACAGGCGGATCCCCGGGCTGGGGGCTGGTGCAGCATTCGACCTTCATGGATGTCATCAAATGCGTGAACTACGATTTCGTGGGCGCGGGGCTTGTGGCGGAGGATGGTGACGAGCTGGGGATATGGGACAGCTGCGTTTCCATGAAAGCGCGCAGCAACGGAAAGCTGAACGGCCTGCGCACTGGCCCCAAAACCGCAGAAGGGCCTTTTGGCGAGGCCAATGACACCTTCAGATACGGGGTTGGGTTTGGCTACCGCAGCCGGGGCATTATCTCTTGCGACAACATCGCGATTGGGGTGCCGTTTGGCCATGTGGGTTACTACAGGGAGAACCCTCCCGAGAACTCCGTTGGCGCGCCCTCAGATATAAAACGCGCCAAGACAGAGCTGCGATCCCCACAATTGTCCAATGTCAGCAATGGCGGGGCTTATGGTGTGGAATGGTCTTTCATCGATCACCCGATTTTGCATTTCACCGGCAATGTCAGCATGGGCTGCCTGATGGCCGGGCAGATCACCAAGTCAAAAGGCACCCAGCACCACGACATTCAGAACATCCTGCGAGAGACCACGTCGCTGGGCTGTGAAGACGGGTTCTATCTGGAATATATCGGCACCTATGTGAACGAGGATCCGGTCACCGTTGGCCTGAACCGAAATTTCGGTTGGGGCGCGCAGGTGGGCGGCAATACCTATCAGGTAATGGTGCACCGCGCTTTTGTAGAAGGGTGTAATGAGGCAATCCGTTTCCATGATGGCCTCGATGCGCAGGCCGCTCATGATCTTTTTGACAATGCCGATGAACCCCGCTGGGGGGCGATCTCGACAGATCACCACAACTCGACAGGCCCCAGTAAGTACGATTTCTCCACTGCGCCAAGCCGTACCAAGACCGGGCCGGAGGTCACCTATATCGATGAGGATGGGTCGAGCGTGGATTTCACGGCTGACCCGTCCGAGACCTTCCCTTTGGTCATTGGTCTGAATGACCAGTCAACGCTGACCCTGGTCAGTCCCGGAGCCGGTGACGGCTATAAGGTCGACAACCTGTCGAACCGGGGGGTTCTGTCAAAAGACGCGGCAGGGCAGGACAAGGTCTGGCAGGATAGCATCTGGGCCACCAGCAACTTCACGCTGGGGCGGTTTCTGACCCGCCATGGCTTTTGGCGGCACAGTGATGGTAACTACTATGCTGCGGTTTCCACCATCATTTCGGACCGTTTGACGGGGCGTCCGGCAAAGGTTCTGAAACTGTGGCTGCTGGGGTATGCCTCGAACGGTTCCCCCATGACCCTGGCGCAGATCAATGCCACCAGCGGCGCTGCCTGGGCAGATAATGGACCGCTGAACTACAATGCCAACCCGATCACCGCCAATGACATTTACCAGCGGGTCGATGTGGATGGTTCGGTCACCCTTGATGTGGCCGCTCTGTCCGGCGCTGCCGGGACAGGTCACAGCAGTTTCACGCTGGCTGATCTGGACGGGTATGAGGATATGGAAGGGGTGAACAGAGGTCGTGCAACGATTGACGATGCTGCGGCCACGATGCTCACATACACTCCTGTCAAAGGCCGCTCCTTTGCGGATTTCATGTATGTGTTCCTCTACTCGGAAGGTCAGTACAAGACCGTCAAGGTCAACTTCCTTGTGACAGATGCAGACAACGGTGTGACAACACCCGTCGTAGGCACCCATTTTGCGGGCTCCGACAGCGCCACGGCAAATGCGATGGATGTTCGGATGATTGCCAAGCCCGACACATCGGGCCGCCGGATCGTGCGCACCGAGTATTCCACCGATGCCGGCGCAACATGGAAACGCCTGGTGAATGGCTGGCATCCGATGACGGTCACCGTCACGACACGGAGCAATGGGGCCGCCCTTACACCGGGCAGTTACAGTCTCCGCCTGCGTTACAAGACAGATTACGATCATACCATGTCGCCCGCCTCCGCCAGTGATGCCGTGACGGTCAGCTAGGGGATCGGTAAATGACAGCAGCACATATATATTTCGCCTCGATGGTTCTGGGCATGTTGCCTCTGACAGTTGTGCATCTTCTGTGCCGGGAAATCGTTGCGCGCTACCCCGGCATCATGCCGGATACCAAGCAGCGCAACCGGTATCGCTGGGCGGAACTGGCCATGGCATTCACCTGTCTGGCCATGCTCTGGTACATGTGGGTGATCCTGGATTACATGGTCACCTTCTGCGCCACCACACCCACGCTTGGACTGCTGGCCCACGTGCCCTGGATCGTTGGTACCTATGCCGTTCTGCTGGCCAAGACGCGCCACCTGGGCCGGTTGATCGCGCAGGTGCGAACCTTGTGATCCTTCGCTGGCGCTGCGTCCTGATTGGGTGCAGCGCTTGGCGTTTGCGGGGATCACGCCTCCCCGGCCCGGCCCGCATCAGACCCCCTGATTGCCGTTTTTTTGCACCACTCTGTCTGGCACACTCTTGTTAAGGGTGGATTTCTGGGCCAGCAGTAGATCACCTGATATACGGATCAGGAACGAATATGGTGACGATGGTGCGTGTTTTCTTGAGCATAAGGTGGATATTCAGTGGCGGGGTGATCCTGCTGGGAGCATTGAACCTTGTTTTCCCCGAACAACTGGTCTCAAGAGCCTACCTGCTGGCGGAGGCTCCGACAGCGAACATCTGGCTGATCCAGGCGCTTGGGGTTGCCCTGATCGGGACCGGCCTTGCACTCCTCACAGACCCGCGGAGCGATACCGCTCCGCCTGCTTGGGCATTTTTGCTGATCACGGGGGTCACGATCTGCTATTTTCTGGTGCTCGGTCTGCACCTGCAGGACTGGTGGATCGATGATGCTGGCATCACATTCGCCTATAGCCGCTCGCTGGCGGATGGCCTGGGGCTTGTTGCACAACCCTGGTTGCCTGCTGAGGAAGGATATTCCAGCTCTACCTGGATGCTGCTGTTGTCATTTGCGGCCCGTCTGGGGGCGGATATTCCGATTGCAGCCAAATACCTTGGCATCGGCTGTTCCGTTCTGTGCATCTGTATCTGTGCCTGGATCGTCTCCCGCGAGACCCGCAGCCCGCTGGCCCTTCTGATTTGCGGGACCGGGATTGCCACCGGACCCACCGTTGTCTGGGCGGTATCGGGGCAGGAACACGCCTTGCAGGCTCTGATTCTGCTCCTTGCCGTATTATGCGTCTACCTTTTCGAGCACTGGCGCTGGCCTGTCGCCGTGATCTTGTCCGTCTTTGTCCTGACCCGTCCCGAAGCCCCGATCATCGTGATCGGTGTCTTTTGTGCGGCGGTCTTTCTGACCCGGGGTAGGGGGGGGCGGTTGATCAACGCTGCGGATATCGCCGTGGCGCTTGTGCCCTTTCTGACCTTTCTGGCGCTGATCGCCTTCCGCATGGCCTATTTCGGGGATCCGATGCCCAATCCGTTTTACGCCAAATCGTCAGGCACCGGCCTGACCGGCCTGTTCAACCCGCTTGGCGGCGGTTGGGCCTATATTCTGTCGGGTCTGCGCGACACGGCGCTGCTGTCGGTTCTGGGGCTGGCGTTTGTGATCCGGACAAGGCCGTTACCGCCCTGGATCATCGTTGCGATCGCGATCCTTCTGGCCCATGTGTTCTTCGTGATCTGGGCCAAGGGGGACTGGATGGGGCAATACCGCTTCCTGATGCCGGTTCTACCCATTGCCCTGCTTGTCGCTTCCCTGGGTCTGCGCGGATTGTCTTCTTACGCGGTTCGGGCAGGTTTCAGCACAGTGGCGGTCCTGATTGTGCTGCATACAACTGCCCTGCAACTGGCAGGTTTCAAAGCCAGCCCGACAACACCGCTGGCCGCTGTCGTGGCTGTCGGGAATACCTTCCAGACGTTGTCGGAGCGGCTGGAGATCGAAGACCCGCTGCTGGCGCATCACGATGCGGGCGGGATCGCGTATCACCGGATGATCCGGCTGGCGGACCTGGGCGGCCTGATCAACCGGACGATTGCCAAGAACATGGACGACAAGGCGTTCCTGACCACCTATCTGCTGGAAGATGTGCAACCGGATTTCTTTTTTGGGGGCCGGAATTTTGCCGCGGCCTCGGGGTTTTCCGATACAGAGGCCTTTGCTGCGGATTACGCCCCTCTGGAATTTATCGACATGCCCCATATGCGCAGCGATCTGGCATATATTCGCCGCAGCCGGGTCAGAGAAGCCCAAGGGGTAGAACCTGTGTATGACGACAAGGGGGCGCTTGCCAGCGTGCGCATCGACATTCAGTAATCGGTTTTGCGCTACGTGGTCTGTTTTCCGGTCCCCGCATTATATGATCCGCTGATCTATCAGTATTTTGATATGTGACGCAAAGCCCCGGTTGGGAGAGAGTATTTTGAGTAAGTCTGTTTTCTTGTTTTCTGTCGTATCGTTGATCGTATTGAGCCTCGCCGTGGCGGCTTTCGCGCTTTCAAGACCTGTCGCACATTGGGATGTCATCACATATGTAGCCTCTGCGTTCAAAAGCCTCGGGCTGAGCGGTCAGGAACTGCATGAGAAGACCTATGAAGTCATAAAGAATGCTTATGACCCGGCGATATTCGGCATTCTGGCAGGCAGCCCGGAAGCATCCGGACATGGGGAATACAGATATACCATCTTCAGTGACCCGATTGCTCTGGAACAGCAATTGCCGTTCTATCGCATCCGGGTGGCCTATATCTTTCTGCTCAATATCCTCGCGCCGGTGACCGGGGGTCTTGTCGGGGCCGCCCAGATCATCAGCGCCTTCAGTGCCGGGCTCATCACATTGGTTACAGGATGGGCATTGATGCAGGGACCCCGGGCCTTGCCGCCGCTGCTGGCTCTGGGGATTGTGCCCGTTCTTGTGGCGGGGGCAGGTGTCATCGGGGCGGGGCAGATGGAAACGCCGGACGCGCTGGCGTCGCTGGTCGCACTTCTGGCGCTTTTGCTGATGCACAGCAACAGGCTGGTTGCCTTCGTTTTGCTGGTGCTGCTTGTGCTGATCAGAACCGACGGCGTGCTTCTGACAGGACTGGCGGTGATCCTGCTGCTGGCGGAACGCGAGACCAGGGTCCGCTACTACCTGCTCGCCGGTCTCTCTGTCGCGCTCTATTTTTTCGTCAATCACCATTACGGAAATTACGGCCATCTGACCCTGTTTAACTTCACGCTGATGAACGATGCCCCTGATCCCTATCCGGCGACGATGGCTCTTGAAACCGATGTCGTGGCTTACGTGAAGATATATGTGTTTGCGCTGATCAGATTTGCCCCGACCCTGCTGTTGCCGGGAGTGATCCTTCTGGTGATTGCGGCGGACATCAGGAGAAACAGGCATGTGACGCCCCTTACTGCCCGGGCTATCATTGCCGTTGTTTTTCTGGCCGGGCATTTTCTGCTCTTTCCGTTGGGATCGGACCGGCATTATGTCTTCTCGATCGTCTTTGCGTCTGTTTATGCCGCTCAGACTTTGTTCGGATGGGCGACGCGGGATGAGGCTGCCTGATGAGCATTGAAGATCAAATGTATTTGCCTGTAACACCCATTCAGGTGATTTGCTGAAAATTTGGATGCCTTTTAAAAGAGCGGTTTTGTTAAAGAGGGGAGAGCCGGATGTTTGTGAATGCTGCTGAGGTATCTTTTGAGGCCTATGATGTTCTCATCGTCGGGTCAGGCCCGGCCGGTGTTACCCTGGCAAAACGGCTGGAAACCCATGGAAAGAAATCGCTGATCCTCGAAACCGGGGCGGAGGATTTCGAAGGCGATCTGCAAGATCACTACAGCAAGGTCTATGCCCACGGTCATTACGGCGAAGATCACTGGGGGCTACACTGGATCAGGGCCTTCGGCGGCACTTCCGCTGTCTGGGGGGGGTGGTGCGCACCGCTCACGGCGCGCAACCTCGCATCCTGGCCCATCACGGCGGCGGAACTTGATCTCTATTACCCGGAGGCGGCCCAGATACTTGGGCGGACCACGGATTTCCTGACCTATGAGGCCCCTTTCATGACCGGGTTCACAGCGCGCCCGTTCTCGACAAGTGACGAGCCGCTCCGGATCTATGATGCCTATCTGGAGGATTTGCAGCAGAACCCGCAAATCGATGTTCTTCTGAAAACCAATGTCACGGCGCTTTTTGCAAATGAGGCCCGCACCCGGATTACCGGTCTGAGACTGTTCACCGCACAGGCGGGCCAGCGGGACATATCGCTGGAGGAGGGGCAGGAGCTTGTTCTGGCCGCAGGCGGATTGGGCAATGCGCATATCCTGCTGGCGTCCCGCTCCGGAGGAGATGTGGCCGTCGGCAATGAAAACGATCAGGTCGGGCGCTACCTGATGGAGCATCCGCATTTCTTATATTGTGCGCGCATGGTTGTGGCGCAGGAGATGGTTTTCGAGGAACTCCCGGAGAGTTTCGGCTCGGCGGAGCCGGCGCTGGTGCCGACGGATGATCTCTTTGAGCAAAACGGGCGGCTTGATGCCTCTTTTCAGCTGCTCGAACAGGACGTCGATCTCGAAGATCATGTGGAGCAATATATTGTCCGGGCCTTAGGCGGGAGCGCCCGTGCCTATGATGTCTGGGCGCGTTCTGAAATGCCACCTGACCCGCTGAACCGCGTGACACTTGCCGAAGGTCACGATCCTTCCGGCATGCCGCGCCTGCGGGCGAATTGCGTGATTTCCGGTGACACGCTACGCACCATCGACACCTACCTTCGGCAAATGGGGGGCATCCTTGCGCGCGAAGGGAAGGGGCGCATGAGGATCGACAACGAGGTGATCTACCGTGCGGTTGAAGGGGGCGGGCACATCATGGGTACCACGCGTATGGGAGATGATCCGGGATCAAGCGTTGTGGACGGCAATTGCCGGGTGCATGGCTACAGCAACCTGTCCATCGCGGGATCATCCGTCTTTACCACCGGCGGATATGCCAACCCGACACTGACACTTGTTGCCCTGGCCCTGCGGCTGGGGGACCATCTGGGAGAGCCCTCATGAAACTGGCGCGCCGTGATTTTCTGGCTCTGGGCATTGGTGGCACCGTTGGGGGCGCGCTCGCCACCGCAACAGGGCTGCATCACTACTATACCAGAATAAAGCCCTACCATCAGCAATCGGCACCGCCGCAGCCGCCCGCGCCGGAAGGATGGTTGCTGACAAACGAGGATCTGGACGCCTTTGCGCAGGCAGATCAGGTGGTCGAGAGCGACCAGCTGGAAATCCTCGATAATACGGATATTCCGGGCAGCAATGATTTCCAGATGATGCGGGTGCGCAATCTCGGGGAATGTGTGGCAGCCTGTGAAGACAACAGCAAATGCCAGGCTTTCACCTATGCGCGTTCAACCCATACGCTGGAAGCAAAAAGGCAGGTATGCTGGCTGAAGGCCGACACGCCGGAAAAGATCGTCTCCGACCTGATGTCCTATGTGTCGGGCCGCCGGTGATATGAAAACGGGGTAGGGCGCCGGTTTACAGTCGCAGGTCACTATCGCCTTTGTCAAAAACGCTCTTCAGGTCGCAAAAGACATGGGGGGTTTTGCCCAGAGCGCGTATTTCAGCAACGTCCATGCTTCTGAAACCCTCGTGCGGCACCGCCAGAATGATCCCGTCATAGGACGCAGGTTCTGGCGTCTCTATCAGCTCAATACCGTGCTGCCGCTTTGCTTCGGAGGTATTTGCACAAGGGTCGATGACATCTGTTGTGATGCCATAGTCCTGCAGGGCAGTGATCATGTCGATGACCTTGGTATTGCGCACATCCGGGCAGTTTTCCTTGAAGGTCATCCCCATCACCAGCACCCGGGCCTGCCCCACGGAGATATCCTTGCGCAGCATGGCTTTCACCATCTGGCTGGCCACGTAATCGGCCATCCCGTCATTGATCCGCCGCCCGGCCAGAATGATTTCGGGGTGATGGCCGATCGCCTGCGCCTTGTGGGTCAGGTAATAGGGATCGACACCGATACAGTGCCCTCCCACCAGACCGGGGCGGAAGGGCAGGAAGTTCCATTTGGTGCCTGCCGCTTTCAGGACCGCTTCGGTGTCGATCTCAAGCTTGTTGAAAATGACAGCCAGCTCGTTGATCAGCGCGATGTTGAGATCGCGTTGCGTGTTTTCGATTACCTTTGCCGCTTCCGCGACACGAATGCTTTCTGCCCTGTAGGTGCCCGCCGTGATGATGCTGGCGTAAAGCGCATCAATCAGATTGGCCGCTTCAGGGGTCGAGCCTGATGTGACCTTGCAGATGGAGGGCAGCCGATGTGCGGTATCGCCGGGGTTGATCCGCTCGGGGCTGTAGCCTGCGAAAAAACCCGCGTTCAGTTTCAGACCCGAAACACGTTCCAGGATTGGGACACAGACTTCTTCGGTCGCACCGGGAAAGACGGTGGATTCGTAAATCACGATGTCGCCCTGTTTCAGGACTTGCCCCACGGTCTCCGAGGCCTTGATGAGCGGGGTAAGTTCGGGCCGGTTGTTGACGTCGATGGGGGTCGGAACCGCAACGATATAGGTATTGCAGCCCGCCAGATCCTCCAGCGCGTCGGAAAAGGACAAATGCCGCGCCTCTGAAAGCTCTTCGGGGGCGACCTCCTGCGTGACGTCATGGCCCGCGCGCAGCTGGGTGATGCGCAGGGCATTGGTGTCAAAACCAACCACCGGGCGGGATTTGCCAAATTCCACGGCCAGAGGCAGGCCGACATAGCCAAGGCCGATGACGGCAAGGGTCAGCTTATCCAGGGGGTGCACATTCATACCCTTCGTTCATCATTTCCCGTAGTAGTCACGGAACCACGTCACGAAGGCCTCGATGCCCTCGCGAAAATCTGTTTGGGGGCGATAGCCTGTCAGCCTGTGCAGCAGATCGGCATTGGCCCAGGTGGCAGGCACATCGCCCATTTGCATGTCCATATAGTTGCGCTGCGCTTTCTTGCCGAGGCTGTCTTCGATGGCATCTACGAAATCCAGTAGCCGCACCTTGTCGGAATTGCCGATATTGACCACCCGATAGGGTGCCACCGGCGACAGGCTATCCCCTTCCGGAATGTCATCGCGGCTTGCAGGGCGTTCGGGCACCGCATCCATCAGCAACCGGATGCCGCGCACCAGATCGTCCACATAAGTGAAATCGCGGTACATGTCGCCGTGGTTGTAGATATCGATCGGACGGTCATCGAGGATGGCATCGACAAATTTGTAAAGCGCTAGATCCGGCCGACCCCAGGTGCCATAAACAGTAAAGAAGCGGAACATGGTCGTGGGCAGATCCCACAGGTGCGCATAAGAATGCGCCATGCTCTCGTTTGCTTTCTTGGTTGCGGCATAGATGGTGAGCTGCGTGTCGGCTTTTTCAGTCTCTGCAAAGGGCATATCTTCATTTGCCCCGTAGACAGAGGAGGTCGAGGCCATCAGCAGATGCTGCACCTTCAGCCTGCGGGCAGCTTCCATCACGTTGAAGGTGCCGATCACATTGCTGTCGATATAAGAACGCGGATTTTCCAGGCTGTAGCGCACCCCTGCCTGGCCTGCGAGATGCACAATCACATCCGGGGCAAAGGCATCCGTGACGCTGTCCAGCAAGGCGTGATCTTGCAGCAGCCCTTCGGTCGCCCGGAACTCCGGCTGCTGGAGCAGCATGGCATGACGGCGCTGTTTCAGCGTGACATCGTAATAATCGGTCATGCCGTCATAGCCATGGACCTGAAACCCTTCGGCGAGAAGACGTTTTGCCAGGTGAAAGCCGATAAAGCCGGCTGTCCCCGTAATAAAGATGCGTCTGAACATGGTTGCATTTCCCGCGCGCTGGCCCGCGACTTTGCCCGGGACCTTCCGAGGCGGTTTAAAGGGCGTTTTTGATAATGTCACTGCGATGCAGGAACACATCTTCGTCGTTGAGAGGTTCGGCCACCCTGCGCGCATCCAGAGCCATGGCCTTGAGCTGTTCGGGATCATTGGCCAGCCCTTTCAAGGCTGCGGTCAGCGCATCGACATCCCCGCGTGGCACAAAAAGACCCGCCTGCGAGGAGCCTACCAGATCCCGCACAAAAGCGTTGTCATAACCCACCAGCGGCAGCCCCGCTGACAGCGCTTCGATCAGACAGCGGGGCGATTCCTCTGTCATGTGGGTGAAGACAAAGACATCAGCCTGACGGATTTCGGACAGCATCTGTTTATGGGCGACGAAGCCCATGAAACGGATTGCTTCCTCCAGCCCTTGCTCGGCCACCTGCGCTTTATGCTCGTCGTAAAGGGTCCCGGTGCCATACCATTTAGCGGTGATCTGCACGCCATCGCGCAGGGCATTCCGAAGCGCAGAAATCCAGTGACCGGGCCCTTTGATCTCTTCGACACGACCGGCGTAAGCCACCTGCAAACGCCCCGGATCGCGTTCCGCCAGCCTGCGATCCAGATCGGCCTGCGGGATCCGGTCCGCCTTGGAGATGTGAATGTCATGCACCAGACGCGGATCGCTGGCGAAAGGACCGTAATACTCCATCGTATCCTGCCCATGCAGAAGCGCCAGTTTTGCGCCCCGTACCACATGGCGGTCGCTGTATTTCATCAAGGTGTTTTCCAGACCATTGCGCAGGCGGCGCAGCAAAGACCTCTGTTCTTTCTGCTGCGAGACCCGGGCCACGCGATGCGCCACGCCATCTTTGAAAATAGCATAGGGCCGTCCCATCCGGAGCGCCATCCGGCACGCCACGGTCCCCCAGTCCCCGATGTAGCCGGAAAATCCGAAAACCAGATATTGCGAGGCCTCGATCTGCGCGCGGATAACCTTTTTGCCCGGTCCGAGGTCTTTCATGAACCGCAGCGTGCCGCGGCGGGGCAGCATCACCGGTTCAACGGTCGGGTGCTTGTCCAGAAAGGGTTGCAGGTCTGTCGTATCGGAAGGCGGGCCTTCGGGGGGGGCATCCACCAGCGGGGCCATGATCCTGACCGCCTCGAAATTATCCGCCCACAGACGCAATCCGTTCTGGGCCTGCGTGTCGAAAAACACCTTGTCGCCCTGTTTGTAAAAGGGCGGATGCACAAACAAAAGGACGGATCCAGGTGTCATCGGGACTCATTACTCTCGCTTCAGGGACACCCGGTTATCGGGTGCCCGGTCTTACCTCCCTATAGCGGAGATTCGCCTGCCTCACGACTCTTGAAGTATGTATTTTGAACCCGCCTTGTTTTCTAGGACAGTCTGGTGAGACGCAGGCCGCCACCAGATGTGTTATATGGTGATAATTTTAGCGCGCCCGGGCTCATTTTGAAAAAGGTCATCTTTCATGTCATTGGTTTCAAAAGTCGGTTGGTTCATGCGCTACATGATGTTTTTTTCCGGCATTGATGATGTGCGCGCTTTTTCCACGCTACGTAAAAACCAGATAGCACCCGCTGCAAGGGGCGGGCCGCAGGAGGTGGCCCTGAACCTGCGCCGCAAGCCCGGGGCCACGCTCTTTTGTCGCCCGGGAACCAGCGACGCGGAGGTTTTATGGGATGTCTTCTGGGGGAAATATCATCTGCCCGCAGACCCCCTGGCGGAAAAACCGGTGATATTCGATCTGGGCGCCAATGTGGGGTTTTCGTGCTTTGATTTCGGAACCCTCTACCCTCACGCACGGGTTTTTGGTGTCGAACTTGATCAGGATAATGTGGCCATGGCGCGCCGCAACACGGCAGCCCTTGGTGCACGCTGCGAGATTGTTCACGCGGCCATCTGGTCCGAGAACGGCGAGGTGACCTATTCGAAAAGCGATGAGGAATGGGGGTATCATATCTCCGGGGATCAGGACGCAAGCAGCGCTTCACAGGTGACCGTGCGGGCGATTTCCATTGATACGCTCATGCAGGAAGTGGGTGTCGACTGGATCGATTTCATGAAGATGGACATCGAGGGTGCCGAGCACGCGGTTCTCGACCCGCAGGCGGGCTGGCTTCAGCGTACCGGCGCGTTGAACCTTGAGGTCCATGCGCCTGCCACAATCGAGAACTGCACCGAAATCCTGTCTCAGGCCGGGTTCACATGCCAAAGATCGCCCCGGCACAAAAGTGCCATTCTGGCAAAACGACCGCCCGCTGCCGGCTGAGGGCCAACAGGGTTTCTCAAGGGTTCACGGTCACCATCGCAATGGTGCCAAGCTCGTAGGCTTCCCCTTCGAGAAACAGCACATAGCGTTGCGTGCCGGGCAGGTGGATCATATCGCGGACCCGATCATCCACAACGATGCGTTCACGTGACGTGATCCTGAAATCCTCATCCAGGTCAAAGACATACAAGGACTCGTCGCCTTCCCGGTAGTCAAACCCCATGGAGCCCATCAGCAGGGCATAGCGGTCAGGATCCCGCGGATCGGGCGCCATTCTGAGAATTTGCGCAGGACTGAGGGACGGCTCGAAATGCAGTTCCGGCTCCAGAAACCCGTGATCTGCGTGCGATTTGTAAAGCGGGGCCTTGTCGTAATATTTCTGGCCGGTGTTGTAGTGCTCTCCATAAGAGGCAATGGGCCAGCCAAAATTTTCAGGATCACCATCCGGCGTGCGGTTGATGTTGACCTCATCCCCCCCGTCAGGGCCGTGCTCCGAGGTCACGATGATATTTGCCTCCGGATCGAAATAGAGCCCCTGCGGATTGCGGTGTCCCATGGATTTCACCACAAATTCGGACGTGGTCAGATCAATTTCGACGATTTTGCCAAAAAGGCTCTGCGGGTCCTGTGCCAGGTCCCGCACCATCCACTCACCGGTTGAGAACAATAGCGTGTCCGGCCCCGTCGACAGCATCCGGCCGCCGGTCTGATTGGCGGCGAATTCACCGTAATCGTTCTCTTCCCGGACACATTCGTCCGGCACGAAGATATCCGCGAAAGTCAGGGTGTCACCGCCCAGGTCCGCGGCGGCGATTGCGAGCGTATAACAGCCTTCGGACAGGGTTTTGGAGTAAGACAGAAGCAACCGGTCATCCTTGACCAGCGCGTCCTTGATGCTCAGCTGTCCGAATTCATAGAATTCCGGGTTCGGGATCAGCTCCGGCAGGTTGGTGTGCAGCGCCTCCATCCTGAAGGCATCGCCCTCGATCTTTTCAAGCGGCACCCGCCCAACGGTGCCTTTTGCCGTGATCAGCAACAACGCACCGTCATGGAATTCGACATAGGCCCGGCGGCCGAAATGGGAAAGCGGGACGAAGGGGGTTTCGTAGCTGACCATGGAGAACCGATCCCGATCAGTCTCGAAGCTCTGCTCGGAGACAAAGTAGAAGGGCAGGTCTTCGGGCAGGTTCGGGTTGTTGAGCAACGCGGTCTCAAAGAGTTCCTGCACGTCGTCAAACTGATCAATCCGTCTTTCAAGCGCTGCGACCTCTCCCTCAAGCTCGGCCTTTCTCTGAAAGATCAGCACCGTATCCTTGAGGGTCTTTTTCGTTTCATCGCTGATCAGATCGCTGAACGGCGCATAGAGGCGGTTCTTATACGCATAGGTACCACCGAAATAGAGCCCGCCCAGAAGGGCAATAAAGAATAATAGCAACCAGTAAGAACGTTTCATAATGACCCTGAGAACCAAAAAATTACCTGACGTATATCTGCACGCCAATACGGCGGTACTATGTCGTCATATTGCTGTGCCACAACCGCCCTTGTGGCGCAACTCTGGGCTGAAATCCCGACCTCCAAACCCGCCAGACCAGAAGAATCAAAATAATCAAATGATTCGTGTGAATGCCCATAAATGGGCTAATTTTAGCCGAAATGCCCGAAGCACCTTCGCACAAATACGCGCAGAGATTGGTGATTTTTGCCGTCACCTTCACAGATTCTAACCGATTGTTTCCACGTCAGGGACAATTTATCGGGTTTCAGGCGCCCTGTTCGAGGCTTTTTCTACTAAAGGTTGTTTCTGCTGCCGCAAGCCAGAAATGCCTTCCGTTATTCCTTAAAGAAAGGTAAATTCTCACTGGGTAACGTTCGTAGTGTACGTAAAAATATTGCGTATCGTAAATTTAACAGGAGTTATAAGTATGAACTTTAAAACAACTTTGGGAGCCGCAGCAATCGCGATGGCCGCCCCTTTCGCGGCCAGTGCAGCAGTCGTTGAGACTTGCGACGCCAATGGCTCTCTTGGTGGAAATTTCGACATCGCCAATGGTGACTCGTACAACTGCGATTTCACAGTAGAAGCGCCAGCTGATCCGTCCAGCGGCAGCGTTCGCCTGGATTTCTTCTCCAACGTGATTCCAGCCTCTGCTGTTGCAGCGACTGTGAACCTCGGTCTGTTTGGTGACACATTCACAACAGCCACGCTGGAGTGGTTTGACGAGCCAGGCGATGTTTCCTTGGGTTCTGTCAACCTGGCCGATCTTGGCTTTGGTTTTTCAGGCAGCCTGGGAACCAACTTCGCTGGCCCCGCACAGGATGACCAGTACGTGGTTCTGAGCTGGACCGGTTTCTCCGGCGAGTTCCTTGACGTGAACATCAGCGTCAGCCAGGTACCAGTTCCAGCAGGTATTCTGCTGATGGGTACAGCCCTGGCAGGCTTCGGCGTTGCACGCCGTCGCAAGGACAAAAAAGCAGCCTGATCTGCGATAAGAACAGTTTTGAAAACGGCGGTCTTCGGGCCGCCGTTTTTCGTTGCCGGACCCCGTTTGTGGTTGTGACCCGAGGGCGCCTTGGGCTACCCGTTTTCCGGAACAGTTGAAGGAACGCTCCCATGTCGCGTGCAGACGCCGGGCACACACTCCTCTATCTCGTCTACGGGCAGAACCAGAAGTATCAGCAGGAACTGAGCTATAGTGTACTGTCTGCGTTTCGCGAGGCAAAAGAAGAGACGTCCGACCTGCAGGTTCTGCTGTTTTGCGATGCGGCAAATCAGCGGCCCGATCTGCCGGTGACCTCTTATGTTATGAGTGAGGAGGAGCGCAGGCTCTGGACGCTCGAAGGCACCTATAATCACGCCATAAAGATTTTCGCGCTCAGAAAAGCGTTGGAGATTGCAGGCGGCAAGGTTTGTTTTGTAGACACTGATACCGCGTTCAAACAGAACCCGCGGCGTCTTTTTGATCGGATTACCAAAACCAGCGCCATCATGCATGCCAGCGAAGGGGTGTTGAGTGATCTGCACAGCTGGTCGTCGCTTCTGGGGAAAGCGGCAGCAGCGGGTCTGGATGACGTGGTCTCCCCGTCAGCGCGGATGTATAATTCCGGGCTGATTGGCGTCATGCCGACAATGTCGGAGGCACTGGAAGAGGCTTGTACATTGATGCGCAGGCTTCATGAAATCGAGCCGGTCTTCAACATCGAGCAATTTGTCCTGGGTGCCTTGTTGCCTCGGGATGGCGAGATGCAGCTGGCAGAGGATCTTGTCGATCACTATTGGGGTTACAGACGTCATATATACCACGGGCAAATCCCTTCTGCCCTGGCCGCACTCAAAGGTCAGTATTCGGCACAGACGGCGCAGAACCTGCCGGTCATTACCGATCCGCAAAAACCTCTGGCGGCCAAGCTGCGCGCGCGCATACACGCAATGCTCAATCAAACGGATGCCACCTATCGCTTTGGCTATCTTGCTTATCTGGCCAGCGGATCCGCAGGCTCAGCCGAGGAGCGGGACGTCTGGGCGCATATCGCACTGGATATGCTGGAAAGAAGCGAGGCAAAGGATCTGGCCCGACGCTCTTTTCGGCGTTTTGCACCAGAAGGGCTCAAAGACAGCGGCCTGAATGAGGCGCTTCAGAAAGAATGGATGTCTTTCTGGTCGGCAGCTGATTAGCGCTCAACGGTTGATGGGTCTGGCGAAAACCAGTCTGGCAGGGAGCTGGCGAAATATGCTAACGGTTCCCCAGAAGATCAAAATTATCCCGCAAGCGCCTCGTTAGGGCCGCAATTTATCGTTTATTTATCGGTTAAGCTATGGTGCCTTATGCCAGACCATGGTTCGTACATGAAGATTGAGCAGGCAAATTGAGCAACACTCCCTTCCCCACAGACATCCTGATTGTTGATCTTGATGGCACTTTATTGCGGTCGGATATGCTCTATGAGAGCTTCTGGTCAGCCCTAGGGCAGGATTGGCGCAGCCCTTTTCGTACCGCAGCAGCCCTCACCGGCGGCAAGGCTGCCATGAAGCAATATTTATCGCAGACTGCCGGCGTTGACGTCACGACCCTGCCTTATGACGACGAGGTGATCGCCTATGTTCAGGCACGCCGCGCCGAAGGTGTGCGGACCGCTCTTGTGACGGCCACAGATCAGTCCCTTGCAGATGAGATCGGTCAACATCTTGATATTTTTGACGAAGTGCACGGATCAGACGGAAAAACCAATCTGAAGGGGGCGGCAAAAGCGCAGTTTCTGAAAGAGACATTCAAAGGCTCCCGCTTCGCCTATATGGGCGATTCCGTGGCTGATCTGCCGGTCTGGCAGGCGGCGGATCTGGCGATCCCGGTCAATATCTCCGACGCTCTGCAGACGAAAGTTGACGGGTTGGGTGTTGAGGTCGAGGCACTCACCACAACCGCGCAAAGCCTCAAGCCCTATCTCAAGGCGCTCAGGCCCCATCAATGGCTCAAGAACGTTCTGGTGTTCCTGCCCATGCTGACCGCGCATCAGCTGACCGGGGCCACCCTGATGCAAAGCTTTGCCGCTTTCATCGCCTTTTCGCTGATCGCCTCCAGCGTCTATGTGCTCAATGACCTGCTGGACCTGCGCGTTGACCGGCTGCATCCGCGCAAGTGCAACCGGCCCTTTGCCTCAGGCAGCATCAAGATCGCCCATGGCACCGGCATGGCGGGTGGCCTTCTGCTGGTGGGGGCCGGGTTGTCCCTGGCTCTGGGGGGGGCCTTTGCGCTGACGATGCTGGTTTATTATCTGGCGACACTGGCCTATTCGATCACTCTCAAACGGCGGGCGGTGGTGGATATCTGCGTGCTGGCCGGGCTTTATACCATGCGGATCATCGCCGGTGGCGTGGCAACGGGGCTTGAGCTGTCAGTCTGGCTTTTGGCTTTCTCGATCTTCTTTTTCTTTTCGATGGCGGCGATCAAACGTCAGGCGGAACTGGTGGATATGGCTGAACGCGGCAAGCTCGATGTCAGCGGACGCGGCTATACCGTCAAGGATCTGGAGATCATTTCGATGATGTCACTGGGGGCGGGTTATGTCTCGGTTCTGGTGATGGCGCTTTATGTGAATTCACCCGGGGTGGTGGAGCTTTACGCAACCCCGGCAGCCCTTTGGGGGATTTGTTTTGTGCTGCTCTACTGGATCAGCCGCATCGTCATGATTACCCACCGCGGGCATATGGATGATGACCCGGTTCTTTTTGCAGCCAAGGACCGCAACAGCCGGATTTGTGCGCTGGTGATCTTTGCCTGCGCCGCGATCGGAGCTGTCATTTGACCCTGCGCACGCTTGTCTTTCGCTACACTGTCTTTGCGGTGATCGCGACACTGGCCAATCTGGCCACCCAGCGACTGGTGCTGTCGGGGGGAGAAACCGCCCTGTGGTTCATGGCGGCAGTGGCAGCCGGTACCCTTGTGGGGCTGGTGGTAAAATACGTTCTCGACAAGCGCTGGATCTTTGCCGACCACAGCACCGGGGTGAAGGCCCATGGCAAGAAATTCACGCTTTATACGGCGATGGGTCTGATCACGACGGCAATCTTCTGGGGGACCGAGACGGCTTTCTGGATGATCTGGCAGACCGATACCATGCGGGAACTGGGGGCTGTGCTGGGGCTCGCGGTCGGCTATGTGGTGAAATACAACCTCGACCGGCGCTTTGTGTTCACCGATCACGCTCTGGAGCCTGCAACATGACCCTGTCGGGCTGGGGGCTGTTTCCAAAACACACCGCCCGCGTCTCTGCTCCCCGGAACGAGGGCACGCTGCGGGCCCTGATCGCGGAAGGTGATGGCATCGCGCGCGGCAATGGGCGTGCCTATGGCGACAGTGCGATCAGCACCGAAAATACCATCCACATGCGCCACTTTAACCGGATGATTTCCTTTAATGAGAAAACCGGGGTGCTGGTGGCTGAGGCCGGGGTGCTGGCGGCCGACATCATTTCCGGCTTTCTGCCCCGGGGCTGGTTTCTGCCGGTCACACCGGGCACCAAATTCGTGACCCTGGGGGGCATGATTGCTGCGGATGTGCATGGCAAGAACCACCATGTTGACGGCAGCTTGGGCAATTTTATCGACTGGATCGATCTGATGGGTGCGGACGGCAAGGTCATCCGTTGTTCGCCCCGGAAAAACAAAGAGCTTTTTTCCTGGACACTGGGCGGCATGGGGCTGACCGGGGTGATCCTGCGCGCGGCCTTGCGTCTGCGGGCGGTGGAAACGGGCTGGATCCGCCAGACCCTGCACCCAACACCTGATCTGGAGACGACCATTGACGCCTTTGAGGGCGCTCAGGACGCCACCTATTCCGTGGCCTGGATCGATTGTCTGAGCAAAGGTGCGGAGCGCGGGCGGTCCCTGGTGATGCTGGGCGAGCATGCCACGCTGGAAGATTTGCCCAAACCACGCAGGCGCAAACCTTTTGAAACCGGTATGAAACGTAAATTGTCCGTCCCCTTCGCACCCCCTGCGGGGTTGATGAACGGCTGGACCGTGCGGGCCTTCAACGCGCTTTATTACTGGAACGGCACCCGGAACGCCGGTGAAGGGCTGGTCGATTGGGACAGCTATTTCTATCCGCTGGATGCCATTCTGAACTGGAACCGGATTTACGGACGCCGTGGTTTTGCCCAGTTCCAATGCGTCTTGCCGCTGGAAAGCTCGCGCCAGGGCATGCACCGCCTGCTGGAAGAGATTTCAAATGCCGGGGCAGGGTCGTTTCTGGCCGTGCTCAAACGCATGGGCGCGCAGGAGAGCCGGTTTTCCTTTCCGATGGAAGGCTACACGCTGGCGCTCGATTTCCCGGTCAACCGGCGCACACTGGCCCTGATGACCCGGCTTGATGAGATTACACTGGAACATGGCGGGCGGTTTTATCTGGCCAAGGACAGCCGGATGACGGCTGAAACCCTGCGGCACTCCGACCCCCGAACAGAGGATTTTTTGAAAATGCGAGACGACAAACAGCGACAGGTGGCTTTCATGTCGGCACAGGCCCGGAGGCTGGCCCTATGACCGTCCGCCCGGTTCTCATCCTTGGTGCCCGCTCTGATATGGCGCTGGCGATTGCCCACCGCTTTGCCAAGGCGGGTCATCCCATTCAGCTGGCCGCGCGGGATGCGCAATCCCTGAGCGCCGAGCGGGACGACATTGCCCTGCGCTACAGCACAGAGGTCAGCTTGCATGATTTCGATGCTCTGGACACAGGCAGCTTTGCCGGATTTGTCGACGGGTTGCCGTCTCTGCCGCATGTTGCCATCTGTGCTGTGGGCCTGATGGGGGAGCAATCCGACAACGAGACCGATATGTCGGCAGCCACAACAGTCCTGCGCTCCAACTTCGAAGGGCCTGCGCTGATCCTGTCCGAGCTTGCCAACCGGTTTGAGGCGCGGGGCTCGGGCGTGCTTGTGGGCATCAGCTCGGTTGCAGGCGACCGGGGGCGGGCGACCAACTATGTCTACGGGTCCGCCAAGGCCGGGTTTACCGCCTTTTTGTCCGGGCTGCGCAACCGTCTGGCCAGGGAAGGTGTGCATGTCGTGACCGTGCTCCCCGGTTTTGTCGCAACCAAGATGACCGAAGATATGGAACTGCCTGCCAAGCTGACCGCAGCCCCCGAGGAGGTTGCCGATGCCGTGCATCGCGCGAGTATTACCCGCCAGAATGTCATCTATGTGCGGGGCCTCTGGCGCATAATTATGCTGGTGATCCGCAATATTCCGGAGAGTCTCTTCAAGAAAATGAAGATCTGATGCGCAGGTTATCGGCGGAAATCCCGTATTTACCCGGGGTCAGGTGAGGCAAAATATGGCCTGCGAAAATCATTGAGAGGGCCTGACCTGCCTTTGCACCCGAAACGGCCTGTTTTGCAGCAGCGATAATCCGCTTAAAATCGCGCAGCGCGCATATCGGCAGTTTTTTGCCGCAACGCCACATGCCTCTGTTACCGCTCACAGCCCCGCGCGCCGCGCTGCGGGGCCCTAACCTCTTGTATTTAATGCATGCAGTAACCTCGCTCTGGGGTTGTGATTTGCAAAATATTTCCAGCGAACCGTAGATCGGATTCCATTCTGCCTGCCTCATTGGGCAAGAATTGGCACATACAACCAATGCGAGAAAATTCGGGTCGGAATTTTCTTGCCACCCGGTAAGCGCCTTGATGCTTGCCTGCGCCCCCTGTTATTGGCCCTGACAATCAAGGTCCATAAAAAGCCTTTGAAATCAGAGAGCAGACCAAGAGGACGTATGGCAACTCGTGGCCATATTTTGGGCACAAAAAAAACCACTGACGGTCACGCCGTTAACCATAAAGCACCACAAAACTTAACCATAGGTTACATCAATCCCTCAAATTTGACCGTTTGAGGGCGCTGTAACTCCGAAACAGGCTGCCAAATGTCTACAACTTTGAAAAAAGTGATAGCATTCTCACAGAATGCCAATTCACGTCGTGAAATCACCCCGGATCGTCCATCGATCGACGCCCTCCTTCTGGAGGTCCGTTAAGATGTTGGCTTTTTTCTTTAGCTTGATGAGCTTTGGGGCCGCCGCTGTTGCCGGTATCTCAGAGAGACCCGGAACCGGTACTGCAAAGCACTCCGATGTCCTCGCCATGCCTCACGATGACGATGATGACGACATGGATCACGGCGATGATGACGAAGGTCGGGTTGTTGTAGGCACAGAAGACAGTGCAACAGACCATGATCATGACGACGACGACGATGACACCGACCACGGCGATGGTGGCATGGATCACGGCGGTGACGACCATGACGATGACGCTGATCATGATGACGATGATGATGACACCGGCCACGGCGATGGTGGCATGGACCACGGCGGCGACGACCATGACGATGACGCTGATCATGACGACGACGATGATGACACCGACCACGGCGATGGTGGCATGGATCACGGCGGCGACGACCATGACGATGACGCTGATCATGATGACGACGATGATGACACCGGCCACGGCGATGGTGGCATGGATCACGGCGGCGACGACCATGACGATGACGCTGATCATGACGGCGACGATGATGACACCGGCCACGGCGATGGTGGCATGGACCACGGCGGCGACGACCATGGCGATGACACCGACCATGGTGACGGCGGCATGGATCACGGCGGTGACGATCATGGTGGTATGGACCACGGTGGTGGTCATGACCCGATCGAGTTGCCAAAAACAGCAGCTGAGGTCGAAGCTTTCGTAGCAGCTGTCAGGGCCAGCCCCGAGACGCACACCCACGATGCCGGTTCGTCAAAAATGGGCGAGCATATGG
>NZ_JBNBLH010000015.1:0-64403 GCF_049830555.1 Roseobacter sp. EG26
TCTCGGCCTGCTTCAGGATCGCCATGATCTGCGCATCGCTGTATTTCGATTTCTTCATCAGAATCTCCTCTTTCATCATTTGAGAAAATTCTACTTCAGCACACCCCTAAATTTCGGGAGGATTACCCCATCAGTTTGGTCCGCCCAAGCCTGCATCAACTTAACACGTTGCTCCCAATACGTTGTACGGTTGGGGGCGTCGGCCTTAGCGCCGCCCGGAGGGAGGCTGCAAAATGGCGTGCCGTGGTGGCTTCAGGGCTGAACCCGATTACTGAGCGCGAAAAGATCAGGCGCGAGGCAGAAAACAACCTCCATACACTTAGGGAAGTCACGCATGACGCATTCGAAGCGCGAAAAGCTGAACTGAAGGGGGACGGTAAGGCGGGGCGATGGATATCACCGCTTGAGTTGCATGTGCTACCAAAGCTAGGGCGCGTTCCTGTTTCTGAGATATCGCAGATTGATATTCGAAATACTCTTGGCCCGATTTGGCACACCAAAGCTGACACAGCCCGCAAGGCCATGAATAGGCTAGGCTTGGTTCTCAAGCACGCTGCTGCGCTGGGTCTCAATGTGGATTTGCAAGCCACCGATAAGGCCAAAGCGCTGTTGGGTAAGACAAGGCACAAGCCAAGGGGCATTCCTTCGATGCCATGGCAGGAGGTTCCTGAGTTCTATGCGAGCATATGCGATGGCGGCACAACCCACCTCGCCCTACGGCTTCTAATTCTCACCGGCCTTAGATCAGCACCTATCAGGTTCGCTCGATCCGATCAGATTGAAGGAGATGTTTGGACCATACCCGGCGAACTAATGAAAGGCAGGCGCGACCAAACCCCAGATTTTAGAGTGCCACTCTCAGCCGATGCAATGGATGTGGTGAATAGCGCCGAAAAGATTGGACGCGACGGCTATCTATTCCCCGGCGTCCGCAAGGGTGTCATTTCCGACGCCACAATGAGCGCCCTCATGAAACGCGAAGGGCTGGAGTACAGGCCGCACGGCTTTCGATCCTCATTCCGAAATTGGGCGGAAGAGGTGGCCGAGGCCACCGAGCTTGTTGCAGAAACTGCACTCGCGCACGTTGTGGGCGGCGCGGTCCAGCGGGCCTATCGAACAACAGATGTATTGGAAAAAAGGAGACTACTTATGCAGCGCTGGGCGGATCATGTTGCTGGGCGGGAGGGCGCGGTTCTAAGGATGGTTACAGCATGAGACAGTTTGTTCCGCCTGGGTACATTTCGCATCTAGATTTTTTGAATGGCGTTATATCTAGAAATCTCAGAGATGAGCACGGCATTGACCCTCAGAGCGTTAGTGCGGAGGAATTTGGGAATGCCCAGGGCGATATGAATTACATTCTTCGGTCGGGCAGCCGCATTAAGGCAATTCGCTCGGCAATAGATGACGCTGTTCATGAAATACAAGGACGGCTGTATCAGGGCGACCTTGTAGGCTGTTATGTGGGCCCACTCGCAGATAAGAACATACTTGAGGTCGAGGCAAATTTTTGGGCGACTGAGAGAGGCGGGGAGACCATACATTCGGGGCGCTATTACTCGCCCGGGTTTGGCATCAACCATATATCGGGAACTACCAAAGGTTTCGATGTGCCTTTGTTTCTTCGCGAGTCAGTAGAGCAAGACGAGGCCCTAACTGATTATAAAGAAGATGTGCATTCGGGCGCGCCCGGACGCCCAAGCACTGGAGCGGATGCAGCGCTTGTGTACGTCACTCTATTTGCGGATGGGCATGTGTCTGCTGGCCTGTCGTGGAAGCAAGCACTAGAGCAGGTGAATAAGGCCCTGAAGCGCGCCGGGCGAATGCACGTTTCACTGAGTACGCTAAAATCTCACACACAGACACCAGCTGAGAGTTAACTGCCCGCCAAAAACCCTCATTGCAGGCATCAAAAACACATCAAAAACCCCCTACTTCTGGCAGATGGGTTTTTTGCATTTTTGGATACCTATATTAAATCAGACACTTATGGCCAAGTTCGACCATCACTAAGCAAGGATGGATCGAATGCAATACATCACACTCAATCAACTGCGCGCAAAACTGGGCAATCGCGCCCGATCCTCAATTTATCTGGATATTGAAGCCGGTAACCTGCCGAAGCCAAAGAAGTTGGGCGGCACACTTTACTGGAATGAATCTGAGATTGATGAGATCATGAGCGCCCCCGCGCCTGATACGCCCAGCGCCAACTCCGCAGCCGCTTAACGAACAACCCCCACTCAATCCAGCAGGATCGAACAGGGGGTGCTACATTGGAATTTGGTCTTTTGCAGAGACACTCCGACAGTAGCCCGTTCGGTCCTCACATTCAATACATGAGGACAAAAGCATGACAGGCACTACAGAAAAATACCCACGGTGGATTCTATCCGTCCGTGACTTGCCGAAGAAGAGAGGCCCAGCGCGTTACCGTGTTGAGACGCCAGACGGAACCACAAAGCAGATCATCATCGACAAGCGCAAGCGCCAAGTGGTCGATGCGATGCGGGAGGGGCCGCTTTTCTGCGCATCAACAGTCCGCCTTGGCGATGCAGTGTTTCGCTTGAAGCAGGATCACGACTTTCACACCAAAACCGAAAGACTCGATAACGGGCGCAAATTTTATGCTCTGCCCGAAACGGTGGCGTTCTTGGGCGAAGTTGTGGGCAAGGACAAGTCCGATGAGTGAGGCAGCAATCATCAACCGCCTGCGTCGCGCCTATGGCCTCTCTGAGACCGCTGCGCGCCTTGTCTTCAGCCTGCACTTCAGGGGGTCTGCATAATGGCCGATCACATCGAAATTCAAAAAAACAGCCGCGAAGTCTTCAGGATCAGCCGTGGCGAATTCAAAGGGCATGACATGCTGAATATCCGAGTTTTCTATCAATCAGAAGGTGGCGACAAGCTGCCGGGGAAACAGGGGGTGGCCATCAAGGCCACTCTGCTGCCCGATATAGTGCGCGCCTTGCAATCGTTCATGGCGGAGGGCGCGGCATGACCTACACAAACGTGTCCATTTGGCTTCACCCGGGTCGGTTCATTGTCTGCGGCTACTATCGCGGTGAACTGACTCCAATCGGTTCATATCCCGATGCCGCGCAGGCAATCGAGACGGCTATAGCTACCCCCCGGAGGGACTCTATCATCGGGCTTCGCGGGCCACTTGCCGAAACGGGTAGAGAGGGTGGCGCAGCATGAGTACCGTAGTAGATCCGAAACAGCTTACCCATGACCTTGGCGGCAAGTGGCACCAGCGCTAGGGGGCCTAGAAAACACTGTGACACGAGGAGCCAAATAAATGGCTAAGTTTTCAAGACGCACATGGGCATACAGCGGTGCACAGCGAACGGCATGTGTTGTTCGTTTAACGTAAGGCGGTGCGCCATGATGTAAGCCCGAGCGGTCTGACGAATAGAAACGGAACTTCTCCCGCAGCTAAGCAGAGTGAGCCAAGGCGCTTTCCGTTATGCTGGAAAAGGTCGAGGCGGAACGACAGCAAGAAGGGGAAACACACCAATCAGTTATCAGGATGAAACCGGTTGGCCGGGAGTGCAGCAACACCACCCGGCCTGCCAATGACCACGCAACGGCAACGGAGTATGACCAATGACAGCTAAGTTACTAGCTTACCTAAAGAGGAATCGTCAAACATATCTGATCATTATGGGGTTGGTGTTTTTCGTGCTGATCGGGCAACTCGCCCTGCACCTTTGGACCAACCGGGATGCTTGCGACGCTGATCCCTTCATCTGCGAAATACGGGAAAACTACTACAAGCTTAGGGATTAGCGAGCAGTATCATTGAAGAGGGAGGTCCACACCATGGTGTGGACCAGATGTGGGCGCGTATTGCTGAAAAAACTCTTGGCGCGGATATGGGCGCAACCCTAGGGGTTTCTGAAAGCTAAGCGGCACTAAGGCCTATCAAGCCGCTTCAAGCGACAAGGGGCAACGAGTACAGTCTATTCTGCGAGTCCATGTACAGTAAGTTTGCCATCGCGCGGCAAATGCATCACAGGCATCTTCCCATGCACTCGATTCCGCCTTATTTTCTGAACGAATTGCAAGTATTCTTCCCTGTGAGAGCTATGGATGTGCTCTTTATCATCAGCATCCTTTTGGGTCGGTATTGAACTGAGTTCACATAGAGTAATCATAGCTTCCCCCCTTACTACTTTCTTAATCGTTTGAATGCAGTCTGCGCAAGTATCTCTGGTTCAAGTCAATGTCAAAGAAGTGCTTTCGCTTCTTCCATACGAGGCCTTCGTTTTTTGTTATGATGGCAACATCAACTGGTCCGCCAACAGTTTCGCTTGGTCTCGTTACTTTTTCCTTAAGTGACTGCAAGTCAACCATTGTCGCAGCCAATTCCGCCATTTCCTCGACCGGAAGCATCGAGATGACACGCTCAAGCGGTGCCCCGTGTTTTTGTCGAGATTCTTGAAGGATGCTCCCGCCAACCGGGGCTATAACTTCTAATGTTGTTTGTTTGAATGCCTCTTCATCCATCAAGACATCTCCTTCGGCGTTTTTTAGCACGACACCGCTATCGGTATACTCCGTCCCGCCTCCAAACTCGGCGATGAACGGCGCCAACAGTTCTGGTAGGGATTGATCGTAGACCCCCTGGATCGTTTCGTACGCCTGCGCATCAAAGCCCATAATGAATGTGTCGGCCATGGAAGATTGCGCGAACCCCGAAATATATGAGTTCAAATGTTGCCCGATCACAATGGCTTCAGTCTCAGCCATCACGATATCCCTGGCTATGAAACCCGCTTTTTGTACGGCGTACGCTTCTGGGTATACGGACGAATCTCCAAATCCAGCAAAAACAAGGCCCGTGGGGCTTTCGGGGGGCTGCTTCGCCTTCAGGATGATCGCAAGAGAAACAATCTCCTTTAGGCGCGCGTCTGACCTTTCCTTAAGGTGCGGGTGAAAAACAGCTGAGTCCTCATGCCTAAGGTTTTGAAGGATTCTTTCTGGCCAAGTTTCCAGCAATGAAGCTAGAAATTCACTATCTAGCTCGTTTTCAAAATGGAGATTTTGTACTTGGTCATTCAATTCTGAAATGCAGTTCGCCTCATTGAAATCTTGGTTCGCGTCCGCCTCTTCATTGAAATTCTTACAACAAATTACTGATTGCAACTCGATAGCGTGAGCAAAGTTCTCGTCGCGGCGCTCATCTGGAAATAGCTGCTGGTTGTCGTTTAAGAATTGCTGGAACGCTTTGGCATATCCTTCAACAGTATCGAACGAGCTATTGCTCAGATGCTTCCGAAAGGCCTTAATCGCCAGCTCCCATGGTACTCCCATGATCTCTGCGTTTCCGAAGATCATCAAACCAACTGGGTGTGTATTTGATAACTGAAATACCTTGTTAGCACCCTTGAAGTACCTTTGCTGAAGTGCACCGTTTTCATAATATGAAATAGTTGACGCGCTGTCAGCGGCAAGCACGACGCTCATTCGGTTCATCACACATATTTCTGACGTCATTAGATTGTTCCTGTCGCTACCGACTGCCTGCGTTGCCTCAGATGTGAAATCCAGACCAATTCCGATTTGCTGGACTATCGAATAAAATTCAGTCGCAAATCAATATGGAGGCGTTAGATAGTGTCTGTCTTTAATCAGGGGGGCCACACGGGGGGCCAAGTGCCGTACTGTGTGAGAATATCTTTTGATAACAGAGTTTTATGTGGTGTAGGTGGTGCCCAGGAGAGGACTCGAACCTCCACGTCCATACGGACACTAGCACCTGAAGCTAGCGCGTCTACCATTCCGCCACCTGGGCCGGTGTCGTGAAGCCTGCGTTTAAGCCCAAGTCTGCGAGGTGTCAAACGGAAATTCCGCTAGAAGCTCAGGTGCTGAGAGCGGCGAGATGTTCGACCTGATCTGATGCAAAACGTGCCCTCTGTTCCCAGACACAACGGTCAGTTGATCAAAGTGTGCACGAATTCCACCTTGTTTCAAAGCCTGCACAGAGGTACATCCAGAACGAAGGCGTCATTTGGGGCAGCACATGACTAAACTCGTTACGATCTATGGGGGTTCTGGGTTTGTCGGGCGATACATCGCACGGCGGATGGCCAAAGCAGGTTGGCGCGTCCGTGTGGCCGTACGACGTCCCAATGAGGCAATCTTTGTGAAGCCCTATGGTGCGGTTGGACAGGTCGAACCTGTCCTTTGTAATATACGAGATGACGCCTCTGTACGATCGGTCATGTCGGGTGCGGATGCGGTGGTAAATTGCGTCGGCATTCTGGCTGAAGCGGGCAGGAACGAATTCGACACAGTACAGGCAGAGGGTGCTACGCGTATTGCCCGGATCGCTGCCGATGAAAGCGTCGGCAAGTTGGTCCATTTGTCTGCAATTGGCGCCGATTTGGAATCAGACAGTGAATACGCACGGACAAAGGCGGAGGGTGAAGCAGGCGTTCTAAACGAGATGCCTACAGCGGTGATCCTGCGACCATCCATTGTTTTTGGACCAGAAGACCAGTTCTTTAACCGGTTTGCATCCATGACCCGCCTTGGACCGATCCTGCCGGTCGTTGGAGCGGATACGAATTTCCAACCTGTATATGTTGACGACGTCGCGAAGGCGGCAGAGCTGGCATTGACCGAAAGTGTTGAGCCTGGCGTCTATGAACTGGGCGGCCCCGAGGTCGACAGCTTTCGCGGCCTGATGCACCGGATGCTGGAGATTATTCACCGCCGGCGCCTTGTTGCGAACATGCCATTCTTCGTGGCGCGGATCATGGCGTTCGGATTTGATATGATGCAAACGATCAGCCTTGGCCTCTTTACAAATTCGATGATCACACGCGATCAGGTGCGCAATCTGACAAATGACAATGTGGTTGGTGAAGAAGCAAAGGGTTTCGCCGAGCTTGGCATTCAACCCGTGACCATGGCCTCGGTTCTACCGGACTACCTGTGGCGTTTCCGCCCCTCGGGTCAATATGATGCGATCAAGGACTCTGCGAAAAATCTGCGCACTTAGGCGTAGGCGTAGATCAAAAGAACGACGCCCAAGAGTACCCGATAGACCACGTAAGGCGTGAAGCTGATGCTGCGCAGGAGCCGCATCATCAGTGACAAAGCCACAAGTGCTGCGACAAAGGCGAAAGCAGCCGCAATAAGCCCGTCGCGCGCGATCGCCCAATTGGCCTGCTGGATGACGTCGAGGCTCAATAGTGCGCCCGATGCCAGGATGGTGGGGATCGACATCAGCATTGACAGCTTCGCTGCGCTTTCTCGGTCATAGCCCAGGCGGCGCGCGGCGGTGATCGTGATTCCGGATCGCGAAGTGCCAGGTACCAAAGCCAGTACTTGCGCTAGCCCCATAATCATCGCATCCTTGATGCTCCACGCCTCAGAAGTCTTTTCAGTGGTTCCGATCTTGTCCGCCCAAAAGAGCACCAGGCCAAAAAGCAACATGGTCCAGCCAATGACTGCGACCGATCGCATCGCCTCATCAAGGCCGGTTAACTTGATGATCAAGCCCGCGACAATCACCGGGATCGTTGAGAGGATCAGGCAGAGCGCCAAGAAGGCACCCTGGGTATCGACCCGGCCGTGCATCAGGCGGCCCGCGCCCAAAAGGGCGATTTTGACGTCCGCGCGGAAATACAAGACCACGGCAATAAGCGTGCCAACGTGCACAGCCACATCAATCGCAAGACCCTGATCCGGGCCACCTGTCAGCGCAGGCAACAGCACAAGATGTCCAGATGAGCTGACCGGCAGGAATTCCGTCAAGCCCTGTATCGCTGCAACCATAAATAGTTGAAAAAGAGTCATCCGGCATTGTCCAATCGGGTTGAATATCGAGTGGTATAAGCACAAGAAATCAAAAGGAAAGAGTCGAATTAGGACCGATTCGGAGTTATATTCCGGCGATTTCAGGGTGTATTCTGCTTTGCAGCGCCAAATTTATTCATTATAGGTCAGTATAGCTGACTTTATTTCTGGTTGCGATTGGCGTAAGCGTGCGGTTCGGGACTTTTGTGGAGGAATTGGGCAATGGCGGAACAATCCATGTTGAAATTTGTCACTGTCGGGCGGGATATGCCGGAGAAACGCTCCGCCGATCTACGTCGGGAGGATTTCAACGAGATTTACGCGGAGTACGCTGAAGCCAAGGCCGCAGAGCAATCCAGCCGATGCAGTCAATGCGGTGTGCCCTATTGCCAGAGCCATTGTCCGCTGCACAATAACATCCCCGACTGGCTGCGCCTGACCGCCGAAGGGCGCCTGCAGGAGGCCTATGAGGTCAGTCAGGCGACCAACACCTTCCCGGAAATCTGCGGCCGTATCTGCCCGCAGGACCGACTGTGCGAAGGCAATTGCGTGATCGAACAATCCGGCCACGGCACCGTCACCATTGGAGCGGTGGAAAAATACATCACCGATACCGCCTGGGAAGAGGGCTGGGTTCAGCCGATTGCGCCCACACAGGAGCGCACGGAATCAGTCGGCATTATCGGGGCCGGACCGGGCGGGCTGGCGGCGGCGGATGTGCTGCGCCGGGCAGGTGTGCAGGTCACAATCTATGACCGCTACGATCGCGCGGGCGGATTGCTGACCTATGGCATCCCCGGCTTCAAGCTGGAAAAGGACGTGGTTATGCGCCGCAACACGCAGCTTGAAGCAGGCGGTGTCGCTTTTGAGCTGAATACCAACGTGGGTGAGGACATCTCTTTTGCTGATCTGCGGGCCCGGCACGACGCGGTGATCATCGCCACAGGTGTCTATAAAACAAGGGAAATCGAAGCGCCGGGCGTGGGCGCGGCCGGTCTTGTGCGCGCGATTGATTTTCTGACGGCCTCCAACCGCAAGAGCTTTGGCGATGCGGTGCCCGAGTTCGATTCCGGTGCGCTTGACGCCAATGGCAAACGCGTCGTGGTGATCGGCGGCGGCGACACGGCGATGGATTGCGTGCGCACCTCTGTCCGGCAGGGCGCGACATCGGTCAAATGCCTCTATCGCCGGGACCGGACGAATATGCCCGGCTCGCAACGCGAAGTGCAGAACGCCGAAGAGGAGGGCGTCATCTTTGAGTGGCTGTCCGCGCCCAAAGGATTTGCGGGCGATCCTGTGACCGGCGTTATGGTGCAGAAAATGCGCCTCGGCGCGCCGGATGCGACCGGGCGTCAGGCCCCCGAAGTGATCGAAGGGGCCGACTATGTGGAAGACGCCGATCTGGTGATCATGGCGCTCGGGTTTGAGCCCGAAGACCTGCCGACGCTCTGGGATCAGCCCGAACTGCCCATCACGCGCTGGGGCACGATCAAGGCGGCTTTCACCACAGGCGCCACTGATCTCAACGGCGTTTATGCGGTAGGTGACATCGTGCGCGGTGCGTCACTGGTGGTATGGGCGATTCGCGACGGGCGTGATTGTGCCGAGGCGATCCTCGACCGGTTTGGCGCGGCGACGGCCGTGGCAGCGGAGTGATCCCGACGTGCACAGACCATGCACAGGCGGTGCACAGGCTGTGCACCGGGGCGAGGCCTGCGGAAAGATGCAAAGGACATCGACTATGACCTATTCGGGGCGACATGCGGTTCTGACAGTCAGTGCAGCGCTGAGCGCTCTCCTGTCCTTTGGTGCCTCAAACGCGGCTGCACAGGATCTGGCCGAAGTTCCGGAAGGGTGCCAGCCCGTGGCGACGGTCCACAAAAACGGCTGCGCAACAACAACGATTTCGCAATGCAGCGACGCAACCTGGCAAGCTGTGAGTTATCGGCGGGGCAAGCCGCTTGGCACCTTGAGCTATGACCGCGATTGGGGATTTTTCAAGTGGCAGACCCACGAGTCCAATAAGCTGACTCTGGAATTGGTTCCCGGAACCGGAACGGCCATGAGCCGCGCGGCCCTGCTGGAAACCGGCCGACATGATGCATCCGGTGAATTCCGGTTGACCACCAATATTATCGAGGGGCAGCCCTACATCCTGACCGGCAACACCGAAAAAACCGGGGCGACCGAAGTCATCAGCGGTGAAACCTACACCTTCTACAAGGCGCGTCGGCTGTTCGAGCGCGAAGTCGGCAAGGGAGGGCTGTCGTTCGAAGTCGATGTTCTGATCGCGGAAGACCGGGATCTCATGATCGAGGGCCGCTGGTCGCGCAGTGTCATGGGCGGCAACGAAGAGGTTTTTGAATTTGCCCCCCGCGCCATTGCCCGGCCCGGAGACAGCGGATTTCTGGCCACCTTATCGGAGTACGGCTGTGAGTGAGGCCCCAGATACCCGTTCGGGCCAGTGCATGTGCGGCGCTGTGCGCTTTGTCGCGAAAGAGGTGCCAAAGACGATCAGCGCCTGCCATTGCCAGATGTGTCGCCGCTGGACTGGCTCCGCCCTTTTGGAGGTCAGCGTGCCAGAAGATGCCGTTACATGGGAGGGGGTCGAACACATCGCAACCCGCCAATCCACACCCTGGGCGGAGCGGGCATGGTGCCGCGAATGTGGCTCTGGCGTTTATTTCCGCATGACAGCCGAAAATGAGTTTTCCGGAACGCTGGACATACCTTTGGGCATTTTTGACGACCCGAATGGTTTTGAGATGACCCATGAAATATTCATCGACCACAAGCCAGACAGCTTTGCCTACGCAGGGGAACGACGACAGCTGACGCGCGCAGACTGCGTTGCAAAATTCGATCGGCTGGACAGCGTATGACCGGCCCGTCGATCATAAACGGGCGTTGCCTCTGCGGTGCCGTAACGGTGCAGGCCCATGCGCCAAAACCCATCTTGCGGGCGTGCCACTGCGACATGTGCCGCCAGCACACCAGTGGCATGTTCATCTCCATCGCGACCGAGCAGGAGGGCATGGTTATCGACGGCCCGGCGGTGTCATTTCAGTCATCGGAGTGGGCCGAGCGCGGCTTTTGTGGCACCTGCGGGTCAACCCTTTGGTATGGAACCAAACATGATGGCGCGCGCCATCTGGCTGCGGGCCTTTTCGAGCAGGCAGCGGGGGCCCGGCTTAAGCTGGAATTTTTCAGCGACATGTGCCCGCAGGGCTATGGGCTGAAGGGCGATCACCGGCGTCTGAATACGCGCGAGACCCTTGAGATGTTCGAGGGCAGCGAAGGCGACGAGACATGAGAGGTTTCGCAGCGCTCCTTTTGATCTGTCTTGCCCAAGCCGCGATGGCGGATGGCGCGCGTTTTTACCCGCCCGAGGGGTGTACCGGATTCCTGACCGTGCAGAACCGCAGCTGCGAGGTCACCAACTATTGGACCTGCGAAGGCGAGGCAGCGGGCGATCAATGGTCCATTGATTTGGGCCCGGACGGGCCGATCTACCTGTCAAAAATCGACTACGAGACGCAATGGATCGACAGTTACGAATTCTCACCGGTGCTGCGCGAGCAGATTGTGCTGCCTGCAAAAGACCCTGCCAGTTTCACCGACCTATTGCGTGACGGCGTGGATACGTTTGATTTCCAGTTGAGCAGTCCCGAGGGCATCAGCCGAGTTGTCGGCGCCGACCGCATTGTCGAGCGCGGCCTTGAAATTGACGGTGAACCGCTGATGCGCACGGAATACGCGGTACGTGTCACGGCGGCGGACGGTACGATGATCTGGGAAGCCGAAGGATACGAGTATATCTCGGAAAAACACCGGCGCTTTTTCACCGGGCTGCGCGAGGGGCGCGATCAGAACGGCTCCTATTCCTATGACGGCTCGCCTGTTGATTTCATTTATCCCGGAGAGCCGGGATTTTTCTCCAAGACACCGCTTTACGGATGCGCGGCCTTGACCGTCCGCTATGCCCCGAACTGAAAGGACCTGATCCATGACCAAATATGATGATGCCTGGGTGGCCCGCGAAGAAGCCAAACGCGCCTATATGTCCGAAAATGGGTTCTACGACGCCTCTGAGGAGCATTCCTCCTGCGGGGTCGGGCTGGTGGTGTCCATTGATGGCCGCAAAAGCCGCGGTGTGGTCGAGAACGGCATCAAGGCGCTGAAGGCAATCTGGCATCGTGGCGCGGTGGATGCGGATGGCAAGACCGGGGATGGGGCGGGCATTCACGTGCAAATCCCGGTCGATTTCTTTTACGATCAGGTCAAGCGCACGGGTCACGATCCACGCGAGGATGAGATGATCGCCGTGGGTCAGGTGTTTCTGCCGCGCACGGATTTCGGCGCGCAGGAGACCTGCCGGACGATTGTAGAAACCGAAGTGCTGCGCATGGGCTATTACATTTACGGCTGGCGGCACGTGCCGGTGGATATCTCCTGCCTGGGCGAGAAGGCAAATGCAACCCGGCCCGAGATCGAGCAAATTCTGATCTCCAACGCGAAAGGGGTCGATGAAGACACCTTCGAGCGGGAGCTATATGTGATCCGCCGCCGCATCGAAAAAGCCGCGTTGGTTGCACAGGTGCCGGCGCTCTACATCGCCTCGATGTCCTGCCGGTCGATCATCTACAAGGGCATGATGCTGGCCGAGCAGGTCGCCGAATTCTACCCCGACCTGATGGACGAACGGTTCGAGAGTGCCTTTGCGATCTACCACCAGCGCTATTCGACAAACACCTTCCCGCAGTGGTGGCTGGCGCAGCCTTTCCGCATGCTGGCCCATAACGGCGAGATCAACACGCTCAAGGGCAACCTGAACTGGATGAAAAGCCATGAGATCCGCATGGCGTCGGGCGCGTTTGGCGAGATGGCGGAAGACATCAAACCGATTGTCGCGGCGGGATCGTCCGACAGCGCAGCCCTGGACGCGGTCTTCGAAGTGTTGGTGCGCGCGGGACGTAACGCGCCGATGGCCAAAACCATGCTGGTGCCGGAAAGCTGGTCGAAACAGGCCATTGAACTGCCGCAGGCCTGGCGCGATATGTATTCCTATTGCAATTCGGTCATGGAACCCTGGGACGGACCGGCCGCGCTGGCAATGACCGACGGGCGCTGGGTCTGCGCGGGGCTCGACCGGAACGGGCTGCGCCCGATGCGCTATGTGGTGACCGAAGACGGCATGCTGATCGCGGGATCGGAGGCCGGCATGGTGCCGCTCAATGAGGCGGGCGTGGTGGAAAAAGGTGCGCTGGGACCGGGACAGTTGCTGGCGGTCGATATGAAGGACGGCGCGCTTTATCACGACAAGAAGATCAAGAACAAACTGGCCGCAAGCCAGCCTTTCGGTGACTGGGTGGGCAAGATCAATGATCTCGAAGAGGCGCTGGATCACGTCACCGAAAAGCCGCTTTTCACCGGAGCGGAGTTGCGCCGCAGACAGGTGGCGGCAGGCTATACCATTGAAGAGTTGGAACAAATCCTCGCCCCCATGGCGGAAGATGCCAAGGAAACGCTGGCCTCGATGGGGGATGACACACCCTCGGCGGTGCTTTCGGGCAAATACCGGCCGCTCAGCCATTTCTTCCGTCAGAACTTCAGCCAGGTGACCAATCCGCCCATCGACAGCTTGCGCGAATACCGGGTGATGAGCCTGAAAACCCGGTTCGGCAACCTCAAGAACGTGCTGGACGAAGACAGCAGCCAGACCGAAATCCTGACGCTCGACAGCCCCTTCATGGGCAATGCGCAGTTCGAGGAACTGCTCTCGCATTTCAACGTCGATCTGGTGACGCTCGACTGTACCTTCACACCCGGGGAGGAAGACCTGAGCGCGGGGCTTGAACGCATCCGGGCGGAGGCCGAAGACGCGGTGCGCTCCGGTGCCGGGCATATCGTGCTGACCGACCAGATGTCGGACGCTGGCAAAGTGGCGATGCCGATGATCCTGGCCACATCCGCCGTGCATAGCCATCTGGTGCGCAAGGGGCTGCGGACCTTCACTTCGATCAACGTGCGCTCCGCCGAATGTATCGACCCGCATTACTTTGCCGTGCTGATCGGTGCGGGGGCCACCATCGTCAACGCCTATCTGGCCGAGGATTCACTGGCCGACCGCATCGAGCGCGGTCTGCTGGACATGAGCCTGACGCAAGCCATTGACCGTTACCGCATCGCCATTGATCAGGGCCTTCTGAAGATCATGGCCAAGATGGGCATTTCCGTGATTTCCTCCTACCGGGGAGGGCTGAACTTCGAGGCCGTGGGCCTGAGCCGCGCCATGGTGGCGGAGTATTTCCCCGGCATGACCAGCCGGATTTCGGGCATCGGCATCACCGGCATTCAGAAAAAAGCCGAGGAAGTGCACCGCAAAGCCTGGGCCGGACCGGCCTCCGTACTGCCCATCGGCGGTTTTTACAAATCGCGTCAGTCGGGGGAAACCCACGCCTGGGAAGCGACCTCGATGCATATGATGCAGCAGGCCTGCAACCGCGCGTCTTACGAGATGTGGAAGCAATATTCGGCCAAGATGAAAAGCAACCCGCCCATCCATCTGCGCGACCTGCTGGACATCAAACCGCTAGGCAAACCGGTGCCGATTGAGGAGGTGGAAAGCATCACCTCGATCCGCAAACGCTTTGTCACGCCGGGCATGTCGCTGGGGGCATTGTCGCCCGAAGCGCATAAAACGCTGAATGTGGCGATGAACCGGATCGGCGCGAAGTCCGATAGTGGCGAGGGCGGCGAAGACCCTGCGCATTTCGTGCCGGAGCCCAATGGCGACAACCCTTCTGCCAAGATCAAGCAGGTGGCGTCCGGGCGTTTTGGCGTGACGGCGGAGTATCTCAACCAGTGTGAGGAGTTGGAGATCAAGGTGGCCCAAGGGGCCAAACCCGGTGAAGGCGGCCAGCTTCCGGGCATGAAGGTGACCGATCTGATCGCGCGGCTGCGCCATTCCACCAAAGGCGTGACGCTGATCAGCCCGCCGCCGCATCATGACATCTATTCCATCGAAGATCTGGCGCAGCTTATTTACGACCTCAAACAGATCAACCCGCGTTGCAAGGTGACGGTGAAGCTGGTGGCCTCCTCCGGTGTGGGCACAATTGCCGCCGGGGTAGCCAAGGCCAAGGCGGATATCATCCTGATTTCCGGACACAATGGCGGTACCGGGGCTTCGCCTGCAACCTCGATCAAATACGCAGGTCTGCCGTGGGAAATGGGGCTGACCGAGGCGCATCAGGTTTTGTCGATGAACAACCTGCGCGAACGCGTGACCTTGCGCACTGATGGTGGTCTGCGCACGGGCCGCGACATCGTGATGGCCGCGATGCTGGGGGCCGAAGAATACGGCATCGGCACCGCGGCGCTGATCGCCATGGGCTGCATCATGGTGCGCCAGTGCCAGTCCAACACCTGCCCCGTGGGGGTCTGCACACAGGACGAACGGCTGCGCGACAAGTTCACCGGGTCGGCGGATAAGGTGGTCAATCTGATCACTTTCTATGCCACCGAAGTGCGCGAAATTCTGGCACGCATCGGCGCGCGGAGCCTCGATGACGTGATCGGGCGGGCGGATTTGCTGGCGCAGGTCAGCCGGGGGGCGGCGCATCTGGATGATCTGGACCTCAACCCGCTGTTGATCACGGTCGATGGGGCGGCGGATATTGTCTATGACCGCGCCAAGGCGCGCAACGCGGTGCCTGATACGCTGGATGCGGAGATTGTACGCGATGCCGCGCGGTTCCTGCAGGACGGCGAAAAAATGCAGCTATCCTACGCGGTGCAGAACACACATCGGACGGTTGGTACGCGCACGTCGAGCCATATCGTCAAGCAGTTTGGCATGCGCAACACGCTGCAACCGGATCATTTAACGGTTAAACTATCCGGAAGCGCTGGCCAGTCGCTGGGGGCCTTTGCCGCGCCGGGGCTGAAGCTGGAAGTCTCCGGTGACGCCAATGACTACGTGGGCAAGGGGCTCTCGGGTGGCATGATCGTAGTGCGCCCGCCCATGGCCTCGCCCATCGAGGCGGCAAAGAATACCATCATCGGCAACACTGTGCTTTATGGGGCGACGGATGGCTATCTTTTTGCCGCCGGACGGGCCGGAGAACGTTTTGCGGTGCGCAATTCAGGCGCGAAGGTGGTGATCGAAGGCTGCGGGTCGAACGGCTGCGAATACATGACCGGCGGGGTTGCGGTGATCCTGGGCGATATCGGGGCCAATTTCGGGGCCGGGATGACCGGGGGGATGGCCTATCTTTACGATCCCGAAGGGCGGGCCCCGGCGCTGATGAACATGGAGACGCTGGTGACCTGCCCCGTCACGGTTGATCATTGGCTGGGCGAGCTGGAAGAACTGCTGGAGGCGCATTTGTCGGAAACCGGCAGCCGTCGTGCATCGGACATCCTGCAGCATTGGGACAGCGAAAAGCAACACTTCCTCCAGATCTGCCCCAAGGAAATGCTGGTACATCTGCCGGCACCGCTGAGCATCGAAAACGAGGCCGTTCCCGCCGAATAATACGCGTTGCCGGGCTCCAGAGGCCCGGCCTGACTGATCTATTGCGGTTCACAAAACATCGCCACGCGCCTATAGCTGGCATATGGCAAAGAGCAGAAAGAAGACGGCAAAACCGCGCAAATCCACTGCCAAGCGTAAACCCTCCCCGGGCCGCTGGCTACGCTATTTGTGGCGGGCTATTTTCAGTGTTGCGATCGTGATTGTTGCTTTGATTGCTCTGGGTCGCGTGCTCAATCCGATCACCACGCCTTACATGTTCGCCGAATCGCGTCGCCTTGGCGGGATTGATCACAACTGGGTCGCCCTGACGGCTATCGCGCCTGCCATGGCGCGGTCCGCCGTCGCGGCAGAGGACGCAAATTTCTGCAACCACTGGGGGTTCGACCTGCCCGCGATCAAGGACGCCATTGCCGAAGGTGGCAACCGGGGCGCATCGACGATCAGCCAGCAAACCGTCAAAAACGTCTATCTCTGGCACGGGCGCAATTATACGCGCAAAGCGCTGGAAGCCCTGCTGACACCGGTACTTGAGGCGCTCTGGCCCAAGGCCCGCATCGTCGAGGTCTACCTCAACGTGGCGGAATTCGACGAAGGCGTCTTTGGCGTGAAGGCGGCGGCTCAGCATTATTTCGGGGTCAGCCCGGCGCAACTCTCTGATCTTCAGGCGGCGCGCCTCGCTGCGATCCTGCCCGACCCAAAGAGGCGCTCGGCCAGCAAACCTACTGATTTCGTTCGTAAAAGAACCCGTGCGATCCTGTCTGGTGCGGCAACAATCAGCAAAGACGGCCGCTCCGCGTGTTTCGAGAGTTGAATCCACGCGCTGATGCAGGCATTGAAGAGCAACCACGCAAAATCCGGATGATCCCATGGCGCGACTGTTTCATGTCCCTCTCTCCCCTTTTTGCCGCAAGGTGCGCCTGAGCCTTGCGGAGAAGAAGATCGAGGTGGAACTGGTCGAGGAACGCTACTGGGAGGCGGATGCCGATTTTCTGCGACGCAACCCTGCGGCCAAGGTGCCGGTGCTGCGGCTTGATGGAATCATGATGGCCGAAAGCACGGCAATCTGCGAATACATTGAAGAAACACGCCCCGATCCGGCCCTGATGCCCAAGGACCCGGTGGCCCGGCTGGAAGTGCGCCGTCTGGTAAGCTGGTTTGACGACAAATTTCACAACGAGGTCACGTCCAAGCTGCTTTACGAACGGGTGAACAAGAAGGTGACCGGGCAAGGCTATCCCGACAGCACCAACGTCAAGGCCGGTGCCAAGGCGATCAAATATCATCTCGATTACATGACCTGGCTGCTCGATCACCGGCGCTGGCTGGCGGGCGACGTCATGACACTGGCGGATTTCGCCGCCGCCGCTCATCTCAGCGCGCTGGATTACCTCTCAGACGTGGACTGGAACCGTTCCGATGTGGTCAAGGACTGGTACGCCAAGATCAAATCCCGGCCCGCCTTCCGGTCCATTCTGGCCGATCAGGTGTCGGGTTTCCCGCCGCCCAAGCACTACAATGATCTGGATTTCTGAGCCAGACCAGCGGGATCGCCACGCGACCCGTGCTGCGCCATGACCGATCTGAAACAGCGCCTGATCACCGAGGCCGATGCGGTGGGCTTTGTCGCCTGCAGGATTTGCAAACCCGACGCCCTGCCTGATCTGCCGGACCGGTTGAAGGATTTCATCACAGCTGGCTACCACGGCCAGATGGGGTGGATGGCGGAGCGGATGCGTTGGCGCGGCAATCCTGCGGCCTTATGGCCGGAGGCGAAATCGGTGATCATGCTGGCCGAAAGCTATACCCCTGAATACGACCCACTGGACATCCTGAATCATCCGGAACGGGGTGCGATTTCGGTCTATGCGCAGGGGCGTGACTACCACGATGTGGTGAAAAAACGTCTCAAACGGCTGGCGCGTTGGCTGCTGGACGAGGCTGGCAAGGATGAGCAGGTCAAGGTGTTCGTCGATACGGCCCCGGTGCCCGAAAAGGCGTTGGGGGCGGCTGCGGGGCTGGGCTGGCAGGGCAAACACACCAATCTGGTGAGCCGCGATTGGGGCAACTGGGCCTTTCTGGGCGCGATTTTCACAACCCTTGATCTGGAGGCTGATGCGGCGGAAGTGGATCACTGCGGATCCTGTCGGGCCTGTCTGGATGTCTGCCCGACCGATGCGTTCCCCGCGCCTTACCGGCTGGATGCGCGGCGCTGCATTTCCTACCTGACCATTGAACATAAAGGACCGGTGCCGGAAAATCTGCGCCGTCAGATGGGCAACCGCATCTACGGTTGCGATGATTGCCTTGCGGTCTGCCCCTGGAACAAATTCGCCGTGGCGGCACGTGACATGCGGTTGTCATCCCGCCCGGAACTGACCGCTCCGCATCTGGCAGAGCTTGCACAGCTGGATGACGCAGAGTTTCGTGCCCTGTTTTCCGGCTCACCCATCAAGCGGATCGGGCGCGACAGGTTCGTGCGCAATGTGCTTTATGCCATCGGCAATGCAGGCCAATCCGCGCTCGCCCCTGTTGCTGCCGAGTTGACCCGCGACCCTGACCCTACCGTGGCCGAAGCCGCCCGTTGGGCGGTGGCGCAATATGTCGATCAATGTCGCTAAAGTGCTGGCAAGAGCAGTGAAATCATTTACATCGCTCTGAGCGGTTGGAGAACGTGAATGGCTTTGGTTTTGGGCGTCGATACGGGCGGAACATATACGGACGCAGTGCTGATCCGCGACGAAACAGACGTCATCGCGACCGCCAAGTCTCTGACAACGCGGGCGGATCTCGCGATTGGCATTGGCAAGGCGGTCTCCTCGGTGCTGGAAGGATCCGGGTGTCAGGCGGCCGAGATTTCCATGGCCTCGCTGTCGACGACGCTGGCCACCAATGCCCTCGTCGAAGGACAGGGCGGGCGCGTCGGTCTGATCTACATCGGTTTCCGCGAAAGGGACCTTGCCGCTCATGGATTGCGTGACGCGCTGAATGGAGACCCCTATCTGGTCTGCGAAGGTGGACATGATCATGCGGGAGCAGAGGCCAAGCCCCTGGACGAGGCAGCGATCACTGCATTTTTGCGCGCGCATCAGGGCGGCGTCAGCGGATTTGCCGTTGCGGCGCAATTTGCCACACGCAATCCGGCACATGAGCTGCGTGCAGCCGCTTTGGTGAGTGAGATCAGCGGTGTGCCGATATCATCGTCGCATCAGTTGTCTGCGCGTTTGAACGGGCCGAAACGCGCCCTGACGGCCGTTCTCAATGCGCGGTTGATCGGGATGATCGACCGGCTGATCGGGCGGGCCGAAGACCAACTGACCGCGCTTGGTGTCACAGCCCCGCTGATGGTGGTGCGCGGCGACGGCGCCCTGATTTCGGCGGAACAGGCGCGCGCGCGCCCCATCGAGACAATCCTGAGTGGCCCGGCCGCCTCCATCGTTGGCGCGCGGTGGCTGACCGGGGCGGATCGCGCGCTTGTCAGCGATATTGGGGGTACCACGACGGATATTGCGGTGTTGCAAAACGGCAAACCGACCATTGATCCGGCGGGCGCAAAGGTCGGCCCCTACCGGACCATGGTCGAGGCAGTGAAGATGCGCACCACGGGATTGGGCGGCGACAGTGAAGTTCGGGTTTTGGTTGAAGGATTGACCGGCGGTATTGAGCTTGGTCCCCGGCGCGTTGTGCCTATTTCTCTGTTCGCGAGAGAAGCTGCGGATATGGTTCACGACACCTTGGATCTGCAGCTGCGCAACGCTGTGCCGGGCGATCACGACGCCCGGTTTGTGCGCGCCCTTCCCGGTCAGGCACAGAAGGGTTTGGCCCCCCGAGAAGAAGTGTTGCTGGAGCGTATCGGTTCTGATGTGCACCCGCTTGGCCACATTCTGCGCGCACGTATCGAAGGGAGCGCTCTTAATCGGCTAATTGAGCGCGGCATCGTGCAGATCGCTGGCATCACGCCATCGGATGCAAGCCATGTTCTGGGCAAAACCTCTGACTGGGATACCGGGGCGGCTAAAAAGGCGCTGCGCCTTATTGCACGCAAACGTACCGGATCCGGGAATGCTTTGGCACCCAATGCCGATGTCATGGCCCAAATGATTATAGATCAGTTGACCCACCAAACCGTACTGGCGCTGCTGGAAACCGGTTTTGCGGAGGAAGCCGAAACTTTCGGAGGATCGCCAAAAGACCTTGCCCGGCATGCGCTGATGCAACGCGGTCTGTCGCAACATCGAAATCTGTTGCGCGTCGATAGCGGGCTGAATGTGCCGGTTGTGGGCCTCGGTGCGTCAGCTCATAGCTATTATCCGGCCGTGGGACTTGCCGTGGGTGCGGAAGTGATCTTGCCGGAGCATGCCAATGTGGCCAATGCCATCGGAGCGGTTGTCGGACGGGTGACAATGCGGCGCAGCGGGACTGTGACCACGCCAGGTGAGGGCAAATACCGGGTCCATCTGGATGAAGGGCCACAGGATTTCACAACTCAGGATGACGCGATAGCTCTGTTGGAAAAGATTCTACGTTCGCAAACCAGGGATCAGGCGGTCGCCGCAGGCGCTGCCGATATCCAGATCACGGTCGAGAAAGAAGTGCGCACCGCGGGCGTCGAAGCCCGCGAGGTCTTTGTGGAAGCCGTGATCACCGTATCTGCAACAGGCCGCCCGCGGGTTGCAGACGCCTGAAATCAGGGCGAGAGTACTGTTTATGACGCCAAACGAGCGGATGCCTCTGTCTCATCAATGTACCCGCTGCTGTCGATCTTGAAAGAAGAGGTAATCTGCCCGAGCGACGTGACCTCATTGGCCAGAAGCTGAGTGGCGGCATTTGTTTCTTCGAACATCGCGGCGTTCTTTTGGGTGACGTCATCGAGGCTGCCGATGGCGGACGTGATCTCTCCCAGCCCACTGGATTGTTCCGACGCTGCCGCGGCGATGTTACCAACCATATTGGCAAGATCTGCAACGAAGTTTTCGATCTCCGATAGGGATTCCCCGGTTTTCGAGACCAAATCCACGCCCTCTTTCACCTGATCGACGGAGGTCGAAATCAGTTTGGCGATCTGCGTGGCGGCCTCTGAAGACCTGAGCGCCAGCGCGCGCACTTCCGACGCGACAACCGCAAACCCTCGACCAGCCTCACCGGCGCGTGCCGCTTCAACACCTGCATTGAGGGCAAGCAAATTTGTCTGAAATGCGATGTCGTCGATAACTTCAGTGATCTTTGATATCTCCGACGAACTCGATGAAATCGCATCCATGGCGTTACGCGCATCTGTCATCACACCAGAACCGGCGGAAGCACGCGTCTTGGTTTTATCAACCACATCGCGCGTGTTTTCGGCGATCTCGGCGGTTGATTTTACCGAAGCCGCCATTTGTGTAATCGCGGCAGCAGATTGCTCAAGAGAGGATGCCTGGCTTTCCGTTCGGCGACTCAACTCATCTGACGCGCTGGAGATTTCAGTCGTTCCCTCACTGATTTTCTGATTGCTTTGCAGCACGGCCTGAATGCTGGCTTTCAGATGATCCTGAGCATCGTTGAAATCGGCCTTCAGGGCTGCGTATTCTTCGGGGAACCGCTCGGTGATCGGTGTGCTGAGATCACCCTTGGCCAAGCGCTTCATCGCCAGCTGAAGTTCCTCCACCACGCGCCGTCTCTCGGTGATGTCTTGAGCGTATTTGACCACCTTGTAAGGTTTCCCGTCCGGACCGAGGATTGGATTATAGGAAGCCACCAGCCAGATATCCCGGCCATCCTTGCGTTGCCGTTTAATTTCGCCGGATATGATCTCGCCGGTTTTCAAACGCTCCCAATGGGCCGCATATTCCTTGCCCTTGGCGTCCTCGTCACTGACTAAAATACGGTGATGTTTCCCCTTCACTTCATCGAGAGTATAGCCGACCGCATCCAGAAACAGCTGATTGGCAGCCAGAATTTCACCGTCGAGCTTGAATTCGATACAGGCCTGCACCCGGCTGATCGCATCGACCTGTTCGTTGGATCGACGCCGTTGCGATACATCTGTTGCAAACTCCACAATTCCGGTCTGTCTGCCGTCGTTGTCCAGGATGGGTGCGTAGCTGCATTGCAGCCATTTCTGCTCACCTTCTTTGGTAAATCGTTCGTAGCGACCAGACAGGAACTGCCCGCCGGAAACGTCTGCCCAGAATTTCTTGTAGTCATCTGTCTTTGCAAATATCGGGTTGAGCAGCTTGCGATGGTTCTGCCGGAGCAATTCGCCTTCGGAATATCCCAGAATATTGAGGAAATTATCGTTCACCTCGACAATGGTACCATCGAGATCATAGACCACTTTGCCCTGTTCGCGTGAAAGTGCGTCCATCTGACTGAGCAGGCGGGCAGTCTCGGAAGAGGAAGCTTTGACGCTTTCAGTAATGTCGTGGGCGATTTTCATCACCTTGGCCAACTTGCCGGTCCCGTCAGTGATCGGCAGATAGGTCGCAGAGAGCCAGATTTCACGTCCGTCCTTCGCGACTCTCTGGACGGTTTCCGCAGATGCCTCACCGGGTGCGACACTGACAATGAGCCCGGCACCCTGCGGATCGGTTGCGCCACCCGCTGCAAGAAATTTTGCATGAGGCTGGCCGACGATTTCATCTTTCGCATAACCAAAAATATTGCAAAACAACGGGTTGGCATCTAGCACGACACCTTGTGGGTCGAACCATGCGATGGCGTGGCTGTCATTCAGCGCCGCAAGGAGGATCGTGGTCTCATCAGAGGAATTTGACTTCTTTTTCTTCGAACCAAAAAAGGATGGCATGGGATTCTCCTGCTTCAACACCAGATGTGTTAAATAGAGACCCTTAAAATCGTCTTTATGCTGATAGGTTTCCCGCGCGAAAAAACGCGCGGGCAAAAAAGCCTGGTTATTCAGCTGCTGCCACGCTGCCATCACGCTTGGACAAAACCCAATCCGCGCGCGGGAAATGGCATGTATAGCCGTTGGGGATACGTTCCAGATAGTCCTGATGTTCGGGCTCGGCTTCCCAGAATGCGCCCACAGGCTCCACTTCGGTCACCACTTTGCCCGGCCAAAGGCCTGACGCTTCAACATCAGCGATGGTTTCGCGCGCGATTTGCTGCTGTTTTTCATCCACGTAGTAAATGGCAGAGCGATAGCTGAGCCCTCTGTCATTGCCCTGCCGATTGGGCGTGGTCGGATCGTGGATCTGGAAAAACAGCTCCAGCAGATCGCGGTAGCCGAGCTGTGCCGGGTCAAAAATCACTTCGATCCCTTCGGCGTGGGTGCCATGGTTGCGGTAGGTGGCGTGGGGGACGTCGCCACCGGTGTATCCCACACGGGTCGACACGACGCCCGGTTTCTTGCGGATCAGGTCCTGCATCCCCCAGAAACAACCGCCCGCCAGCACTGCGCGTTGATGGCTCATACCACATCCTCCACCTGATCGAGATAGGCCCCGTAGCCTTCGGCCTCCATGTCGTTGCGGTGCACAAAGCGCAAGGACGCGGAGTTGATACAATAGCGCAGCCCGCCGCGGTCGCGGGGACCATCGGGGAAGACATGGCCCAGGTGACTGTCCCCATGGGTTGAGCGGACCTCGGTGCGCACCATGCCCAGGGAGGCATCGCGCAATTCCGTGACATGCGCAGGCTCGATGGGTTTGGTGAAGCTTGGCCAGCCGCAGCCGGATTCGTATTTGTCGGCAGAGGCAAACAGCGGTTCGCCGGAGACGATGTCCACGTAGATGCCCGGCTCCTTATTGCCCAGCAGCTTGCCGGTACCCGGGCGTTCAGTGCCGTCCTGCTGTGTCACGCGGTACTCTTCCGGCGATAGTCTGGAAATCGCCTCTTTGGTTTTCTCATATGTGGGCATGGCATGCTCCTTTTGATCTTTGACTATATAAATGGGACAAAAACATCCGAATGGAAGAGGAAACTCTTGGGGGCCGCTTCACGTGTCTTTGATCGAAACCGACCTATATTGACAGACACGCGCTTGAGGAGCTTTTCATGAAACAGATCATCGCAGCCGTTTTCGGGATCATGGCCGCCACAGGCACCATCGCTGATATCTCGGATCATAGCTTTGCCTCCATTGATGGCGGCACTTTGAACACGGGCGATTGGTCCGGACGTCCTGTGCTGGTCGTGAACACTGCGTCACAATGCGGGTTCACCGGGCAATATGACGGGTTGCAGGCGCTTTATGACAAGTACAGAGAACGCGGGTTGGTCGTTTTGGCCGTGCCTTCGGATGATTTTCAACAGGAGCTTGGCAGTGCCGAAGAAGTCAAGGAGTTCTGCGAGATGAATTTCGGCCTCGATCTGCCGATGACAGATATTACCGGTGTCAAAGGCCCAACGGCCCATGCGTTTTACCGCGAGGTGGCAGCGGAGACCGGGTTCACCCCGCGCTGGAATTTCAACAAGGTGCTGATCGGACCGAATGGTGACGTCGTGGGCACCTGGGGTGCAACCGTCAGACCGCAATCAGCCCGGATCACCCGCGAAATCGAGCAGTTGCTGCAATAACACCAATCTCAATGGTCAGGCACAGGAAGGATCGGGGCTATGCCAGAAAAGAAACATAGTCTCGATAATGCCTATGCGCTCGAAACGCCTGAGGACAACAAGGCGCTATATGCAGGCTGGGCAGAGACCTACGACCAGACATTCGCGGCAGAGATGGATTTCATCATGCCAGATCATGTGGCGCAGCTGTTCTGGGCGATGGGTGGGCGCGGGCCTGTTCTGGACGCGGGAGCTGGTACCGGGCTGGTGGCGGAAAAAATTCTCAAGTCTGGAGATTGCATACTCGATGCTTTCGACCTTTCCGCTGAAATGCTGGCCGTGGCACGTGGCAAGGATATTTACCGCCAGACCATCCAGGGCGATCTGACCGCAACGCTGCCCTTTGTCGATGGCAGCTACAACGCCGTGGTCAGTGCCGGAACCTTCACCCACGGGCATGTGGGCCCCGAAGCGCTGGATGAGCTGATACGGGTGGCGGGTCATGGGGCGCTCTTTGTGCTGACCATCAAAACCGAACATTACCGCGAACGGGGCTTTGCCGATAAATTCGAGTTCCTGTCAAATCGCATCGAGGGGTTTGAGACCTCCGACATGCCGATTTATGGTGCCGGGGCAAAAGGAGATCACGCGAAGGATCGCGGTCTGGTCACGGCTTTCCGAAAACGTTGACGCCTTCGGATCAGCCGGGTTTTGCGGACCTGCGGGACCGGAGCGTGTCAACCGCAAGCGTGTCTTGCCGCCGAAACACGATCAGCAGCACGCAGGCTGCGAAGGTGATGATCGTCGGGTAGAACACATGCGAATTGAAGACAATGCGATCCACACCGCTGATGTACCACCGGTAAGGATCGATGATCGCCCACCAGACGCTGGCCGCCGTGAAGCCATGGATCAGCGCCTGAACCGGCAAGGCGAATTTGCGCCACAGGCCGATGACGCACAACATGCCAATGACCACCTGAAAGCCCCCGAAGGCAGTGCCCAGCAAGGCCCCCGTGGTTTCATCGATCTCGATATTGCGCCGCAGCGCAAAGGGTGTCGTGGCTTTGACAAGCTTGTTCAGCCCGACCCAGACCAGCAGGAAACCTGTGCTCACCCGTAAAAACAACAGGCTGAGCCGTTGTGCCCAAAGGGACGTGATGCCGTCATCGATACCCATCGGATCCTCCGTAGTGTTTGGTTGGCATAGGATTCTGACCCTAAACCCCGCCCTTCCAGACAAGCTTGGCGGTGCCGCCGTCAAGGCCCGGGCTGATGCCATAGGCCGCCCGATAGCTTTTGGAGAAATGTGAGAGCGATTTGAACCCGCAGGCAACACACACATCCGTTACCGAGAAATCCGTCTGGCGCAACAGATCGCGGGCTTTTTCGAGCCGCAGGCGCAGGTAATGGCGCTTGGGTGACGTGCCTGCGTATTTCGCAAAGAGCCGTTCGAGCTGCCGGGTTGATACGCCGACGATCTGCGAAATCTCATCCGGGCTGAGCGGGTCCTCAATGTTGTTGTCCATGATCTGCATGGCCATGGCGAGCTTGGCATTGCGTACCCGAGCGCGCGGTTGCAAGGCCATGCGCTGGGCATGATCTGGCAGGCGCGGATCGGTATAGACCATCTGGTCGGCCACCCATGTCGCAAGCTCGGTCCCGTAATCGGCCTTGATCCGCTCCAGCATCATGTCCATCGACGCGGCCCCACCCGCCGTGGTAAAAACCCGGCCGTCGATGGAAAATATCGCGTCTTCCATGATGACATCCGGCAGGATTTCCGTCAGAGCCGCGCGATATTCCCAATGGGTTGTCACCCGTTTGCCCGCCACCAGACCGGCCAGTGCCAGCACATAGGTGCCGGAGGACAAAGCGCCGAAATCCATACCGCGACGTACCTCGCGGCGCAGCCAGTTGATCAGTTTTTTGCTGGCGCTGTTGCCGACGTCTTCGCCAGCGCAAATGACAATGGTTTCATCACGCGCCAATTCGGTCAGCGGGCCGTCCACCGCCGTTGTGACCCCGTTATAGGCGCGCACCGCGTCGCCGGTCTCGCTGAGCAGACGCCATGTGTAATAGGTCCGCCCGTCGGGATGACGGTTGGCAAGGCTGAGGGCTTCGAGGGCGCAGGCAAACCCCAGTTGCGAATAGCCGGGAACCAGAACGAAAGCATAGGATTGAGGTGTGTCTGGCGAGGTCATCTGGGCTTTGCATTTCCGGCCATGCTGGGTCTGATAAACAGGCTAGCCACAAAAATCCGGCGCTGGATAGCCGAAAATCACCCTTTGCTCTGCCGTGATAGCTGAACAGCCAGAATCCCCAGAGTGATGATGGCCACGCCCAATACGTCCTGCGCGCCCAATGCCTCGCCCAGCAGAAGGGCCGCAATGGCCACGCCAAAGAAGGGGTTGAGGAAATGGAAGGTCGCTGCGCGTGTGGCTCCGATGCGATTGACCAGCCAGAACCACACGAAGGTGGCGGCCAGCCCCGGTACGAGCGTGGTATAAAGGAAGGCGGCGGCAAGGGGCCAGCTGGGGGTCACCTGTGGTGTTTCGAAAACTGCGGTCGCAAGGGCAAGTGCCGCGCAGCCCACGAGCATCTGCAGACCCACGATCATCAGAAAATTACCCCCCGATGTCGCCCCTCGTACCGCGAGCGTTGCGATGGTCAGGGCGATCACACCGATCCCGCAGAGCAGCAGGCCCATCAGATCGACACCTCCGGTGATGCGCGACCCCATGATCAATCCGACGCCGAGGGTCCCCGCCACCAGCCCGGCAGCCGCCAGGGGTTTGAGACGTTCGCCCAGAAAGGCCCAGCCCGCCAGCGCCACGAGAAGCGGCATGGTCGAGGCGATAATGGCCGCGACGGAGGCCTGAATGGTCTGCATCGCCACGAAATTCAGACCCAGATAGACGGCGTTCTGCAAGATGCCAAAGATGATCGTGGCGCGCCATTGCGCAGGTGTCAGATGCCACGACTGACCCAAAGCGCGGGCAATGGCGACACCCAGCAGCCCCGACACAAGGTAGCGCAGGGTCAGTGCCGCCAGCGGCGAGGCGTCGGCGACGATGATCCGCGCGGAGGTGAAGGCCGAAGACCACATCAGGGCAAAGGCAAGCCCAGCCAGAATCGCGCGAATATCCATGGGGGCCTTTCCGACGCCTTTGCCTGCCGGGGCGAACATTTCGCAATTCTCCAACGAGGGCAAGGTGGTGGCGGGGCGTTTTTATCAAGGGTCCGAGCGCGATGGACAATCCGGCCTGCCCCGCTAAACTTCCCGCATAGGTTTAATTTGCGGAGAGACCCCATGTCCGAAAAGATGCTCGATGATACCAGCAAGCAGCCCGACAAATCCGGTGATGGCCGGATCGAGGCGCTGTTTTTCAAAAGCCGGAATGTGATCATCACCGGTGAGATCGATGACAAGCTCGCGCAGCGCACCGTGACCCACCTGCTGGCGCTGGCGGAGGAAAGCGACGATCCGATCAACGTCTATATCTCTTCGCCCGGTGGCCATGTGGAGAGCGGCGACATGGTGCATGACGTGATCAAGTTCATCCGCCCGACCGTTCGCACCATCGGGTCCGGCTGGGTGGCCAGCGCGGGGGCGCTGATCTTTATCGGTGCGGCCCCGGAAAACCGGTACTGCCTGCCCAATACGCGGTTCCTGCTGCATCAACCACGCGGCGGGATTGGCGGGCAGGCCACCGACATGATGATCCAGGCCGAGCAGATCCGGATCATGACGGAACGGTTTTATGCGCTCTTCGCCGCAGCCACGGGTCAGACGCCGGAAAAGATCGCAGAGGACATCCGCCGCGATTTCTGGCTGACCACGCAGGAAGCCCTGGACTACGGGCTGGTGGGCAAGGTGATCTCGTCGATCAACGAACTGAGATAACGGTGGTACCAGGCGCGGGGCTGCGATGTCCCTCGCTTGGACACCCCGCATAAAAAAGGGCCGCGACTCGCGCGACCCCCTGTAGTCAGGCGTGATTGGCGATTAGCCGTTCACGCTGTCTTTAAGCGCTTTGGCGATGGTCATCTTGACCACCTTGTCCGCGTCTTTTTTGAATTGCTCGCCGGTGGCAGGGTTACGCACCATGCGCTCAGGGCGTTCGCGGCAGTAGATTTTGCCGACGCCAGGCAGGGTAACGGCACCGCCGCCCGAAACTTCACGTGTGATCAGGTTGCATACGGCTTCAAGGGCCGCACCTGCAGATTTCTTGTCCGCGCCCATCTCTTCGGCCAGTGCCGCGACGAGTTGCGTCTTTGTCATTGGTTTTGCCATGTTCTTATTCTCCTTCGCTGCCCGAACAGTTGGGCCTCATTTCCGAAATCTACCCGGATGTTGTGTATGAACACAACGATTAGTAGAGCAATGCAAGGAAAAACATGCAAAATTAACCTATTTTGTGGGGTTTTCGGGCGTCAGAGGAAGGCAGTCTCCTCAAAGGAGCGCAATTTCCGGCTATGGATACGTTCCAGCGGCATTGTGCGCAACCGTTCCATTGCGTGAATCCCGATCATCAAATGGCGTGCCACCTGTGTCTTATAGAAATCCGAGGCCATGCCCGGCAGCTTCAACTCACCGTGCAACGGTTTGTCGGAGACGCATAACAGCGTGCCATAGGGCACCCGGAACCGGTAGCCATTGGCGGCGATCGTCGCACTTTCCATGTCCAGAGCGACAGCCCGCGACTGGCTGAGGCGTTGCACCGGGCCGGACTGGTCGCGCAACTCCCAGTTGCGGTTGTCGATGGTGGCAACCGTGCCCGTGCGCATGATGCGCTTGAGCTCATAGCCTTCCAGCGCTGTCACCTGCGCCACGGCCTGTTCCAGAGCGATCTGGATTTCGGCCAGCGCTGGGATCGGGACCCAGACGGGCAGATCGTCGTCCAGCACGTGATCTTCGCGCAGATAGGCATGGGCCAGCACGAAATCACCCAGTGCCTGCGAATTTCGCAGCCCGGCGCAATGTCCGACCATCAACCAGGCATGGGGTCGCAGCACCGCGATGTGATCCGTGGCAGTTTTGGCATTCGACGGTCCTACACCGATGTTGACCAGTGTGATGCCCGACCCATCGGCGCGCTTGAGGTGATAGGTGGGCATCTGCGGTGTCTTGATGGCGGCTGCAAGGGGCTGATCGCCACCCGTGATGGTGGCATTGTCTGTGGAGACAAATGCGGTATAGCCGGAGGATGGATCATCCAGTTGTTCGCGCGCATAGGCCTCGAATTCGGAGACATAGAACTGGTAGTTGGTGAAGAGCACATGGTTCTGGAAATGCACCGGATCGGTTGCGGTGTAATGCGCCAGACGGGCCAGCGAATAATCGACCCGCTGAGCAGTAAAGGGTGCCAGTGGCCCGATGCCATCGGGTGAGACATAGGTGCCGTTCACGATGTCATCATTGGTGGTGCTCAGATCCGGTACGTCAAAGATATCGCGCAGGGTAAATTCCGCGGCACCTTCCTGTGGCACGGTGATGCTGCTGTCATTGGCAACGGCGAAATGCACGGGGATCGGTGTGGTCGAGGCCCCGATGCTGACGGGCTGGTCATGGTTTTCGATCAAAAGGCCAATCTGCTGCACCAGATAGTGCCGAAAGAGATCAGGCCGGGTGATGGTGGCGCGGAAGCTGCCGGGCGCGGAGACATGCCCGTAACTGAGGCGCGTATCGACTTGCGCGTAGCTTGATGTTTTGAACAGCACCTCGGGATAAAAGGCGCGAACACGAGACGCGGGCGCGCCTTCGGCCATAGCTTTGATGAAGTGTTTGCACAGGAATTCGGTGGCCTGATTGTAAAGCTCTTCGAGCCTTGCAACGGCGGCTTTTGCATCGCGGAATTCTTCTGTTTCGGGGACGTCTGGCGTCAGGATATCTGTCATGAAAGGGGCTCAATTACTGGAATGAATTCAAAGCGGCGCACATCGACCAATCCAAGATCGGAGATGCGCAGCTCGGGGATCACCACAAGGGCGAGCAGCGAGTGCTGCATGTAGGCGTTGTTCAGGGTGCAACCACAGTCGCGCATGGCCTGCATCATCTGGTCGGCTTTGGCGGCCACCTCCGTGGCGGGGCTGTCGGACATCAGGCCCGCGATGGGCAGTTCGACCAGCGCGCGTTCCACGCCGTCTTTGAAAATCACGATGCCGCCGCCAACCTCGCCCAGCCGGTTGGCCGCCATGGCCATCTGTTCAGCATCTGTGCCGACGACGATCATATGATGGCTGTCGTGGGCCACAGTCGAGGCCATCGCCATGGGGCCGTCATAGCCGAAACCCGAGACAAAGGCGTTGGTCACGGAACCGGTGGCGCGGTGGCGCTCGACCAGGGCGATCTGGCAGACCTCGCCAGTGGCTTGCACGCGGCCTTCAGTCACCGGCAATTCGAACTGCAACGCCCGCGTGGGGGCCTGATTTTCGACCACACCGATGACGTTGGCCCGCACGGCATTCGACCCAGTTGGCGCGGGAATGGCGAAATCATCCGCCGCAAGCGTCTTGCCCATGCGCACGGTCTGCCGCGCGGTGTCCGGCCAATCGTAATGCGGGCAATCCACAAGACAGGTGCCGTTTTCGGCCACGATCTGGCCGCGCGCCATCACGGTTTCAATGGGCAGGGTCTTCAGGTCGGACGTCAGGATCACATCCGCGCGCCTGCCGGGCGTCAACGAGCCGATCTCACGTTCCAGACCAAAATGCGCGGCGGTATTTATCGTGGCCATCTGCAACGCGACGATCGGGTCGCAGCCGCAGTCGATTGCATGGCGCACGACGCGGTTCATATGGCCATCATTCACCAAAGTGCCGGAATGACTGTCATCGGTGCACAGGATCATGTTGCGCGGATCAAGGCCCTTTTCGGTGATCGCGGTGATCTGGGTTTCGACGTCATACCAGGCCGACCCCAGTCGGATCATCGACCGCATCCCCTGCCGCATGCGCGCGATCGCGTCAGCCTCGCAGGTGCCTTCGTGATCATCCGCCGGGCCGCCTGCGACATAGCCCGCAAAGGCTGGCCCCAGATCAGGCGAGGCATAGTGCCCGCCCACGGTTTTGCCGGCGTTCTGGGTGGCGGCGATTTCCGCCAGCATCTTCGGATCCGCGTTCGACACGCCGGGGAAATTCATCATCTCGCCCAATCCGATGATGCCGGGCCATTGCATGGCTTCCGCCACGTCCTCTGCCGTAATCTCGAACCCTGTGGTCTCCATCCCCGGCGCGGACGGTGCGCAGGAGGGCATCTGGGTGAAGATATTCACCGGCTGCATCAGCGCCTCGTCGTGCATCATACGCACGCCTTCAAGGCCTAGCACATTGGCGATCTCGTGCGGATCGGTGAACATCGACGTGGTCCCATGCGGGATCACGGCGCGCGCAAATTCCGCCGGAGTCAACATGCCGCTTTCGATATGCATATGCCCGTCGCATAGACCGGGGATCATGTAGCGGCCCTGTGCCTCGATGATCTGCGTCTTGGGGCCCATGCAATGCGCGGCATCCGGCACAACACAGGCAATACGCCCTGACGCCACGGCAATGTCGTAACCGGGCAGAATTTCGCGCGTATGGACATTGACCCACACACCGCCTTTGATCACGGTGTCAGCAGGGGTACGCCCGGTTGCTACCTCAATGAGCTGTGCGGCGGTATCGGGCCATGAAGGAAAAGGAGCATGCGTCATGTCCCTAGGTGCCACGGGATTTGGGGATGTTCAAGCGGGGAGCTGCATTGATGGACTATGAAACCGTATCCGCCGAGGATTTCGGCAAAAGCCTGCGCGGGATCGGTCTGAACCTGCTGGTGCGCGATGTCCGCGCCACCTCTGCCTTTCTGCAAACGATATTCGACGTCGGGGTGCACCGTCTGAGCAATGATTTCGCCATCATCACCTATGGTGACGAGGTTTTTCAGCTGCACAGTGACGGCACCTACAGCGCCAATCCTCTGCTGAACATCCTGCCGGAGAACCCGCCGCGTGGTGCCGGCGTTGAAATCCGATTCTACGACACCGACCCGGATGAGGCCGTCGCCCGGGCGCAGGCGCTGGGCGCGATGATCCTTCAGGAGGCAACGGACAAACCGCACGGGCTGCGCGAAGCCTATATCCTGTGTGACGATGGCTACGCCTGGGTGCCGAGCCGCCCGCTGTAGAACGTGGCCAGTTCTGCCTTCAGCCAGCTTGTGAAGGCTTCGGCTGCAGGCATCGCCTGAGCGCGCGGGGCACGGATCAGATAGTAGGCTTCCTGCATTTCGGCGCGGTGCGCAAAAGGCGCGATCAGATGTCCCGCATCGATCAATCCCGCGACAATGGCGTCGTGACCAAGCGCCATGCCGCCCCCCGTTATGGCCACTGAAAGTGGGACGGAATAGGTGGTTGCATAGGTGACCGACGGGTCCGGCCAATCGATCGATTGCTCTTCAGCCCAGACAGCCCATGTGCCCATCATGTTGGAACAATCGTAAAGCGGCTGGTCCGCCAGCGTTACCAACGTGACGGGATAGCCCGGTGCACAAACGGGATAATAGTGGTCGGTCGCAAGAAGTTCCGCATGCACTTGATCCGACGGGCGCAGCGAGTAGCGGATTTCGACATCCGCCCCTTCGGCCATGTCCCGTGCTTCCCAAAGCTCGGTGGAGATGTTGATCTGCACCTCCGGATGTGCCTGCCGAAACCGTGCCAGCCGCGGGGCCAGCCATTGAATGGCAAAGGTGAGGTTGCACTGGATTTGCAACACATCACCTTCGCTGCGGGTCAGCGCGCGGGTGCCATGCGCCAGCGTGCGAAAAGCGTCCCGGACCACCGGCAGATAGCTGACCCCCGTTTGCGTGAGTTCCAAGGCCCGCGCCCGGCGGTGAAAGAGCGGTCGACCCAGAAAGCCTTCGAGCGATTTGATCTGCTGGCTCACAGCGCTTTGCGTCATGTTGAGATCGCGCGCGGCCCCGGTAAAGCTGAGGTTCCGAGCAGAGGCTTCGAAGGCACGAAGCCAGTTCAGAGGCGGTAAATCGGCCATCATAACCCATTCAGTAGTTTTACTTATGCGTGAGCTACGATTTTTTCGTTGGTCAAGCAAGCCGGTTGGGTGTTGTGATACCATCGAACGACCCCGGAGGACCCTTATGTCTGTCACCGAATTGCGCGCCAATATGGATCATTGGCAGGAACGCGTGGATCTCGCCGCCGCCTTTCGCTGGACGGTGCGGCTGAACATGCATGAAGCCGTGGCCAATCATTTCAGCCTTGCGATCAACGAAGACGGCACCCGGTTTTTGATGAACCCCAATCAGATGCATTTTTCGCGGATCAAGGCCTCTGATCTGATCGTGGTGGATGCCAATGACCCGGCAAGCATGGAAGGGCCGGATGCTCCGGACCCAACGGCCTGGGGGTTACATGGCGGGTTGCACCGGCACTGCGCCCATGCGCGTTGCGCCATGCATGTGCATTCGCCCTATGCCACGGCGCTGGCCGCACTGGCCGAAAGCCGCCTGCCGCCCGTCGACCAAAACGCCTGCACCTTCTTCAACCGCTACGTGATTGATGAAAACTATGGTGGCTTGGCCTTTGAAGAAGAAGGCGAGCGCTGCGCGCAACTCTTTGATGACCCGAAGAAAAAAGTCATGATCATGGGCAACCACGGGATCATGATCATAGGTGATACGGTGGCCGACACCTTCAACCGGCTCTACTATTTCGAACGGGCCTGCATGACCTACATCATGGCGCTGCAAACCGGCCAGCCCCTGCGGGTGCTGCCGGATGACGTGGCCGAAAAGACCGCGCGGGAACTGGAGGACTATCCCGAACAGGACGCGCGCCATCTGGCCGAACTCAAAGCCATCCTGGACGAAGAAGGGTCAAGCTATGCCCAATGATGCCGGAACCGCGGGCCTTCCCGACAGCGCCGAAACACGGGAGGCAGGTCGCTGGAACTTCCGCCCGCAGGTACCGCTAGCGCAAAACCCGCTGTTTCAATGGCCCCCCAGACCGGCGGCGATTTTCCGTTGGTACGCGGCTTTCTGGCTGGAGATTTCCACCACCACGCTGTGTTTCGTGTTGGCGCTCGCCGCATATTTCGTGATTCTACCCGAACTGGCCGAGATGCAGGTGCTGGCTTGGGGGTGGGTGATCAAGGTCTGGCTGGCCAATCTGGTCCCGCAGGTGATTTGCGCAGGCACCCTGCATTATTGGCTGATCATGCGCAAAGGTCAGGGGGAAAAGACCAAATACGACCCGCGCGATCAGGCGCGCAACAACGGCACCTTCACCTTCGGCAATCAGGTTCATGACAATATGTTCTGGCACATCGCCAGCGGCATCACGCTCTGGACAGCGGCGCAGGTGCTGGTGTTCTGGGCGATGGCCAATGGCTATGCGCCGGTGATGCTCTTTCCCGGCAATCCGGTCTGGTTTGTGGCGTTTTTCGTGCTGCTGCCGATCTGGTCGAGCTTTCATTTCTACTGGGTGCACCGGTTGTTGCACTGGCCACCGCTTTACAAGGCGGCCCATGCGCTGCACCACCGCAACGTCAACGTGGGCCCCTGGTCCGGCATTTCGATGCATCCCATCGAACATCTGTTGTTCTATACGAATTTCGCGATCCATTTCGTGGTGCCCAGCCATCCGCTGCATGTGCTGTTTCATGGCTATGTGCAATCCACGCATCCTGTCTTTTCCCATTCCGGCTTCGAGGAGATCATCGTTGGTGACAAACGACAGGCCAAGGCAGGCGTGTTTTTCCACCAGCTGCATCACCGTTATTTCGAATGCAATTATGGCACTGTAGAGATGCCGTGGGACCGCTGGTTCGGCAGCTATCACGATGGATCAGCGCAGGCCACCGATGAAACCCGCGCGCGCAAAAAGCAGATGTACACGTGATGCTCTGCCGTTTTGTGGATGATCTGACGCGCTGGACAAGCACGCGCCGGTTGGGAAGATAGGCGGGCAGATCGCCGCCTTTCCCTGACACCACACGAGAACTACCATGACAAACTACGGTCTGACCGATGAACACCAGATGATTGCGGATACGGTCCGGTCATTTGTGGAAAACGAAATTTACCCCCATGAAGCGCTGGTCGAGCGCACCGGCGAGGTGCCGCAGGAGATTGCACAGGAGATCAAGCGCAAGACCATCGAGCTTGGGTTTTACGCCTGCAATTTCCCTGAAACGGTGGGCTGCGCAGGGCTCAACCATTTGGAATTTGCGCTGGTGGAGCGGGAGTTGGGGCGCGGGTCCATGGCGCTCAATCACTTCTTTGGGCGTCCCCAGAACATCCTGATGGCCTGTGAGGGCGAACAGGTCGAGCGCTACCTCATGCCCGCTGTGCGCGGCGAGCGGATGGACGCGCTGGCCATGACCGAACCCGGTGCCGGATCGGATGTGCGCGGCATGAAATGTGCCGCCGTGCGGGACGGTGGCGATTGGCTTGTGAACGGCACCAAGCATTTCATTTCCGGTGCGGATCACGCCGATTTCATCATCGTTTTCATCGCCACCGGTGAGGATCAGACCCCCAAGGGCCCCAAAAAACGCATCACCGCCTTTCTGGTGGACCGCGACACGCCCGGGTTCACCATTCGCGACGGGTATAAATCTGTCAGTCATCGGGGGTACAAGAACATGATCCTCGATTTCGACGATTGCCGCCTGCCGGACGCTCAGGTACTGGGCGCGGTCGATGGCGGGTTCGAGGTGATGAACACCTGGCTTTATGCGACCCGGATCACCGTGGCGACCATGTCGGTGGGGCGTGCGCGGCGGGTCTTTGACTATGCGCTGACCTATGCTGCGGAGCGCGAACAATTCGGCCAGAAGATCGGCAAGTTTCAGGGCGTCAGCTTTCAGCTTGCCGATATGATTACCGAGATCGATGCGGCGGATTTGCTGACACTCGCTGCGGCGGATCGGCTGGACAAAGGCTTGCCCGCGAACCGCGAGATTGCGAGTGCGAAGCTTTATGCCTCCGAAATGCTGGCGCGGGTGACCGATGCGGCCATCCAGATTCACGGTGGCATGGGGTTGATGGACGACTACCCGCTGGAACGGTTCTGGCGTGACGCGCGGGTGGAGCGGATCTGGGACGGCACGTCAGAGATCCAGCGCCATATCATCAGTCGCGATCTGCTGCGCGCGCTTGGGGCCTGAGAGCACAATGGCGAAGGATTTGACGCGCCTGTTGCGCCCGCGCAGCATCGCCGTGATTGGCGGGGGCGCGTGGTGTCGGCAGGTCATTTTGCAGGCTCAAAAAATGGGCTTCGATGGCGCGATGCATCTGGTGCATCCGCGCGGGATCGATATCGAAGGCCTGCGCGCGGTCGCAGATATCAGCGATCTTGAGCAGGTCCCCGATGCGGTGTTTATCGGCGTCAATAGGCAGGCAACCGTTGAGGCAGTGACGGCCCTTTCGGCCATGGGCGCGGGCGGGGCGGTGTGCTTTGCCTCGGGCTTTTCCGAAGCCGCCGCAGAAGACGGAAACGCCACCACGCTGCAACGGCAACTGGTTGATGCCGCCGGGGATATGCCGATCCTCGGGCCCAATTGTTATGGGTTCATCAATGCGCTGGACGGCGCACTGCTCTGGCCGGATCAGCATGGCTGCGACCCTGTCCCGCGCGGTGTCGCCATACTGACCCAAAGTTCCAACATTGCGATCAACCTGACCATGCAGCGCCGGGCTCTGCCCATTGCCTGCATGGTGACCTGCGGGAACATGGCGCAAACCCGTCAGGCGGAAATTGCCATGGCCCTGCTGGACGATCCACGCATCACCGCCATCGGGCTGCACATCGAAGGCTTCGGCGATACCGGGCAGTGGCATGATCTGGCGGTGAAGGCGCAGGAAAAATCCGTACCACTCATCGCGCTGAAGGTCGGCGCGTCCGATCAGGCACGCAACGCCACGATTTCGCATACGGCCTCTCTTGCGGGGAGTGACGCAGGCGCGCAGGCCTTGTTGGACCGGTTGGGGATCGCGCGCCTGCATGATCTGCCCAGCTTTCTGGAGACGCTGAAGCTCTTGCACTGCAACGGGCCGCTGACATCCAATGCGCTCTCCTGCATCAGTTGTTCCGGGGGTGAAGCCAGTCTGGCCGCCGATACCGCCGCGCATTCCGCGCTGACATTCCCGGCCCTGACCAATGATCAGGAATCTGCCCTCGCAGATGCGTTGGGGCCGATGGTTGCCCTGTCCAACCCCTTGGATTATCACACATATGTCTGGGGCGATGCTGAGAAAATGACCGCCGCCTGGTTGCCGATGGCGGCAAGGCACATTGGATTGACCCTGATCGTCATCGACTATCCCCATACGGACGCCAGCGATTGGCAAAGCGCCACCCAAGCCGCAATCGCCGTCCGAAAGCGCAGTGGCCAGCCGGTCGCCGTGGTCGCAACGCTGCCGGAACTGATGCCGCGCGAGGTTGCCCGCGACTTGATGGCGGCGGGCGTTACGCCCTTATGTGGACTGCGCGAGGCGATGAATGCTGCTGAAGCTGCGGCCCAGATGCGCGCGCCGCACCGGATGCCGCCGCTTGTGCCAGGGCATGATCGGACCGTAGCCCCTTTAAGTGACGCCGATGCAAAAGAGCTGTTGCGCGGGTTCGGGGCCGACACGCCGCGCGCGGTCGCTGTGCATGGCGCCGGGGACGTGGCGGTAGCCTCTGATCTGGCGGCACCTTTGGTGCTGAAAGGGCAAGGCATCGCCCATAAATCAGAAGCCGGTGCCGTGATGTTGAACCTCACTCATGATGCGCTTGCCGTCACGGCGCAGCGCATGAAGGCCCAAAGTTTCCTGATCGAAGAAATGGTGCAAGGCGGCGTTGCCGAATTGCTGATCGGGGTGACACGCGATGCAGCACACGGGTTTGTGCTGACCCTTGGCGCGGGCGGAGTGATGACCGAGCTTTGGCAGGACACGACCTCCCTGCTGCTGCCCGTGACCGAAGACGATGTGACGGCGGCCCTGACCCGCTTGAAAACCTACCCGTTGCTGACCGGTTTCCGTGGCAGGCCCGGTGCCGATCTGACCGCGATCACGCGGGCCGTGATGGCCCTGCAAAGCTTCGTCATTGCACATGCCGACCGGATCGGTGAGGCTGAGATCAACCCGCTCATCTGCACAGCCGACCGGGCGGTGGTTGCGGATGCGCTGATCACCATGACCCCTGACACAAATGCGCAAGGAGAGCCTGATGGAGCCGATTAAGACAACCCGAAAAGGGGCAATTTTGCAGGTGACGCTCGACCGGCCAAAGGCGAATGCGATTGATCTGAAAACCTCCCGCATCATGGGCGAGGTTTTCGCCGATTTTCGCGATGATGCAGAGCTGCGCGTGTGCATTCTGACTGGTGGCGGCGAAAAGTTCTTTTGCCCCGGATGGGATCTGAAAGCGGCGGCAGAAGGGGACGCTGTTGACGGGGATTACGGCGTGGGCGGCTTCGGCGGGTTGCAAGAATTGCGCGACATGAACAAACCCGTCATTGCAGCGGTGAACGGGATCGCCTGCGGCGGTGGGCTGGAACTGGCGCTGAGCGCGGATATGATCCTGGCGGCGGATCATGCCACTTTCGCGCTGCCCGAAATCCGCTCCGGTACGGTGGCCGATGCGGCTTCGGTCAAGCTGCCCAAACGCATCCCCTATCACATTGCGATGGAACTGTTGCTCACAGGGCGCTGGTTTGATGCCGAAGAGGCCAAGGGCTGGGGCCTGATCAACGAAATCGTACCTGCGGTCGACCTGATGGCGCGCGCCTGGGCGCTGGCGGAACTTCTCGCCTCGGGCCCACCGCTGGTCTACGCGGCCATCAAGGAGATCGTGCGCGACGCTGAGGACGCCAAGTTTCAGGACAGCATGAATCGCATTACCAAACGCCAGTTGCCAACGGTGGATCGGCTATATGCCTCTGAGGATCAGATGGAAGGTGCGCGCGCCTTTGCCGAAAAGCGTGATCCCGTTTGGAAAGGCCGTTAACGCGCTGAGTGCTTGAACCTTGTGGCCGGGACATCCACCTTGGGCATATGACAAAGACACTTCTTTCAATCGGTCACGGCTTCAGCGCCCGCGCCTTGGCGGCGCGTCTGATCCCGCAGGGCTGGCGTATCATCGGCACCACGCGCAGCGATGCCAAAGCGTCTGAGATCGCCGCCACAGGTGTTGACCCGGTGATCTGGCCCGGCACTGATATTGGCCCGATACTTGCGCAGGCGGATGCGCTGCTGGTTTCTGCCGGACCGGGGCCACAGGGTGATCCGACACTTGCAGGAATGCGATCCGACATTGCGACCGCCGCCGCACATCTGGATTGGGTCGGGTATCTTTCGACCACCGGTGTTTACGGCGACCATCAGGGGGGATGGGTCGATGAAACCTCGGCCCTGACACCATCGACCAAGCGCGGTCAGGCCCGTGTCGAGGCTGAAGCTGCATGGCAGGCAATCCCCGATCTCAAGCTGCATATTTTCCGGCTTGCGGGGATTTACGGCCCCGGACGTGGCCCCTTTGCGAAGGTCCGTAAAGGCACGGCGCGGCGCATCATCAAGAAAGGCCAGGTGTTTTCGCGCATCCATGTTGAGGACATCGCGCAGGTGCTGGAGGCCTCGTTGGCGAAACCCGATCCCGGCGCGATCTACAACCTTTGCGACGATGACCCGGCCCCGCCGGAAGACGTGATTGCCTATGCTGCCGAATTGCTTGGCCTGCCGCTGCCGCCCGCAGTGGACTTCGAGACGGCGGAGATGACCCCGATGGCGCGCAGCTTCTACGCGGAGAGCAAAAAAGTGCGGAACGATCGGATCAAACAGGCGTTGGGTGTTCAACTGCTTTATCCGACCTACCGGGTTGGGCTGAACGCTTTGCTGCAAGAGGAACTGCAAGATCGGGACGTTTCGGACATATGATGACTGGCCGCTGACCCATTTGCTGGATGCGGTGGATAACGCCGCGACGGATGAGAAGGTGGCGGTGCAGGAAATCGTGTCTGAGATCGGGGACCGCACCACTACGCCAGTCATTCTGGTGGTCGCACTTTTTCTTGTCTCACCTCTTTCCGGTGTGCCCGGTATTCCGACAATCTGTGCCGCGATCATCGTCATGCTCGCGCTTCAGGCGCTGATGGGGTACCAGCTTTGGTTGCCCGAGAAGGTCATGGCGATGCAGATATCAAGATCTGCATTAGAACGCGCCGTGCAATGGTTGCGCGGGCCTGCCAGCTGGATTGACCGAAACTCCCACCCCAGGCTCCAGTACCTGACCCGCGGCCCCATGCGTATGCTGATCCTTGTGCAATGCGCGGTCATTCCGCTGGGCTGGCCCGCGTTGGAACTGGTGCCCGGGGTCACATCGCTGGCGGCTGCGACAATCGGGCTCTTCGCATTTGGCCTTTTTGCCCGTGATGGATACTTCGTCATTGCTGGCTATATCGGCATGGTTGCCGTGCCAATGGGGGCGGTATTGCTGGTGAGTGCAGCGATGGGGTGAAGCTCAGGCCCGCGCTTCACCGATCTGAGCCACTCCCAGAACGTCGAGGACCTTGCTCTCAATATCCGAAGCGTTCAGTTTGGCGACGGCGTACATATCCGCCGGGCTGGCCTGATCAATGAAGATGTCCGGCAGCACCATGGAGCGATACTTCAGACCGGTGTCAAAGACACCTTCTTCGGCAAGCAACTGCGCCACATGGCTGCCGAAACCGCCCACCGCGCCTTCTTCGATGGTGATCAGCGCTTCATGTTCTGCGGCCAGATTCAGGATCAACTCCCGGTCGAGCGGTTTGGCAAAACGGGCGTCTGCGACGGTCGGTGTGATCCCTCGCGTCCTCAGGGTTTCTGCTGCCTTCTCGACTTCCGCCAGACGGGTGCCAAAAGACAAGAGTGCAACGCGTGCGCCCGCAGCGATGATCCGCCCCTTGCCAATCTCAAGTGGTGTGCCGCGCTCTGGCATCTCCACGCCCTGACCTTCACCGCGGGGAAAGCGGAAGGCGATGGGTCCGTCATCATAGGCGGCGGCGGTCGCCACCATATGTTTCAACTCCGCCTCATCGGCGGCGGCCATCACCACAAAACCCGGCAGATTGGCGAGGTAGGCGACGTCAAAGGCACCGGCATGGGTGGCCCCGTCCGCCCCGACCAATCCGGCACGGTCAATGGCAAAGCGCACAGGCAGGCGTTGAATGGCCACGTCATGCACCACCTGATCGTACCCGCGCTGCAAGAAGGTCGAATAAAGCGCGCAGAAGGGCTTCATGCCGCCCGCCGCCAGCCCGGCAGAAAAAGTCACGCCGTGCTGCTCCGCGATACCCACATCAAAGCATCGGCTGGGATATCTTTCGGCAAAAAGGTTCAGGCCGGTGCCATCGGGCATGGCAGCCGTGATGGCACAAATCCTGTCATCCTCGGCGGCTTCCTGTAGCAGGCTGTCGGCAAAAACGCGCGTGTAGCTTGGCGCGTTGGAGGGAGCTTTTTTCTGCTCGCCTGTAATCACGTCGAATTTGGCGGTCGCATGCCCCTTGTCACGCGCGGTTTCGGCAGGCTCGTAGCCTTTGCCTTTCTTAGTCAATACATGGATCAGGATGGGGCCGGTCGCCCGCGCCTTCACAGTGCGCAACACCGGCAGCAGCTGATCCATATCGTGCCCATCAATGGGGCCTAGGTAGGAAAACCCCAGTTGTTCAAAGAGCGTGCCCCCAACGGCCATGCCTTTGAGGATATCCTTGGCACGTTTGGCCCCTTCTCTGAAGGGTTCGGGCAACAGGCTCACCGCCCCCTTGGCGGCAGCCTTAAAGTCCTGAAAGGGTTCTTCGGCATAAAGTCGGCTGAGGTAGGTGGACATCGCCCCCACCGGCGGCGCGATGGACATTTCATTATCGTTCAGAATGACAATCAGCCGTTTTTTCAGATGGCCCGCGTTGTTCATTGCTTCATAGGCCATGCCAGCGCTCATCGACCCATCACCGATCACGGCGATCGCATCACCCAGACCTTCGGGCACAACGCCTCCCAAGTCGCGGGCAACAGCAAAGCCCAGAGCGGCAGAAATCGAGGTGGAGCTATGTGCCGCCCCAAAAGGATCGTAGGGAGATTCCTTGCGCTTGGTAAAACCGCTGAGCCCATCCTTCATGCGCAGCGTACGGATGCGGTCGCGCCGCTCGGTCAGGATTTTGTGCGGATAACATTGGTGGCCGACATCCCAGATGATCTTGTCGCGTGGCGTGTCAAAGACAGCATGCAGCGCAACGGTCAGTTCCACCACACCCAGGCCTGCTCCCAGATGCCCGCCGGTGACGGATACCGCCGAGACAGTTTCCGACCGCAATTCACGGGCCAGTTGTGTCAACTGCCGATCCGACAGTTGTTTCATGTCAGCCGGTCGATTGATCGTGTCCAGCAAGGGTGTGTCCGGTCTGTCTGACGTCATAGCAAAGCTCTCAATGCGCGCGCGTAACAACGAAACGCGCAGCCTCTTTTAGTGTGTTGGCATCATTTCCGTAACCCGCCAGGCTGTCGCAGGCTTGGTCAATCAGGTCAGCGGCCCTTTGACGTGCGGTATCCAGCCCCAGGAGCGAAACAAAGGTGGCTTTGCCGGCGCTGGCGTCTTTGCCCACCGCCTTGCCCACGGTTGCACTGTCTCCGGTGACATCCAGCACGTCATCTGCGATCTGAAACGCCAACCCCAGCGCGCGTGCATAGGATTGCAGAGGGGTTGTATCGGCCTCAGCCATTGCGGCACCAGCCGTCGCTGACCATTCGATCAAGGCACCGGTCTTGCCCTGCTGGAGTGTCGTGATCTCGGCCAGTGTCAGAGGCTCTGCCGCTGTTTCCGCCGCAATGTCCAATGCCTGGCCCAAGACCATACCCTGCACACCGCTGGCGCGCGCCAGACGCAACACCAGATCTGCGCGCACCGACGGTTTGGCGCTGGTCTCGGCGCGGCTCACCAGTTCAAAGGCGAGGGTTTGAAGTGCATCCCCTGCCAGAACGGCCGTGGCTTCATCCCATTTCTTATGCACAGTCGGACGCCCCCGTCGCATGTCATCATCGTCCATGCACGGCAGATCATCATGCACCAGCGAATAGGCGTGCAACGCTTCAATGGCGGTGGCAGGCCAAATGGCATGGGTCGCGTCAATGCCATGCAGGCGGGCGCTTTCCAGTACCAGAAAACCACGCAACCGCTTACCGCCATGGGTCGCATGGGCCATGGCGTCCACCACAGGCACATCGTCCAGGGCTGCCAGAACAAGGTCGAAATGCTTTTGGATGGCCTGAGCAGACGCGCTCAGACGGTCGGCAAACATGCTCAGAGCCCTTCGACCGGTGTCGTGCCTGCCGCGTTTCCGTCACCATCCAGTGTGATGGCGGCAACCTTTTCCTCAGCTTCCTTGAGCTTGGTTTCACAGCGGGCTTTCAACGCAGCGCCGCGTTCGTAAAGGGCGATGCTCTCATCCAGGGCCACATCGCCACGTTCGAGCTGGCCCAGAACCTTTTCCAGCTCGGCCATCGCTTGTTCGAAACTCATTTCACCTACGGGCGTGTCCGTCATTGCCGCTTTCCTGTTCCAAAGTCGTTGCAGACCATAGCGCCCAAGTGCGGGCGTTGCCAGTCCGTCCGGTCAACAATGTCGGGTTATTCGGGTGCCAGCATGTATCCGGCACCCCGCACGGTTTGCAGATAGCGCGGTTGCTTGGGGTCTTCCTCGATCTTGCGCCGCAGCCGGGTAATCTGAACATCTACGGCGCGTTCCTGCGCTTGTCCGCGATCGCGCCCCAGTTCCTCGACCAGTTTGGCGCGGCTGATCGGTTCGTTGCAACTGGCAGAGAAGATTTTCATCAACTGCATCTCTGTGGCGGTCAGCCGCACAAGGTCTTCGCCCTGCCACATCTCGCCACGCTCCATATCGTAGCGAATGGCCCCAAGCGACAGCACCTTGGGCGCAATCTGATCGGCGGGCGCTTCGGGCATCCGGCGCAGGATTGCATTGATGCGCAACAACAGCTCCTTTGGCTCGAAGGGCTTGGCGAGGTAATCGTCCGCACCCGCTTCCAATCCTTCGATCCGATTGCCGGTTTCACCTTTTGCCGTCAGCAACAGGATCGGCACGGCGCGGGATTCTCGCAGAGACTTCGTCAGGGTCAGCCCGTCTTCGCCCGGCATCATCACATCCAGAACGATCAGATCAAAATCCAGACCGGACAGAATGCGCCGCGCGTGTTCCGCGTCGCGTGCTGCCGTGACCAGAAACCCGTTCCGCATCAGAAACTTTTGCAGCAATGTCCGAATGCGCTCATCATCATCTACAATCAGCAGATGGGCGTCCATATCACTCATGTGCCGCTGTCCCTCAGCCGCGTGTACGCAAAACGCATTTCCCGGTCCATCATCGCCTCCAACACCGTTCGAAACCCTGCGACGGCTTCGGGTCCGGCATCTCTGAATGCCATCCGCATCCGCGCGCGTTGGGCGTCTGACAGCTTCTGCTCCAACGCCTGACCATCCTCGGTCAGAAACAGATGCCTTTCGCGTTTATCCACTTTACCGACCTTGCTTTCAACCAGTCCATCTTCGATGAGCGTACGAAGGACGCGGTTGAGCGACTGTTTGGTCACGCCGAGTATATTGAGCAAGTTATTGACCGTCGTGCCCGGCGCACGGTTGATGAAGTGCACGGCGCGATGATGCGCACGACCATAGGCCAGATCGCTGAGGATACGGTCTGGATCAGCCGTAAATCCGCGGTAGGCAAAAAACATTGCCTCAATACCCTGCCGTAGCTGCTCGTCGGTCAAAAACAGAAGGTTTTCACCGCTTTGGGCTGTTGTTGATCGCCCGTCTGCCATCGGTTTGCCTCAAAATACAATAATCAACTTGAGCCAGTATATGTCAGTGTTGTTGACATTCCAAGAGTGAACGGCTATCGAATCGCATCTTTTGCGCAATATTATGTCCGTATCGGACGTATCTGGCGCAATAAATGCAAATCTGGCGGCGAACCTAGGGAAGGAAAGACGATGGCAGGCGCTTACAATGACCGCGACGGCAAGATCTGGATGAATGGCCAAATGATCGAATGGCGCGAGGCCAATGTCCATATTCTGACGCATGCAATGCACTATGCTTCGTCCGTCTTTGAGGGTGAGCGCGCCTACAACGGCAAGATTTTCAAGAGTCGGGAACATTCCGAACGCCTGATCCGATCAGCACAGATGATAGATTTCGAAATCCCCTACACGGTGGACGAGATCGAAGCCGCAAAGGTCGAAGTTCTGGCCGCAAGTGGGCTGCAGGACGCCTATGTCCGCGCCATCGCATGGCGCGGAGCTGGTGAAGACATGGGGGTAGCCTCTGCGCGTAACCCTGTGCAACTGGCGATCGCTGCCTGGGAATGGGGTGCATATTACGGGGATGCCAAGATGAAGGGCGCCAAGCTCGACATCTCCAAATGGAAGCGCCCCAGCCCCGAGACGATCCCCAGCCACGCCAAGGCCGCCGGTCTTTACATGATCTGCACCATGTCAAAACACGCGGCGGAGGCGAAAGGGTGCTCTGATGCGATGATGTTCGACTATCGCGGTTATGTTGCCGAAGCCACGGGGGCGAATATTTTCTTCGTCAAGGACGGTGAGGTTCACACGCCGGACCCCGACTGTTTCCTCAATGGGATCACCCGCCAGACCGTTGTGGGCATGCTAAAGGATCGTCAGATCAAGGTGCACGAGCGGCACATCATGCCCGAAGAATTGGAAGGGTTCGAGCAATGCTGGCTGACGGGTACTGCTGCAGAAGTCACCCCTGTCGGGCAAATCGGCGATTATAACTTCGAGGTGGGCAGCATCACCCGCGAAATCGCCCAAAGCTACGAAAAGCTTGTACGCGCCTGAAAGTTCATTGGCGGGTGGCAATGCCGCCCGCCGAAGTCCTTGATCGGGGTCAGAAATCGACGCCGCGTTGCGCTTTGATGCCTGCTTTGTAAGGGTGCTTCACCTCGGTCATTTCGGTGACCAGATCGGCAAATTCCATCAGTTCAGGTTTTGCATTGCGACCAGTCAGGATGACGCCGGTGCGCTTGTCACGGCCTTTCAGGCTCTCGATGACCTGTGCCACGTCGAGATAGTCGTAGCGCAGCGCGATGTTGATCTCGTCCAGCACGATCAGGTCATAATCCCCGCTCTCCATCATCTGGACAGCCTTGCCAAATGCGGCCTGGGCCGCGGCAATATCGCGCTCCCTGTCTTGCGTATCCCAGGTGAACCCTTCGCCCATCGTATGCCAGGTCACATCGCCCAACTGGTCGAAAAACCGCCGTTCTCCGGTAATCCACTTGCCTTTGATAAACTGGACAACGCCCACTTTCTGCTTCCATCCAAGCGCGCGGATGACCACACCAAAAGCGCTGGAAGACTTTCCCTTGCCGTTGCCAGTATGTACCAGCACCAGCCCCTTTTCCGGGTCCTGTAACTCGGCAACCTTTGCGCGGTGCTTGGCCTGCACTTCTTTCATCTTTTCCTTGTGGGTCTCTGGGTCGCTCATTTCCTGATCCTCTGGTTAGGGGGCACCTGAAGGTGGCATATTGGGCTTGGATTTGCTGCGGTCCAGCCCCAATTGACGTTCTCGCCAAATGATCAGCACGCCGCCTGCGATGACAAGGGTGGCACCGAGGATGATCGGGCCGGTGGGGACTTCGCTAAACGCCACATAGCCTATGATGCTGGCAAAGATCATCGAGGCATAGTCAAAAGGTGCCAGCATGGAAGCGCCGCCAAAACGATAGGACGACGTGACCATGATTTGCGCAACCCCGCCCACGAGCCCTGCGGTCACCAGCCAAATAAATACCGATCTGTCGGGCCAGACCCAGACAAAGGACGGGTGATCGACAACCCACCCGATGGGCGCGGAGAGCAAGGCAAGGCAAGTTGCCGTGGCAGAGAAGTAAAAGACAATCGCTGCCGTGTGGTCGGTCTTGACCAGCCGTCTGACGTGGATTTGCACGAGGGCCCGCAAGATCGAGGCCACCAGAACCATGATGGCCCCTAGCGTCGCGGCTTGTGACAGATCATCGGATCCGACACTCAGGCGCGGTGCCATGACGATCATGACGCCCACAAGACCAAGCGCAACCGCAGAGAGGCGAAATATCCGGACCTTCTCGCCCAGCAGTACCGCCGCGAAAAGCACCGTGAACATGGGCGATGCATATCCGATTGCGGTGACTTCAGGTAACGGCAGAAGACCAAGCCCGGCGAAGGTCAGGCCCATGGCGGTGGTCCCGAAAACCCCGCGCCAGACGTGGCCCATGAGGTTGGAAGGGATCAATCCTTCGCGGAGCTGACCGCGCTGCCAGAGCCATAAGGCAATAATGGGCATGGCGCACAAGGACCGGAAAAACACCGCCTCACCGGGCGGTACTTCGCCTGAAACACTTTTGATGATGGCCGCCATCACCATGAACAGAAAAACCGCGCAGAGCTTTAAAGCAATAGCGCGGCCGGGGCGATTTTGAGTGAGGTCTTGGGCCATGGGCCTCTCTTGCGCCCGTGGTGGTGAAAGATCAAGCGCGCAAGGGATGCCACGCTTGATCCTCCTTTATTCTCAGTTCAGGGCTGCGACGCCAAGCGGAACCGAGAATTTCAGGCACCAGATGTAGATTTCATTGTAGTCATCTACATTTACGGAAGCAGGCACGGTGTAGACCTGTTTGCCGTTCAGATTTTGCAGCACGCCCAGATCTGCTTCTGGTGCATAGCTGCCATCCTTACCGAAGGCCACGCGGGGGTCAGGCGCGCCATCCAGCGAGAATTTTTCGTCCAGAATCACCGTTGCGGTACCATCGGCGTTTTTCACGACCGTTACACCGCCGGTTGTAATGTGGTCGCTTTTACCGATGAAACTGCCGGAAGTTTCAGCAGCGGCACCAAAGGTTGCAAGGACAGTAAGGCCGAGAGCAAGGAACGCGTTGAGGATGATTTTCATGGAACCAGTCTTTCTATTTTCAGGCTGTTGCGGTTTGTGATAGCGGCAAGTTAGGATTTGGAACCACTTAGTACAATACACGTTTGCGTGAATTGTGTAACGATTGGTTCCGAACTATATTGATGCTGGCGCACAGGAGTAAGAAATGGCACGGCCTCGAGAGTTCAAGACAGATGACGCGATCAAAAAGGCCGCCAATGTCTTTTGGGAAAAAGGCTATCTGGAAGCGTCACTGCCTGACTTGCTCGATGGCATGGGGTTGACGCGCGGCAGCCTCTACAAGGCCTTCAAGGATAAGAAAACGCTTTTTCTTCTGGTGCTTGCCCATTACGAGGAGGAAGCTGTCGGTGCGGCCAAAGCCTGTCTCACGGATAGCTCTGTGCCGGATGGTCGTGATAGAATTCTCAGCCTTTTCGCCGCTCTTTGCGCGGCAGTGGCAGCAGGCGATACGCGCGGGTGTTTGTTATGCTCTGCGGCCGCGGGCTATGAAATGTCTGATCCGGATATCGCAGCAGCGGTCGAAAAGGGCATGAGTGGCATTCGCGAAGGTTTGGAAGCGGCTTTGAACGATTCTCCCCTGCACGCAGAAATGCCGGACGTCGAGCGTCGCGCCATCGCCAATGTCCTGTTGACCCAATACATCGGGCTGCGCGTGCTGGCCCGCTCCCGCATGCCGCTGGGCATCGTCGAGCAAAGCGTCGACAGCATCAGACGCCTGTTGGAGATGGACGGCGCCTAACCAATGTGCCCGCGATTTTCGCCGATCTGACCGCGATGCAGCAACATATGATCGAGCAGAACACAGGCCATCATCGCTTCGCCAACCGGGACAGCGCGGATACCCACACAAGGATCATGCCGACCCTTGGTGATGATCTCGGTCTCTTCGCCCGACTTGGTGATCGTGCGGCGCGTGGTCAGAATGCTGGATGTTGGTTTGACCGCAAAGCGCACGACAATGTCCTGACCTGTGCTGATACCACCCAGAATACCGCCCGCGTGGTTGGAGCTATATTCAGGCCCATCCGGACCCATTGTGATCTCATCGGCGTTCAGCTCACCGGTGAGCATCGCGGCGGACATGCCTTCACCAATCTCGACGCCCTTGACCGCATTGATGCTCATCATTGCCGCTGCCAGATCCGTGTCTAGCTTACCATAGACCGGCGCGCCCAGCCCGGCGGGCACACCGCGTGCCACAACCTCTATGATCGCGCCGACGGAACTGCCTGACTTGCGCAGCTTGTCCAGATAGTCGGCCCAATCCGCGGCGGCCTGCGCATCCGGGACCCAAAAGGGGTTCTGGTCGATCTGGTTCCAGTCAAATCGCGCCCGGTCGATCTGATGCGGACCCATCTGGGTCATGTACCCCTTGATCTCAATCTTTGGAGCCATCGCCGCAATTGCTGCGCGCGCAAGACCCCCAGCCGCAACCCGCGCTGCCGTTTCGCGCGCGCTGGAGCGCCCACCACCGCGATAGTCACGCACCCCGTATTTCTGAAAATAGGTGATGTCTGCATGGCCCGGGCGGAACTTGTCCTTGATGTCACCGTAATCTTTGGATCGCTGGTCGGTGTTCTCGATCAACAATTGCACCGGCGTGCCTGTGGTCTGACCCTCAAATACGCCGGACAGGATTTTGACCTCATCCGCTTCACGCCGCTGCGTGGTGTATTTGTTCTGGCCGGGTTTGCGTTTGTCCATCCACTGCTGGATCATCGCCTCATCAATGGCGATACCCGGCGGGCATCCATCCACGGTCGCCCCCAGCGCAGGTCCGTGACTTTCACCCCATGTGGTAACGCGGAATAGGTGGCCAAAGCTGTTGATCGACATGAAACGCTCCTTTGATCCCGGTGCTTAGCGGGGCAGGCGGGTCGCCTCAAGAGCTTATCGCTTGCCAATCCCGCGCAACCGCACTACCTGTCGCCTTACCTCGGGGGGCCTTTCCGGCTGAGATGTGCATATGCGCGGACCCGTAGAACCTGAACCGGTTAAGACCGGCGGAGGGAAGGTGAGCTGATCATCCTCTTTCGCCGTTCGACGCATTTGAAAGGACTGATCATGCGAAGAACTCTTCTTGTCACCAGCCTGTTGCTGGCCACTCAAGCCGGGGCCGACACCCCGGTGCTGACCGTTTATGCGGGTGATTATTTCACCTCCGAATGGGGTCCCGGCCCCAAGATCGAAGCCGGGTTCGAGCAAACCTGCAACTGCGATCTGCAATTTGCCACCGGCGATCTGCTGCCGCGACTGTTGCTCGAAGGAGAGCGCACCAAGGCCGACGTTGTCATCGGCCTGACCTCCGACGTCACGGCAAAGGCCCGCGCGACGGGGTTGTTTGCGCCACATGGTCAGGACAACGGCGCTCTGACATTGCCGATCGAATGGACGGATAACACATTCCTGCCTTTCAACTACGGCCACACGGCGTTCATCTACAATGAGACAACGATGGACGCGCCGCCCGCGAGTTTCGACGCGCTTCTGGACATGTCTGATGACGTGAAACTGGTCATTCAGGACCCGCGCACGTCCATCTCCGGTCTGGCGCTGGTGCTCTGGGTTCAGGCCGTTTACGGCGAAGAAGCCGCGGATGTCTGGACAAAACTTGCCCCTAAAATCCTCACGGTGACCAAAGATTGGTCCGCCAGCTACGGCATGTTCACCGATGGGGAGGTTGACATGGTGCTGAGCTACACGACCTCGCCCGCCTATCACATGTTCGCTGAGGACGATTTCACCAAGAAGGCCGCGATCTTCCCCGAAGGTCACTATTTCATGGTCGAAACCGTCGGCAAAATCGCCCAGACCGACCAGCCGGAACTGGCCGACGCCTTCATGGCCTATGTGTTGTCGCAGGATTTCCAACAGATGATCCCGACCGCCAATTGGTCCCTGCCGTCAGCGCTGCCCAAGGACCAGTGGCCCGAAGGCTGGGCGCAACTGGCGCTGCCGGAGAAGGTCCTCTTCTATTCGGAAGAAGAAGCAGCCAGCCTGCAGGCTGAAGCGATTGAGACATGGCGCAGCGCGCTCAGCCAGTAATCGGCACCACCGGGATCGTCGCGGGTGGCTTTGTCGTCGTGGCGGTCCTGCTGTCCTTTCTGGGCATTGGATTGCGCGCCGAGGTTGGGCGCGGTATCGGACCTGCCGAATGGGCCGCGATCCGCTTTACGGTGGTGCAGGCGATCCTGTCGGCATTGATTTCTGTACTCTGCGCCATTCCCTTGGCCCGGGCGCTGGCCAGGCGACGGTTTATCGGGCGCGGTTTTCTGATCACCCTGTTGGGAGCCCCGTTCATCCTGCCTGTGATTGTCGCAGTACTCGGGCTCTTGACTGTCTTTGGCCGATCAGGCTGGGCAAATGCCGCTTTGGGCTATTTTGGGGTACCCCCGCTTTCAATTTACGGGCTGCACGGCGTGGTTCTGGCCCATGTTTTTTTCAATCTGCCACTGGCAACGCGGCTCCTGCTGCAAGGCTGGCAGAGCATCCCAGCCGAGCGGTTTCGGTTGGCCGCCCAGCTCAATTTACCGCCTCGGATGATCCGGCGCACCCTGGAATACCCATTGCTGGTGCAAATCGTGCCCGGGGCGGCAGCGCTGGTGTTCGTCATCTGTTTGACCAGTTTTGCCGTGGCCCTCACGCTGGGCGGCGGACCGCGTGCGACAACCATCGAACTGGCCATCTATCAGGCGTTCCGGTTTGATTTCGACCTCGCCCGGGCGGCATTGCTGTCGCTTATTCAGCTTTTTATTGCCGGGGGGGCTGCGTTGATCGCGCTGTGGATTATCCCGAATTTCCCGCTTGGCGCCGGTCTGGACCGCACCCTGCAACGCTGGGATGCGCGGTCGGGCCTGCAACAGGTTCTGGACGCAATTGTCATCGCATTGGGCAGCGCGTTCCTGCTGCTGCCGCTTCTGGCGATTGTTCTGGCCGGTTTGCAAGGTCTGCCGGAAATGCCTGCGGTCGTGTGGAAAACGGCGGGGAATTCGCTTGGTGTTGCGGTGCTCAGTATCCTTACCCTGCTGATCATTGCACTGCCAATGGCCGGATGGATTAGCTCGCGCAGGGCAGGTGGTGCCGAAGCCATCGGGCTGATCGGTCTTTCCGCCTCGCCCCTGATGATCGGCACCGGCTGGTTCATTCTGATCAATCCGATTGCCGACCCGGTGCCTTTGGCCCTGCCGGTGACCGCGCTCATCAATGCGATGATGGCGCTGCCTTTTGCCCTGCGGATACTTGTGCCGCCGATGCGCGATACACTGGTTACCTTCGACCGTCTGTCGCGCTCTTTGGGCCTGCGCGGTTGGTCCGCCTGGCGGTGGCTGGTGCTGCCGCGGTTGCGCGCTCAAATCGGTTTTGCTGCGGGTTTGACCGGCGCGTTATCGGTCGGGGATCTTGGTGTCATCGCCCTTTTTGCGGACCCGGACCGGGCAACACTGCCGTTGCAGATGTACCGCTTGATGGGCGCGTATCGTACCGAGGCCGCTGCCGGCGCGGCCTTGCTGCTGCTCGCGATGGCATTGGGGCTTTTCTGGCTCTGCGACAAGGGAGGCCGCTGGCGTGCTGAAGCTTGAAGATGTTGTGATGTCTCAGGGAAATTTTGCCCTGAAGGCCGGTTTCAGCGTCGAGCCGGGACGTAAAACCGCCGTGATCGGACCCTCCGGTGCCGGAAAATCCACCCTGCTTGGTGCGATTGGAGGGTTTTTGCCGCTGCGCGGCGGCAAACTGTGGTGGCGGAACCAAAACATCACCCATGCGGCACCGGGCGAACGTCCGATTGCGATGCTGTTTCAGGATAACAACCTGTTCCCGCATCTCAGCATTGCCAAAAACATCGGGCTTGGCATTCGGCCGGACCTGAAATTGTCGGCAAGCGATCAGGACCGCATCGGTAAGGCGCTGGAGAGAGTGGGCCTGCGCGAGATGGTAGACCGAAAACCGGGGGAACTTTCGGGCGGCCAGCAAAGCCGTGCCGCTTTGGCCCGCGTGCTGGTTCAAAACCGGCCAGTGATCCTGCTGGATGAGCCCTTTGCGGCATTGGGCCCCGCCCTGCGGTATGAAATGCTCGATCTGGTACATGATCTGAGCAATGAGACAGGTGCCACCCTGTTGATGGTAACCCATGACCCGCAGGATGTGCGGCGCATTGCCGATGACGTGATTTTTGTCGAAGGCGGGCGGGCTGAAGCGCCGCAACCGGCGGCGGCGCTGCTTGAGAACCCGCCGCCAGCCCTGCGCGCCTACCTCGGCTAGGCCGCCTTGGCGCGCAATGACGCGCGTGCTTTCAAAATCCCGAGTGCCGCTGATGCGGCCTCTTTGCCCTTGGTCACAAAATGGGCGCGATAGATCGCGTTGTGGTGATCAGTTTCCTGATAATGATGCGGTGTCAGTGAAACGGATAAAACCGGCACGCCTGTATCCAGACCGACCCTCATCAACCCGTCCACGACGGACTGTGCCACAAAATCATGCCGGTAGATGCCGCCATCAACCACAAACGCCGCACAGATCACGGCATCATATTGACCGGTGCCGGCCAGATCGCGGGCCATCAAGGGCATCTCGAACGCCCCCGGTACGTCAAAAACCTCGACCTGCGATGCGGGTATTTCCTGGGTAAATCCATCATAGGCGCGGTCCACGATATCCGCGTGCCACTGCGCTTTGACGAAGGCGAAACGGGTGTGTGTCATGATCATGATCTCCTTTTTGGTCCAGACACGTCCACCCAAGGCGATCACGATCACACAAGGCACACTGGCCCAGCGTTTTCGCATTCTCTTTCATCCGGACTATGACCGTCGGCTCTGGCATCTCACCAGATCTGCTTGTCACCTCGCAAGAGGCCGCTCGCGGGCTCACAGTTTGTCACTGCATACCGCCGGTGGGGAATTTCGCCCCGCCCTGAGAATGACCGTAACTTGCCAAGCCGCGCCAAAGCCTGCAAGAGAAAATGCAACACAAATCAAAGGCAGGTCGATGCACCCGAACCCCGTTTTCCACACACATGAAAATGCCGCCAACCTTGAATACGCGCGCGAACGCGCCTTTGGTGTGCTGGCGGTCAGCGGGGCAGAGGGGCCATGGCTGTCGCATATTCCGTTTCTGCTGGACGAGGATGGGGAGACGGTTTGGTTGCATTTGCTGCGCTCGAACCCGATCTCGCGGGCCTTGAAAGAGGCCGATTTGCCCGCGCGCATCGCGGTATCCGGGCCTGACAGCTACGTGTCACCCGATTGGTACGGCGTGATTGATCAGGTGCCGACGTGGAATTATGTGGCCGTGCATCTGACTGGAATGCTGGCGTTGCGCCCGCAGGACGAACTGCATAATCTGCTCGATCGCCAGACGGCTTTTTTCGAAGAACGCCTTTTGCCTAAAGCGCCATGGACCACATCGAAGATGTCAGACGGCGTCATGGACCGGATGATGCGTGCGATTGTGCCCTGCCGCATGAAGGTCACGGGTGTCGATGGGACGTGGAAACTTAACCAGAACAAACCCGATGACGTCCGCGAACGTGCTGCCGATCATGTGGAAGCCTATGGTCAAGGTACCGACATTGCCGTTCTGGCAGCCCTGATGCGGGCCGCCAATGGACAGGGCCAATAGCTCTGCTAGGGTCGCCTGAAACCCGCGAAAGGAAATGCCGATGAAACTCTTCCACTCCCCTGCGTCGCCATTCGTGCGAAAAGTTGTCGTTTTGCTCCATGAGTTGGACAGGGCAGATGAGGTTGAAATCTCGGATGTGACTTCGACCGCTTTCGCAACGGATGAAGGGCTGGCGGCGAGCAATCCGCTGGCCCGTATCCCGGCGCTGGTGCGCGACAACGGCACGACACTTTATGACAGCCGGGTGATCACCGCCTTTCTCAACGATCTTTACGGCGGCAAGATGTACCCAACGGGAACATCGCGGTGGGAGACCCTCACGTTGGAGGCAACGGGAGACGGCATCATGGATTCTGCGGTTTCAATGGCCTACGAGGCGCGATTGCGTCCTGAAGAAATGCAATATGGCGACTGGATCGAGGCGCAGTGGACCAAGGTGTCGCGTGCGATCTCCGTTTTGAACGCACGCTGGATGAGCCACCTGTCGGGTCCTATAGACATGGGTCACATCTCGGTAGCCTGCGCGCTTTCGTACGTCGATTTTCGGCATGGCGCGCGGAACTGGCGGGCGGGCAACGACGCTCTGGCCAAATGGCACGAAAACTTCGATTCGCGGGCGTCGATGCAGGCGACATTGCCCCCTGTGGGATAGACTCGCGCGGCGAATGATGATTTCAACGCAACATACGCATGGAATTCGCGAATTCTGGGCATGCCTGCGACGGTTTGCGCGTGTTTGATCACTGGACGGCGCGTCAGCACAACGCTACATACCCGCATGAGTAAGGCTGCGTTTTTCGCGGCCAGTTTGACTTTTGGCCGATCATTGGCCCTGGAAATGGAGTAAACCCGTGTCCCACGCAGAAGATCACGAAGGCACCCGGAGGGATTTCCTTTATTATGCGACTGCAGGCGCCGGTGCCGTCACCGCCGGTGCAGCCGTTTGGCCCTTGGTCCACCAAATGAACCCTTCCGCGGACGTGCGCGCCCTTGCCTCGATCCGTGTGGACGTTGGCGATGTCGAGCCCGGCACGCAGCTCACCGTGAAATGGCTGGGCAAGCCGGTGTTCATTCGCCGCCGCACCGAGGAAGAAATCTCCGCCGCGCGCGATGTCGAATTGAGTGATCTTCCCGACCAGAAAGCGGAAAACGCGAACCTGAGCGGTGACGCTGATGCGTCTGACGAAAACCGCGCTCTCGACGAGACCGGTGAATGGCTGGTGATGATGGGTGTTTGCACGCATCTGGGCTGCGTACCTTTGGGAGATGCAGGCGATTTTGGCGGCTGGTTCTGCCCGTGCCACGGATCGCATTACGACACATCCGGTCGTATTCGCAAAGGGCCTGCACCGACGAACCTGCCGGTGCCTGTGGCAGAATTCGTGGATGAAACCACGATCAAACTCGGTTAAGGGAGACATCAGATGGCTGGAATTCCTCACGACCATTATGAGCCGAAGTCAAACGGTGAAAAGTGGCTGGCCTCGCGCCTGCCCGTAGTTGGTCTTCTCTACGATACGTTGATGATCCCAACCCCCAAGAACCTCAACTGGATGTGGATTTGGGGCATTGTGCTAACCTTCTGTCTTGCGCTGCAGATCGTCACCGGCATCGTGCTGGTGATGCACTACACGCCGCACGTCGATCATGCGTTTTCGTCGGTCGAGCACATCATGCGCAATGTAAACGGCGGCTACATGCTGCGGTATATGCATGCCAATGGCGCTTCGCTGTTCTTTATCGCGGTTTATGCCCATATTTTCCGTGGTCTCTACTACGGGTCCTACAAGGCCCCGCGCGAGATCACATGGATCATCGGCATGTTGATTTATCTGATGATGATGGGCACTGCCTTCATGGGCTACGTGCTGCCATGGGGTCAGATGTCTTTCTGGGGCGCGACAGTTATCACCGGCCTCTTTGGCGCAATCCCCTTCATTGGTGAAGCGTTGCAAACATGGCTTCTGGGTGGACCCGCGGTGGATAACGCTACGCTGAACCGCTTCTTCTCGCTGCACTATCTTCTGCCCTTCGTGATTGCAGGTCTCGTGATCGTGCACATCTGGGCCTTCCATACCACGGGCAACAACAACCCGACCGGCGTCGAAGTGCGCCGCACATCGAAGGAAGAAGCCGAGAAAGACACGCTGCCCTTCTGGCCCTATTTCGTGATCAAGGATCTCTTTGCCCTGGCGGTTATTCTGGCCGTGTTCTTCGCCGTTGTCGGCTTCATGCCGAACTACTTGGGACACCCCGATAACTACATCGAGGCCAATGCGCTGGCGACACCTGCACACATCGTGCCTGAATGGTACTTCCTGCCATTCTACGCGATCCTGCGTGCCTTCACCGGCGAGGTCTGGGTGGTGCAGATCGCCTCCTTCTTCACCGGTGGTATCATCGACGCGAAGTTCTTTGGTGTTCTGGCGATGTTTGGTGCGATTGCCGTTATGGCGCTGGCACCCTGGCTTGACACTTCTTCCGTCCGCTCGGGTCGTTATCGTCCGATGTTCAAATGGTGGTTTGCGCTGCTGGTTATCGACTTCTTCGCCCTGATGTGGCTGGGTGCGATGCCGGCAGAAGAACCCTATGCGACCTTCTCTCTGATCGCATCGGCCTATTGGTTCGCCTACTTCCTCGTGATCCTGCCGTTGCTGGGTGTGATGGAAAAACCGCTCGCCCGTCCGGAAACCATCGAAGAAGACTTTGCGGCACACTATCCCAAGTCCTCTGACGCCACGCCTGCAGAATAAAGGAACACAAGATCATGTTCAGAACATTTACGCTTAGTGTCGTGGCGGCTTTCGGGTTGGCCACGTCCGGTCTGGCAGCGGGTGGTGAAGGTCACGTCGAAGACTTCGATTTTTCCTTTGAGGGGCCCTTTGGCACCTACGATCAGAACCAATTGCAACGCGGGCTTCAGGTCTACACCGAAATCTGCTCCGCCTGCCACGGACTCAAGTTCGTACCCATCCGCTCGTTGGCTGAAGAAGGTGGACCCCATCTGCCCGAAGATCAGGTGCGGGCCTATGCCGCGAATTTCGAGGTTTTCGATGCCGAACTTGACGATTTCCGTCCGGCGCTGCCAGCTGATCACTTTCCGGAATCAGGTCTTGAGAACGCTCCCGATCTGAGCCTGATGGCCAAGGCGCGGGCGGGTTTTCATGGCCCCTACGGTCTCGGCATCAATCAGTTCTTCAAGGGCATTGGTGGCGCGGAGTATATTGCCTCGCTGCTGACCGAATACACTGGCGAGGAAAAAGAAGAAGCGGGTGTGACGCTCTATGAGAACAAGGCTTTCCCCGGAGGCTGGATTTCCATGGCGCCCCCGCTTTATGGCGAGGACGTCGAGTTTGCCGATGGCCATGAGAACGATCTTCATCATATCGCCGAAGATGTCTCCGCCTTCCTGATGTGGACAGCAGAGCCGAAAATGATGGCGCGCAAGCAGGCCGGTTTTGTAGGTGTTTTGTTCCTGACGCTGCTCTCCGTTCTGCTTTACCTGACCAACAAGCGCATCTGGGCGCCTGTGAAGGGCAAAGAAACGTCCTGAACGCCTCGGAAATTCTGAATTAAAAAACCCCCCGTGCATTTGCTGTGCGGGGGGTTTTCCGTCTGCACCTTCTCAAGGAAGGCTAATGACAGACCCTGGGGAGAGTCAGAATCGGGTGGTTGGAGGCTTCACGGTTAGTTGGCAGCTAAAAGCTCTTTCGCCGTGATCTCATCCCTGTCCCATACCGTTAAATTCGTCTTTCGTTACCATCTTGATGGCCTTGATATTCAAGGCGAATACTCGTTACCGGTCACCGCTAATAAATTAACAATACCTTGACGGGCGATCCCTGTATGTGAACTGGATCACATTGTGGGAATTTCGTGTGATTTTTTCATGACGTGAAGCGGTGCAAATCGTGCCCAAATTGAACTGAGACACAACAGTTCCAATACGGATTGTGAGTTGAACAGCCACCTGCCAAATCCTTCTTTCAGAAACGTTTGTGGGTTTTGTCGACCATTGACTGAGCCACGCGAAATTCGCGGTCAGTCTCTACCAGCCACGCAATCATCGCCTTGACCGGAGACGGTTTTGGCGGCTTGCGGGTTGCGTCGATTGGTGTCTTGTTAGGCCGTTCCATTTTAATATCCCTTTTGTGCCTTTCCCGGAAATCGCCGGGGGTGTTGGATCAGAGCCCTATACCTCTGATGCTCCCAACATGGCGCAAAAACGAATCAACGTCTGTGAAACGGGTCACATGCCGCAATTAAATCTGGTGTAAATCTGCCATGACCTGCAGGGCGTCGCGGTCGAGCACCTGAACCCCGCCGCGCGTGGATTCAATGACCCCGGCGCGTTTCCAAAGTGACAGGGTCTTGGACACCGCCTCCCGCGTTGCGCCGACAAATTCCGCAAGCTCGGATTGTGACAGGGTCAGCGTCGAAAGATGGTCCGAGCCATCTACCGTGAGGTAGAGTATCTTGCGCGCCAATCGCGCAGGCATTGGCAGGAAGACCTGCTCATTCAACTGGCTGCTCATCCAGCGCATGCGCTCTCCGGCCAATTGGATCATGTCAATGCCCAGGTCCGGGGCTTCGCGGATGGCGCGCAGCATATCAGCGTTTTTGACGCCTCTGAGGCGGGACTTCTCGATTGCCGTGACAGTTGCAGTGCGCGTCCCAGGATCGAAAAGCGCTATTTCCCCGAACAATGCACCAGGGCGCATCACGTCCAATGAAAGCTTGCGCCCTTCACGAGACAGCACGCTGAACTCCAAAGAGCCTGATACAATTGCGTAGAGCGTATCTCCAATGTCTCCCTGCTCGAAGAGCACTTCTCCTTCGTCCAGCGCGACCTCTGTGGCGACCGATGCGAGGAGTTCGGACAGATTCTTGGATGCGTGGGCAAGAAATCCCGTGTTCGGCAATGTAACTGTATCCATTTCGGACCTTTCCCAATTCCGGTCACCCGACTGTCAAGACGGGCAAGCGTAGCCTGCGCATGCGCTAGTTTCAATCATAACGGGCATCACCGTTAATTCTGATGGCGCATTTGTTGGAGGAGAGAAACCAGAAGGCATCGAAAAAAGGTCAGCGATGAAACCCGCTGATCCGCGCATCAAATGTGGCACCCAATCCGGCCAGAGCGGCGCGAACCTCATCATTTGAAGGTCCATAGACAGTGAACCGCACCGCCTCAAAGGTCGCAAAAAACCGATCTGCGAATTTTTCGCCGAAATTACCCAGATGAACCATGACGGCCGCATTGTCAGCATAGCGTTCCAGCACGGTGCAGCGCGTTTTGTCGGCATTCACGTAGTACTCGTAAGTCAAAGCACCCGGTTCAGTTTCACGAGTGGCCGCAACCATCTCTTCAACCAGGGGCTGGACTGCATCCCCTTTACCGTCCTGGATATTCATTTCCAGAACCCATTCTATGTGATCTTCCAAGTCACCTCTCCCACAAGGTGCTTTCAGAGTAACGATCAACGCCTTCGATTGTCACGTCATTTCTAGGGATCAGCTACACAAGACCGTGCGTTCATGCCAGAAGAACGTTGTCGCGACCGCCTGTGATCGTCAGATCAACGACCTGTCCTGTCGGCTGTGGCTCTGAAACACGGACTTCGCAAAACTGTTCTGTACGTCCCATATGGGGCGCTTCCATGAGGACTTTGTGAGAGCGTCCCAACTGGGCCGTAACATGTTGCTCCACCTGCGTGGTACCTGCCGCTCGCAACCGGGCAGCACGTTCCTTGATCGCCTTGCCCTCTACGGCAGGCATTCGCGCTGCTGGAGTGCCGGGACGAGGCGAATAGGGGAACACATGCAGCCATGTGAGATCACATTCTTTCACGAGGGCCAGCGAGTTCTCAAACATCGCTTCAGTCTCGGTTGGGAAACCGGCGATTATATCTGCACCAAAGGTCATGTCGGGGCGCAGCCTGCGCGCCTCTTGTGAAAATCTGATCGCATCGTCGCGAAGGTGACGCCGTTTCATGCGTTTGAGGATCAAGTCATCCCCGTGCTGCAGCGATAAATGCAAATGCGGCATCAGCCGGGGTTCCGTGGCGATGGCCTGCATCAGGTTGTCATCAACTTCGATGCTGTCAATGGAACTGATGCGCAATCTCTGAAGGTCTGGCACCAATCGCAGAATGCGCATCACCAGATCACCGAGTTTGGGTTCTGCCGGCAGGTCCGCTCCCCAGCTTGTCAAATCGACGCCGGTCAGGACAACCTCGTTATAGCCTTTGTCGACCAGCCGCTTGATCTGATCGACCACAACACCAGCGGGAACTGATCGCGAATTTCCACGCCCGTAGGGTATGATACAAAAGGTGCACCGATGATCGCACCCATTTTGCACCTGTACATAAGCGCGGCTGCGGGTGCCAAACCCATCGATAAGGTGACCGGCTGTCTCGGTAACAGACATGATGTCATCCACCTGAACGGCCTCGGTTTGACCTATGAAATCGGCTGCCAGCCCTTGCCAGGTTGAATTCTGCATCTTCTCGGTGTTGCCGATCACCGCGTCTACTTCTTCCATTTGGGCAAAGGTTTCAGGCTCTGTCTGGGCGGCGCAGCCAGTGACGATCAGGCGCGCATCAGGATGCGTACGGCGTAGTTTGCGAATATCCTGACGGGCCTTGCGCACGGCCTCGGCGGTCACGGCACAGGTATTCACGATCACCGCGTTCCTAAGGCCCGCAGTATCGGCAAGCTCCTTCATCGCCTCGGTCTCATAGGCGTTCAGACGGCAGCCCATCGTTGAGAAAACGGGCGCGTTCATGAAATCTCATCCAGAAAGGCGGCGGTCAGAGTACCGTCGAAGACATGCGTTGTTGGCCCCGTCATCCAGACGCCGTCGTCTCTCCAGTCAACATGGATCGTGCCTCCGTCCAAGTCGATCCTGACCTTGCGCCCGGTGAGCCCTTTGCGCGCTGCCGCAACACCCGTGGCACAGCTGGATGAACCAGATGCCAGGGTGATCCCGACACCCCGTTCCCAAACACGCATTCGAATATGGTCGGATCCTATGATCTGCGCGATCTGAACATTGGTGCGCTCAGGATAAAGGGGGTGGTGCTCATGTGCTTTGCCAAAACTGGCCAGATCGACAGCTGCGACGTCATCCACAAAAAACGTGCAGTGCGGGTTGCCCATACCTGTCGCAACAGGAGACCCCGCGATTGGAAGCGTCAGCGTATCCATTGCAGAGGCAAGTGGAATCTCAGACCAATCAAGCTGGGGTTGACCCATGTTCACGGCCGTCATCCCATCGCCCGCATCACATGCAGATAACGGGCCGCGATCTGTACTGAGTTTGAGTGTCGATTGTCCCGTCTCGTGCATGACAAAACGTGCAATACATCGCGTTGCATTTCCACAAGCCGCAGAAAGCGATCCGTCTGCGTTATAGAACGTCAAATGCAGGTCTTCGGCACCGTTGGTAATGACGGCAAGCTGATCAAATCCAACGCCTCTGTGGCGATCGCCAAGCGCCTGAGCAAGCGCGGGTGTCACATCAATATTTTGGGCGCGCGCGTCCAGCACGACGAAGTCGTTTCCCAACCCATGCATCTTCATGAAGGGTAATCCGAGCTGATGATCACTGCGCATTTCGGCCATATAAGCTGCCGCGGTAAAACTATCCAGTATGTCTGTTGAAAAACAACAATTAAGGGCTTGACCCTCCCCCTGCACCTTTCTAAGTAAGCCGCCTAGTGGGCCGTTAGCTCAGTTGGTAGAGCAACTGACTTTTAATCAGTGGGTCGCAGGTTCGAATCCTGCACGGCTCACCACTAAAATTAATGAAAGATGACACGAAGTTTGTCTGTTTCGACAAGAGTTTGTCACTTTTGCGCGAAGATCAATAGGTTCTGCACATCGCGGACCTTGTACGTGCCGCAAATTTAGGGACTCTTGTGACGACTCGTGATGTTTGATCATTATGGTCATATTTTTGGTCATTCTGGTCGCTAACTTTGGTCAGTCGGCAGATTCTGTGTGTTTGCTGGCGAAAACGATGGGCGAAGGGTATCAGGTACGTCTTCGGTCCTTTGTTGTCGCTGACCCAACCCGATTGCCGCTGGAGTGCGGCCCGTCAGACCGAGCTTTCGTTGCAGACCCATGTGCGTGTTAGTTTGTTTTCAGTATGCCTTCTGCGACCGGTTGGCTGCGAGAATTGGGTCCTGTGTGCACTGCGCGCGCGAAAAGAGCTTTGAGGCAACAGAACTCGGACCACACTCGGCGGCAGGCAATGGTTCAGGAGAGCTACCGCAAGGCGTCAGCGCGGCACATCTGTAAGAAGATGCCCCTGCATAAAGGCACCTTTCTTGGACCTCTTGGCTCGCACACGTTCGAAGAAAGCACTTTCATCCACATCCTGTTGCCGAGCAAGCGCGATAATGACTTCTGTCATGTCCACCAGCTCTTCCAGACAATGCTTCTCGTTTTCGCCTGCCGCGATCAGCTCTGCGTGTTCTTCTACCAGCTTGTCGAACAGAGCTTTCGTGAGCTTCGCCCCAGAAACCTTTCGCATTGATGGTTCACGGCCGTTTGCGCGAATGATTTCAGGAATGCGGTCGCGCACGAGTTTCGATGCCTGCCTGAAATCCGTTTCGTCCGCGGCCCGTTTCGCCCGATTGCAGGTCATGCAGAGGGCCTGCAAGTTGGCGGGCGAATCCACATCAATCCAGATACCGTCCTTTTCTACCCTGCCATACTTGTTGGCCTTAGAGCTGGGAACGATGTGGTCTACATCAATGGGCCTGAGCAATGACGGAATACCGCAAAGCTGGCATTTTCCGCCCGCTTTTTTCAACACCTGGTAATCTCCCCATTTTTAGAGGGGCGCGTCAGTAGAATCTAAGCTGCCTTCAGTTTTTGTATCGGGGTTATCCCGCCGATCCCCATGTTTGGTCTTTCGTTGTTGTATGTCCATAGCCAATGAGT